>JAFSDP010000005.1 GCA_017436185.1 Alistipes sp. | reverse complement strand
CTCGGCATCGGCGGCACCACGCTCACCCGCCACGGTAGAGAAACGTACAAAGCAGTCGGTTTTCTTGCCTACTTCAGCGAAAATCGAGGCTCGGGTGTAGGGCGTGATGTCGTGAGTCACGGTAAATGTACCATACGCACCCGATCCTTTGGCGTGCATACGCCGTTCGGGAATCACCTCACGATCAAAGTGGGCGAGCTTTTCCACAAGCCACGGGTCCTGCATCGTCACCGGACCTCGCACACCGGCCGTTTGTGTGTTCTGATTGTCGGCGATCGGTCGTCCATTCTCGGCCGTCAGGTGATTTTTCTTGGTCTGTTTCATCGAGAAAATTGTTGGAGGATTCACCCAACGCTTCCCAAAAGTGTGCCAAACATAAACAAGATGATTGTAGTTGGTCGTGTAGCCGAATACAGCTCCGCCTCTTCCCGATTTTCCCTCTTCAATTACAAGCCCCCCCTCTTCTTTGTACACCTCCCGCAAAATCTCCTCGGTCGGCTGCCTTAGATCCTGCTGCAAGGTGCTAACACTACTTAGAACAATCGCCTTTCTCATTCATAATATACTGATTTGTAATAATATAACAAACAATCGGCATATCTTTATCGAGTTCTTATAGTTTTACCATGGTTTTATGGGGGATTTAGGGGGGGTGTCTATATTCTTTATTTTAAGAGGATTCTTTCTCGCAGCCTTTCGTTGCCTCCAAAGGAGGTAAGCAAAAAATGAGGCTCGGTCGTTGCAAGCACGTTTTGCAAACCGAGCCTCCTTTTTTGGTTAGGTGACCATTGGCACCCGAAAGGCTGCATAATATCCACAAAAAAGCCCGCCAGACAATCGCTGCCTGGCGGGCTCCACTTAATTATTAACTAACCTATCACTAAACGTCGTTTACTCCTGACGGAAGCCATAGCCGTTCGAAATCTTCGAGTTCAGCACCACCTTGGCCAGGTAAGGCTTCAGGTAGATGGGAGGATTCTTGGCAGCCAAGTCGGCATCGGTGTAACCCGACAGCAGCTTGGTGGCATACGACACGCGGTGCTTGTCCATATCGACAGCCCACGGCGTCTGTACGTAACCCTCAGCCTCGAGTGCCTGTGCCTCGGCCGAACCCGGAGCAATGTACTTGAACAGACCCTTGATGGCCACGTTGGTGGCAACTACCGACGCATACGAGGGAATCAGACCACCCCAATCGTCGTGCTGACCACGCCAACCCGGGAAGAGAACCGGATCGTTCTCGTCGGGGCACTGGGTCGTCAGACGGTAGCCGTACTCGGCACGAGCATCCACCATCTTGGTCCAAACGTAAGCCGGAATCTGGTTGCCGTTGGCAAACTCGTGGTAACCCTGAGCCACTACATCGTCGATAAGCTCGGTCATATCCTTGCGCACCTGAACGGCAGCCTCGGGCAGCATACCCGTGCGAATCAGCGTCCAACGACGGTCACCCTCGCCTACGAACTCCAGCGCACGCTCCTTGATAACGGCCTTGTACAGACCACCGCACTCGGTGATGTACTTCTCGAAGTTGGGGTCGTTGTTGCCGGGGAATGCACGGTGGTGTACCTTACCCAGGTAGGTCTTGGCGGTAGCATCCTCACCCAAAGCGGCGCAAATCTCGGCCAGCATCAGGTAGGCATCCGAAATACGCATATAGCTTACGTTGATACCCGACGTACCATACGAGCTGGTATCGGGAGCGGGCAGACGGTTCCAGTCCCATTTGTTGGTACCCGGGCCGCAACCTGCACCCCAAGCCGAACGCTCGAACGACTGCATCTTCTCCTGGGCGCCACCCGTCGAACCGGTTACGCATACCGAAGCGTCACGACGCATATCGGCGTTGTCGTACCAACCATAGTAGAAGTGGGCATTGACACGGTCCTGACCGCAGGCCACGCAGGGAGCACCGCCGTTACCACCCGACGAAGGACGACCGATGTAGGCCGGACGGTCCGAGCCGTGGAGGTACATCATCGGAATCTCGTAGATCGACTCGTCGGCCAGCGTGATGTTGTCACCGGCGTGCATCTGCTGGAAGGTGTACTGGAAGGGGTTGCCGTAGGTACGGTCGCCCACCTTCTCGCCACGGGGGTCTTTCACGTGCAGTACCACCGAACCCGAATTGTTAGCCAGCTCCTGCAGGTACTTCTTACCAATGGCAAATACCTCGCGCCAATCCGAACGACGGCCATAGATGGCGCCATTCTTCTCAACCGACCAATCCTCGAACGAAAGGACATTACCCTCGCCATCGACATAGAAGTCGGCACCCAGGTCGGTGCGGCGTGTCAGGTAACCACCGTTGTAGAGGCACAAGCGGCCAATCAGACCCTGTACATAGGTACGGTTCATCACATCGGCACGGGTCGTACCCTCGCCCGGACGGAACATATGCGGCTCGACCTCGATAAGCTTCTGGATGTGGTAGTCGTAGATGGCATAACGCGACGTCAGACCCTGGGCCTGCTGACCGGCAACCAGCGAGTGAGGAATATCACCCCACCAACGCAGCAACTCGTAGTAGCAGGTGGCACGCAGCGCAACAGCCTGACCATAGATATCGGACAGCGAGTTGGGCTCGTCGGTCATAATATCGCTCTCGAAGTTCTCCATCGCCTCGTAGCTCGTGATGAGCGAGTTGGCCACAGCGATCGTGTTGTAGAGCTGCTCGAATACCTCGGTACCCTCGCCCGAGTTGATGTTGTAGTTGGCCGTACCGGTGGGATAGAAGGTCTTCTCCAGGCAACCTGCCGAACCCTCGCTGTACGAATCCTGTGCATCCTCGATATCCGAACCCCAGATGGGCGTCCAGAAGAAACCTACCGAGTGAACCGAACGGCAATTCTGCAACGTCGAATAACCGTAGTAGAGGGCGGCACGGGCCGACTCCTCGTTCTGGAATACGAAGTCGCGGTCAACGACACTCGGAGAGTTGGTCTCCAAGTAGTCCTCGCAGCCCGTCATCACAAAGAGGGCCGCAACAACCAATATACTATTGATAAATCGTTTCATATTCTGATGTTCGTTTTAGCGTTATACTCTGTTAGAACGTGATGTTGGCACCAAAGGTGAACGTGCGTGCACGAGGATAGGCACCAAAGTCCATATTCATCGTCGGGAAGATACGCAGATCGCTCATAAAGCCCGAGCGACCACTCGTATAGGCATTCACCTCGGGATCTACACCCGAATAACCCGTGATGGTGAAGAGGTTGTTGGCCGTGAAGTAAACACGCAGACGGTCGATACCGATCTTCTTAACCACCTTCTTGGGCAGCGAGTAACCCAGCGTCAGGGTCTGCAGGCGCAGGTACGAAGCATCCTCCATCCACTGCGACGAAACGATACCCGACTGGTTGTAAGGCAGGTGATACTTGGCATTGGCGTTGAGCTTATCCAACTCGGCGGGGGTCTCCACGAAGTAGAGGTCGCCCGTGCTGTTCACGTCGTAAATCTTATAGGTGTCGGCATACCAATCGGGACGCTGACGACCGATACCGTCGTACTCGTTACCCGAGGCGTTGATCATGGCGTTTACGTTGTAAACCTGACCACCGGCAGCCCACGTGAAGTTACCCGACAGATCGAAGTTCTTCCAATTCAGGTTGAGCGAGATGCTACCCGTGTGCTTGGGCATCACATCGCCCAGCGACGTAGCGTCGTCGAGGTTCACCAGGCCGTCGCCGTTCATATCACGATACTTCGGAGCACCCGGGAAGGCGGTCTGACCGCTGGGAATGTTGAACGGGTGGAGGTAGGTAGCCGTGATGGCCTTCGTGATGTCGGGCGTGCCGCTCTTCAAGACATACTGACCATCCACATAGTTAAAGTCGGCGGTCGTATAGAAACCCTCGTAGATGTAACCGCGAACGATGCCGATCGGCTGGTCCTGAATGAACATAAAGTCGTTGGCAGGAACCTGGGCCGACGAGCCCCAATACGACGAGTAGTCATACTGCGTAGCGTTGGGCAGCTCATCCAGGTTGTTCTTGTTGTAGTTGTAGATGGCACCTACCGAGAACTTCCAATCCTTCTTATCCACCACAACGGCATTTACCGACAACTCGACACCCTTGTTCGAGGTCTGACCGAAGTTCTGGAACTGATACGAATAACCGGTCGTGTTGTCCACCGGAACAGCCATCAGCAGGTCCTTCGTGGTGTTCCAATAGATCTCCAAAGCACCATTGATGCGGCCGCCGAGGAAACCGTAGTCGATACCGATGTTACGCGAGATGGTGGTCTCCCACTTCAGGTCGTTGTTGGCCAGCAGACCGTCGGGACGGTAGAAGGCCGAGAACTCGCCGTTGATGGGCAGACGGTTGCTACCCGAGCCGAGCGACTTCCAAGTCTCACGCCACAGGTTCGAGTTGATGTTGTCCGAACCCGACGTACCGTACGATACACGCAGCTTCAGGTTCGAGAGCCAATCCACATCCTTCAACCAAGCCTCATCCGACATACGCCAAGCCACAGCGGCTGCGGGGAAGTAACCCCAACGATTCTCGGGGGCGAACTTCGACGAACCATCGGCACGCATCGTAGCGGTCAGCAGGAAACGATCGAAGAGCGTATAGTTGATACGACCGAAGAACGAGGTGGTGTGGTCGGGCACACCTACCGAGTTCGTAGCCGAGAACTGCTGCGTAGCGGTGTGAATCAGACCCATCGCCGTACCAAAGTCGAAGGTATCGGGGAAGCCCGTACCCGAAAGCGACGACGACTCCGACTGATTCTCGATAATCTCGTTACCAACCAGAATCGAGAACTTGTGGTTCTTGCCGGCCTGGAAATCGTAGTTGATGGTCGTCACCGAACGCAGGCCCTCGCTCTCGCCGCGCGACAGCGTAGCCGACTTCGTACCACTCGTGTAACCACCGTCGTAGTAACGGTTCTTCGAGTTGCCACGTGCCAGCGACAGCTCGGTGCGGGCCGTCAGACCGTCGATGATCTCCCACGACAGGGCGGCCGAACCACGGAACGAACGGCTGTTGCTCTTGTTGATGATGTTATTGACCATCTCGAGCGGGTTGTGCGTATCGTCGATGTTGGCGATACCGAACGAGAAGCCCGAAGCCACATCCGAGTAGTGTACACCACCCAGCGGGTTGTCGATGGGCTTATAGAAATAGGCACCCGAGATATCCGAGCCCTTGCCGCTCGTGGTCGATTCGCGACCGTTCTGGCTCGTCTCCGAGTAGCGAACATCTACATCGAGGTGCAGACGCTTGGCCAGCTGCTGACGAATCTTGAACGAGGCGTTTACACGGCTCAGATCCGAGTTGATCTTGATACCCTCATCGTCGATGAAGTTGAACGTAGCCACGGCCTGCGTCTTCTCCGTACCACCCGATACGTTGATGGTGTGGCTGTGGGTGAAGGCGGTGCGGAGCAGATCGTCCGTCCAGTCGTGTGCCTCTACGTTGGCATACTCGTCAAAGTGGTTGCCATACTTCGAGCCCAGGCCGAAATACTTGGCTACGGCATCCTGGTTGGCAGCACCACGCGAGGCGGCATAGCTCCAGTTGTGCAGCACATAGTCCTGTGCCGAGAGGGTCTCCAGACGCTTTGCTACGCTCTTGACCTGTACATAGCCGTCGTAGGTTACCTTCACGGCACCGGCCTTGGCACCCTTCGTCGTAACGAGAATTACACCGTTGGCACCGCGCGCACCATAGATGGCCGTTGCCGAGGCATCCTTCAGCACGTCGATCGACTCAATCTCCGAGGCGGGGATGTCCGAAATCGAACCCACGGGGAAACCATCCACTACGAAGAGCGGATTGTTCGACTGGGTAATCGAACCGCCACCACGTACACGTACCGAAACCTCGGCGCCGGGGCGACCGTCCTGCGTAATGACGTTTACACCGGGCAGCTTGCCCTGGAGGGCCTGAGCCACATCCGATACGGGGTTGGCGGCGAGCTTCTCACCCGTCACCGAAGCCACGGCACCCGTCAAATCGCGACGCTTCACCGTGCCGTAACCGATTACGACCACCTCCTCAAGCTCCGTATTGGAGGCCGTGAGTTGGAAATCGACCTTGGTCTGGCCCTGAGCCACCTGCTTCGAAACAGGCTCGTAACCGATGTAGGATACGCTCAAGGTGGCACCGGCAGGTACGCTGATGGCGTAAGAGCCATCGACGGCGGTCGTCGTACCGGTCGTCGTACCCTCGATAATCACACTGGCACCGATCACGGGTTCACCCGCTTCGTCGGTCACCGTACCCGTCACTTTCGACTGGGCAAATGCAAACACGGAGATGCAGAGAAAGCAGACCAAAAGCGAGAGCTTTCGTGCCATTCCGCGTGTTGCGAGCATAGAGTTCTTTTTCATCATTCTACACATTTTAGGTTTGACATTTATTGGTTATTTTGGTTGTTTATAGTTTTGAGCAGGAATTTTTGTCCTTTTCGATACACAAAATTACAGATTCCGTAGGCGGAGGATGTGGAATTTTTTACCCCTTGCGTGGAAAAATTCACAAAGTTGCATCGACCGATTTTTTCTACCAGCGATCGGGGTGCTCGCCAAAAACACGCTCAATGCGGTAATTTTCAGCCTCTTGCGCATTCAGCTCACGCATTCCCACCCATTCGATGCGGCCACTCATATCGGCACCACGCCCTCGGTTGTCGTATTCGTAGAGGTGCAGGTCGGGACTGGTCGGGGCATAGCGCATATTCCAGGGTAGCCACCCCATCGGATGCAACTCCTTCGAGAGGCGGGAGCGCTTGACCATCACCTTCGGATAGTTGTGCCAGGGGCGACCAATGGCGTAGGGCTGCCCGTCGTCACCCTCACGGGGCGAGTTGGGTCGGTAGGTGAAACGACAGCGATCGAAGACAAAGCCATACTGTTGCTCCTTGGTGGTCGAGGGGGCGGTAATCCAGCCGCCACCGTAGGAGCTGATATGGCAGCGATAGAAGTAGCCGATGCCGCCACCATATATATAATCGGTACGCCCCACCACCAGACAACGCTCGAAGTAGGTACGCTTGCCACCGGTCCAGAGATAGACGGTATCCTGATAGCCCAACAGGTCACAACTCAAAAACTTCGTCTTGTCGCCACAGACCGCCACAGCCAGCGCCTGCCCGAGGGGTTTGGCGGTGTTGCGGATGGTCAGATTCTCAAAGCGACATCCATCCGAAAGGATGATGATGGTGGCCGAGGTGCGGACCAGCATCGGGTCGTACTTCCAACGGTGGTAGTCGGCCACGGGCAACTGACCTCGGGTCTCAGGCGAGGGGCCATTATACATATGGTAGCTGATGATGCTCTTGCGACGGCTCTGCCCGCGGAAGGTAATGTTGCGCTTCGAGGCGGGCACAATGAGCTTCTCACGGTCATAAACGCCGTTTTTGATATAAATCACCGAACGGAAATCGGCGTTGTCGGGTACGGCGTTAATCGCCTCCTGCAACGACACAAAATCACCGGTACCATCGAGCGCAACGGTTGCCTCAAAACCGACCTTGGGGGCAGCCGAGAGCGATAAAAAGCTCACCAGGGCCACCGACAAAAAAAGCAATCTTTTCATATAGTGTTCATTTGGGGTTTTCACAGCCATTTTAACACTACAAAGAAATCAAAAAACCGCCCCTCGGGGGTGGAATAAATCGCACGAAGCGGGTATTTTTTCGCATCGCCACAAAAAAAGCCACCCTCCGGCAGCATATATTAGGGTTAAGGGTAATGATTCCGTGGCGGGGCGGCTGCGCCATTTTTTGAGGGAGGTTTTGTATTATATCTGTTTTTTACTAACTTCGTTGCAGTAAAAGGTGCTATTATGAAAAACAGCCTGAAATTTTACAAAGACTTCCCGAAAGAGGGGATCGTCTTTGTCGATATTATCCCCCTGATGCAGGACAAACAACGCTTTGCCGAACTGACCGCCCGCTTAGCCGAGGCTGTGACCGCCCCGAATGTGGTAGCACCCGAGGCACGTGGATTTCTCTTTGCTGCACCGCTGCTCATCGCCAAGCCCGAGGTCGAGAACCTGGTGCCCATCCGCAAGAGCGGCAAACTCCCCTTCGCCGAGGGCGACCTGCAGGCCATCGACATCGAGAAGGAGTACGGCGCCGACCACCTCTATTACCGCCTGAGCGACATCGCTGCGGGCAAGGTCACCGACGGCAAGATTCGCCTCTCGATTATCGACGATGTGCTGGCCACGGGCGGCACGGCCGAGGGGATCGCCCAATCGCTTCAAGGGCGCAAAATCCTAAAAGAAGGGGTCGAATACGAGGTCGAGATCAGCGAATTTGTCTTCCTAGTCGAGCTGGCCGAACTGCAGGGGGCACAACGCCTGGAAAAGATTGCCCCCGTGAAATCGCTCGTCAAACTGTAAAAAGGGCGATTTTCGCCTCCAAAATGGGAGTTGCAAAAAGTGCCCCACAGAGGGCTGTGAGGCCGATTTTGAAAAAAGTTTAGATTTTTTTGCTCGAAAAATTTGCAGGGAATAAAAACTTGCCTTATCTTTGCAGCACCAAACAAGAAATGGTGGATTCATCTAAGGGCTAGGATACGTGCCTCTCACGCACGACATAGGGGTTCGAATCCCCTATCCACTACAAAAGAAGAGGCTGAAAGGCCTCTTTTTTGTTTTATGCCCCTTGACCCATCCGCAAACAACACTTTATAAATCGCTATGACAGCTCTCTTTGAAGCCATTATTTTTGGGCCGGTAAGGTCACGGCGGCTCGGGCTTTCGCTCGGGGTGAATCTGCTGCCTGTACACGCCAAAATTTGTTCGTTCGACTGCATCTACTGCGAGTGCGGCTGGAATGCCGAGCGGCGGGGCGAGATGCGTTTCAACAGTCGTGAGGAGGTGCGTAGTGCCCTCGAAGAGGAGTTGCAGCAGATGGCCGCCGAGGGGACTCCGCCCGACACGATCACCTTTGCCGGCAATGGCGAGCCGACGATGCACCCCGATTTCGAGGCCATCATCGACGACACCCTTGCGTTACGCAACCGTCTCTGTCCCGAGGCCAAAATATCGGTCCTCTCGAATGCCACGCAACTCCATCGTGAGGAGGTGTGTCGTGCCCTGCGGCGGGTGGACAACAACATCTTAAAACTCGACTCGGCCTTCGATCAGACAGTCGCCCTCATCAACCGTCCCAAACAGGCATCGTACCGTGTGGAGCGCATCGTGGAGCAGATGAAACAGTTTGAAGGTCAGATGGTTTTGCAGACCATGTTCCTGCGTGGCGTCATCGACCAAACCGTCCTTGATAACACCTCCGAAGAGGAGCTTTCAGCGTGGCTCAAGCTGGTGGCCGAGATTCGTCCACGGGAGGTGATGGTCTATTCGCTCGACCGAGACACCCCCTGCCAAAGTCTCGAAAAGGTATCCCGTGCCGAGTTGGACCTCATCGCCGAGCGGGTGCGTGCCTTGGGCATTGCCTGCGTAGCGGTGGGATAAAGCACGCAGAACGACTTATCAAGGCTGATCGACATAGATCAGCCTTTTTGTATCGTAACCCCGCTGTTCGGCCAGGTGCAGAATCTGTTGCAGGGTCTTTGTCGGGAGGGTCGGCGTGCGGGACAAAATCCACAAATAGCGGTCCGAATTACCCCCAACGAGTGCCCAGGAGTAGTCGGGCGAGAGCTCCAAGATGCGGTAATCGGCATAGAAGAAGCCGAAGAAGGCGACTCGGAGCAGCCCTGTGGTCGAGGTGACACGACCCCGACCTACGGCCTCCTTTTTGGCTCCTGTGCGGGCATCAACACCCTGATTTACAATGCGAATTTTACCGTCGTCGAGCAGCGTGTATTCGGTGCTCACGCTCTCCAAATGGCGTTCGAAGCGGTGATCGAAGCGGGCAATTTCATACCAGCGACCCATAAAACGGTCTAAATCGACGGTGCGAATCGGCTCGTTATCGATCGGAGCCGAGGCCGCCAGACAAAACAAAAGTGAGGTAAGAATCGTTTTCATACCTCACTTTATTACATATTCGGTGCCAAAAAGGCCCGTTTCTATTCCTTTTTCAAGGCCCGCAGGATGGCCGCTGCATCGAAGCCGCACTCCTCCTTCAGTTCGGTGGGGGTAGCGTGATGCACCCACTCGTCGGGCACTCCCAGGCGGACAATCTCGCCCCGATAGCCCTTCGACGTGAGGTAGGCCGTCACCGCCTCACCAACACCACCCGCCAGGACGCCATCCTCGACCGTCACAATGCGGGGCAATGCAGCCGCCTTGTCGAGCAGTGCCGTATCGAGCGGCTTGACGTATCGCAGGTCGTAGTGGGCCACGCTGATGCCCGCCTTTTCGGCCTCGGCAATTGCCACCGAAGCCTCGTGAGCCGTCGTACCGACGGTGAGCAGTGCCACATCACAACCCTGCTTCAAAGTCTCTCCACGGCCGATTTCGAGGGTCGTGAAGGGCTCGTTGCGCCACGCAACACCCTCGCCCATTCCTCGGGGGTAGCGCACCACAAAGGGGCGTCCCGACTCCTTGGCTGTGTACATCAGTTGGCGCAGTTCCCACTCGTCTCTCGGGGCGGCAATCACCAACGAGGGAATCGAACGGAAGGCCGCCATATCGAACAGTCCGTGGTGGGTCACACCATCCTCGCCCACCAGACCGCCTCGGTCGAGGCAGCAGACGACAGGCAGCTGTTGGATGGCGACATCGTGAATCAGATTATCGAAGGCACGCTGCATAAAGGTCGAGTAGATGGCGCAGAAGGGGACCATCCCCTCCGAGGCCAGACCTGCCGCAAACGTTACGGCGTGACCCTCGGCGATGCCGACATCGAAAACTCGGTCGGGCATCTGCTCCATCATCGCACTCAAACCGCAGCCCGAGGGCATTGCAGCGGTGATTCCCACCACACGCTTATCCTCCTTTGCAAGGTCGATGATGGTCTGTCCGAAGACATCCTGATAGCGATCCACGCCCCGTTTCGACTGGTAACGTTCACCCGTCTCGGGGTCGAAGCAGCCCGGAGCGTGCCAGGTCGGTTGGTCCTTCTCGGCGGGGCCATAGCCCTTGCCCTTCTTGGTGCGAACGTGCAACAGTTTGGGGCCTTTAATCTCTTTGAGGGCCTGCAACGTGCGAATCAACTCGGTGAGGTTGTGGCCGTCAATGGGGCCGAAATAGCGGAAATTCAGACTCTCGAACAGGTTGCTCTTGTTGAGCAGCACCTGCTTGGTGGCCGTGCCTGCCTTTTGCAGGAAGCGCAACAGGCGGGGAGTATGCGACAACCAGCCCCACAGACGTTGCTTGAGGCGGTTGTAGTGGACCGACGAGGTAATCTTCACCAGGTAGCTCTTCATAGCACCCGTCGGTTGGTCGATGGCCATATTGTTGTCATTGAGGATGACCAGCAGGTCGCTGCGACGGCTTGCACCGGCGTTGTTCAACCCCTCAAACGAGAGGCCGCCCGTCAGAGCACCGTCGCCGATGATGGCCACGATGTGCGACTTTTCGCCCTGCAACTCGGCCGCCTTGGCCATACCGAAAGCAGCTGAAATAGAGACGGATGCGTGACCGCCACCAAAGGCATCATAGGGGCTTTCCGAACGACGCGGAAAACCGCTGATGCCCCCCTTCTTGCGCTGCGTGAGGAAGGCTTCACGGCGACCCGTAATGATTTTGTGGGCATAGGTTTGGTGGCCGACATCCCACACCAATTTATCGTTCGGCGTGTCGAAGACATAGTGCAAGGCAGCAGTCAATTCCACCACGCCCAGACTCGAGCCCAGGTGGCCGGGATTGACCGAGCAGGCCTCGACAATATAGCGTCGAAGCTCCTCGCAATAGCCCTGTAACTCCGCCTCGGAGAGCCGTTTCAGCTCCTCGGGCGAGTTGATGAAATCGATGTATTGATACTTTTGTGCCGTCATTGCACCACAAAGATAACGTTTTTTGGCTGTTAATTCAAAGTTTTTTTTTATCTTCGCATTACGATTTAGCTCATATCTTATGAAATACAACCGAATTTTGCTCAAACTGAGCGGAGAATCGCTCCAAGGCAGTCAGAAATACGGCCTCGACCCCACGGTGCTTCAGGCCTACGCCGAACAGATTAAGGCAGCCCGTGAGACGGGTGTGCAGATTGGGATCGTCATCGGTGGTGGCAACATCTTCCGTGGCATGACGGGTGCCAAGCGCGGCTTCGACCGTGTCAAGGGCGACCAGATGGGTATGCTGGCCACCATCATCAACTCGTTGGCCCTGCAGTCGGCCCTCGAGGACAACGACGTGAAGTGCAAGGTGCTCACCTCGATTCGTATGGAGCCCATCGGCGAGTACTTCTCGAAGGCGAAGGCCATCGAGTATCTGGAGGCCGGCTATGTGGTCATCATCGGCGGCGGCACGTCGAACCCCTACTTCACGACCGACACCGCCTCGGCCCTGCGTGGTATCGAGATTGAGGCCGATGTGATGCTGAAGGGCACCCGTGTCGATGGCGTCTATACGGCCGACCCCGAGAAGGACCCCACCGCCACCAAGTTCGACGAGATTACCTTCGACGAGGTCTTGGCCCGTCGTTTGAAGGTGATGGACCAGACCGCCTTCACGCTCTGCCGTGAGAACAAACTGCAAATCATCGTCTTCGATATGGACAGCTACGGCAACCTCTGCAAGCTGCTCGGTGGCGAAAAGGTAGGAACCCTTGTAAAATTGGCATAACACTATGGCTATCAGAACCCGTAAAAAGCAAAGCACGACCCGACTGTGGCTGCTTGTGGCCCTGCTCATCGTAGTAGTGGCCGTCATCTTCCTCCTCCCCGTAGGCGAGATGACCCCCGCCGAGGAGCCGACCGCCCCGGCACCCCAAACCGAACAGAGCCAGGAGGATGAAATCGCCTCGACCACCCTCGTCAAGGAGGGGATGCAGGCCCCCGATTTTACCGTTAAGATGTTCGATGGCTCGGAGCTGACCCTCTCGAAGCTGAAGGGCAAAGTGGTGCTGGTCAATTTCTGGGCCACGTGGTGCCCTCCCTGCCGTGAGGAGCTGACACGAGTGCAGAGCGATCTGATCGACCGCTTCGCCGACCGAGCGTTCGTCTTCCTGCCCATTTCGCGTGGCGAGGAGCAGGCAACTGTCGCCGACTTCCGCACCAAGATGAACTACACCTTCCCAATGGGTCTGGATGCCGAGCGCACGATTTACGACCAATACGCCTCGAACTACATTCCCCGCAACTTCCTGATTGACCAGCAAGGCCAGGTCGTTATGGCTACCGTGGGCTATGAGCCCGAGGAGTTCGAGAGCCTTATCGCCAAGATTGACGAAATGACGAAATAAACAATTAAACAGAAAAGTATATGGATACCCAATCGATTCTCAATGAAGCCACTGTACGTATGCAGAAGGCCGTAGCACACCTCGAGGAGGAGTTGCTGAACATCCGTGCCGGCAAGGCATCGGTCAATGTGCTCAACGGTGTGATGGTGGAGTATTACGGTTCGCAGGTACCCGTCTCGGGCGCAGCCAGTGTGACGGTACCCGATGCCAAGACCATCATCATCCAGCCGTGGGATAAGAACCTGATTCGTGTCATCGAGAAGGCCATCATCGACTCGAACATCGGCCTCACCCCCTCGAACAATGGCGAGACGATTCGTCTGACGATGCCCCCTCTGACCGAGGAGCGTCGTAAGGAGTTGGTAAAGCGTGCCCGTGGCGAGGCCGAGACGGCTCGTGTGAGCCTGCGTAATGCCCGCCGTGATGCCATCGAGGCCTTCAAGAAGGCCCAGAAGGAGGGTATGCCCGAGGACGAGGCCAAGGACGGCGGCGAGCGCGCACAGAAGATGCTCGACAAGTTCTCGAAGAAGATCGACGAGATTTTAGCCGCCAAGGAGAAGGAGATTATGACCGTGTAATAATCGGCCGCACCTTCGAAGAAGTGCATAAAAAAAGGGTTGCTCCTTACGGGGCAACCCTTTTTCTTGAGGTGGGTTGGAGGTCTTCGACCGCACACCGGCGAGCACCGCTCGGGGCTGTCTAGTCGGGCTTCGTGCCCGGCATCCTGCCACTCACACTCAACCAACCTAAAACTACTAACCTAAAATGAACCTTAAAACTTCACTGCAAAGGTAAGGCGGGATTTTGGAATATGCAAATTTTTTAGAAATAATTTAAGAAAATTTAATAATAAATTAACAAAAGTGCTTTCCCAAGGGTCCCGAAAGCCCCTTTTTGCTTGTTTTTGTCAGTTTGTTTGCTTACTTTTGTGGCTCAATGGCAGGCATTTACTACCATATTCCCTTCTGCAAACGCATCTGCGGCTACTGCGACTTCTACCGCACAGCCTTGATGCGTGATTTGCCACAGGTCGTGGAGGCGATGACGAAGGAAATCGGCCGTCGAAGCGACTATTTGGGGGGCGAAGCCGTCACCACCCGCTACTTTGGCGGAGGTACGCCGTCACTATGCAGCCCCGCACAAATCGCCACGTTGCTGACGGCCACCTCCGAGGTGATGGATTGCTCCGAAGTGGTGGAGACCACCCTTGAGGCCAACCCCGACGACCTCACGGCCGACTACCTCGAAGGGGTGCGGCGGGCAGGCATCGACCGCCTCTCGATCGGCATCCAATCCTTCGATGACAAGTGTCTTCGCCTGATGAATCGCCGCCACACCGCCCAAGAGGCTGTCGATGCGGTACGTCGTGCCCAAGCGGTCGGATTCGAAAACATCACCATCGACCTTATTTTTGGGGTGCCCGGCTTTGGGGGCGACTCACTCCGCCGCTCCATCGACCAAGCCTTGGCACTCGGCGTGCAACACATCTCGGCCTACCTGCTCTCGATTGAACCCAACACCCGCTTCGGCAAGATGGCCGAGCGAGGCGAACTCATCCCCATCGACGACGAGGAGGCACAAGCGGCCTATCTATTGATGCACAACCGATTAACCGAGGCGGGATTCGACCATTACGAAATATCGAACTACGCCCTGCCGGGCTTCGAGGCACGCCACAACAGCAGTTATTGGAGCGGTGCGAAGTACCTCGGCATCGGTCCTGCCGCCCACTCCTACGATGGCCTCTCCCGCCAATGGAATGTCAGCTCGGTGGCCCGTTATCTGGCGGGCGAAGCCCCCGAACGGGAGCAACTCGGCGAGGAGGAGCATCTCGAAGAGTGGCTGATGACCCGCCTGCGCACCCGCCGAGGATTGGAGTTGGAAAAATTTGAGCAACGATTCGGAAAATCGCTCACCGAACGCCTCTTAAAGGCTGCTCGCTCGCACCTCGAAAACGGCTCTTTGGTAGCCTCGGAGGGCCATCTTGCGATACCCGTGGCCCATTTACTGACCTCGGACTACATCATTGGCTCGCTTTTTGGCTTATAACCTACTCATTCAGCGATAATAAGGCGGAAAGTTAAATTATTCTTAAAAAATCTTAAAAATTCGGAAAAAGTTGTAATATATAAATATAAGTATTACCTTTGCGCCCGAATTTGCAACAATTTACGTTTGCTAAAACAACAAACAATCAGTATATGAATAACACGAAAATCGCCCCCAATTACCTCTTTGAGGTGAGCTGGGAGGTTTGCAACAAGGTTGGCGGTATCCACACCGTCGTTGCTACGAAGGCGCAGAGCGTCCTTCGCAAGTATGGCGAGCGCTACCTGCTGATCGGTCCCGATTTGCAGCACGAGGGCTCGAATCCCGAGTTCGAGGAGGATGCCACGCTGCTGCGTGCGTGGCGCCAGAGTGTCTATGAGATGGGTATCCGTATCCGCGTAGGCCGCTGGAAGATCAAGGGTGAGCCCACGGCCATCCTGATCGACTTTACGTCGCTCTTCTCGAAGAAGGATGAGATTTTGAAGAAGTTGTGGGATGAGTACCACGTTGATTCGATTTCGGGTCAGTGGGACTACATCGAGCCGGTGCTGTTTGGTTGGGCCGCCGGTCAGGTAATCGCCTCGTATGTCGATACCTTCTGCTCGCCCGCCGAGAAGGCTGCCGCCCACTTCCACGAGTGGATGACGGCTGCCGGTGCGCTCTACCTGCGCTCGAACGCCCCCTACATCGCTACCCTCTTCTCGACCCACGCCACCGTGATGGGTCGTTGCATCGCAGGCAACCGCCTGCCCCTCTACACCGACCTGACGAAGTTCAACGCCGACGATCTGGCTCGCCAGTTCAACGTCGTAGCCAAGCACTCGATCGAGAAGATGGCCGCAGCCAACGCCGACGAGTTCCTGACCGTGAGCGACATCACGGCCAACGAGTGCAAGTACCTGATCGGTCGTGAGCCCGACAGCGTAACGCCCAACGGCTTCGAGAACGACTTCGTATGGACGGGTAAGGAGGCCGAGAAGAAGCGCAAGGAGGCCCGTGAGGCAATGATCAAGGTGGCTGAGGCCTGCCTGGGTCAGAAGTTCACGACCGACCCGCTCATCATCGGTACGAGCGGCCGCTACGAGTTCCGCAACAAGGGTCTGGATCTGTTCATCGAGTCGCTGAAGCGTCTGGCTATGAGCGAGGGTCTGGAGCGTGAGGTGCTGGCCTACATCACCGTACCGGCTGCCAACCTCGGCGCCCGTGAGGACCTGCAGGCACACCTCCAGGATCCGAAGAACCCCATCGACCTGGGTCAGTACAAGTTCTCGACCCACCGTCTGGAGTACCAGAACACGGATCAGATCGTAAACGCCCTGAACGGCTCGATTCTGACGACCGAGCAGTCGAAGGTGAAGGTGATTTTCGTTCCTACTTACCTCAACGCCCACGACGGCATCTTCAACAAGCACTACTATGAGTTGCTCGTTGGTATGGATGTGACGGTATTCCCCTCGTACTACGAGCCGTGGGGCTACACCCCGCTCGAGTCGGTTGCCTTCTCGGTACCGACCATCACCACCACGCTGGCCGGCTTCGGTCTGTGGGTGGAGAAGCGCTCGGAGCACGCCGGCGTAGAGGTTATCCGTCGTGACGACTACAACGATATGGAGGTAACCCTCAAGATTGCCGATGCACTGCTGCGCTTCAGCCAGATGGATCAGAAGCAGGTAGAGGCTACCCGCAAGTCGGCCCTCGAGATCTCGAACACGGCCCTGTGGGCAAATCTCTTCTCGTTCTACGAGCAGGCCTACAGCGAGGCTATCGAGAGCGCATCGCTGCGCACCAACCGTGCCGTATTGGGTGAGGGTGGCTCGCGCACCGAGCAGATCAACTTCGTACGCCAGCAGCTCTTCGCCGAGAAGCCCAACTGGAACCGTATGATGATCGACAAGACCCTGCCGGCACGTCTGCGTGCCCTGGAGGAGCTGTCGCGCAACCTCTGGTGGTGCTGGAACGCTACGGCTCGCGACCTCTTCGAGGGTATCGACCAGGCCCTGTGGCTGGAGTGCAACCAGAACCCCATCGCCTTCCTCGATAAGCTGCCGATGGAGCGTCTGAAGCAGCTCGAGCAGGACAAGGTGTTCCTCGCCCAGCTCGACGCCGTTTACAACCAGTTCCGCACCTATATGGAGGAGAAGCCCGCCGAGGGCGCCACGAGCGTATCGTACTTCTCGATGGAGTATGGTCTGCACTCGTCGCTCAAGATCTACTCGGGTGGTCTGGGTATCCTGGCCGGTGACTACCTGAAGGAGGCTTCGGACAAGAACGTGCCGATGGCTGCCGTAGGTCTGTTGTACCGCTATGGTTACTTCACGCAGCGCCTCTCGTCGCAGGGTGCCCAGGAGGCCACCTACGAGGCGCAGAACTTCTATAAGCTGCCCATCTCGCCCGTGCGTGATGCTGCCGGCAACTGGATTACCGTGACGGTGGCCCTTCCGGGTCGTACCCTCTCGGCTCGTGTATGGCTCTGCCAGGTAGGTCGTACGAACCTCTACCTGCTGGATACGGACTACGAGGCCAACCTCGAGGAGGATCGTCAGGTAACGCACTACCTCTATGGTGGTGACTGGGAGAACCGCCTCAAGCAGGAGATCCTGCTCGGTATCGGTGGTATCCGTGCCCTGCGCAAGATCGGCATCAAGCACGACGTATATCACTGCAACGAGGGTCACGCCGCCTTCATCGGCATCGAGCGCATCCGCGACTTGGTACACCGCCGTCGCCTGTCGTTCTCGGAGGCCCTGGAGGTGATCCGCTCGTCGTCGCTCTTCACGACCCACACCCCCGTACCCGCAGGTCACGATGCCTTCCCCGAGTCGATGATTCGTCAGTATATGTCGCACTATCCCGACGTGCTGGGTATCACCTGGGAGCAGTACATCAACCTGGGTAAGACCAATCCCAACGACCCCAACGAGAAGTTCTCGATGTCGGTATTGGCCTGCAACCTGTCGCAGGAGGTAAACGGTGTGTCGTGGCTGCACGGTGAGGTATCGAAGGATATCCTGGGCAATATGTGGCCGGGCTACTTCAAGAATGAGCTCCACATCGGTTATGTAACCAACGGTGTTCACTTCCCGACCTGGATTGCCACCTCGCTGCGTCGTCTCTACTCGCGCTACTTCGCCGATTCGTTCGAGGGTCACGTTTATGACATCCCCGGCTGGCAGAAGGTACACCAGATTCCCGACGAGGAGCTGTGGCAGGAGCGTATGAAGCTCAAGGAGCGTCTGATTCACCACATCCGTCGTCGCTACAGCGACCCCCGTCAGGTGCGTCTCGACTCGCCCCGCCAGATGCTGCAGATTATCGACAGCATCAAGCCCGAGGTGCTTACGATCGGTTTCGCCCGTCGTTTTGCCACCTACAAGCGTGCTCACCTGCTCTTCACGAACCTGGATCGCCTGCGCGCGATTGTAAATAATAAGGAGCGCCCCGTACAGTTCATCTTCGCCGGTAAGGCTCACCCGCACGACAAGCCGGGTCAGGATCTGATCAAGCGTATCGTCGAGGTATCGGCTATGCCGGAGTTCGTAGGTAAGATTCTCTTCTTGCAGAACTACGATATGGAGCTGGCCCGCCGTATGGTACAGGGTGTCGATGTATGGCTCAACACGCCGACCCGTCCTTTGGAGGCTTCGGGTACGTCGGGTGAGAAGTGCGTAATGAATGGTGTTATGCAGTTCTCGGTACTCGATGGTTGGTGGGTCGAGGGCTACAAGGAGGGTGCCGGTTGGATGCTTCCGATGGAGCGCACCTTCACCGACCAGCGTTTCCAGGATGAGCTGGATGCCGAGATGATCTACAACACCATTGAGGATCAGATTGCTCCGCTCTACTACAACCGCACCGAGGATGGTATTCCGCACGAGTGGGTTGCCTCGGTGAAGCGTTGCGTGGCCGACATCGCCTCGAACTTCACGACGAACCGTATGCTCATCGACTACGAGGATCGTTTCTACGATAAGCTGGCTGCCCGCAAGCGTGACATCGTTGCCAACGGCTACCTGCTGGCTCGTGAGATTGCCGCTTGGAAGCGTAAGGTTTCGGCGGCCTGGGATTCGGTACGCGTCGTAAATACGGAGCGTGTACGCATCGATCAGGAGGCTGTATTCGTGGGCGAGAAGTACCACTTCGAGGTGACGCTCGACGTTGCTTCGCTCGATCCGAAGGATATCGGTGTTGAGATGGTCGTAGCCCAGCAGATCGTTGGCCGTGAGTCGGTTGATGTGAAGCGCACGATTGCCCTCAACGAGACCAGCGTCGAGGGTAGCTTCGTGACCTACGCACTGGATTATATGCCCGACGAGGCCGGTACGTTCGACTACGCACTGCGTATCTTCCCGCAGAACGAGCACCTGCCCCACCGTATGGACTTCGCCCTGGTGAAGTGGGCCTAAATGACGAGTGATATAGCTCCCCAAAAGGGCAGTATCCTCGCTTCATAAACTCTCCCTCTCTTTATATAAAATTAGGTATATAAGGAGGGGGTGAGTTATGAAAAATGGGGCCGAAAAGCCCGAATTGAAAAAAAATTCGACAAATTGTAGTCGATTAACAAAATTTTTGCGTACCTTTAAGGTACGAACCGAATTTTTACATCTATGTCAGCCTTAACTTTCGACAAAGCCTCGCTTGGAAACCTCGAGTATTCGCTCCAACGCGAGATGCTCTCCACCGACCGCATCGGTGGCTATATGAGCACGACGATCGTCTGCTGCAACACCCGTAAGTATCACGGTCTGATTGTTGCACCGATTGACGACAGCGATCGCACCTATGTACTGCTCTCGTCGCTCGACGAGACCATCGTACAGCACGACCAGACGTTTAACCTGGCCCTGCACCGTTTCAAGGGGGTCTATGAGCCGCGTGGCCACAAGTACATCACCGACTTCGAGTACACGCCCACCCCGACCATTACCTACCGTGTGGGTGGTGTGATTCTGAAGAAGGAGATGCTGTGGATTCACAAGCGCACGCAGCTGATGATTCGCTACACGCTCGTGGATGCACACTCGGAGACCAAACTCCGCCTGCGTCCCTTCCTCGCCTTCCGTGACAAGCACGCCCTGACGAAGGCCAATATGGAGGCTGACGGCCACTCGTATCCCGCCGTGAATGGCGTGAAGAGCCGTATGTACGAGTCGTTCCCCTGGCTCTATATGCAGACCAGCAAGGCCGACGCCGAGTTTGTGCCCGCTCCCGATTGGTACTACAACTTCGAGTACCTGCAGGACCTGGCTCGCGGCTACGACGGCTACGAGGACCTGCTCACGACCGGCTACTTCGAGCTGGATCTGAAGAAGGGTGAGAGCGTGATCTTCTCGGCTTCGCTCGACGAGATGAAGTCGGGTAAGGAGATTACCGAGATGTTCGAGAAGTCGATCGAGCGTCGTACCCACAAAGTGGATTTCATCAGCTGCCTGGAGCACGCTGCCCGTCAGTTCATCGTTCGCCGTCCCAATGGCCGTGTAGAGGTCATCAAGGGTTACCCCTGGCACGGTGAGCAGGGTCGCCAGACCTTCGTGGCACTGCCCGGCATCACACTCGAGCAGAACCACAAGGAGGACTGCATCGCCGTACTCGATACGTTGGTAAGCGAGATGCAGGACGGTATGTTCACCGGTTCGGCTTCGGCCCGTGTGGCTGTAGATGCTCCGCTGTGGTTCTTCTGGACGTTGCAGCGTCTGGAGAAGGAGCTGGGCGGCAAGGAGATTTGGAAGCGCTACGGCGAGGCAATGAAGGGCATCCTCGAGAACTACCGTCGCGGTATGGACGGCCGCATCGTGATGAACGAGAATGGTCTGATCTGGGCCCAGATGGCCGAGTTCCCCGTATCGTGGATGGATTCGATGATCGATGGCGTGGCCGTAACGCCCCGTAACGGCTACCAGGTCGAGGTTCAGGCCCTGTGGTACAACGCCGTAATGTATGCCCTGGAGCTTGCCAAGGCCAACAAAGATAAGGAGTTCGTGGCTGCTTGGGAGGGTGTGCCCGAGCTTACGAAGAAGAGCTTTAACGAGTTGTTCGTTCTCAAGGAGGGTTACCTCGCTGACTATGTAGGCGTGGAGGGCACGAACGAGTTTATTCGTCCCAATATGGTCATCGCCTGCGGTCTGAAGTACAAGATGATTTCGAGCGAGGTGATTTTGGATACGCTGCGCACGATTCGCCAGCACCTGCTCACCCCGCGCGGTCTGCGCACCTTGTCGCCCCGCAACCCGCTCTATCGTGGTTCGCAGGAGGGTACCCCCGCCGAGCGTGACTTCGCCGGTAAGAACGGTTCGGTATGGCCCTGGCTGCTGCCCTTCTATGTGGCTGCCGCCTTCGACATCAACGGCGATCGCTACCTGCCCACCGCCGAGGAGATTCTCGAGTACTTCGAGGAGGATATCCAGAGCTACGGCATCGGTTCGATTTGCGAGCTCTACGACGCCGATCCCCCGTACGCATCGCGTGGTGCCATTTCGCAGGCTTGGAGCGTAAGCGCCGTGCTGGACATCTACGAGATGATCCGTGAGCACAAGGGCGAGGAGAAGCCCGCCAAGAAGGCTCCTGCCAAGAAGGCTCCTGCCAAGAAGGCTGCCCCCAAGAAGACGGCTGCGAAGAAGGCTACCGAGAAGAAGAAGTAACAAAAAATAAAAAGAGATAAGACTATGAGAGTTTTAATGTTCGGCTGGGAGTTTCCGCCTCACATTGCCGGTGGTCTGGGAACAGCCTGTTACGGTATGACTCGCGGTCTGGCGCGCAACGGTGTGGATGTAACCTTCATCGTGCCGCACGCCTATGGCGACGAGGATCAACGCTTCATCCGCGTGGTGAATGCCAGCGACGTCGAGGCCGTCTATGGCTCGACGGGCAGTGGTGCAGACGATGTGCTGGATAAAATTTCGTTCATCCACATCGACTCGAATATGGTGCCCTACATCACCCCCGAGGAGTATGCCACCTACCACGAGGAGTATGTCAAGACGGGTAAGCGTGTATGGGAATCGACCGACTGCTGGAAGCAGCGTTACACCTTCTCGGGTAAGTATGGTGCCAACCTGATGGAGGAGGTTGCCCGCTACGCCGTGGTTGCCGCCCAGGTAGCCAAGGATTTGGAGGGTCAGTTCGACGTGATCCACGCCCACGACTGGCTCACCTACTACGCAGGTATCGCCGCCAAGAAGGTGTCGGGCAAGCCGCTGGTAGTGCATATGCACGCCACGGAGTATGACCGCTCGGGCGAGAATGTCAATACGCAGGTACACGCCATCGAGAAGAACGGTATGATGGCTGCCGACTGCGTGATGGCTGTATCGAACCTGACACGTAACATCGTCATCAACCGCTACGGCATCCCCGCCGAGAAGGTGGTCACGGTACACAACGCCGTACGCTTTGCCGAGAAGAGTGGCGAGGCTCCCGAGCGTGGTGTAGAGGATAAAATCATTACGTTCCTGGGTCGTATCACCTATCAGAAGGGTCCCGACTACTTTGTCGAGGCTGCTGCCAAGGTGCTGAAGCGTGTGCCCAACGTGCGCTTCGTGATGGCCGGTTCGGGCGATATGATGAACCACGTGATTCGCCGTGTGGCTCGCCTCGGCATTGCCGACCGCTTCCACTTCACGGGCTTCCTGCGTGGTGACGACGTACACAAGATGTTCCAGCTGTCGGATGTCTATGTGATGCCGTCGGTATCGGAGCCCTTCGGTATCTCGCCCCTGGAGGCTATGCGTTCGAATGTGCCGGTAATCATCTCCAAGCAGAGTGGTGTGGCCGAGGTGCTGGACTACGCCGTGAAGGTCGATTACTGGGATGTAGATGCCCTGGCCGATGCTATGTATGGTCTGATTAAGTACCCGGCCCTGTCGAATATGTTCTCGACGAAGGGTCTGGAGGAGGTAACCAACCTGAAGTGGAACACGGTTGCCGCCAAGATGAAGACCATCTATGAGCGTATTGTTGAAGAGAGTAAAAATAAATAAAACATACAAAACCTATGAAAACCGTTTGTCTCTATTTTCAGGTTCATCAGCCCTGGCGTCTGAAGAAATACCGCTTCTTCAATATGGGCAAGGACCACAACTACCTCGATGACCTCGCAAACCGCTCGATTCTGCAGAAGGTGGCTCGTCAGTGCTACCTGCCGATGAACGCCATGCTGCTCAAGCTCATCGAGGAGCATAAGGGTCAGTTCCGTTGCTCGTTCTCGATTACGGGTATTGCCATCGAGCAGTTCAAGGCCTACGCCCCCGAGGTGTTGGAGTCGTTCAAGGCTCTGGCCAAGACCGGCTGCGTAGAGTTCTTGGCCGAGACCTACTCGCACTCGCTGGCTTCGCTCGCATCGAAGGAGGATTTCGCCGACCAGGTGAAGCTGCACGCTCAGATGATTAAGAAGGAGTTTGGTATGAAGCCGACCGCCTTCCGTAACACGGAGCTGATCTACTCGGACGAGATTGGTGCTATGGTATCGGAGCTGGGCTACAAGACGATGCTGGCCGAGGGTGCACGTCACATCCTGGGTTGGAAGTCGCCCAACTACATCTATGCCAACTCGATCGACCAGAAGATGCGTCTGTTGCTGCGCAACTACAAACTCTCGGACGATATCGCCTTCCGCTTCTCGAACCAGGGTTGGGACGAGTACCCGCTGACGGCCGATAAGTATGTATCGTGGCTGACGAGCGAGGAGACCCCGGGTGAGGTGGTGAACCTCTTTATGGACTACGAGACCTTTGGTGAGCACCAGGGTGTTGAGACCGGTATCTTCGACTTTATGAAGGCGCTGCCCGCCATTGCTTTGGCTTCGGGTCAGTTGGAGTTTGCCACCGTGAGCGAGGCTGCCAAGAAGTACCAGCCCGTATCGGTACTGCACTGCCCCCACACGATGTCGTGGGCCGATGAGGAGCGTGACGTGACGGCTTGGCTCGGTAACGAGCTTCAGAACGAGGCCTTCTCGAAGCTCTATGCCCTCAAGGAGAAGATTGCCAAGCTCAAGAGCGAGGACTTCAACTACGTATGGAACTTTATGCAGACCTCGGACCACTTCTACTATATGGCAACGAAGTGGCTCTCGGATGGTGATGTTCACTCCTACTTCAACCCCTACGACTCGGCCTACGACGCCTTCATCAACTACATGAATGTGCTGTCGGACTTCGAGATCGAGGTAGATAAGGCACTGGAGGCCAAGAAGGCTTCGAAGAAGACGAAGAAGGCTTAACCTGCAGGTCTGAATTTTCAGTAAAAACGGAGGGGCATCGCTTTTGTCCCTCCGTTTTTTTGTGTACCTTTGTGCTATATACCCAAGCACGTTTACTATGAAGAGATTTTATAGCTTGATTTTTGCAGTGGTCCTGCTCGCTATGACGCAGCAGGCCAACGCACAATTTACGATTGATAACGTCGAGACGAAGGAGGAGTCGATCACGTGGGTCGATACAATGCGCCTGATTTCGGCTTCGACCCCCTACTACTCGCACGCCCGTTACCGTGCCGAGCGTGCCGCCATCCGCAAGGAGCGCAACACGCTGGAGATCACGACAGGTTTGCAGGGTACGATGACCTCGTACAACGACCCCTGGGTCGAGGTGTCGGGTGGTGACAACTCGATTGCCATCGTGGCCAACCTCTTCCTCTCGCACAAATTCACGAAAAACCTCTTCTCGGTCGAGACCAAGTTCGAGGGTAAGTTCGGCTACAACCGAATGAAGGTCGAGATGCCCCTCTTCGACGAGGCAGGTGATGCCGTCGTGGATGAGGCCGGCAACAAGGTGATGGACCGTGAGGGCATCTGGTTCAAGAATCAGGACGAGTTCGCATTGCAGATTGCCCCCTCGTGGAAGATGTCGAAGAACTGGTCGTATGGTGCCACCTTCAAGTTCCGCAGCCAGATTGCCAAGGGTTACGCCTCGCGTACCGAGCAGAAGCGCAAGGATATGAAGAGCAGCTTTATGACGCCGGGTTATCTGAATCTGTCGGTAGGTCTGAAGTACGAGTGCCCGAGCAAGAAGGTGCCCATCAAGTTGGACCTCTCACCGCTGGCCCTGAGTGCCGTCTATGCCAACAACAGTTGGATTCGCCGTGAGCAGTTCGACGAGGAGGGCAACCGCATCAAAAAGGCCTTTGCCTACGGTATCGAGGATCCCGACAAGAGCGCCAAGTACGAGGGTGGTTCGTCGGTGCAGATCGACTTCGACCGCACCTTCGGCAAGTCGGAGTACCTGCGCTACCGCACCACGCTCTACACTTTCTGGGGTTGGATCACGAACATCGATCTGGACAACCGCATCAGCAAGTTCGACGACTACAAGGCCGCCATGGAGCAGTGGGACGGCAACATCAAGACCAAGCCCCGCCTGCCGATTCACCCAACCGTACGTTGGGAGAACACCATCGACATCAAGGCGACCCGCTTTTTGACGACCTCCCTTTCGTTCCAGCTCTACTACGACCGTTCGCAGAACTACGCCGTGCAGACCAAGACGCTGCTGTCGGTGGGTCTGAGCTACACGTTTAAGAACAAATAGTGACTATGACGAACTCCACGAAACGAAAGTTGCGCCTCCTCTATCCCACGCTGCTGGCCGTAGCCCTGGTGGTGGGTCTGTGGGCAGGCAACTACCTCGGACGACACAACTCGGCCGCACAACTGCGTGGGGTATTGCAGCAGATGGCCGTTCCCGAGAACAAACTCACGCAGACCCTCTCGCTCATCGAGCGGGAGTATGTCGATCCACTCTCGATGGACACCCTCTCGGAACACCTCATCCCCATCGTACTGAAGGAGTTGGACCCCCACTCGGTCTATATCCCCAAGGAGGAGATGGCCGCTATGAACGACCCGCTCGAAGGGGAGTTTGACGGCATCGGCGTGGTCTTCAATATGGCCACCGACACGGTCATCGTCCTCAGCGTCATCCCTCACGGCCCGAGCGACAAGGCGGGTGTGAAGGCGGGCGACCGCATCATCGAGATCAACGACTCACTGGTGGCGGGCAAGAAGATCCCCCAAGATGAGATTGTGCGCACGCTCCGAGGCCCTCGGGGTACGGAGGTAAAGCTCGGCCTGGAGCGTCAGCAGATTGACGAACTGGTCGAAGTACAGGTCATCCGTGACAAGATTCCCATCAAGAGCATTGAATCCTCGTTTGAGATTGTCCCCGGCATCGGTTACATCAAACTCGGACAGTTTGCCCGCACCTCGCACCGTGAGTTGCAGATGGCCCTCTTGGAGATGCGCAGCAAGGGCATCGAACGGCTCATCTTCGACCTGCGTGGCAACTCGGGTGGCTTTTTGGATCAAGCCATCCTGATTGCCAACGAGTTCCTGCACAAAGGGCAGTTGATTGTCTATACCGAGGATCGCCAGAAAAAGCAACTGCGGGAGTATGCCGATGGTGTCGGCATCGCCCAAGATATGGAGGTGGCCGTCTTGATTGACGAGTATAGCGCCTCGTCGAGCGAGATTTTGGCAGGTGCCCTGCAAGACAACGACCGAGGCACCATCATTGGTCGCCGCTCGTTTGGCAAGGGGTTGGTGCAGCGCCAAATCCCCTACGCCGACGGCTCGGCCCTACGCCTCACCATCGCCCGCTACTACACCCCCACGGGG
This sequence comes from Alistipes sp., assembly GCA_017436185.1. The sequence goes on along the minus strand of JAFSDP010000005.1, from coordinate 214,055 downwards.
CGTTCCATCCAGAAGCCCTACACCATCGGTCAGGAGGAGGACTACGCTGCCGAGCTGTGGAACCGCTACCAAAACAACGAGCTCTTCTCGGCCGACTCGATCCACTTTGCCGACTCGCTGAAGCGTGTCACCCCGGGTGGGAAGGTGGTCTATGGGGGCGGTGGCATTATGCCCGACCTCTTCATTCCGGCCGACACGACCGATATGACCCCCTACTTTATGGAGGTCTCGGGACGTAACATTCTCTACCGCTACACCATCGAGTATGCCGACCGCCATCGTGAGGAGCTGAACAAGGTGACCACCATCGAGGAACTGCGCCGACTGCTCGACCGTGACAAAACCCTCTTCAACGACTTTGTGCAGTATGCCGCACGGCAGGGCGTTGCCCCCAATTGGGCCGACATCCGTCGTTCGCGCAAACTGATGGAGGCACAACTCAAGGCCTACATCGGGCGCAACACCGCCCTCGAGGACAACGGCTTCTACGCCCACATCTACCCCATCGACAATGTCATCCTGCGAGCCATCGAGGAGCTGAAGTAATAGACGAAACGAGCGGACCGCAAGGCCCGCTCGTTTGCTATACCTATATTATATATAGCGCACTAAAAGTATTTCACCGTCTCACCCTCGATGGCCGAGATCAGGTTGTTGGCCACCGACGAAGCACCGATGCGGAACAGCTCGGGGGTGAGCCACTCCTTACCCAGCGTCTCCTCGACAATCGTGTAGTAGAGGGCTGCATCCTGGGCCGTACGTACGCCACCTGCCGCCTTGAAGCCAATCTTTTTGCCCGTCGCCTCGTAGTAGTCACGGATGGCCTGGCACATCACCAGCGCCGCCTCGGGCGTAGCGGCCACATCAATCTTACCCGTAGAGGTCTTCACGAAGTCCGTACCTGCCATCATCGAGATGAGCGAAGCGGCACGAATCAGCTCGGGCTTCTTCAGGGCACCCGACTCGATGATGACCTTCAGCACCACCTCCTCCGAGCACTCCTCACGCAACATAGCCACCTCCGATGCGGCCTCGTCCCACCTGCCCTCGAGCATCTTGCCCACGTTGAGCACAATGTCAATCTCGTCGGCACCATTCTCCACGGCCATTGCAATCTCCAACGCCTTCACCTCCATAAAGGTCTGCGAAGCGGGGAAACCACCCGCAACGCTCGTGATGCGCATCGGCGTACCATCTACGGCCAGGCCCACCGTCTCCACAAACGAGGGATAGACACAAATCGAAGCCACGTTGGGGATGTGCGGGAACTTATAATAGAAGGCCGCCGCCTTCTCGGCAAAGGCCGTCACCGACTCCACCGAGTCGTTGCACGACAGGGTCGTCAGGTCGATGGTCGAGTAGCAGAACTTATAGACCTCGACATTCTCGTTGCGCACGGCTACCTCCTTGATGCGGGCCACCTCTTGGTTTACCGCCTCGACGCTCCACGCAGGAGCAAAACTCTTCAGTTGCGTTGTATATTCCATAACAGCACTTTTTCACTTTTTACAAATATAGGTAAAAATTTGCAAAGTTGATGCTACTAATAAAAAAAAGTGGGAGCGAAATTCGCTCCCACCCTTATTGAGTGGTGAATCTTCAGATTCCTTATGCCTCAACGATAGCCTTCAGCAGGACATCCTTGGCAGCCTTCTCGGCCAGCTCGGGAGCCTTGGCGATAGCCGACTTCAGCTGAGCCTTAGCCGTAGCTACCTGACCCTCCTTAGCGGCGATAACGGCACGCAGGTAGTCGGCATCAGCCGAAACCTCGTTAGCCAGCGCCTTCTTGGCAGCAGCCAGATCGTTGTTCATTACATAAGCAACAGCGGCGTTGTAACCCTCCAGCTGAGCAGCAGCAGCCTTGTAGTCACCCTCGGCAGCAGCAACAGCAGCCTTAGCCTCGGCGTCAGCAGCAGCAGCGTACTTCTTGGCAGCAGCGGTGTTACCGTTAGCCAGGTTAGCCAGCAGCAGGTTCTTGTTCAGGTCAGCCGACGGATCAACCTTGGCAGCCTTCTCGAATGCCTTGAGGGCCTCAGCCTTCTCACCGGCCTTCGTCAGAGCAACACCCAAGTTGTTCCATACGCGAGCGTCGTCACCGTACTGCTTAGCAGCCTCCTTGAGGATGGCAACAGCCTGCTCGGGGGTCTTGGCCAGCTCCTGAGCCGTGAAGAGGTACTCCTCAACGGTCATATCGGCACCCGTGTTGGCAGCAGCCAGCAGCTCAACGTCCGTCTTACCCTGGATATCGGTGCTGTTCACGATCTGAGCACGACGCAGCTCGGGAAGCACGTCATCCTTCAGCTCGCCGTAAACCGACGACAGGTTCTTGATCTCGGCCTCACGCTCGGCGGGCGAGTTGTAGAGGCTCAGTACCTGCAGAATCAGGTTCTTGTCCTTGATGTCCGAAGCGGCAACCATCTCCTTGAAGCCGTCCCAGTCCTCACCGTAAGCGGCAGCATCAACGTCCAGACCGGTCTCCTTCAGCACCTTAACAACAACCTCCTTCGACGACTCGCTACGAGCCTTCGACAGCTTGTCGTTGAACTTCTCGGGACCATCGGGCGAAGCGTAACCCTTCACAGCGATGTTCTGCGTAGCACGGTCGTTGCCCAACTTCTCCTCAACGTCAGCCTTGAAAGCGCCCAGGTCGGCAGCCTTCTCGTTCTTCTTCGTTACACGCGACGAGTTGATGGCATAGAGCAGATCGGTCTTGTTAACAACCGTCGTAACACGCTTGTAGTTGTTGGGCATGTTCTCCATCAGGTCACCGTACTTGATGTCCTTCTGCAGGGTGTTCAGACCATAAGCTACAACCAGACCAAACTCACGCTCGATGGCAGCCTTGGCAGCAGCATCGTCGCCGGCCAGGATGGCAGCCTCCTCCTTGGTGGGGATGGCACCGTTGTTCAGGTTCACCAGCGTGAACTCCTTGCACTTACCCTTCGGGCACTTGATCTCGGCACGCATCTGCAGAGCGCACTGATCCATACGCTCGTCGTAGGGGAACTCGCAGTGCATCGTGTAGTTACCACCGTTAGCCTTGTCGATTACGGTGTAGTTCTCATCAACCTTCGAACCCTGGAAATACTGGGGCTTACCGGCAACCTCACCACCCTCGAATACGATGACGGGAGTTACCTTCAGGACAGCCTTCTTGTTGAAGTACTCAACGGGGAACGAAACGTTCACATCGGCAGCAACAACGCCATTGTTCAGTACAAGAATCTCGGGGGTGCAGGTAACCTTAACCTCGTCCTGATTCTTGCCCATCTGCTTGAAGCAGTTGCAGCTCGAGAAAGCCAGCGCAGCAGCAACCAGCACTACGCTCAGTTTCATGAAGTTTTTCATAGTTTGAATTTGTTTATTAAAGTGTTTTGTGTTTGTGTTTCTCTCGTTTGGGGGAGCACTATTCGCAAATATAACTCATTTCCCGGAATTTTGCTACACTCCGAGCCGAAAATTTACAAAAATTTAATGACTTCGACCCAATTTTACTTCTTGTTGTCGCGGCGGGGACGATCCGAACGCTCGGGACGGGGGCGACGCTCACGCTCCACATAGCCCTCGGGCTTGGGAAGCAGCACCTTACGGCTCAAGCGCAGCTTGCCGGTCTTCTCGTCGATACCGATGAGCTTCACGTCAATCTCATCACCCTCCTTCAGGCCGGTCTCCTCCATCGTCTCGAAGCGCTTGTAGTCGATCTCCGAGATGTGCAGCAGGGCGTCCTTGCCGGGCATAATCTCTACGAAGGCACCGAAGGCAACAATCGAGCGCACCTTACCGTGATAGGTCTCACCCACCTCGGGAATGGCTACGATGGCCTTGATGCGGGCCAGAGCACCGTCCAGCGACTCCTTGTTTACACCGAAGATATCCACGATACCCTTCTCGTCCACCTCCGTGATGGTGATGGTGGTCTGGGTGGTCTTCTGGATGTCCTGGATCACCTTACCACCCGGGCCGATTACAGCACCAATCATATCCTGCGGGATGGTAATCTGTACGATGCGGGGAACGAACGGACGGTAGTCCTCACGAGGCTCGGCAATGGTCTCGGTGATCTTGTCCAGAATGTGGAGACGACCCAGACGAGCCTGCTCCAGCGCAGCAGCCAGCACCTCGTACGACAGACCATCCACCTTGATGTCCATCTGCGTAGCGGTGATACCATCCTTCGTACCGGTCACCTTGAAGTCCATATCGCCCAGGTGGTCCTCATCGCCCAGGATATCCGACAGCACAGCCCACTTGCCCGAGGCCGAGTCCGAAATCAGACCCATAGCGATACCCGAAACGGGCTTCTTGAGCTTCACACCGGCATCCATCAGGGCCAGCGTACCGGCGCAAACGGTAGCCATCGACGACGAACCGTTCGACTCCAGAATATCCGACACCACGCGTACGGCGTAGGGGTTCTCCTCGCCCAGCGGAATCATCGGCTTCAGGGCACGCCAAGCCAGGTGGCCGTGACCAATCTCACGACGCGACAGACCACGGGTCGGGCGAGCCTCACCGGTCGAGAAGGGCGGGAAGTTGTAGTGCAGCACGAACTGCTCGGTACCCTGAACGAGCACCTCGTCCTTCACCTTCTCGTCGAGCTTCGTACCGAGCGTAACGGTCGTCAGCGACTGCGTCTCACCACGCGTAAAGATGGCCGAACCGTGAGCAGCGGGCAGGTAGCCTACCTCGCACCAGATGGGACGAATCTCATCGGTGCGGCGACCATCCAGACGCTTGCCCTCGTCGAGAATCATATTGCGCATAGCCTTCTTCTGAACATCGTCGTGGAAGTACTTGTGGATCAGGATCGCCTTCTCCTCCAACTCCTCCTCCGTAAAGCGGGCGGCGAACTCGGCCTCCAGCGCGTTGAAGAGCTCCTCACGCTCGTGCTTCATCGTACCGCTCGTAGCGATGGCGTAGGCCTTGTCGTAGAGCTCCGAGATGATGGTCTGACGCAGCTCCTCGTCGTTGGTCTCGTGGCAGTACTCGCGCTTCACGTCCTTGCCGAGCTCCTTCATCAACTCGATCTGAACGGCGCAGTGCTTCTTAATCTCCTCGTGAGCGAACTTGATGGCACCGAGCATTACCTCCTCCGATACCTCCTTCATCTCACCCTCAACCATCAAGATATTGTCGATCGTACCACCGACCATAATGTCGAGGTCGCACTCGGCCATCTCCGAGAAACCGGGGTTGATGGCGTACTCACCGTTCTTACGAACGACACGTACCTCCGAGATGGGGCCGCCGAACGGAATATCCGAAACGGCCAGGGCTGCCGATGCGGCCAGACCGGCCAGGGCATCGGGCTGAATATCCTTATCGGCCGAGATGAGGGTTACGTTTACGAACACCTCGGCGTGGTAATCCGACGGGAACAGCGGACGCAGGGCACGGTCGATCAGACGGGCCGTCAGCACCTCGGCATCGTTGGCCTTACCCTCACGCTTCATAAAACCACCCGGGTAGCGACCACAAGCAGCATACTTCTCTTTGTACTCTACCTGCAGGGGCATAAAGTCCGTGTCAGGTTTTGCATCTTTGGCGGCCACCACCGTACCGAGCAGCATCGTGTCGCCCATCTTGACAACCACCGAACCGTCGGCCTGCTTGGCCAGCTTGCCCGTTTCGATCTCGATCACGCGACCATCGGCCAGCGTAATCTCCTTACGGACAGCATTGTACAGCTTCTTTTCTTCCATAAATCGTTTTTTCCTCTTATTGTGTGTTGAAATTTTGTTTCATACGAAAATGAAGGCAATCCCTCGAAAGGGAATTGCCCTCATTTCTTCCTCGCGGACTACTTGCGAAGGTTGAGCTTCTTGATGATCGCGCGGTAACGCTCGATGTCCACAGCCTTCAGGTACTCCAGCAACTGGCGACGCTTACCGATCATACGCAACATAGCGCGCTGCGTACCGAAATCGTGACGGTTGCTCTTGAGGTGTTCCGTAAGGTGGGCAATACGGTACGAAAACAAGGCAATCTGGCTCTCGGGCGAACCCGTGTCCGTGTTAGACTTGCCGTACTGACCGAAAAGCTCCTGCTTTTTCTCTGCTGTTAAATAAGCCATAAAAGTAGAATTGATTATTTAAGTTCCACTCTACGACGCATTCCCCTTACTCGGAATAGCGCCAGAGCGTTCGGCAAAGGTACGAAATAAATTGAGAATTAAGAATTAAAAGCGAAAAAAAACACCCCTTTTTCGCCTTTTTTTTCGGGATTGAAAGCGGAACAATTTTTGCGTGAGCCGCAAAGCGAAAACCAAAGGGGGTCCAAACAGGGCGTTTTGAACATTTTACCACCCGAAAAACCATTCGAAAAGGGAATTTTGTTGGTAAAATGTTCGCTTTTAACCCGACAAAATGACCAATGAAGCGTTTTTTTGCTTACTTTTGCAGAAAAATAGTCCATTTCCGATGTCGAACCTATTGCGATACTTCGCCTTTGCGCTTGTTGCACTGCTTGCCGCCTGCACTCCGCAAACTCCTTACCGTCAGGTACAAGGGGTGATGCTGGGTACCACCCTGCAGGTGGTGGCGGCCACCTCGACGCAGGAGGGTGAGCTGTATCGCGGGGCGATGGCGTTGGATCGGGAGGCGAAGGCTTCGATGTCGGTCTTCGAGCCGAATTCGCTCCTCAACCGCCTCAACCGCAACGAGACCGACTCGGTGGATCGGCACATCGCCCGCAACATCGCTCTTGCCGACTCGATCTCCCGCCTCTCGGAAGGGGCCTACGACATCACCGTCGGGCCGCTGGTCAAGGCGTGGGGCTTTGCCGGCAAGGAGGCAGAGACCGACCCCAACGTCGATTCGATTTTGACCTTTGTGGGCTACGAAAAAATCGCAGTCAGGGAGGGCCGACTCCATAAGGAGGACCCCCGTATTGCGTTGGATCTGAACTCGATAGCCAAAGGCTATACGGTCGATTTGCTGGGCGAGTGGCTCGAAGCGCAGGGCATCACCCATTACCTGGTCGATATTGGCGGCGAGGTACGTTGCCGAGGGCTGAACCGCAATGGCGGGGCGTGGCGCATCGGCATCGAGACCCCCTACGACGGCAATATGACCAACGGCGAGTCGCTCACGGCCCGCATCGCCCTCCACGACGGAGCGTTGGCCACGTCGGGCAACTACCGCCGTTTCTACCTCGATAACCAGGGGCGCAAGGTGGCTCACACCATCGACCCCGCGACGGGTTACAGCCGCCTCTCCCGCTTGTTGTCGGCCACCGTCGCAGCGAAGAGTTGCGCCGAAGCGGATGCCCTCTGCACGATGCTGATGGCAATGGGCGACAAACAGGCTTTGGCCTTTGTGGAGGCCCACCCCGAAATGGCCGCCTACCTGATTTTGTCCGACGAGAAGGGTGAGGGATACGACGAGGTATGGAGCCCTGCAATGAAGAAGATGAAGATTGAGACCAATTAACACTTTATATAAGCCGACTATGAAGCGTGCATTTTTTCTATACAACCCCCAATCGGGTCGTGGCCGCATCGCCGAAAAGCTGAAGGCCATCCTGACCTGCTTTACCGAGCAGGGCTACGACTGCGAACCGGTCAAAATCGACTTTTCGCAAAACCCCTTCAAGGGGCGTGAAGAGGTGGATTTGGCGGTGGTGGCCGGTGGCGACGGAACGGTTAATTTTACGCTGAATCGGATGCGGGAGCTGGGTCTGGATATTCCGCTCGGCATCATCCCCGCAGGCACGGCCAACGACTTTGCACGCGCCATCGGGATGTCCACCGACCCCGTCGAGGCAGCACGCCAGATTGCCACGGGGCAAATCGACCGAGTCGATTGCGGCATCGCCAACGACCTCTACTTTGTCAATATCTTTTCGTTCGGACTCTTTACAACCACCTCGCAGCGCACCACCGACGAGAACAAACACCGTTGGGGCAAGCTGGCCTACATTGCCGAGGGGTTGAAGGAGTTGCGACGAATGCACAACATTCCGCTTCAAATCACCGCCGACGGCCAACCCTTCGCCCTCAATACGCTGATGGCACTCATCTTCAATGGCGAGACGGCAGGCGGATTCCATCTGGCACGTCGTTCGTCGGTGCAGGACGGCCACTTCGACTGCCTGCTGTTGGAGAAGCGCAACCTATTGCTATCGTGCTGGGATATGGTCCGTTATCTATTGGGAGGCAATCCCCGATCGGTGCGCAAGATTCACGCACAACACATCGAGATTACCTCACCCATTGACGAGCCTACCGATGTCGATGGACAGCAGGGTGTTCACTTCCCGTTGTCGATTCGCTGCCTGGCAGGAGCCCTGCGCATTCAATGCGCCCCCAAAACCGAAGTACATTAACCACTCATACACACGATGATGAAACCTAATACCTATACCGCAACGCGCAGTTTCGATAAAGTATCGATTTCACGCATCAAACGCAGCCTGGCCGATGTGACCTACTACACAGACGACCTGGTCTTCTCGGCCATCACGGCCCAATACAACCCCAGCGAGTTGGCCGCCAAGTCGGTCGATGGATTCTCGGCCATCATTATGCTTTCGGGCGAGGCAACCATCCAGCTCAACACCAAGAGCTACACGATTCGTCCCAACACAATCGTCTTTCTGGCTCCCAACTCGATTATCCGCACCGAGCACTCGACGACCAACGCCGCTGGCTACTTTTTGGCCTTCTCGAAGAGCTTTCTGAACAAGATTCACATGGGACTGACGTCGTCGTTACCGCTCTTGATGCACTTCCGCAAGTCGCCCGTGCTGAAGCTGCAAGAGAACGAGGTGGGTGAGATTTTGGGAATCTTCCAACTGATGAAACGCCTCTTGGCAGGCAAGATAGATCAGTTCCGTACCGAGATCGTACACTCGCTCTTCAAGACCGCTTTCTACCTGATTGCCGACATCTCGAATCGCGAGAAGGAGAGCCGTCCCAAGCAGGGTCGTTGCGAGGTCATCTTCGACGACTTTATGGAGCTTTTGGAGCAACATTGTCGTCGGGAACGCAACGTTAGTTTCTATGCCGAGCAGCTCAACATCACCCCCAAATACTTCTCCTCGGCCATCAAGGAGGTGAGCGGCAAGACAGCCGCCCGTTGGATTGACGAGGCGGTGATTCTGGAGGCCCAGACGATGCTGCGCTACTCCGAAATGAGCATTCAGGAGATTGCCAACGCCCTGAACTTTTCGACCCAGAGCTTCTTTGGCAAGTACTTCAAACAGCACACGGGCGTCTCGCCCTCACGCTACAAGCACAAGTAAACGACCACAAAAAAAAGAGGAGAGCGACATACTCTCCTCTTTTTTGTTACAGGCTCTTGAGTTGGGCAATCTCGTCGGCCCAACGACTCTCATCGGGGGTCTCCAAAATGAGGGGAATCTGCTCGAAACGGGGATCGGTGCAGATATAGCGGAAACACTCCCAACCAATCATTCCCTCACCGAGCGGTGAGTGGCGATCGACACGGCTGCCGTGAGGTTTCATCGCATCATTGAGGTGCATACCCCGGAGGTACTGAAACCCGACAATACGGTCGAACTCGGCAAAGGTCTCTTCGCACGCCTCACGAGTGGACAAATCGTAGCCCGCCGCAAAGGAGTGGCAGGTGTCGATGCAGACGCCCACACGGGATTTATCCTCCACACGGTCAATCAGATAGCGAAGATGCTCGAAGCGATAGCCGAGGTTCGACCCCTGGCCTGCCGTATTCTCGATGACGGCCGTCACGCCGTGTGTGCGCTCCAAGGCAAGGTTGATACTCTCGGCGATGCGGTCCAGCGAGGCCTCCTCCGAAATCTGACGCAGATGGCTGCCCGGGTGGAAGTTCAGACGATCCAACCCCAGCTGTTCGCAGCGGTGCATCTCCTCGATGAACGACTCACGCGACTTCTCGAGGGCGGCATCGTCGGGGTTGCCCAGGTTGATAAGGTAGGAGTCGTGTGGCAGAATCTGCCCGGCCGTGTAGCCCAACTCGGCACAGGTGGCCTTGAAGCGGGCGCACTCCTCGTCGGTCAGCGGCTTGGCCAACCATTGACGCTGATTTTTCGTAAAGAGGGCAAAGGCCGTAGCCCCGATGGCGTGGGCATTGCGGGGGGCATTCTCCAACCCGCCGCTTGCGCTGACGTGTGCTCCGATATAATACATACGTGTTAATTCAATGCGTTTTGGTCTCTCAAGAACTCCTCGGGGGTCAAGGCACGCGGAGTGATGCGGATGCGGTACAGGTCGCCCTTGAACCAGCAAACCTTATTCTGGCGTACGCCTACCGACGAAATACCCGTATTGATGGCACGGTAGGGAATCTCGCCCTGCAGTTGCTCCTGGCCATCGACATAACTCGTTGCCTTGCCGTTGCTTACCACCACAGCAAGGTTGTACCAACGACCGGTCGGATGGGGCTGTGCGGGGTCAATCAAGACCAAATCTTCGGGACCATCCAGGCGGATATAGGTATCCAGGTACCAGGTGCTGTCGGGGTTTACACGGGTCTCGAACATAATGCGCTCGCCCTTGATTTGACCCATATGCAGGAAGCGCTGCTCGAAGGCGGCATCGGCATCCTGACGGAAGATCACCTCTACGGTCACCTCCTCCATCCCTTGCAGGGGGTTCACACCCAAATAGTAGGCATCCGACTCGCCATTGAAGTGGACCGCCTTGCCCAACTTCGTATCGATGAGCGTCGGGGCACCCATCACACTATCTATGGCGGGGAGTTCGGCCACCAGCCAATCCACCGTCTCGGGCCCCTGGGGAGCCGTCGTGCAGGCCACCATCAAGAGGGCCGACACAGCAATCATCCATTGTTTCATTGCAGTTGTTTTTGTTAGATAAGTTCTTCAATCAGTCGATCGAGGGCCTGACGAATCAGTACCACACTTTGGTCAATCTCCTCGTCGGTAATCACCAGCGGGGGCGAAATGCGGAAGGCCGTGTCGCAATAGAGGAACCAATCGCTCATAATGCCCACCTCCTTAAAAATCTCCATCAGACGATAGAGACGATCCGAGCGACCTAACTCGACGGCCAACAACAATCCCGAGCGGCGAATCTCAACCACCGCAGGGTGTCCGATGAGTTGCTCCTCGTAGCGTGCGCCTTTGCGCTCAACCTCCTCAACAACCCGATTATCAGTCAAATAGTTCAGTGCCGCAAAGCCCGCCGCACAGCAGACCGGATGGCCGCCAAAGGTGGTAATGTGGCCCAACGCAGGGTTGATTTGCAGCGTATTCATCACCTCGGGACGCGCCACAAAGGCCCCCAACGGCATACCGCCGCCCAACGCTTTGGCCAGGCAGACAATGTCGGGCGTCACCCCATATTTCGTCATTGCAAACAGCTCGCCCGAACGCCCCATACCGGTCTGAATCTCATCGAAGATGAGCAGCGCACCCACCTCGTCGCAACGATGGCGCAGCGCCTCCAAATAACCCGCAGCTGGAAGGCGCACACCCGCCTCACCCTGCACCGGCTCGACCAACACACAGGCCGTGCGGGAGGTGATCTGCTGCAAATCCTCGAAATTGTTAAAGTTCAGCGCCTTCGTGTCGGGCAACAGGGGACGGAAGGCCAGCTTCCACTCCTCGCCCTCGGGCTGACCCATCACGCTCATTGCACCGTGCGTCGAGCCGTGATAGGCACGTCGCATCGAGATGAGTTCGGTACGACCCGTATAGCGTTTGGCCAACTTCAAAGCCCCCTCCACCGCCTCGGCACCCGAATTCAGAAAATAGACCGAACTCAAATTGCCGGGCAGTAACTCGGCCAGGCGGGTGGCATACTGCACCTGCGGTGTCTCGACCAACTCGCCATAGACCATCACGTGCATATAGCGGGCAGCCTGCTCCTGCACGGAACGCACCACTCGGGGGTTGGCGTGGCCCACGTTGCTCACCGAGACCCCTGCCACCAGGTCGAAATAACGCTTCCCCTCGGGGGTATAGAAGAAGACCCCTTCGGCACGCTCCACCTCGATAAGCATCGGCGAGGGGGAGGTTTGGCCGATGTGGCTCAAAAACTGTTTTCTGAGGATGGTATTCATCGTCTATTCGCCAAATTTACGTTCCAAAATGCGGGCCGCATCCTTTACGCTCAGATGGGTCCAATCGTAGAGCAGGCGACGCTGCTCGTCCTCGCTCAACGCCCAGCCATCGACCTGACTGCGAATACGTTGCGTGAGTTGATAAATCAAGATGGCCGCCGAAGCCGAGACATTCAGACTCTCGACCATACCGCACATCGGGATGCGCAGGTACTCGTCGGCAGCCGCCATTGCCTCGTCCGAAATACCGGCGTGCTCGGTGCCGAAAATAAGGGCAAACTTGCCCTTCGTTACGTCGAACGTCTCGGGGGTACAGCTCTCACGGTGGGGCGTGGTGGCCACCAGACGGTAGCCCTCGGCCTTGAGGGCAGCCAGCGCCTCGGCCGTTGATTGGTGGCGCACGAGGTTAATCCAGCGGTCCGAGCCTCGGGAGATGTTGCGTGAGGGGTCGAACGTGCAGCGGGTCTCGATGGTGTGCATCTGCTGCACGCCAAAGGCCTCGCAGTGGCGCATCAGAGCCGCTGCATTGTGGGGGTGAAAGGTATTCTCGGCCAAGATGGTCATATAGTTGGTGCGGGAGGCCAACGTACGACGGAAGAGCGAAAAACGCTCCTCGGTCATAAAGGTGGCGAGGTAGTCGATACGCTCGTCCAACCACTCGGCGGCTCTATTTTCGGTATTTGTCGTCATCATCCATCATTTTCAGGTAGCTCTCGTAGCGCATCGGAGAAATCTCGCCCTCCTCCATCGCAGCCACCACCGCACAACCCGGTTCGTGGGTGTGGGTACAGTTATAAAAACGGCACTCGCGGCCGAAGTGCATCATTTCGGGGAAGTAGTGCCACAGCTCGGCATTTGCAATATCAATCAGGCCGAAGCCCTTGATGCCCGGTGTATCAATCAGATAGCCCCCTTCGGAGAGGGGATACATCGTCGAAAAGGTGGTCGTATGGCGACCCTTGTGGTGGGCATCCGAAATCTCGCCCGTGCGGATGTCGAGCGTGGGGTCGATGCGCTGCACGAGGGTCGATTTGCCGACACCCGAGTTGCCTGACAAGAGGGTCGTCTTGCCCACCATCAGGCGGTGCACCTCCTCAACCCCCTCGCCCGTCGAGGCCGAAACGGCCATCACGGGGTAGCCAATCGGCTCGTAGATCTCACGGAAGGCGGCCATCTCCTCCTCGGACTGCAGGTCGGCCTTCGAGAGGAGCAGCGTGACGGGGATTTTGTAGGCTTCGCAGGTCACCAAAAAGCGATCGACAAACTCAACGGCCGTCTCGGGGTGGCGCAGCGTCACCATCAGGAGGGCCTGGTCGATGTTGGCGGCGATGATGTGGCTCTCCTTCGAGAGGTTCGAGGCACGGCGAATGACATAGTTCTGGCGGGGTACGATGGCCGTAATGAGGTGGCTCCCCTGCTCATCGGTCACACACTCGACCCGATCGCCCACCACCACCGGGTTGGTCGAGCGGATTCCCTTCAGGCGCAGACGGCCACGAATACGACATTGGCGACGCTCCCCATCCGAAAGCACCTCGTACCAACTGCCCGTCGCACGCACCACGACGCCCGAAAACTGCTGTTCCATCATCCCTTAGGCCTGTTCTTCGGTCGGCTCCTCCTTTTTGATGTCATCCACACCATCCATCACCTGCTCCAAGAAGGGAAGCACCTTGCCGGCCAACTCCTTCACGGGGCGGTAGGTGCGCGAAGTGGCGATGATCTCCTCTGAGATGAGCCGCTTTTCGAGGTTAAACTTATCGAGCACCATCAGCAAAGCACTGACTACCAGCATATATTTCGCTACGGCAATCACCACACCCAGCAGGTTGTCGAAGATGCCCAGACCCACCCAATGCAGCAGGCCACGCACCACACGCGAAAGAATCGAGATGGCAATCAGCGCCACCACCAACACCACGGCAAAACCGCCAACCGAGCGGAGCGAGGGGCTTAAATTGAGTGCCGTACCGACCGTCTCGCCAAACTCGGCAGCCAAAAAGATGGCGGCCACGATAGCCACCAGCGAGCAGGCCTGCATAATAAATCCGCGTCGCCAACCGTTAAATAGGGCGATAAGCAGCAACAACCCGACGACCAAATCAATGATATTCATACGCTGTTTGTTTTTAGGTTTCTTTTTTCGGGATAAAGATAGCAAAAAGGTGCGGGTTTTCCAACAAAAAGTGCGATTCTTACCTCCTATTTATAGGGGTAAGCGTTCGATTTTTGGCGGTTTTATCGTACCTTTGTAGCGAGATAATGGGCTTCGGCCCTAAAAAAAGCGAAGATTATGCGTAAAATCATTGCCCTTTTAGTGCTGTTGGTCAGCCTTTTGCCGCTGACAGCACGCGACATATACTCCCTGAACGACGGCTGGCAGTTCTTCTTCAAGCACGAGAACGAGAGCGAGAATGCCCGCATTGTGACCCTGCCCCACTCGTGGAACACCGACCCGCAGGCCGGTGCCCAATTCAACGAGACGACGGCCAACTACCTGAGGGATGTATTTCTGCCCGACGATTGGTCGTCGAAGCGCCTCTTTGTCAAGTTCTACGGTGCCCAGAGCGTGGCCAATTTCTTTGTCAATGGCCGCCACGTGGGCGAACACCGAGGCGGTGGCACGGCCTTCACGTTCGAGATTACCGACTTCGTGCGCTTCGGCTCGGACAACCTGCTGCAGGTGGTCGTAAGCAACACCTTCCGCTCGGATGTGCTGCCCGTATCGACCGATGTAAACCTCTACGGCGGTCTGTATCGGGATGTGGAACTCATTGTCACCGACGACATTGCCATTTCGCCCCTCTACTATGGGTCGGATGGTGTGTTGGTACGTCCTTCGCTCGTTACACCCGAGCGCATCGAGGGCGAGGTGGAGGTGCGTCTGTTGATGCACCACAACTCGATTGCCACCCTGACGCTCGAGATTTACAACGAGTTGGAGAAGGTGGTCTATAGCCGTGAGCAGCGAGTGATGGGCAACCCTGAGCGGGTCGGCATTCCGTTCCTGTTCAACAAACCGAAACTGTGGAGCCCCGACAGCCCCAACCGCTATCGTGTGATGGTGCGCCTCTCGAACGAGAGTGCCCGTGACGAGATTCACCTCTACACCGGTTTTCGCTCCATCTCGATTGACGAAAAGAGCGGCTGGCTGGCCATCAACGACACCCCGACACGGCTGCGTGGCGTAGTATTGCACCACGACAATGCGCTGGGCACGCTTATGACGGAGGCCGACCTGCAGGCCGACCTGCACACGGTGCAGGATATTGGTGCAACGGCCATCCGTTCGGCCGTGATGCCCCATTCGCAGCGTTTCTACGACCTGTGCGACCAACTCGGTCTGCTGGTATGGATCGACTCGCCGCTGCAACGTGCACCCTTTATGGGCGATATGGCCTACTTCTCGACGCCCGCCTTCGAGCAGAACGGACTGGAGCAGCTCACCGAGATTGTGGTGCAGAACTTCAACCACCCGTCGGTGACGATGTGGGGACTCTTCTCACGGTTGATACCTCGTGACGACCAGATGTTGAAGTACCTGAAGATGCTCAACAACAAGCTCCACGAGTTGGACCCGTTGCGTCCGACGGTGGCCCTGAGCGATCAGGATGGCCCGATCAACTTCATCACGGACCTCATCGTATGGCGTCAGGATGTGGGTTGGCAGCGTGGCCAAACCGAAGATGTGTTGGTGTGGCGTGATCAGTTGCAACGCAAATGGTCGCACCTGCACTCGGCCATCAGCTACGGCGGCGAGGGTCTCCTGGGGATGAATGTCCGCCAGACCCACCAGACGCAGCGCACCAATTGGCTTTCGGAGAGCCGTCAGACCCGCTTCCACGAGGAGTACAACGCCCACCTGGCCACCGACTCGCTCTTCTGGGGCGTATGGGTCGAGTCGCTCTTCGAGTATGGCTCGGCACGTCGTCCTTACAGCCTGAGTGGCGATGGTCTCATCACACTCGATCGCCGTGAAAAGAAGGATGCCTTCTACCTCTATCGTGCCCTATGGAACAAAAAACAAAAGACGGTCCATCTGGTGGACCGCCGTTTCCGTATGCGTGACGACAGCGAGCAATTTTTCAAGATCTACTCCTCGGAGCCCGATCCGTTGCTGCTGGTCAATGATGATTCGGTGCAGTTGCACGAGGTAGCCCCCTGCCAATACCATAGCGACACGTTGCGTCTGCGTGGCAATACGCAGGTGCGTGTCTCGGCCGGAGGCATCGGTGACGGTGTCACCATACAGGTCGGCAACGCTTTAAGACTGCAACCGCGGCAGGGCCTTCAGCAAACAACAAATCGATAAACGAGAGGTTGCCCACAAAGGGCTGCCGATCGGCAAAGACCTGTACATAAGGCTCGGTGTAAAACGCCGAGCCGTTTTTTTTGGGTCGCAGATCCACATCGCCTTCAGCGGCCTCAACGTAACTTCGGCTTATCTCGGGCATCGGGATACCTGCGATGGCACACAACTCACTCAAAATAGCCAAGTTAAACTCCACGAGCGACGACCACTCCTCTTCGTAGAAGCGTTGCAGACGAGGGGCATAGTGGTCGAAGTAGGGCGACCCCTTGTAGGCGGCCACCAACGCCCCCCAATGTTGCTTCTGCCACCGCTTCGAGTAGTCGAGACGAATGGTGTGCATCGGCTGACGAGGGCGGTTGGCCCTAACCACCTGGGCCGAGAGTTCCATCACCCCGTCCGAGGTCATAATGCGGGCACGGTTGCGCTCCGAGCGTTTGATGAAGTGCTCGCCCACATCGATGATGCAGTTGCCCGACAGCAGGGCACAGAAGTATTGAATCGAGGGCAGGTAGGCTGCCGGTAACAGGATACGTTTCACAGAATCGAAGGGCGTTTAGTTCATTTTACTCGTCCATCCAATCGCCGTTGGCCTTGATCAGGGCAATCAGCCGATCGAGGGCCTCCG
Organism: Alistipes sp.; assembly: GCA_017436185.1. Next base: position 197,095 of record JAFSDP010000005.1, on the reverse strand, counting down.
CCTCGGGGATGTTGCGCTCGATGACCTCACGCCCCTTGTAGAGGGTGATGCACCCGGGGGCAGCCCCCACATAACCGTAGTCGGCATCGGCCATCTCGCCCGGACCATTGACAATGCAACCCATCACGCCGATGCGCAGGTTTTTCAGGTGCGACGTGCGTGAGCGAATGACAGCCAGTGTCTTTTCAATATCGTAGAGCGTGCGGCCACACGAGGGGCAGGCGATGTATTCGGTGTGCGAGAAGCGCAGACGAGCTGCCTGCAAAATCATCAGTTCGACCTCCTTCAGCTCGGCCGCATCGAGGTGGGGCGCATCGATCCAGATGCCGTCGGCCAGTCCATCGAGCAACACCCCGCCAAAGTCGGCAGCCGCCTTGACAGCCACCACTTCGAGCGACGAATCGGCATATTTGCGGCGAATCATCACCGGCTCATCCTCCACCTCCAAATCGAGAATGGCGGCACGCAGCTCGGCCGTCGGATTCTGACTCACAGCCTCGATGATGCGCATCTTGCCATCCCACTCGTCGTGGGTCAGGGGCACCTGCACACTGCTGCGATGGCGGTAGGCGTAGGGCGAATAACGCGCGGGGTGCTTCACCTCGAACTCCCCCTCCCGCTCACGGAAGTAGTCGGCCAAAAGTTGTGCCGTCGGAATCTCGTTTTCGGGGGCCTCGGTGAGCGATACACGAATCGTGTCGCCAATGCCGTCGGCCAAAAGGGCACCGATGCCCACGGCACTCTTGATGCGCCCCTCCAGGCCGTTGCCCGCCTCCGTAACTCCCAGATGGATGGGGTAGGTCATCCCCTCCTCCTCCATCGCCCGCACCAGCAGGCGATAGGCAGCCACCATCACACGGGTATTGCTCGACTTCATCGAGACCACCACCTGGTCGAACTGCTCACGACGGCAGATGCGCAAAAACTCCATCGCCGAGACCACCATCCCTTCGGGCGTATCGCCCCACTCATCGAAGATGCGCTTGGCCAACGAGCCGTGATTCACCCCGATACGCAGCGCCACGCCTCGCTCACGACATTGGGCGATGAGGGCCTCCAACTCGCCACGATCGAGGCGGTAGTTACCGGGATTGATGCGCACCTTATCGACATAGTTGGCCGCAATGGCTGCCACCTCGGGCACGAAGTGGATGTCGGCCACAATGGCCGTTTGGAAGCCGTCGGCACGCACCCCCTCGACAATCTGCTTCAGGTTTTCGCCCTCACGACGCCCCTGGGCCGTAAGGCGGACAATTTTGCCTCCCGCACGGTCGATGCGCTCGATTTGGGCCACCGAGCCGGCGGTATCGTTGGTCGAAGTGTTGGTCATCGACTGCACGGCAATCGGCCGATTGCCGCCAATAACTACCCCACCGATACGTACTTCGTGGGCGGGACGACGGGTATAACGGGTCAAATCCATCTTTTAACAACTTTTTGCAGAGCAAAGATAGGAAAAATTTGTATATTTGTGAGCTATGGAGCGTCTATTGCGACAAGATATTAAATATGTAGCCGGTGTGGGCGAAGCACGAGCCAAACTCTTGGCCCGTGAGTTGGACATCTGTACGGTGGGTGACCTGCTGAACCACTTTCCCTTCCGCTACATCGACCGCAGCCGTATCTACCCCATCAACGAGATTACGGAGGCGGCCTCGCTGAGCTATGTCCAGATTCGGGCACGGGTCATCGGCCTCAGTTACAGCGGCGAGGGGCGTCGCAAGCGTTTCAACGTGGTGGTGCAGGATTCGACGGGAGGAGCCGACCTGGTTTGGTTTCAGGGCATCAAATGGATCGAGAAGCGCATCGAGGTGGGGCGTGAGTACCTCATCTTCGGACGACCCTCCTTCTACCGAGGCACCCTGCAGTTGGCCCACCCCGAGGTCGAGACCATCGAGCAGGCGATGAGCCGCAAGGCCGAGAGCGGAATGCAGGGCATCTACCCCTCGACCGAGAAGCTCTCGTCGATGCTCGGCACCAAAGGAATGTATCGCATCGTGCAGAATGCCTGGGCACTCTTGACGGGGCGTATTGCCGACCCGCTGCCCGAGGCGATGCGCCGTCGTTACGGCCTCATCGACCTCCACGAAGCCTATCGCAACATCCACTTCCCCCAATCGGCCGAGCTGCTGCGTCAGGCCCAATACCGCCTCAAATTCGACGAGTTGCTGGGCATTCAGCTCGGCGTGCAGGCCCGTCGTTCGGAGCGTATGGGCAAGCAAAACGGCTTCCTCTTTGCAAAGGTGGGAGGTGTATTCAACACCTTTTACAACAAACACTTACCCTTCCCTCTGACCGGTGCGCAGAAGCGGGTCATCAAGGAGATTCGCCAAGATACCGTCACTGGCTACCAGATGAATCGTCTGTTGCAGGGTGATGTGGGGTCGGGCAAGACGTTGGTGGCACTGATGTCGATGCTGCTGGCCGTCGATAACGGTTTTCAGGCCTGTCTGATGGCCCCGACCGAGATTCTGGCCCGTCAGCACTACGCCACCATCACCCGTATGTTGGGCGACCTGCCCGTGCGGGTGGGCATCCTGACCGGCTCATCGAAAACGAAGGAGCGCCGCACGGCCCTCGAGGGGATTGCCTCGGGCGAAATCAACCTACTCATAGGCACCCACGCCCTGATTGAGGATCGAGTGCAGTTCCAGAACCTCGGTTTTGTGGTCATCGACGAGCAGCACCGCTTCGGCGTGGAGCAGCGTGCCCGCCTTTGGACCAAGAATCAGCAGCCGCCCCACATCCTGGTGATGACCGCCACCCCCATCCCCCGCACGTTGGCGATGACTCTGTACGGCGATTTGGATGTCTCGGTCATTGACGAGTTGCCCCCCGGTCGCCGTCCCATCCAGACCTACCACTACTACGACTCGGCACGCCTGCGCCTGTGGGGATTCCTAAAACAGCAGATTGCCCAGGGACGGCAGGTCTATGTGGTCTATCCGCTCATCAAGGAGTCCGAGGCGATGGACTACAAAGACCTCACGGATGGCTACGAGGCCATCTCGCGCGACTTTCCGCTGCCGCAATACGTCACCGAAATCTGTCACGGCAAGATGAAGCCCGCCGACAAGGAGGCCTCGATGGATCGCTTCAAGCGGGGTGAGGCCCACATTCTGGTCGCCACGTCGGTCATCGAGGTGGGTGTCGATGTCCCCAATGCCACGGTGATGGTCATCGAGTCGGCCGAGCGATTCGGTCTCTCGCAGCTCCACCAGTTGCGTGGTCGTGTGGGGCGTGGCGGTGCCCAATCCTACTGCATCCTGATGTCGGGCGAGAAGCTCTCGAAAGAGAGTCGTGCCCGTCTGGATGCAATGTGTGAGACGACCGACGGTTTCCGCTTGGCCGAGTTGGATCTAAAACTGCGTGGTGCGGGCGATGTGAATGGCACGATGCAGAGCGGTATGGGCTTCGACCTGCGCATCGCCAACCCCACCCGTGATGTGCAGATTCTGACCCTCTCGAGGGAGGTGGCCGAGGAGGTGCTGCGCCAAGATCCCACCCTCTCGCTGCCCGAGCACCGAGGGTTGGAGGCGTTGCGCAAGCGTCATTCGGGGCGTGAAGAGATCGATTTCTCCCGAATTTCATAATAGGTATAGGCACTAAAAAAGCGGGCACAAACGTTGTAATAGAAAGAACCGTTACTAAAACGAACCATCGTTTTCACGAATACCCTCAATGCTATGAAACGATTGATTTTATTGCTTTCGATGTTGTGGCCGCTCTTCGCCTCGGCCCAGCTCTACCACCCGGGCGAAAAGCTCGAATATCGGGTGAGCTACCGTGCAAAATACTTCCCCAACACCGAAATCGGCGAGGTCGAGGTCTCGACCGAGGAGGTGATCTTCGACCAAAAGCCCCACTATCGGGTCGTCGGCGTGGGTCGTACGCTGCCCACCTACCGCTGGTTCTTCAATATGGAGGATAGCTACACCATCCACATCGACCCCACAACGCTGCGCACGCAACACTTCCAAAGCGATATTAAGGAGGCGAGCTACACCTTCCAAAGCAGCTACCGCTACGATTGGTCGGCAATGGAGGTGAGCACCCGCTGGAGCAGCCGCGGACGCCCCTTCAAGGAGGCCAAACTCCCCCTCACGGAGCGCAGTATGGATGCCATTTCGCTCTTCTTCAATATGCGCTCGGCCTCGGCCGACGATTTCAAAGAGGGGGGTGTGGGGACCCTTGAGATGGTGTTGGAGGATACCGTGCGCCACATCAACTACCGCTATCTGGGCCGTGAGGTGAAGAAGATTCGCAACCAGGGTAAGTTCCGCGCCCTGAAGTTCGAGTGTCAGCTGGGCACCACCGAAGGCTACTCCTTTACCGACGGCACGGTCTTCACGCTCTGGATTTCGGACGATCGAAACAAAATACCCCTTTCGATCGAGTCGCCCGTGCGCATCGGCAGCATCCAGGCCTATATTTACGATTTTGAGGGGCTTAAATACCCGTTAGATAGCAAAGTAAAGTAAAATTTCACTATCTTTGTCCCGACACTGAACCGCTAACCCGCTAAAACCAACATAGCACTATGGAAGAGAACAAATATGGCTACGACCCCTCGGAGGAGGAGGTAGAGTATTACGACGACCCGCAGCCCCAGGCCAACCAGTCGATTCGTGGTTATCAGATCGTCATCGGTCTGTTGTCGGTGATTCTGGTGGCCATCTCGCTACTCTACTTCAGTATGCACCGTGAGCAGATGCGTGACAACCAGCTGCTTGCCGCCGACCGTGACTCGATTCAGAGCGGTCTGAACAGCCTCATCGTGGAGTACGACAGCCTCCGTTTCCAGAACGACTCGATTGCCTCGAGCCTCGAGAAGGCCAACGAGCTGGTCGAGCAGCTCAAACAGGAGCGCCGCTGGAACTACAACAAGATGCGCCAATACGAGAAGGAGCTGGGCTCGCTGCGCACGGTGATGCGTGGCTACATCCGTCAGATCGACTCACTCAACACCCTCAACAAGAAGCTCATCACCGAGAATGTCTCCTACCGCAAGGAGATTACCTCGGCCAACCTGCGTGCCGATATGGCCGAGGAGCGTTCGGCCGAGTTGGAGAACAAGGTCAAGGTGGGTGCCGTAGTGCGTGCCCGCGACATCTCGATGCTGGCCCTCAACCACAACGGTCGTGAGGTGTCGAGAATCAAGAATGCCGACCGCCTGCGTGTCGATTTCTACCTCTCGGCCAACGAGTTGGCTACGCCCGGCAACAAGGCCATCTACCTGCGTATCTTCTCGCCCGATGGCTATGTAATGACCTCCGAGGCCGCCCCGACCTTCGCCTTCGAGGGCTCGGCGCTCAACTACTCGGCGATGCGTGAGGTCGATTACCAGAACAGCGACATCCAGGTGGGTATCTACTACAACTCGTCGGGTTTCGTAGCCGGCACCTACAAAATCGAACTCTATATGGAGGGTCGCCTGATCGGTACCACCGAGATTGCGATGCGATAACAAACCAAGAGGGTCGAGCCTGAGTGGCTCGACCTTCTTGGTTAAATGCAAAATTCAAAATGAGGGGGGGCGGTGATTAAAGACATTAAATAGATTAAGGAGTTTAACGAAGCAGACCGAAAACACGAACTTCACAAACCTCCCTAAATTCTCTAAACTCCCTTTCGAGTCGCGCAGCCCAAACTCATTTTGAATTCTACATTCTAAATTTTGAATTAAAGAAAAAACCTGCCTTCCAATGCGGAAGGCAGGTTTTTCTTGTGTTCGGTGTGGGCCGAATTACTTGATGCGCTCGTAGTACTCGCGGGTGCGGGTATCGACACGAATCTTATCGCCCGTGTTGATGAACAGGGGAACCTTTACGGTTGCACCCGTATTCACTACGGCAGGCTTCAGCGAGTTGGTCGAAGCAGTATCGCCCTTGATGCCCGGCTCGGTGTAGGTAACCTCCATATCCACGATGGGAGGAAGCTCGGCCGACAGCACCTGCTCCTTCTCGGTGTGGAACATCACCTCGACAATCTGGCCATCGGCCATCAGGTCGTAGTTGTTGATCAGCTCCTTCTCGATGTTGATCTCCTCGAAGGTCTCGGTGTGCATAAAGTGAGCACCCAGGTCATCCTCGTAGGTGAACTGGTAGGGGCGACGCTCAACGCGCACCTGCTCGATCTTGATACCTACCGACGAGAAGGTGTTCTCCAGAACGCGACCATTCTCCAGATTCTTGAGCTTCGAACGAACGAAAGCGGGGCCCTTGCCCGGCTTGCAGTGCTGGAAATCGACTACAAGGAAGGTCTTGCCGTCCATCTCGATGCACATACCGATTTTGATATCAGCAGCAGTAATTTGCATAGTGTTATGTGTTTATGATTTTGTTTTCGCGGGTGCAAAGATAATCAAATTTTCTGTAACTCAATAAAATTCCGCTATTTATTCGTTTACGGCACGCTCTACCTGCTCGGCAATGCGGGCCATAGTGGCCTTGGTCGGGTGTCCGCCCTGCAAATTGGCCGACCCCTTGATGTTCGTCAGTACCACGTTTTGCACCCGGTAGTGGGCCGTAATCTCGGCAATGGCGGCAGCCTCTTCGGCCGAGAAGCAGTCGTTCTGGATATTGACGATGCGGGCCGTGGGGTGCTGACGGGTGAGGTAATCCAACAGATAGGCAAAGGCGGGGAAGAAGCTCTTCAAATCCTCCTCGTTCCAATCGGCATACTGAATCGCTCCACTCGGCGCACCGGCATAGTGGTCGTTCGTGCCGCCCAGAATCAGAATCAACTCGGGCTTCACCTTCGAGGCCGAAAGGTCGGTTTTCATTCGGGTGATGAAGGCCGTTTTACGTTCGTCACCCGTCGGGTTGCTGTCGGTTTTGTAGCCCGTATAGCTTATGGGCGAGCCGCTGTAACTGCTGTTGATGAGCAGCTTACACGCGTACTTAGTCATCAGGATGTGCCACCACGTATCGCTAACCGACGAGACATCGTTCTTCGACGAATTTTTGCCATCGACCCCGTCGATGCCATACCACGTCAGGTAGCCCTCGGGAATCCAACCGCCGTAGGTCGAATAGCTGTCGCCCAAAATGACCAGCGACTTGCCCTGCATCGAGAACTTTTCGGGTTCGGGTGTTGGTTCAGGTTCGGGTTCGGGGTTGGGGGTCGGCTGCTCGGGGGTGGGTTCGGGCTGCGGCTCGTCGATGGGTTTATCGTCGCCACCGCAGGCCACAAAGAGGGTCAAGAGCAGCGGCAAAACAAAGCGTAATGCTTTCATATTGGGTGGGGGTATTACAATTCGATGGCTTTGCACTTCAACCCCTTCTCGCGGATGACCTCCAATGTGCGAGGCAGGGCATAGCGCATATTGCGGAAGGCCTTTTCGCTGTCGTGGAAGACCACAATGGTGCCCGGGTCGAGGTACTTAATCACGTTCCTCAGGCAGGTCTTGGGCGAGAGGTTGCGGTTGTAGTCGCGCGAGATGACATCCCACATCACCAGCTTGTAGCGTTGGCTCAAAAAGCGGGCCTGCGCAGGAGTGATCTGGGCGTAGGGGGGACGAAACAGGTCGCTGTGGACCAAATCGTTGGCGAAATCGACATCCTCGACATACCTGTCGAGCGACATTCGCCACCCCTTCTGATGGGAGTAGGTGTGGTTGCCCACCCGATGGCCCGCATCGAGGATGCGTTGGTAGAGGTCGGGATAAAGCTCCACATTCTTGCCCAGCACAAAGAAGGTCGCCTTGGCATCGTACTTGTCCAACGTCGAGAGAATCCACTCCGTCACGCCGGGCGTGGGTCCGTCGTCGAAGGTCAGGAAGATGCCCTCCCGATCCTCGATCTCCCAAATCAGATCGGGCATCAAACGACGCAGTATTTTAGGCGGTTTAAGTCGCATAGTGCGACAAATATAAGAATAATTTTGTACATTTGCGTAAGAATCAATCGAGATACCGAATATGAGAGCACTGAAAATGGCACTTTTCACGGCCTTGGTGGCTGTGATGCTGACCGGCTGCAAAGCCTTCCACACCCTTGGCACCAACCAAAAGACCGCCCAGGGACGCCCCTACGAACTTATCGTGGTCATCAACCAGCCCCTCTGGATGGGCGAGGTGGGCGACTCGTTGCGCTCGCTGTTGGCCGCCCCGATTCCCTACCTGCCGCAGGTGGAGCCGGAGTTTGACGTGCAGCGAGTGACGCCCGACGGCTTCAAAAGTGTGGTGGTCGATCACCGCAACATCCTCAAAGTGTTGGTCGAGCCGACCCTGAAGGAGGCCGCCGTAGCGGTGCAATACGACCTGACGGCTACACCGCAGATTGTCCTGCTGCTGCAAGGCCCGACCGAGGAGTCGCTGGTCGAGTACCTGAACGCCCACGGTCAAAAGTTGTTGGATGTGCTGCTTGCCGCCGAGCGAGATCGTGCCGTTGCCTTTGCCAAGAGCTTTGGTGTGTCGGGCATCGAGCAGGCGGCCAAGGAGCGTTTCGGCGTGACGATGGCTGTGCCGAAGGGCTACACGCTGGCCGCCAACGAGGCCGACTTCCTCTGGGCCCGCTACGAATATCCCGAGGCATCGCAGGGCTTTATGCTCTACTCGTACCCCTACACGGGCGGTAAGGATTTCACGGTCGAGGCCCTGGTGAAGGCCCGCAACCGCTTCGCCAAGCGCATCCCCGGTCCGTCGGAGGGCTCCTATATGATTACGGCCGATATGTTCGAGCCGACCATCACCACCTTCCGTCTCAACGGCCGTCTGTGGGTCGAGATGCGTGGCTTCTGGGATGTCGAGAACGACTTTATGGGTGGCCCCTTTGTGAGCTACTCGACCCTCGACACGGCGACGGGTTGCATCTTCACCTACGACTGCTATGTCTATGCCCCCAAACTGCCGCCCCACAAGCGCAACCTGATGCGTGGTCTGGAGCACCTGCTCTACACCATCGAGCTGCCGAAGACGGCATCGACCGAAGCAAACTAACACCCGTAAGGCGTGAATACGCTGCTGTCATACCTTCTGGTCACGCTCTATGTGCTGACCATCGCCGGAGTGATTTTGGTCATCCTCTCCGAGAACCGCAACCCGCTCAAAAGCCTCTCGTGGGTCATTGTGCTGGTGCTGGCTCCCGTGGTGGGGTTGGTGTGCTATTTCTTCTTCGGGCAAAACCTCTCGAAGCGACGCACCATATCACGCCGCCTGCGCAAGCAACTCGAAAGTTTCATCCGCCAAAGTCACCGCCCCGACCAGCAGTCCATCTCACCGCAGTTCCGCCCCTTGGAACAGTTGGTGGCCGATGTGGGCAACGCCCCCTCGCTCTACGACACCGAGTGGCGCATCTTTCGGGCAGGCGATGAGAAGTTTACCGCCCTGATGGAGGATATCGCCCACGCCAAACACCACATCCACCTGCAATACTACATCATCGACAACGACCAAACGGGCCAAACGCTGTTGAAGGCCCTTGTGGAAAAGGCTCGTCAGGGGGTCGAGGTCAGGGTCTTGTACGACGATGTGGGCTCTCGTTCGGTGCGCAAGAAGTTCTTTACGCCGCTCCTTGAGGCGGGAGGCGAGGCATCACCCTTCCTGCACGTGCAGTTTCCCCGCTTTACGAGCAAGGTCAACTACCGCAACCACCGTAAATTGGTCATCATCGATGGGCGCATCGGCTACTTTGGCGGAATGAATCTGGCCGACCGCTACCGTTTCGGCTCAACGATCGGCCCCTGGCGAGATACCCACCTCCGCATCACGGGAGGCGGTGTGACGGGGTTGCAGGCCGCCTTCCTGAGCGATTGGTACGCCACCACCCGCCAACGCCTGACCGACGAGAGCCGTTACTACCCCACCTTGAGCCGTTCCGAGTTGGCCGATGACCGTGCCAACGCCATCCAATTCCTCTCGAGCGGTCCGATGGGCAAGTGGCGCACCCTGCCGCAGATGCTCTGTATGGCTGTGGGGCGTGCCACCTCCCGCATCTGGATTCAGACCCCCTACTACCTCCCCTCGGAGCAGCTCAACTCGGCCCTGCAAACGGCCGCCCTGGCGGGTATCGACGTACGATTGATGCTTCCCCACCGCTCCGACTCCTCGACGGTCGATCTGGCCGTACACTCCTACCTGGACGATATGGTGCGGGCAGGGGTGAAGGTCTCGTTCTATATGGCGGGATTCCTGCACGCCAAGACGATGATTATTGACGATTCGCTCTCGATTTTGGGGTCGGCCAATATGGATTTCCGCAGTTTCGAACACAACTTCGAGTTGAGCGGCATCTGCTACGATCGGGCCCTCAACCAAGCCCTGGCCGACCACTTCCTCCAAGATGAGGAACAGTGCCACCCCATTATCGCTTCGGAGTGGTTCCGTCGCCCACGAGTGCGTCGCCTGGCCGAGTCGTTGATGCGACTCTTCTCGCCGCTGATGTAACCAAACGAAAGAGCCTGTCGAATGTGACAGGCTCTTTTGGTTTAGGCGGCGTGGAAGGTATAGACCTTTCCGGGCTTGGTCTCCACGTCGTATTCGAGGTACTCCTCAAGCGAAGTGGTCGGTGCAGGTGCTTCGTCGGAGATCTGCGGCTCGAGAATCGGTTGCTGCTGCAACAGCACGTTCTCGGTCGGCTCGGTGGCCTCGGTCAGCCCCTTGCCCGCAATGGGGGTCGAGGTGCGCAGGCGCAACTTACCGCCCAGCGTCGAACGAATCTTCACACTTTGAACACGGCCCTCGCTCCAGGTCAGCTCCTCGAGGATAAAGCCGCCACGACAACGCAGACCCTTCACCGTACCTGCCTGCCATACATCGGGCAGGGCAGGCAACAGATGCACGGCACCCGAGTGGCTCTGCATCATCATCTCGGCAATACCTGCCGTGCAACCGAAGTTGCCGTCAATTTGGAAGGGCGGGTGGGCATCGAAGAGGTTGGGATAGGTACCGCCCTTCTGCCCCGTCTTGCCAATGGCGGGTTTGATCTGCTCGGTGATGAGTTTGTAGGCACGGTTACCGTCCAGCAGGCGTGCCCAGCAGCAGACCTTCCAACCCATCGACCAACCCGTCGAGGGGTCGCCACGATGTTCGAGCGTCTGACGGGCGGCAGCCATCAGGCGGGGGTTATTGAGGGTAATCTGGCGACCCGGGAAGAGACCCCACAGGTGCGAGATATGGCGGTGTTTGTCTTCGGGATCGTCCCAATCCTCCAACCACTCCTGCAGCTGGCCGTGACGGCCCACACGCATCGGGGGCAGCGACGAGGCAACCCACTCCAACGAGTCGATGAAGGTCGGCTCGGCACCCAGACGACGGGCGGCATAGGCGGTGTTACGCATCAGATCGGCCACCAACTGGTTGTCCATCGTCGTGCCATAGACCACCGAGAAGGAGCGCTCGCCATCCACCTTGGGGCGATTTTCGGGCGAGAACGAGGGGGCGACCACCAGGTAACCCGTCTTGGGGTCACGCACCAACATATCGAAATAGAAGGTGGCAGCCTGCTGCATAATGGGGAAAATCTCGGCAAGGAACTCCTCGTCGCCCGTGATTTGGTAGCGGTCCCACATATCCTGACACAGCCAGGCGTTGCAAGTGGGCCAGATGCCGTACGAAGGGCCATCGACAGCACCCGTCGAGCGCCAAATATCGGTGTTGTGGTGGAGCGTCCAGCCACGAGCGTTGTACATCGCAGCAGCCTCACGACCCGTCTCCGATACCTCTCGTGTAAGGCGCAGCAGTGGCTCGTGACACTCGCCCAGAGCGGTAATCTCGGCGGGCCAATAGTTCATCTCAAGGTTGATGTTCGAGGTATATTTGCCATCCCAGGGGGCACGACGCTGGTAGTTCCAGATGCCCTGCAGGTTGGCGGCCTGACCACCCGGCTGCGACGAGCTGATCAACAGGTAGCGGCCAAACTGGAAGTAGAGGGCCGAGAGCTGAGGATCGAACTGCTCACGGAACTCCTCGACACGGCGATCGGTCGTCTTCTCGGCCTGCTCGTTGGTGCCTAGATCCAACTCGACACGATCGAACAGATTGCGGTAGTGCTTCGTGTGGGCGGCCAACCCCTTGCGGTAGGAAGCCGTGCGATTCTCAAGCGGACGGAGGGCGGCGGCATAGCTGTCACCCGACACATCTTTATAATTGACGAAGTTCGTGCCCATCGAGATGTAGAGCGTCACACGGTCGGCACCCGAAACACGCAGCAGCGTATCGGCCACCGCCTCGACTCGACCGCCTTCGGCCTCGATGTGGGTAAGGGTCGTGAAGCGAATCTTGCCCTCGACACCCTCGTGGTCATCGGCCTTGCCGTCGAGGCACAGCGTGGTACCCTCCGCCGTGCGGGTGATATTCTCGGTGTAGGGGGTCGTGTAGCGAGCATCGAAGGAGATGGCCTGGGGCTTGGAGGCCTCCATACGCACCACAATCAGGTCATCCTCGAACGAAGCGAAGGCCTCACGGCTGTACTCCACCTCGCCCACACGATAGCGGGTGCGGGTGATGGCGTTTTGGATGTCCAACTCACGGTAATAGGCCTCGGCCTCCGCCTCACCGAAGTCGAGCCACAGCGAGCCGACCGTCTGGTAGGGCATACCGTTGGCGGGGCGGGCACTGATGTAGCGGCCGCACAACTCCTGAGCCTTGGCGTTCTGCCCGGCAAAGAGAAGCATTCGAATCGAGTCCAACCCTGCGGCGTTGTAGGGGTGCACGTTGTTGTGGGGCGAGCCACCCCATACGCTCTCCTCGTTGAGTTGGAGCTCCTCGCTCTGGATGCCGCCATAGACCATTGCACCCACACGGCCGTTGCCGATGGGAAGGGCCTCGACCCACTCCGTAGCAGGACGGTCGTACTTCAAACGCAGGTTATGCTCCTCGGGCGCAGAACAACTTACAGCCCCGCAAACGAGGGCCAAAAGCAGAATCAAAAAAGGGTTTCGCATAGTTAAAAGAGGTTAGTAATTTTTGCTTTTGCACAAAGATAGTCTAAAATCGCAGCTCCGAAAGGGATTTTTTCTGATTTTTTCACGAAAAATTCGTATCTTGCTCCTCGCAATGACCAACGAAGCTCTTTTTCGTATCTCTTCGCCCGCCGAGTTTGAGGCGGCAGCCCTGGCGATGTTTCATCATCAGGCGGCGAAGTGTGCCCCCTATCGGGAGTATATCGAGCGCATCGGCATCGACCCCGAGCGGGTGAAACGGTTGGAGGAGATTCCCTTTCTTCCCATCTCGCTCTTCAAGCATCGGGAGGTCTATTGCGACACCACGCCCCCCGAGGTGGTCTTCACCTCGAGTGCTACGACGGGGATGACCCCCTCACGCCATCCGATGGCTTCGCTCAGCCATTACGAAGCCATCTTCACCGAGGCCTTTCGGCGCTTCTACGGCGACCCCCAAAAGTGGAGCATCTATGCCCTGCTGCCCTCCTACCTGGAGCGCAGCGGCTCGTCGCTCATCTATATGGCCGACCGTCTGATCGCCCACGCCCGAGGGGGTGGATTCTACCTCTACGACCACAAAAAACTCATCACCGATATGTTGGCCGACCCGGGGCCGAAGATTCTGCTTGGCGTAAGCTACGCCCTATGGGATTTAGCCGAGCAGCACGCCCCCAAGCTGCCCAACACCCTCATTATGGAGACGGGCGGAATGAAGGGCCACCGCGAGGAGCTGCCCAAGGAGGCCTTTCACCGCATCCTGCAGGAGGGGTTTGGTGTGGAGCAGATTCACTCCGAATACGGAATGGCCGAGCTGACATCGCAGGCCTACTCGAAGGGGCAGAACCGCTTTTTCTGTCCGCCCTGGATGCGTGTGCTGAATCGGGATGTGAACGACCCCTTCGACCTCTCGTTCGAGGCAGGGCGTGGCGGGTTGAACATCATCGACCTGGGCAACCGCTCGTCGTGCGCTTTTCTTCAGACCGAAGATGTGGGTCGTTGCCATTCGGACGGCTCGTTTGAGGTCGAGGGGCGTATCGACCACAGCGAAATAAGAGGATGTAACTTATTGGTACAATAGCAGATGCAAGCAATCGATTTTGTAGTTTTGTGGGTCGATGGTACTGACCCCGCCTGGCAGGCCGAGCGGCGCAACTACCGCCTCGACCAAGGGATGGACGCCTCCGAAATCCGCTATCGGGATTGGGGCACGCTGCGCCATCTGCTGCGCTCCATCGAACGTTTTGCCCCCTGGCATCGGCGCATCCACCTCGTTACGTGGGGTCACCTGCCCGAATGGCTCAACACCGACCATCCGAAGCTCCACATCGTCCGCCACTCGGACTACATCCCTCGGGAGTGGCTGCCCACCTTCAACAGCAATGTGTTGGAGCTGAACCTCTGGCGCATCGAAGCGTTGGCCGAGCACTTCATTTTGCTCAACGACGACACGTTCCTGACCCGCCCCACGCAACCCGAAGATTTCTTTCGAAAGGGGCAGCCGTGCGATATGGCTCGTCTGAGTGTGGTGCGTCCCTCGTCGGTCGGGCCGATTATTCTGAACAACTTGGAGCGCATCAATACGCTGCACAGCCGCAAGGCCCTCAACCGCCACATAGGCAAATGGTTAGCCCCCTGCTATGGTGTTGGCAACCTATTGAAAACCATTTCGTTGTTGCCGTGGAGTTTCTTTCCGGCCTTCTACGATTCGCACCAGATGCAGCCCTACCGCAAGGCCGATTTCAGACGTGCGTGGGAGCTGTGGGGCGAGGATTTGAAGCGGGTCTGCACCCACCGATTCCGCTCGACAGAGGACCTGTCGCATTGGCTCGTTCGCTATGATGTGTTGTGTCGTGGCGACTTTGCGCCCCGCTCGATGCAGGATTGCAGTCTGGTGACCCTCACCGACAAGAGCATCGACGACATTGCCCTTCAAATAACCCAACAGCAACAGCGGTTGCTCTGCCTGAACGATAGCGAACAAATCGCCGATTTCGAGGCAGTTAAGGCCCACCTTGTGGCTGCATTCGAGACCCTTTTACCCACTCCGTCGTACTATGAAAAATAGTTTTTCGGTCATCATACCCCTCTACAACAAGGAGCAGGAGATCGAGGCCACCATCCGCTCGGTGCTGGCCCAGAGCCTCCTTCCGCTCGAGATTGTCGTGGTCAATGACGGCTCGACCGACCGCTCGGCCGAGGTAGTGGAGCGCATCGCATCACCCTTGGTACGCCTCATCACCCAGCCCAACGCAGGCGAGTGTGCCGCCCGCAACCGTGCCGTCAGCGAGGCCAAGGGAGAGTATGTCGCTCTGATCGATGCCGACGACCAATGGGAGCCGGGATTTCTCGAAGAGATCAACGCCCTCATCAACGAATTTCCCGATTGCGGACTCTACTGCACCTCGTTTCAGGTGGTTTCGGCCGAGGGGTTGTTCCGTGCCCCCTGCCCCGAGGAGCGAGGCGTGGTCGAAAATTTCTTTCGTGATTCGGCCCACCGCTACATCGCCATCCCCTCGGCGAGTGCAATGCCCCGTCGCATCTTCAGCGAGATTGGCGGCTGGCCCGAAGGGATGAAAATTGCCGGCGACCTCTACTTCTGGATTAAACTCGCCCGACGCTATCGGGTCTGCTTCTCGCCCCGCCCGTTGGTGCGCTACCTGAAGGAGGCCTCGAACCGCTCGGCCTCGATCTACACCCCCGAGAAGACCCCCTATTCGTTCGAAAGCCTCTACAACCCCGAGGCCGACATCGACGAGCGGGAGTTTGTGGCTCGTGCCGCCCTGGGTAAGGCCCTCATCCTCTCGGCCAAAGGCGATACGGAGGCCGCTCGCCGAGCCATTGCCACCTTCTCGTTCACAAAGACCTATCGCCGCACGCTCAACAAGGTGCGCATCCTGAACACCTTGCCTGTCGCTTGGCGGGCACCGATTCTTGCCGCCTACAACCGAGCAGCGTGGCTCATCGCAAAAAAAGGACTTTGACGGTTAGGTCAAAGTCCTTTTTTAGTTAGTTCTCGAAGCGAAGTCCCTCGTCCGAGGCATCGATTAAGATGGGTCTGCTTCGCTCAACCTCGCCTGCCAAGATGCGTTTCGAGAGGTCATTGACCACATAACGCTGAATGGTACGCTTCACGGGGCGGGCGCCAAACAGGGGGTCGTAGCCCACCGAGGCGATCCACGAACGGGCCGCAGGGGTATATTTCAGCTCGATGCCGTTCTGCGACAACAGCTCGCTCACACGCTGCAACTGCAAATCGACAATGGCCTGCACATCCGCCTTCGACAGCGGCTCGAAGAGCACAATCTCATCCACACGATTCAGGAACTCGGGTTTGAGGTGCTGCTTCAACAGCTCGACCACCTCGTTGCGGGTCTGCTCCAACTTCTCGGGCAGCAGTTTCTCGCCATTGTAGTCGGCCATCAGGCGCTCCTGAATCAGGCCAGAGCCCATATTCGAGGTCATAATGATAATCGTGTTGCGGAAATCGACCGTGCGGCCCTTGTTATCCGTCAGACGACCATCATCCAAGACCTGCAACAAGATGTTAAAGACATCGGGGTGGGCCTTCTCAATCTCATCCAACAGCACCACCGAGTAGGGTTTGCGGCGCACAGCCTCGGTCAGCTGACCACCCTCGTCGTAGCCCACATATCCCGGAGGGGCACCCACCAGACGGGAGACACTGTGACGCTCCTGGTACTCACTCATATCGATGCGGGTCATCATCTGGTCGTCGTTGAAGAGGAACTCGGCCAAGGCCTTGGCCAGCTCCGTCTTACCGACACCCGTTGTGCCGAGGAAGATGAACGAGCCAATCGGTTTGCGGGGGTCCGACAACCCTGCACGGGAGCGGCGCACGGCATCCGAGATGGCCGCAATGGCCTGCCCCTGCCCAATGACACGGCGGTGCAGCTCCTCCTCCATTCGCAGCAACTTCTCTCGCTCGGAGCTTAACATACGGCTTACGGGGATGCCCGTCCAGCGAGATACCACCTCGGCAATATCCTGACTATTGACCTCCTCACGAATCAGCGATTCGCCCTCCGAGGCGAGGCGATACTCCTCCTCCAGGGTTGCAATCGTGCGCTCGGCCTCGACGATTTTGCCGTAGCGAATCTCCGCCACACGGCCGTAGTCGCCCTGACGCTCCGCCTCCGAGGCCTCGACCTTGAGTTGCTCGATCTGCTCCTTCTGATGCTGAATCTTCGAGAGCAGGTCACGCTGCCCCTGCCATTTGGCACGCAGGGCACTCTCCTTCGACTTCAGGTCGTCAATCTCACGGCTCAAGACCTCGATGCGCTCCTCGTCCTTCTCGCGACGAATCGCCTCACGCTCAATCTCCAGCTGGCGCACACGGCGATTCAGCGTATCAATCTCCTCGGGCACGGAGTTCATCTCCAGACGCAGACGCGAGGCCGCCTCATCGACCAAATCGATCGCCTTGTCGGGCAAGAAACGGGAGGTGATGTAGCGGCTCGACAGCTCCACTGCCGCCACGATGGCCTCATCCTTGATACGGATACGGTGGTGGTTTTCGTAGCGCTCCTTCAAACCACGCAGAATCGAGACGGCATCCTCCATCGACGGCTCATCGACCATCACCTTCTGGAAACGACGCTCGAGGGCCTTATCCTGCTCGAAGAATTTCTGGAACTCGTCGAGCGTCGTGGCTCCAATCGTGCGCAGCTCACCACGAGCCAGGGCCGGCTTCAAGATATTGGCGGCATCCATTGCACCCGCCCCCTTGCCGGCACCCACCAGCGTATGAATCTCGTCGATGAAGAGCAGAATCTCGCCCTCCGACGAGGTCACCTCCTCCACGACGGCCTTCAGTCGCTCCTCGAACTCGCCCTGGTACTTTGCACCTGCAATCAGGGCACCCATATCGAGCGAGAAGATCTGCTTCGAGCGGAGGTTCTCGGGCACATCGCCGTCGATGATACGGCGGGCAATGCCCTCGGCAATGGCCGTCTTACCCACACCGGCCTCACCGACCAGGATGGGGTTGTTCTTCGTGCGGCGCGAGAGAATCTGCAACACACGGCGAATCTCCTCGTCACGTCCGATGACGGGGTCCAACTTGCCCGAACGGGCCAACTCGCAGAGGTTGAGCGCATATTTGCCCAGCGCATCGAACTCCTTCGACGAGGTTTGGGAATCGACCTTCGAGCCTCGGCGGAAGGTGCGCACCGCCTCCAGCAGCTCCTGCTCCGAGGCACCTGCCCCACGCAGCAACTCCGAGGCACGGCCACGCTCCTTGACGAGCGCCAACAACAGGTGCTCGACCGAGGCGTATTTGTCGCCAAAGGGTTTCGTATAATCAACCGCCCGCTGAATCAAACGGGTGGTATCGGTAGCAAAATACTGCTCATCCGCCCCCTCGACACGAGGAAGCGAGCCGACGGCGGTGCGCACCTCCTGCAACACCGTGCGGGGATTGACTCCCACACGCTGCAACAAATACCAGGCGAGCGAATCCTCCTTTTCGACGAGCGCATAGAGCACGTGCAGCGGCTCGACAGCCTGCTGGCGCTCGTCACGGGCCAGCGAGACGGCACGTTGCAACATCTCCTGGGCCTTGATGGTGAGTGTGTTGATGTTCATATTATCTTCTTTTTATGGTTTTCCGTTTTCTGTTTCGTAAGATAAGCGAGCAAATCGTTTGCCACACCCTTTTATTCGGTCACAATGGCAGAAGATGGCAGTCGGCGAGGTGTCAATCGGCACAAAATCACGTCATTTCGTCATTTTTCCCCTCCATTTTCTTTGTTTTGAATTTTTCTTTTTCTACCTTTGCCCTCCCAACTGGGCGTAGATCAACCTCTTTCATTGGGTGTTCGAGGCAGGGGGTGCAGCGATTTAGATTAGGGGGCTTCTTTATTATGGGATCTAGGTTTAGGTTTTATATGAGGGGGAGTCTTAAAAAAAATCGAAATCGGCAATCTGCACAGGATTATGGGGTAGTGTTTATCCCCGTATGGTAGCCTCAATGCAGCGGGAATGTTGGATGCGAAATCATTAAAATTTGTTGCAACAATGAACAAAGATGCAATCATCAAGCTCGTGAACGAGCAGATGTGGCCGAAGACGGATGCCGACGTGCCTTCGTTCAAGGCTGGTGACACGATCACCGTAACCTACAAGATCGTCGAGGGTAACAAGGAGCGTCTCCAGAGCTTCCGTGGTGTGGTAATCCAGATCAAGGGCTCGGGCAAGACCAAGATGTTTACCATCCGCAAGGTATCGAATGGCGTGGGTGTAGAGCGTATCTTCCCCCTCTATTCGCCCCACATCGACAAGATCGAGGTGAACAAGGTGGGTGTTGTACGTCGTGCTCGCATCTTCTACCTGCGCAAGCTGACCGGTAAGAAGGCTCGCATCAAGGAGAAGCGTATGACCGTTGCCAAATAATTTGGCAAGGCGTAAGAGCTCAATGTTCTGGAGGGTGGCTGATCAGTCGCCCTCTTTTTTTATGGCTACGGTTTGAAAATCGAGCCTAAGACACTATCTTTGCACCACTATGAATACGACTACTCCCCTTCGCACCATCCTTGTCACGAACGACGATGGATATAACGCCCGAGGTTTTCGTGCCGCCATCGAGGTGGCCCGCCAATTTGGTCGGGTCATCGGCATCGCTCCCGAAATGACCCAGAGCGGTATGAGCCAGGCAATCACGATGTACAAACCCCTCTTCCTGAAGAAACAACACGAAGAGCCGGGGGTGGAGATCTACTCCTTCTCCGGAACACCCGTCGATTGCGTGAAGATGGCCTTCGACTACCTGCTTGCGGATCGCCGTGTCGATCTCGTGATCTCGGGCATCAACCACGGCTCGAATGCCGCCGTCAATGTCCTCTACTCGGGCACGATGGGTGCCGCCATCGAGGGTAGCTTCTACGGCTGTCCCTCCATCGGCCTTTCGCTCACGGACCACAGTGCCGATGCCGACTTCGAGGCCGCCATACTCTATGGCAAGCAGATTGTCGAGAAGGTCCTGACGGGTGAGTTGGGGTTGCCGCTCTGTCTGAATGTCAATTTCCCCATCGCACGCCCCGAGGAGTTGAAGGGCATCCGCATCTGCCGCCAGACCCGAGGCTATTGGCGGGAGGAGTTCTACCGCCGTGAAGATCCCCACGGTCGTGAGTACTATTGGCTGACAGGCGAGTTTATGAACCAAGAGCCGACGGCCGAAGATACCGACGAGTGGGCCTTGGCCAACGGCTATGCTGCGGTAGTTCCTATTCAGGTCGATCTGACCGACTACCGTCGTGTGGAGCAGATGAAAAAACTCTTCTAAACAAAAAGAGGCTGTCCCTCGGTCGGACAGCCTCTTTTTTTATTGCTTGCACAGGCGGCGAATCTCCCAAATCACCACAGCAAGGGCTCCAAGCAGAATCAACAGCGATGCCGCAAGCGTGATGCCCTCAATAAGTGACCAGGCAGGAGCCTTGAAGCGCCACTCAATGGTGTGTTCACCCTCGGGGACATTCATTGCACGCAGCACATAGTCGGCACGCACATAGTCCGCCTCCACGCCATCGATATAGGCCTTCCACCCCTTGTCGTAGTAGATCTCCGAGAAGACCGCCACCCCTTCGGTCGGGGTCGAGGTGCGGTAACGCAGGTAGTTGGGGCGGTACTCCTCCAACACGATTTCGGCCTCCGCCATCTCGCCCATCGGGGTGGTAAGACGGCCGTTATCCTTGCCATTGACCACCGCCACACGGCGCAAATCGACCTGACCGAGGAACTCCATTTCGCTTTGAGCCGTCGGGGCCGAGACCACCTCATCGACAAACCAGGCCGCACCGTAGGCGGTCGTGCGCAGGCGAGGCTCGGGCATACCCGACTCCCCCTGCACAATCAGGTAACGGGTGTTGAGCATATCCAGCACCCCTTCGTCCATCTTCTGGAGGTAGTGGTCGATCAAATCCTGATAGCGGGACAACTTGGCACCGTGGTAGCCACCCACCGAACGGTGGAAATAGGAGGTCGTGGCATCGTTGAAGGGGCTGACCGTCAGGTTCAGCACACGGTAACCCAACTCCTTATCCTGCAAGATGGCCTTATCTGCCGCCGTCATCGTGATTTTACGGCGCGAGGGGGCGACAAAATCGTCGTGCGAGAGGAAGCGCATATCAACGCCGGCCAAATCGACAACCACAATACCCACCAGCACCGCAGCCAACGCAACCTTGCGCAGCTTGCCCTTCACAAAGAGCCACACAGCACCTGCCGAGAGGAGAATCATCGCCAACGAACGCCACGCATCGGCCTGCATCATCGCCACACGCTCGGCCTTCATCGAGGCGGCAATCTCCTCGCCCCACGCCACATCGGCACCTCGGGCGATATACTCCTGCATCTGGTTGGCACTGAAAATTTGACGCAGATAGTCGGCCAGCAACTCGGCCGACTCGGCCTCGCCAAACGAGAAGAGTGCGCCACCGGCCACAATCATCACCAGACACAGACCTGCGGTGATGCCCGCAGCCCACGCCACGGCCTTCAACTTCTCCACCACGCTGCGTCCCGCATCGAGCAGCTTGGCCAATGCCAAGGCACCCAACAGCGGAACAGCCCACTGCCAGATGACCAGCGTCATCGAGACGGTACGGAACTTATTGTAGCCGGGCAGGTAGTTGAAGAACAACTCCGTAAAGCCCATCCAATTTTTACCCCAGGCCAAAAAGAGCATCAACACGCAGATGACAACCATCCACCAACGGTTTCTGCCCTCGACCAACAACAGACCCAGCACGGCCAGGAAGAGGGCTGCGGCACCCAGGTAGGTCGGGCCGCCCGTATAGGGTTGGCCACCCCAATAGGTCGGCAGTTGCTGCTCCAATCCGTTCAGCCCCATCTCGGAGAGGGTGGCTGCCACCTCGCCCGTCGAGGAGAAGGTGGTCGAGGAGTCACGCCCCACAAAGTCGGGGATGAGCATATTCCAACTCTCGGCTTGGCCGTAGCTCCACGCCGTGGCATACTGCAAATCCAGACCGTCGGTCTGCTCGCCCGTCGTCTCGACGGCCAACTCCGAGCCGCCACGAATCGTATCGGGGGTGTGTTGCATCGTGTACCAAAGGGGCGAGAGGTTCGACACCACCGCCAAGATTCCCGCTACGGCCAACAAAACGGTACGTTTTGCAAAGTCGGGCAGGTGCTTTTCACGCCACGCCACGACCAATTCGCTCAGCCAGAAGGCAGCCATCGCCATCAGGAAGTAGTAGGTAATCTGCGGATGGTTCGCTCCGATTTCGAGCGACGAGGCGACCGCCGCCAACGCTACACCGGGCCACATACGCCCTCGGAGAGCCATCCATACACCGCCCATCATCAGCGGTGCCCAGACCATCGCCCACATCTTGGTGACGTGGCCTGCCCCGATAATCAGCACAAAGTAGGTCGAGAGGCCGTAGGCCACCGCCCCCACCATCGAGAGCCAGGGATCGACACCGCAGATGAGCAGCATCACCCACATCGAGAGCATCGCAAAGAAGAGGAACGAAATGGGCTGCCCCAGAAGGTTCTTTACACGGCCGAGGGTCTGCACCACCAACTGCGCCGGGTAGCTCACATCGATCAGGTAGGCTGGCATACCGCCAAACATTGCCCCCGTCCACTGCGGATCCTCGCCCAGCTCGGCACGCTGCGCCTTGATGTCGTGCGACATACCCTCGTACTGCACCGTATCGTGGGCCGCCAACCGATCGCCTCCCAACTGGGGGGCAAAGTAGAGAGCCGAGATGACCCAAAAGAGCACCACAGCCACCGCCGCAGGCACCAATTTCTTCATATCGAATTTCGTAGGTTTCATTTTTATCGCCATTTACTCGTCAAAGGTACGAAAAAAACAGCACGCACGGCGTACAACGAAAAAAAATGCACTATCTTTGTCCTAACCAAATCGATTTGTATGATTACGCTGGATGCCATTCGCAAGCCCGTGGAGCGGGAGTTGGAGGCCTACGAGGCCTTCCTCGAACGTCAATTTACCGCCGACGGCGACCTTCTGAACGAGATGTTGCGTCACGCCCTTTCGTCGCGTGGCAAGGGGGTACGTCCTCTGTTGGTCTGCCTTTCGGCAGCGATGAATGCCCGCACGGCCGGTGCCGCAGGGGGACAGCGTGTCTCGTTGGCAGCGATGTTGGTCGAGATGATTCACACCGCCTCGCTCATCCACGACGATGTGATCGACGAGTCGAACGAGCGTCGAGGCAAGCCCTCGGTCAATGCCCTGTGGCAGTCGCGCAAGGCGGTCATCTTGGGCGACTACATCCTGGCCCGCAATATGGCCATCGGTTTGGAGAGCGGTCAGTTCGACCTGGTGTCGCACATCTGCGGCCGTATGGCGACCCTCTGCGAGGGTGAGCTGCTGCAAGACGACTGCGCCGCCAAGCAGAACACCACCCGCCGCTCGTATCTGGACATCATCTACAAAAAGACCGCCTCGTTGCTCGGCGTGAGTGCCTCGGCAGGTGCATTGGCCGTAGGTGCCACCCGTGACAAGGTAACCACGATGCGCCGCTTTGGCGAGTCGCTCGGTATGGCCTTCCAGATTCAAGACGATATTTTGGACTACACCCCCTCGGCCGCTACGGGCAAACCCGTCGGCAACGACCTGCGTGAGGGAAAGATTACGCTGCCGCTGTTGATGCTGCTGGAAAAGAAGGACGAAGCGGAGCGCAAAGCACTGTTGGAGCGACTGAAACGGTGCGCCACCGACGACAAGGAGGTCGAGGCGCTGCAACAGTTAGTTATCGAGGAGGGCGGCCTTCGTGAGGCACAGGCCCTGATGCAGGGCTACATTGCCCAGGCGGTCCGTATGCTCTCCGAGTACGACGACTCACCCTACCGTTCGTCGCTGGTCCACCTCTGCACCTTTGTCGCCGAGCGCAACAACTAACAAAAAAGGCCTTCCATTGGGGAAGGCCTTTTATATTATAATAAGGTGTGTTCAATGAGGATTTTCACACCGAGCAAAATCAGAATCACACCGCCCAGCACCTCGGCGCCACAACGAAAGCGGCTGCCGAAGAGGTGGCCGATCTTCAGTCCCGCCATCGAGATGAGCAGGGTTGTAAGACCAATCAAGAGTACCGAACAAAGCAAATCGACCCGAAGAAAGGCAAACGAGACACCTACCGCCAGGGCATCGATGCTCGTGGCGATGGCCAGAAGCAGCATCGTGCGCAGACCGAAATCGGAGGTGTTACACTCCTCCTCGTCGCCATACGACTCCCGAATCATATTGCCGCCAATGAGCGCCAACAACACAAAGGCAATCCAATGGTCCCACTCGGCAGCCGCCTCGGCAAAGCCCGCTCCCAAGAGGTAGCCCACCACAGGCATCAGGGCCTGAAAGCCACCAAACCACAACCCTACAGCGAGCAGATGCCGCCAGCGGATGCGGTTCAGCGTCAGCCCCTTGCCAATCGAGACGGCAAAGGCATCCATCGAGAGGCCGATGGCAATGACCATTAGTTCAACCCAACTCATCGTTACTTCGTCTTACCCTTTTTTGCCTGTTTGCGTCGTGCCACCGAGGGGCGTTTGCGCACCGAGAAACCAAAGGTGCCGAGCTGCTCGCCCAGCGAAAAGTAGCCCCCGTGCGAATAGGCAACCAAATCGGCCCGCTCAAGGCAGAACTTGCCCGTCTCGGGATCGATGTATTGCGGATCGACCTCCACACCCAGCACCTCGGCAAGGAACATATCGTGGGTGCCGAGCGGAATAATCTGCTTGACACGGCAGGCGATACCCACGGGCGACTCCCCCACCAACGGCGCCGAGACAAACTGCGACGGCACCGCCGTAAGGCCCATTTCGTGGAACTTATCGTGATCACGGCCCGAGCGGACCCCACACCAATCGGTGGCCCGCAACAAACGTCGGGTCGTGAGGTTAATCACGAACTCGCCCGTACGCTTCAGCAACTCGTAGGAGTGGCGCTCGGGGCGCACCGAGATGTAGCACATCGCCGGCGAGGTGCAGACCGTACCGGTCCAGGCAATCGTAATGAGGTTATGCTCCTCGGGCGTAGCACCGCAACTCACCAACACTGCCGGCAAGGGGTAGATCAGCGTGCCGGGTTTCCAGACTTCACGTTCCATAATTTTTTCTTTGTCGTGCAACAAAGATAGCTATTTTTCTTATATTTGTCGTATGGTTGATGCTTTTGTCCGTTACCTGGGTGCCGAACGTCGCTACTCGCCCCTGACCCTCCACAACTACCGCCGAGATGTGGAGCAGTTCGTTGCGTGGTGGAGCAAGACCAGCGGCGAGGAGTTCTCGCCCGAGCGGGTCGAGAAGGAGCATCTGCGCGAGTGGATTGTCCATCGCAGCGAGACGGGAGGCCTCTCGGCTTCGTCGCTCAACCGGGAGCTGTCGAGTCTAAGAAGCCTCTTTCGGTGGTTGCGCCGCGAGGGGAAAATCGAGCGTGACCTGGCCACCGCCATCACCTCGGTGCGCACCCCCAAGCGGTTACCCTCGTTTGTGCCCGAGAGCCGTATGCGCCCCATCGTCGAAGAGGCCGTCAGCCCCTCAACGCCCGACAGTGCGGAGACGGCCTTCGAAGAGGAGCGGGATCGGCTCATCATCCTCCTGCTCTACACCACCGGCCTCCGATTGGCCGAGTTGGTGGCCATCAATACCGACGATTTTTCGGCCGATATGCGCTCGCTTCGGGTGGTCGGAAAGGGTGATAAAGAGCGACTTGTGCCCATTTTGCCCCCGGTGGCCGAAAAAATTTCTGCCTACACAGAGGCAACAAAGCGGCAACAAATTTGCAAAAGTCAAGAAAAAGCACTATTTTTAACCAAGAAAGGTGCCCGAATTTCGCGCTCGGCCGTCTATCGGCTTGTTGGGCGGGTGCTTGGCGAGGCGGGTGTGCAGGGCAAACGCAGCCCCCACGTCCTACGCCACACCTTCGCCACCCATCTGATGAATGGCGGTGCCGATATGCGTGAAATTCAAGAGTTGCTGGGCCATAGTTCGCTGCAAACCACGCAGGTCTATACCCACAACAGCATTGCCCGTCTTTCGGAGGTCTATGCCTCGGCCCATCCCCGCAGTCGGGGCGGCCACGACAAATAGCGGCAGCGCCCGAAAGGCCCCGCCCTCCCGACGGGCCACCCACAAGGTTCTTTTTTCAGCCGACCGCAAGGTCAGCTCGTACTTATTTATTAACCATTAAATTTTATGGCTATGAACGTACAGATTCAATCCGTGAAATTCGATGCCGGCAAGCAGCTGGTCGAATTTATTGAGGCCAAGATGGCGAAATTGGAGCGTTTTGCAGAGCCTACGAGTGCCGAGGTGGTGCTCAAGCTCGACAAGGATCCCGAGAAGGGCAATAAAATTGCAGTGATCACGCTGCACGTGGCAGGTGGCGACCTGCGAGCCGAGAGTCGTGCCCGCACCTTCGAGGAGGCGGTTGATGACGCCATCGACAGCATCAAGCGCCAAATCGAGAAGCGCAAGGAGTAATCGCCCCGAGGCCCAATGAGGCCAACCCCCAAAAAAAGAGCAGTCCCGAAAAGGACTGCTCTTTTTGTATGGTATCAACCCGAGCGGTTAGTTCGTCTTGGTCCAGGTGAACTTAACCACGATGGGCATATGGTCGGCAAGACCATTGAAGTTGTCGTAGTCACGCAGGTAGCTGTCGGCCTTGAGCTGTACGGCGTTGTCCGCCTTGTTGATGTAGATCACCTTATCAACCACCTCGCCCTTCTGCGTGTTCTCGCAGATGATGTCGCTGCTCGAAGTACCCGTGGCATCGCTTACCATCAGCGAGTTCGAAGGATAGGTCGGATAGACACCGTTCCACTGATACTCCACCCAGGGGTCGGCATAGGTCAGACCGCTATCGAGCTTGCCCCAGAAGTAGGTGGCAAAGTCGTGACGGGTATAACGGCAGTTCGTGTCGCCCATAAAGATGATGGGGCGGTTGTTGGCGGCCATCGTCGTGTTGATGTACTGGGCAATCTGCGTCAGCTGGGCGTGCTGGGCGTTGATGTGGCTCGTACCCGACGAGCTATAGGTATTCATATGGGTGATAATTACATCCACCACCACGCCATCGGCCAACTGCACGGGATAGTGACGGAAGCCCTTGGCAATGCAGGTGTTTGCACCCTTCAAGGCACCACCCGCCTCGCTCGTGAACTGCGTCCAACTCTCGCTCAAGAAGCTGCACGTCGTCTTGCGGGTTGCAAACTGCAGACCATCCGTATTGGCTCTGCTTGTCAAATTCGAGGAGCTTACCGTACCACGGTGCGTACCGAAGGTATATGCGCTCGACAGCGAACTCATCAGCTCGGTATTGTAGCTAAAGTCCTCCGAGAAGCCCACGAAGTCCCAACCCTGCGTAGCAATTTTCTGGCTGATTGAGGTCGTACCGCTCGAGCCGGGGCCGTCAGGATTGATTGAGCTAAACAAGTAGCTAATATCGGGCAGACCATCCACATTGTAGGTGGCGCAGGTGAAGCAGCCCGTCGTCGTGGTCGGGGTCTCGGGGGTTACAGGGGTCTCGGGCTCGGTACCCTCGGTGCCGTCACCGCCTTCGTTGCCTTCACCGCCTTCGTTGCCTTCACCACCTTCGCCCTCGGTACCCGAGCCTGCCCCGGGCTCCTCGGGATCCTCCTCGGGGGTCTCGGGCTCTACATAGACCTCCTTGTTGGTCGCTACACGCAGTGTACGGTAGTCATCCATCGGCAACGAGAAGGTATAACCACCGTTGGCAGCCATTGCCACCGACGACGAAACGGTAAACGTTGCCGTGTAACCTACGGCCGTCACGGTAAAGTAAAGCTGGTCATACTTCTTGATGTTGGGGAACATCGCCGTTACAAAGGTCAGCGAATTCTCCAGCGTGGGATAACCCTCAAAGTTCCAAACCATCGTATTCGAGGTGTTGCTCGTCGAGAAACCTGCATCCTGGGCATTGAAGGTGAAGTCGCCATTAAGAGGCACCGAGCGGAAAATCGAACGGCGAGCCACCAGTTTCACGCTCTTCACACGGCAACCTGCCAACTTGGTGCCCGTAGCATCAATCTGGAAACGCACGGTGGCAAACAACTGACGGAAACCAAAGGTCGAAAGGCCATCGGTGGTCGATTTGTAGGTACCACGACGATAGATGCCCGGAATGGTCGTCAGTTCGCTATTGATGGTGCTCGTTGCAGGGATGTTACCCTTCAAAGCCGTAATATCCTCGCCTGCATCGGCCGAGTAGGGATAGTAGGCATAGGTCGGCGTACCGGACACCGACACAGTCGGCACAAAGGTCGTAGCCTGCGAAGCTACAGACGACGAGTTTACATACTTGATGTTGTTCTCGCCGGCATCGGTGAATACACCCATTGCATCGCCCGGCTCCCACTTAAACGAGATAGTTCCCCCCGCAAGCGCCTCGTCCGAAGCGGCAAAACGGGTCTCATCGAACTGCTCGATGGTAGCCATCAGCTGACCATCCTTTGCGCCCGACTGTTCGACGAACTCTTTCGAACAACCCACTGCCACCATCATAGCGGTCAGCAGGGCAACAATAACTTGTCTTTTCATACTTTGAAAAATTATAGGTTAATGTAAGGTATTCCCATATAGCAAAAAGCCCAAAAACCGAGACCCGAAAAGTGCGGGCAAACCGATTTTTGTTCAATTGTTGGGACAAATATAGTTAAATAAAGTTAAATTCAAACAAAAAAACGTACTTAAATGCCACTTTTTGGCCGTTTTTGCGTTAAATCGTTGAATTATGGTCGATTTTTCTCGTCGCAACTCGTCATTTTTTGTCTTTTTCGGCTATGTCGTTTGCTGTTGTTTAGCTGTTATATAATATATGTATGCCGTTTGTTGAAAGTTTGCCGTTGTTCAAACGGCCGTTGTTTGGTTTTTGAACTCTCCAACCCGTCATTCTGAGGGAGCAGGGCGACCGAAGAACCTCTTTGCGACGGGGCTTTTGATTGTAGAGATCCTTCGCTAACGCTCAGGATGACGACACACACCCCGCCCGTCATTCTGAGGGAGCAAAGCGACCGAAGAATCTCTACCCCGAAAGAACTTAAAGCGATTAAAGAAATTAAAGACCTTCACGTTAATCTCCTTAAAATTCTTAATCTCTTTTACCCCACCCCACAAAAAAAAACGAGAAACCCCATTTGGGATTTCCCGTTTTTTACTTAACGCAGACTTTAGGGCTGATCATCACCCATATCGTCGCCACCCGTCGTACCCGACGAATCGCCCGAGCCATCGGTAATAATATCTCCACCCTCACGCTTGAGGTAGAACTTGGCGTTCATCTCGATAATATCTTTTACCAACTGAATACCATTGCCGCTTGCATCGGTCGCAAAGTTCATCAGCACAATACCCACCGGCGAGGGGTCGGTCTCCATTTTGGTTTCGATAAGACCAGCAAGATAGGGATTCAACGTTTCAGAGGCTCCGCTTTGATTCGGTTGAACCGAGCCAACGATGTTCTTTGTGTAAGTGTAGCCACCAATACCTAACTGGAACCAAGCATTATGGGTACTATTATCGTAAATTTCGGTCGATTTAGCAATAATATCATCAATAGCATTCATTCGGTCCTTCAAACTCGGAATATTTGTGGTCGAAACATTTTCCGCATCCGGCTCGGTCTTCTGTGCTTGATGGTAATAGTAGGTCAAATCCGTTGCCTCATTTCCCCAATACATCGAAGCCGTCTGCATAGCCGAATAGTAATTGGTGTAGGGCGAAGACAATACATCGGTAATAGCACCCGAAATGTAGCCCGACATAGCCATCGAGGCAAACGACACCAACGTGTTGGTGGGATAGGTGTGGCCGGAAATAGTGGCATTGTTGGTATTGATTTTAACAATCATATGACCCAACACGTCCTCTACCGTCGTATCCTTTGTAATCTTGTTGGTATAAAGTTTCAATGCCGTAGCATTGTCATTGAGCATCGTGGTCATTGCAGGAATAACCTTTGCGGGATCTACCGTACCATTAATTTTATCAGCACCAAACAACGGATTACGAGTCATAGGTTTCTCTGCGATGGTAAGCACAACCACGACATACTCATCATCAGGAATCAAAGAGGCAATCGTTTGTAAAAAACTTAAAACAAGTGTACCGCTTTTATAGCCCGAACCGGCCGCACCAACTCCATCCGTACCTGCAACAACGAGATACTCTCCGGCACTGGGATCCTCCTCTGCACCATACGTGATACGACAGTCAAGGTTAAAGGCTCGGATACCGGCATTGTACTGTACGGTCAAATCGGTGGTGTTTTGATAATCGCTGTGTGCGCTATACCACGTACCGGGCACCGACAACTCCGACAGATAAACGGGTTTGGGAATCTGGGTAATCCATTTCGAGTAATCCCACTCGACCGCCGAGTTGATAGTCAGCTTGGGGATGGTAATCTTGTGAATCTTACCGGCAACCAAATCCGTATTGGCATCCGTCTTCGGCTTCAGCTTATAGGTAAACGTACCGTGTTGTGCGGTAACGATGGTAACCGTCCAGTTTTCGTTAATGGTATAGTTGGAAAGAGGGAGGGTAAACACATCAAACTCAACTGTGTGGCCCTTTTTCAAAGGGATATAGGATCCACCCTGCAACAGCGTATTAAGCGTAACGGCATTCGACACATTCGTTCCCTTTGCTGCAGTAGCGCTAGCCTCGGTTCCACTACCCGTAATGTTCAACGAGAACTCACCGGCAATCGGCGAACCATCGGGCGAGGTAACGGTAATACTCTGCACATAAACCGTGGGGTCGGTCAAGTTCGAATCATAGCCCTGGAACTTGAACTTCAACACCGTCGAGAAGGGCTTGAAGTGGAGATCCACCTGCTTGGCTTTGCCATTCTCATCGGTTGCAGTTGCACCCCCGGTGCGGGCATACATAATGCCATCGACCATCGTTCTCTCGGAAGCGTTCGAAGCAAAGGCGTGACCTTTCCAACCAACAACGGTCGTATTATCGTCGGCATAGACAGGCTCAAATACATTGTTCTGGGTCGAACGGATGGTAGCCGTAGGCACACCGTTCGCATTGAACGACGTGTTGGCAGAGGGATAGATGGCAACAAAGTCCGAAGCCGTTTCACCCCACTGGATACCGGAATCACCCGTCTTGTCGAGCGAGGTGGCATAATTCTGGTTGACAGCATCTACCGAAACAGCGTACTCGGCCTGCTTTTTCAGACAGTCCTTACCATAAATCAGCACCTTGTCGCCATTCACCCAATAGACAGGGAAGGCATTATTGGCCTCTACGCCATAAATCGTACGAGTATCGAAACCCATATCGTTGCTGGGCGAAAACAACACCTCCTGACCGACCATAGGGTTGGTCTGCAACTCGGTCGTACTATCGCTCGTACACGAAACCATCAAGCAAACGATGCCGATGGCCACTAAAAATATCTTCTTCATCTGCATAACTAATTTTCGTTTGTTTGATTAATTCCAACCCGAAGGATCGAAACCCTCACTGTCAAAACCGGTATTAACATCCTGTTCGTCAATCTTACCATTTTCGTTGTTGGGGTTTTCTACGTCGGCCGAGCCGGCGAAATTGCCCTCGAGGGCTACGCTGAAGCGCAGGGTGCTCGGTCTTTCGTAAATTGCTTTTTTCATTTCCTAAACCTCCCTTACTGTTTATGTGTTTGTTACTATTTAATTCGTTGGTTATGTGCCGTTTTGTGGCATCGGTCGGTGTGATTGGCTTTGTTATTGCCGTTTCTGTTCGTTCTCACACATTCGGTCTGCCGTTTTTTGGCCGCTATTTGGTGCAAAAGTAGGCATAAATAACCCAACGAACAAAATTTTTTACCATTTTTTTCGAATTTTTTTGCGGTTTTTTCGCCCAAAATTGTTCTGTTTGGCATAGAGAAAACCGCAAATCACTGAAAATGTGCACGTTGCACTGCCTGCCGATTTTCGGCAGCCCGACTGTCATTTTTTGGCCGTCAGCCGAAAGTGCGATGAAGATGAACGAGTTAGAAAGGGAGGAGCGGCCGAGGCGGCCAGAACGGCAAACGCGGCCAGCGCGGTCGAGGTCGGCGCGGGGTGGCGGAGCCGCAAGCGCCGGGCGAGGCCGCAACGGCGAGGGTGCCCTGTGGGCGCCGAGCCGCCGCCAAGGGCACAAAAAAAAGAGCAGCTCCGCAAAGGAACTGCTCTGTTGTCGCCCGCAGGCGGTAGATTACTCGGCCTTGTACTCTACGTTCGGCCAACTCTGGTTCGAAACGTAGCTCATACCGTTGATACGGCTCTTGAGGGTCGATTGCATCGTGCTGACTGCATCGGAGAAGCTCTTGGCCTCATCACCGCAGAAACCACCACCAATACCATAGGTCGAATAGCGCTTCGAGCTCCAAGCCGTGGAGCCGCTATCTACAGGCCACATCTTGTTGTTCAGCGCCTCCGAGGCGGCAATGCGAGTCTTCATCTTGGGGATCTCGGTCTCGACATAAGCCTGAACAGCAGCCTTAACTGCATTCCAACGCTCAGCGGCCAACGCCTTAAACTCGGCGCTCTTAACGAGCATCGGGTACCAAATATAGTTGCCATCGCTCTCGTTCTTCGGAGCACTGGGATAGCCCGACTTCTTATGGAAGCAACGGTAGCTCTTAAACCAACCACTCGACGCCATTGCATCCTCCAACATCGACTCGGTGAACGAGTAGCCGTTCTCAGAGTAACTGCTGCTCACAGGCAGGGTGTTCCAGTCGAAGTCCCACAGCGGGCCGGCGTACATCACACCATCGTTGATGTAGCTGTAGCAGCTCTTCGGGTGGGCCACCTCGCTATTCATCATCAGCTCCTGGATGAGCCAGAAATCGACAAACGACGTCAGGTCCATCTTCTTGAAGGCTTCGGTATAGTTACCTGCATAGAGCTGATCCTCAATGCCACGCACAAAACCGGCGGCATAGGTGAGCATCTCGTCATTGGCATCGTCCTTGAGCAGGAAGGGCACATAGTTGGCCGTCGTGAACTGCCAAGCCTCATCGTAGCCGTCATCGCTCTCCATCAGGTAGCCATAATCCTCGGGGTTGCCCGAATAGCCCTCGTCGGGGTCGTAGGGATCGGCAATGTCGAGGCGGTTGCCGTCGATCTTGATCTGCTCGCAGAGGTAGTAAGTACCCACGTGCACACCGTTGTACACCAACTCAACAAACTCGCCCGAGGGATTCCAGGGAATACCGCCCTCCAGGTTGTCACGGAACACCTTTGCAATGCCATTGGCCACGGCGTTACGCATCAACGTGCGGTCTTTCCAGTTGGCCAGGAGCACCCAACGCTTGTGGGCGGGCATACCGAGCACACCGCTCTTCTTGTCGAGCTTCACGGCAAAGGCCTTCTTGGGCATCTGCTGCGTCACGTTACCACGCAGACGGGTCGAGGCATCAATGGGGCTCTCTACCACCGCACCGTTCTTGTCGGTCACGGCCGAGGTACCGTCGGCGTTGTAAACCATAAAGGTATCAACACCCTCGGTCATCTCCCAATCGGCATCCTTTGCCAACCAACCTGCACCCGTTGCAGCATACCAGGCGTTGCTTGCTGCGGTGTACTTGCTGTTGGTCTCGCTGTGACCAATGCCGGTTTGCTGATTGACAACAACCACCGGCAGACCCGAGTTGGTCAGCTCAATGTCGTAAACGACAGCATCGCCAACCGAGTTAATTACAGCAACTTGTTTGTAAGTTGCAAAATCGACAACGGTTTCACCACTGATAATCTCCCCACCTTCGTAGATAAGCTGTGTACCCTCTGGAATTTCAAACGCAGGTACAAGGTTGCGATTATTCAGATAGGGAACGCTTAACGTAATTTTCTTATTCTCTTCGTCAACCGTGGCAACCTCCTCGGTCTTGTTAGCACCTACACTAAGTGTAAAGCTACTATTGTGCGTAAAATTGCGCGACAAAATCTTACCGGGGTTGTCTGCCACCGTGAACTTAAAGCTATTGAGCACGCACTCAACACCCTCCTCTGGTTCGGGCTCTACATACTGATCACGTTCTTCAACGGCCATATCGCTGAAATTTGAGAGCGTAAAGGGAAATTTGATGAGCTGCGCAGGCTCGAAATCAATCTTTGTCGTACGCGAAAATGATGCAATATGCTTATCTGTCGTGATTACAAAACTAAGCACATCACCGGCCTTGATCGTAGGACCAACCGTAAGGAATCCCTCTACAGTCTTACCGCTGGAGAGCGTCGGCGTATCGTTGAGCGCCAAAGTCATAGTATTGGTACCTTCTGCAGCCGTCCACGAAGTGATTGCCGTAGCATTATCTTTGGTTAAATCAAAGGTAAACTCTCCACAAATCTGACGAGGCTGACCTTCAGCCGTGTTCACAACCATCTGAACACGCTCCAACTTGTCGCCCTCAAGAGCCGTACCGGTAGCATTGATTTGAATGCGCGTAAAGTTCACGATATTTGAGAAGTAGAACTTCGAACCGCTAAAAGACCACGACGAATAGGTACCTATCTTATAATCATAGTTCAATCGGCGAATTATCGTGCTATAATCCTGTACAGAGGGCAGATTACCCTTAATCGCAGTTTGGGCGTTGCTGTTGTTTGCCGCATCGTAAGGATAATAGGCATACTTAGGCGATGAAAAGAGCGTCGCACCCGAGAACGAGGTCGATGCGGCATCGCGGTACTTATTCGTGCCCGTAAACTTCTTATTCGTAAGGCGTGTACCATAGACACCAATCGCCTCAGAGGTACCCCACCACAATTCGATACCGCCATCTTCGGCATCGTAAATCATTGTACGAGTACCAGAGAAAGCATCAATCTGTTCGGGCAACTCAACAGTTGCCTCGATTGTCTGCGTCGAATCCGACGCAGTCTCATCTTTACTACACGAGGTCACGGAGGCCATCGCCATTGCTGCACTTAACAGCATCCACAACATCTTTTTCATTACTCAATTTGTTTTGTAGGTTAATGTAAGGTTTTCTTCACTTGCTGTTTTTGACAAACTTTACGCTAAAGTTCAATCATAGAACAAAAGTAGTTAAAGAAAATCAAATGAAAGAATAAAATTGAGTTAAATTACTCAAAATGTGCGTTTTTACGTTAAATCGTTGAATAATGTTCGATTTCGCCTTTTATACTCTGCCGTTTTATGGCGTTTTATGTTTTTGCTAACGCCGCTTGATGGCTGTTTAGTAAAAGTATGTTAATCGAGTGAATATCCCGAATAAAAGAATCACTTACCAAAACCACGTTTCGATCTCACTGCTACTCCCATAAAACAGACGAACTCCTCGGATCCGAGGAGTTCGTCTGTTCGATAGGAACTGTTATTGCCAAGCGAACGGATCAATGCCTTCGCCTCCGCCACCAACAGAACCACCTTCACCTTCGCCACTACCGCCACCGGTCTGACCACCGCCGGAAGTATCAGCATTTCCCGAATAGATATTATTCGAGATAATTACCGAGGGCAGGTAATACGAAGCATCGTCGTTGGGGTTGGCGCTAACATAGTCCATCATAATGATACCCGTAGGACCGGCTTGGCCTGCTGCAATAACCTCACGCACATAACCGCCGAAATCGGGATTCAACTTGTCGGACAAAGCTTTGATATTACCAGCAATACCACCCGTGTTGCTACCGGTAAAGATCGTATAACTACTTGAAATATTAGGATCCACCATATAGCCACAAAGAGAGTTGATAAATACATAAGTTGAATAATTACCACCAATGGCCATATCAAAGGTCTTTTTGGCTGCATTCAACTTCTCGGAATAGGATTCATACCAACGAGTATGAGCAGAAATCTGACCTCCAAACACGGTCGCGCCATTGATTTGATACCAACCAGACGACGCATCAATCAAGGTCGGAGGCACAACGCGCGCCCACTCTTGATACCAACAGGTAACATTAGTGTAGTTTGTCGGGAAACCAAAGTTCATCGGCTGATTGGTGCCGCTATAATCGGGCTCAGCAACATTTGACCAATCAGGCCAACTAAAGGACGACAGGACTGAACCTTGCTGCTGCAAATAATAATCCACCGACTTTGCGGCATCGCTCGTATTAGCGGCATCATAAGCGACATTACCCTGCACTTTATAACCACGAGAACCCCAGCGATCCTTACCCGTACCGCACCCATCAATCAAAGTAATATTGGTATCTTTCAGCGTCTCTGTCGCAGTAGCAAAATCACCATTGTCGGGCTCATCCTTCTGATTGATTCGGCAGAAAATCATCACCTTGCCTGCAGCATCAGCGATGGTCAAATCAGGTGTATACTGAATAATCTGTGACTTTTGGGCAGCAGTCAAGCCATCATACATCAACTTCAAACTACTTGCATACGATGAAGCATTACGTGCGTTACCAGTTACACCCTCAGGCTGATAGGTCAGAATCAACACAGCACATTCGGTCGGCTTGAACACCTCATTACCCTCTGCATCCGTAACCTTTTCACCTACAGCTGCAGTCTTGTTCAGAAGATCTGTAAGCACTTGAAGTACGGTTACGCCCATCGAGGTCTTGTTACATTTCACATATTGACCACCCAACGAAGTGTCTGAAGAAGAGGGACGGTCGCTCACAATCTCAAAAGCACGGATACCCTGACCCCACTGACTAGCTTCGGTATCGCTCATAAAAGGCAATGTCTGCTGCTTATACCATCCGGGGTTGGCACCTGAATAATTATAAGAGAAGGTACCACCCGTACCCGGCAAAGACAATTTGTTCATCGCCGTCGTTGGCTTAAGTTGTGACATCCATTTCTCGTACTGACCAAACTGGAAATCGTCAAGAATCATCGGCATCTTCAACCCTATGAGGCTCGTCTTCTTCATTTCAGGAATCGATTGCGTACCCTGCAACTTCTTACCCTTGTAAATAATCGCATCCTCTGAGAATTTCACCGTCAGATCTGCCACGTTGATAGGGGCGCCCGGGCGAACGAATACCGTAAAAGCCAACTCATCACCAGGAGCCAACTTAATCGGCTGATTGTTATTGTCGCGAATCAGCAGGTTGATAGATTGAGCTACATCTGTGTCATCTACATTATCACAAGAAGGATAAGTCGAAGTCTTAGGATTCCAACCTTGCAGATTTGCCGTAAATTTACCCAAAATTCCTTTTCCGTGCAACTCTACAGCCGAAACCCAACTCGGGTACTGTGTCTTGGTAGCGTCTGTTGATTTGGGGTACTTCAGAACCACACGAATAGCAGTCACACACGGTACAAACGAAAGCGAAACCGATGCTGCCGGTTCATCTACCGTAGTTTTGGCCACCATATAAGCAAAACGCATATCGGGTTTCATCTCGTAAAGCGTATTTCCGTCAGTAGTAGTACCAACGACCACACCCTGAGTGTGCTGCTCATTCGAAATAGTTGCAGTCAAATTGCCGGTCGAAGAGTCAAACGCATTCGTAATCGGGTTAGCCATTCCGGCAAACATACCGTTCGAAGGATAAACACCATAGAACGTATGTGCACGCTGACCATTCCACTGCAGCGAGGCCTCATTTTGCTTAATCAGATAACCTTCGTCCGTTTGAGTCGTTGTAGCATCACTACTATCGTTCACCCAATAGCTCGAAACAGGACCATTGGCAGCCTCAGGCGAATAGATATCAACCACATCACCGGTAATTGCGCCGGTTGCAGGATCAACATCATAATCAACCCAGTCGATACGCTCAAAAGTCACACCATTCGTATCTGTGTAGGTCTCACCCGAATAGACAGTACGGGTCTCGGGGTTGGCGTTCTCAAAACCGGCACGAGCACCAAACTGAATCTCGCTGCCATCGAAGGCAGGAGTGAAATTGGGCTCCACCTCCTCACGGGTACAAGCCGTGGCGAGGAGCATCATAGCGCACAAAAGCGCCGAAAATTTCATTATCTTCTTCATAACTTCTGCTTGCTTAAAAGGTTACTCCCAACCGGAACCGTCGTTCCAAGTCTCATCACCAAAATTGATCTCGTTAATCTCCTGACCCGTCGAGGTGACACCGCTCTGGGGGGTCTCCTGGACAATGGATGCACTCGTGAAGCCGCCCTCAAGCTCGACACTGAAGCGACGTGTGACGGGTGCAACATACTGCTCTCTTTTCATATCCGTGCTATTGTTTTTTGTTTATCTTTCTCGTTTGGTCGTTTTGTCGGCTCGGGCTATATTATAAATAGGTATTTCGGGCCGATTTTGAGCCCCTAACGAAAAGGGGCTTTCGGACAAATGTAGAAAAGCAACAACGAA
This sequence comes from Alistipes sp., assembly GCA_017436185.1. The sequence continues at coordinate 158,922 of JAFSDP010000005.1, read as the reverse complement.
AAACAAAAGAAAAAAAACAATTTTTCGTGCAGTTTTTTTTGCAAAAATCGGGTAAAAGGGCGCAAAACAGCCGTAAAAGATTGATTTACAAACGAATAGACAATAAAAATGCGACCCAGCAAGAGGTCGCACTAAAATAGCTAAGTATGGTGATTATCAGCACTTTCACCTGCCACTTTTTGGCACTATGCCACTATGTGGCAGTCAAGGTGTTTCGATAAGTTTTGTTCTAAAGCACCGATTTAGTAACGTTTCAGAATGCCGTAGATTTCGATGGCAAATCCGGCAACAATGACGATAGGCGCCAGGGTGATGCGACGCCACGAAAAGATGGCCTCGTTGAACTCCTCGGCCGAGTGGCTGCCCGAGCCTGCCATCAGCGCAAAGCCCACCAAAATGGTTAGAAAACCGATGAGCAGAATGAGGTAGTTGCGGCGTGAGAGGGGCATACGGGGGTTGTTTTCGGAAGGGGTTTGCTCTTTCATATTAATATAGGTAGATTTTGTTCGACTTCATATTGACAAATTTGTTGATGGCAAAGCCCGTGAACAAGAGCGACAGCACCACACCGGCACCAATCAACACGCCCAGCAGCACGGCCACACGCTGCAGATCGGCCAGGGTCGAAAGTTCGGGCACCGCCTCGCCCAGGCCATAGACCGCCACAGCAAACAACACCGCCGCCAACACGCCCGAGGCGATACCCTGACGAATGGCCGACCAGAGGAAGGGGCGCATAATGAACCACTTGGTGGCACCGACCAGCTTCATCGTGTTGATGACATAGCGTTTCGAGAAGATGGCCAGGCGGATGGTGTTGTTCAGCAGCACCAACGAAATCAGGAGCAGCGCACCACCAAACAAGATGAGCACCAGGCGAATCTTGCCCACCGTGCGGTGCAGGCGGTCGGCCATCTGGGCAGGGAACGAGACGCAATCGACCTCGGCCATCTGCTCCACACGGGCGACATATTGCTCGACGGCCGTCTGATTCTCGGAGGCCGCCGTAAGGGTCACATCGAACGAGTCGAGCAGCGGGTTTTCGCCCAGCACCTCCTCGAAACTCGAGGCAAAGACACGGCGAAACTCCTCATCCTCCACCTTTTGCTCCTTCGAGACAAACTGCACGGCCGAAACCAAGCCCTCCTCCTGAAGGCAACGACCCAGGCTGTCGGCCTGTTCGGTCGGGATGCCACGCTTGAGCTCGACCATCACCACAATGCTGTTCTGCAGCGTGTCGGCCACCTGCATGGCGGCCAGCATCAGGTAGCCCACCGAGCCAAGCAGGAAGAGCACCAGCGCCATGCTGATGGTCGATACAATATAGGAGTTGCGCACCTTGCGCTTTAAGCGTTTATCCTCTTTCATAGCGTTGCGGGGTTGGCTTTGTGCAAATGTAGTGGTATTTTAGCGAAATTCCCAAAAAAAGAGTATATTTGTGAGGTTCAAACCCTTTCGGAAATGTTGATTCAGATACTGCTCATCATCGCCATCACCCTGCAGGCCATAGCCACCGTCTATGCCCTGAAGTTGGTGCGTGCCACAAAGTACAACTCAATCTGGATCCTCTTCATCATCGGTTTCTCGCTCCTCTCGGTCGAGCGAACCATTCAGCTGCTGGCTGCAAGCGGAGTGGTCGTGCCCGACTACCTCACCGTCGAGATGGGCCTCGTAATTTCGGTCTGCCTCTCGATTGGTGTGATGTATGCCCACAAGCTCTTCGTCTATATCGACCGACTGAACTACCAGCGACAACTCCACAACCGCCGTGAGCTGACCACCACGCTGCGTGCCGAGGAGAAGGTGCGCTCGCTCTTCTCAAAGGAGCTGCACGACGGGCTGGGACCGCTCTTGTCGTCGGCCAAGATGTCGCTCTCAGCCCTGCAACACGGCGAGACCGACCCAAAGCGTAAAGAGCTGTTAATCAACACCGGCAGCGTCATCGAGGAGGCTATCCGCACGGTGCGTGAAATCTCGAACAACCTCTCACCCCACATCTTGCAGGACTTCGGACTGCGGCGTGCCATTCAGAACTTCATCGACCGCTGCTCGACCATCCACCACGAAGAGATTCGCTTCACGACCAACCTGCGTGACGAGCGTTTCGAAAGGGATGTGGAGGTCATCCTCTACCGCGTGATTTGCGAGCTGATCAACAACTCGCTCAAACACGCCGCCTGCAACTGCATCACCCTCCACCTCGAGGCCACCCCCACGCACCTCAACCTCCGCTATACGGACAACGGACGAGGTTTCAACGTGGAGTCGAGACTCGACAGCGGAATGGGCCTCTCGAACATCCACTCGCGCGTCAGCTCGCTGGGCGGAGTGTGCGAGATTGTCTCGTCGGAAGAGGGGGGTATGCGTGCCGAAATCAAAATCAACCTGCAAAGTGAGCCGATGCCGCAACACCTGCGCCCACGAAGAAGAAAAAATCATAAACGATGAACTACCGCATTGCATTAGTCGATGACCATCAACTCTTTAGAGCCGGGATGAGAGGCCTTTTGACGATGGTCGAAAATTTGGAGGTGGTCGCCGAAGCCTCGACCGGCGAGGAGTTTTTGGAGCAGCTTCCCACCTTGGAGGCCGACGTGGTCTTTATGGACTTCTCGATGCCCGGAATGGATGGTGCCGAGACCACCGAGCAGGCCCTGAAACGCCGTCCCGACCTGCGCATCATCACCCTCTCGATGTTTGGCGAGGAGAGTTATTACACCCGTATGGTCAAGGCCGGAGCGTGTGGTTTCCTGCTCAAAGATTCGGATATCGACGAGGTGGTCGAGGCGGTCGAAACGGTGATGATCGACGGCAGCTACTTCTCGCCCCGTCTGCTGATGTCCATCACCCGCAATATGCGCTCGGAGGCAGCACCGACCGAAGACCCCATCTCGGCCCGTGAGCGGGAGATTGTCGTGGCCATCTGCCGAGGTCTGTCGAATCAGGAGATTGCCGACGAGCTCTTCATCTCGAAGCGCACGGTCGATAAACACCGAGCCAACATTCTGGAAAAGACGGGATGTAAAAACACCGCTGCGTTGGTCGTCTATGCCATCCGCAACGGATTGGTCGAGGTCTAAAAACAAGAAGCGGGAGGTGCCACAACGCCTCCCGCTTTTCGTTTGCTATTTCTTCTCCTCCAACGCCCGCAACTCATTGAAGCAGTGGCGGCAGATGGGTTCGTAACTATCTTGTGCACCCAGCAGCACCTGGCTCGAATCGGCCGTCAGGCGGTGGGAATGGTGGGCCAGATTGCCACAACGCACACAGATGGCATGCACTTTGGTTACATACTCGGCCGTAGCCATCAGGCGGGGCATCGGCCCGAAAGGGCGACCCATATAGTCCATATCCAGACCCGCCACAATCACACGCACACCGCTATCGGCCAGCTGACGGCAGACATCCACCAGACTCTCATCGAAGAACTGCGCCTCATCGATGCCGACCACATCCACCTCGGAGGTCATCAGCAGAATGTTCTGCGGCGACTCGACAGGGGTCGAACGGATGGCATTGGCGTCGTGCGAGACGACCTCCTCGACCGAATAGCGCACATCGATGCGGGGTTTGAAAATCTCCACCGTCTGGTGGGCAAACTTGGCTCGCTTCAGACGGCGAATCAACTCCTCGGTCTTGCCCGAAAACATCGAGCCACAAACCACCTCGATCCACCCTTTGCGGCTGGCATTCTCCATAAAAAGTGCTTCCATTGACTTCTTTCTCTCTTATTTCGCTTTATACCTATATATTATACGTGTTTGCGCCTACTCGTCAAGGCGGGTGATGCGGGCACCGAGGGCATTCAGTCGGCTGTCGATGTCACGGTAGCCACGATCGATCTGGTCGATATTCTGGATGGTCGAGGTGCCCTCGGCCGACATCGCCGCAATCAGCAGTGCCACACCGGCACGAATATCGGGCGACGACATTCGGGCGGCACGCAGCGGCAACTGGTGATCGTGGCCGATGACGGTGGCTCGGTGCGGGTCGCAAAGGATAATCTGCGCCCCCATATCGATGAGCTTATCAACAAAGAAGAGGCGGCTCTCGAACATCTTTTGGTGGATAAGCACAGCACCCTTCGCTTGGGTGGCCACCACCAGGAAGATCGACAGCAGGTCGGGCGTCAGGCCGGGCCAGGGGGCATCGGCGATGGTCATAATCGAGCCATCGAGGAAGGTCTCGATGCTGTAGTGGTCCTGTTGCGGAATATAGATATCGTCACCTCGCTGCTCAAACTGAATACCCAGGCGGGCAAACTGCGCAGGGATGATACCCAGATTTTCGTACGATACATCCTTGATTGTCAGCTCCGAACGGGTCATGGCAGCCATACCGATGAATGAGCCGACCTCGATCATATCGGGCAGCATCGTATGCTCGGTGCCACCCAGGGCCTCGACACCCTCAATCTCCAAGAGGTTCGAGGCGATGCCCGAAATTTTGGCACCCATTCGATTCAGCATCTTGCAAAGCTGTTGCAGATAGGGCTCGCAGGCGGCATTGTAGATGGTGGTCTTGCCCTTGGCCAAGACGGCAGCCATCACAATGTTGGCCGTACCCGTTACCGAGGCCTCGTCGAGCAACATATAGGTACCCTTCAACATCTTGCACTCGACGGCAAAGAAGTCGTCGCCCACCTCGAAGTTGAGCTTTGCACCCAACTTCTGGAAGCCCAGGAAGTGGGTATCGAGACGACGACGGCCGATTTTATCGCCACCCGGCTTGGGGACATAACCCACCCCGAAGCGGGCCAACAGCGGACCGACCAACATCACCGAGCCGCGCAACTTCATTGCACGGCGGCGGTAATCTTCGCTTTGCAGGTAGTCAAAGTTGATCTCTCGGGCCGTGAAGGCGTAGCTATCCTCCGAAAGTTGCTCGACCTCAACCCCCATACGGCGCAGCAACTCAATGAGCTGCAAGACATCCAAAATACGGGGAATGTTATGCACCACCACCCGCTCGGGGGTGAGCAACACGGCACAAAGAATCTGCAGGGCCTCATTCTTGGCACCCTGCGGCGTGATGGAACCGTGGAGGCGATGACCTCCTTCAACCTTGAAAATTGCCATAAGCGAACTGTTTTAGGCGGTTAAGGCGACAAACCGACCAAAAAGGGGGCTGTCACTCTACAAAGATAGCAAGATTTAGGGCTTTTTGGGGCGTTTTTGAAATAATTTCACGAAAAATTTTTGCCATTAAGTTTTTTGTTGTACTTTTGCATTCCGTAAAAAAGTCTAAAACAACAAAAACGATACAGCTATGGCAATGAAGAGAACTTATCAGCCCTCGCGTCGCAAGCGCATCAACAAGCACGGTTTCCGTGCTCGTATGGCTACGGCTAATGGCCGCAAGGTATTGGCAGCTCGCCGCGCAAAGGGTCGCAAGAAGCTGACGGTTTCGGACGAGTCGACGTTCAAGTACTAAACCGCAGCATCTGCAAAGAAATAGGGCCGACTGAAGCAGTCGGCCTTTTTCTGTATCTGCACCTCACCCACCCCGCTATGATTACGATTCGCCCCGCCACCGAACAAGATTTCAGCCTCATCCGCCGTCTGGCCGACGAGGTCTTTCCCGCCACCTACACTCCGCTACTCCCCGAGGGGCAAGTGGAATATATGATGGAGATGATGTATTCCGAAGAGGCTCTTCAGGAGCAACTGCGTGAAGGGCATCGCTTCTTTCTGGGGTATGTCGGGGGCGAGCCGGCCGGCTATCTCTCGATCGAGCAGCAGACCGACTCGCTTTTTCACCTCCACAAGCTCTATGTCTTGCCCCGTTTTCAGCGCAGCGGCCTGGGGCGTGCCCTCTTCGAAGAGGCCGTGCGGGAGGTGCGTCGCAGGGGAGTTCTTCCTGCCCGCATCGAACTGAATGTCAATCGAGAGAACAAGGCACTCGGCTTTTACGAGCGCATCGGAATGCGGCGAGATCGGGTGGTCGATATTAAGATTGGCGAGGGGTTTGAGATGAACGACTACATCATGGCCTACGACATCGACTAAACAGCCACAAAAAAAAGGAGCTTTCACAGCTCCTTTTTTTGTTAGGCATCCTTGTAGAGATCAATCTCGCCCCGCTCCACCTTGCGGTGCATAGCGGCCAACTCGGCCACCACGGGCGAAATGTACTCCAGCGTATCGCTCACCGCCTTGTTCTCTTGACCTTTGATGCGATAGAGCATCGTGGCGTACAAGGCACGGAAGGCAATCTCCGTATCGCTGATACCCGGCTTTCCGAGCAGTGCACGCAGTTTGGGAAGTTCGGGCTCCAGGCGGGCAAAGGTGGTGCGGTAGTGTTCGCCGATGGGCAACTTCATCAGTTGCAGGTGCAAATCGTGCAGGTCCTGCACCAGATGCAGCGTATGCTCCAGGTGACCCTTCTCCTCCTTGCCCTCCTCACGCAGCAGGTTGGCAATATCCATATACCAAATCAGGAACGCGGGTTTCTGCTCCTCGCTTAAATCCTTGCGAGGTGCAATCAGCGTGGCATAGATGGCCTCGGGGCTGAACTGCATCGCTCGCAACAGATCCTCCAACTGCCAGAGGTAGAGGATGTATTCGGCAATGTTCTCCTTGCGCTTTGCAACAGCAATATCCATAGCTATCAAACGGGCGGTTACTTAATCCACACCTTCTTCTCCTCGTGGTGCTTCTGGAAGTACTCCTGCGACTTCAACAGGTTGCGGGTCTGAAGCACCATATTCTTCGTCTCGGAGAGGATGGTCATATAGAGCATCGAAGCACGCGTGTTGGTCTTCGAGGCGTCGATACGGGACAACTCGGCCAACATCGCCTCCGAGATACGCTCGAAGAGGTCGTCACGCAGCACCAGCACCGCCTCCAACTCCGAGAAGTCGCCATCGCTGAGCATCTTGTTCATCGCGCGGTTGATCTCCTCCACGTCGTCGTTGATGGCCATCAGGTCACGGGTCTCGTCGCTCGAGAAGCCCTCGTGGCAGTTGTCGATGTGGTCAAAGGCGGGACGGGCAATGTGCAGCAGCGCCTTGGTCACCTCGTTCAGGTAATCGACCACCTGCACATAGTAGTGAGCGGCATAGATATCGACGTGCTGCAACTTCTTGAGGGTCGGCATCAGCGTATATTTGCGATCGCGCGAGTGGTAGAAGAGGTTGTTGGCCTCCTTGACCATCGCCTGCAACTCGCCACGGTTCTCACGCATCGTGGCAATCATCGTGCGGTCGTAGATCTTCGTCACGCAGCCCATCGTCTGCACCACCTCGGCCTTCAAGGCACGGATGACATCCTCGGTGCTCTCGCTCTCGGGCTTGGCCTCGCTCTCCTCCTCCTTCTTCTTGGGGAAGAAGTTCGAGTGGATGAACATATAGGCACACAGGGCCGTTACGATGACGAAGGCAATCGTACCGCCGTAGATCAGAATCAGACCCACGACGAAGGCAATCACGAAGCCACCCAAAGCCGTTACGAACCAACCCATCACCACGGTCATCACACCGGCGATGCGATATACGGCACTCTCACGACCCCAGGCACGGTCGGCCAACGACGAACCCATTGCCACCATAAAGCAGACGTAGGTGGTCGAAAGGGGCAACTTGAGCGAGGTGGCCAGGGCAATCAGCAGGGCCGAAGTGGTCAAATTGACCGTGGCTCGAATCATATCGAACGGAGCACCGCTGTGCTCGATGTCCTCGTACTCGAAACGACGCTCCACACGCTGCCGTACCCTCTTCGGAACGACACGCGAGAAGACCGAATTGATACCCATAGCGGCACGTACCAACGAGCGGGAGAAGACCGACGAGTTGTTTTGGGTCGAGCCCTCGTCCTGCGAGGCGAGCTTGAGCTCGGTCTGCGAGACGTGCATCGACTTGGTCGAGTTCCACAGCGTGACGAGCATCACCAGACCGGCACCCAACAGGAAGAGGATGTTGGCCGGGATGTTCTCGTTGAGCGCCTCCATCATAATGGCCGAGCTGCCTGCCTCACGGGCAATGTTGTACGAATCGAGACCGGCCACCGGAACACCGATGAAGTTCACCAGGTCGTTACCCGCAAAGGCCAAAGCCAAAGCGAAGGTACCCGAGAGGATGGTGATGCGCAGGATATTGACCTTGAACTGCTGCAAAATCCACAGAATGAGTGCACACACCGCCCAGCAACCCAGCAAGGCAACGAGCAGGTTGTCGTTGATCCACAACACAAAGGGGTGGCCCGAGAGGAGCGACTTCAAACCCTTGAAGATGGCAAAATAGACGATGGCCGTGAGCGACATACCACACCAAATCGAGCCGAAGCGGCGCAACATCGCCGTGTAGCGGAACGAGAAGATGGCACGCGAGATGTACATCACAATCGTACCGCAGGTGAAGGCAATCACCACCGAAAGGAGGATGGCCGAGACGATACCCATCGCACGCGACGTGTTAATGAACTCACCCAGCGACGAGATGCCGATGGCGGGATCGTTGCCGATCTTGTAGAGCGAAACGGCGATGGCCGAACCGAGCAAACAGAAGATCAACGACACGGTCGTCGAGGTGGGCAGACCCAACGAGTTGTAGAGATCCAAGAGGATGATGTTGGCAAACATCACGCCCAGGTAGAGCATCATCACCTCGTGGAAGGTAAACAGGCCGGGGTTGAACATACCGTTACGCGCCACCTCCATCATACCGCTGGAGGTCAATACGCCGACGATAATACCAATCGAGGCCACGATGAGAATCGTACGCATCGGGGCAGCTTTGGAACCAATGGCCGAGTTCAGGAAGTTTACAGCATCGTTCGAGACACCCACATAGAGACCCGAAACGGCCAACACACCCAAAATCGCCACAATGACAGTGTAGATTTCACTCATAATAAGGTTGGATTATTTGCGAAAAAATGTATTCATAATTACCACAAAGATAACCTAAATTTCGGCACCCTCATACGCGCGCACGAAACTTAACAAAGAGGTAATGTTGAATTAACAATTTCTTAACACAGAGGCCGATAACGAGATTAAAGAAATTAAAGCGATTAAAGAGCTTAAAGAGACTGGCCTAAAATCCTTAAAATCATTAAGTTCTTTAATATCTTTAAGCTCTTTACACCCACACACCCCCCACCACCTGTTTTTTGATTTTAGAGGTGCAGATTTTGCTATGAACGCAGTTCGCCCCGGATGGGCTGTACTTGACGTACTGCCCATTCGGGGCGGACAAGGAAGAGCAAAATATGCCCTATAAAATCGAAAAACTACAGGGAGCGGTACTTAAAATTGCGGAATGTCGCATACCCCTCGCCTGCTACGAAGATGCCGGGAAGAACACTCTGGAACTCGTAGAGGGTATTGTGGTCGTAGCCGTTAATCATCATACCCCAGGTCTCACGGTGCCACTCGACGCCGTCGAAGCTGTACTCGCCGGTGACGATGTGGTTGTCGTTGCGCAGGCGCAGCCACATACGCTCGGCCGACTTGCCACGACCCGACTCGCCGCCCTTGCGGTAGCGCATACGACGCTCCTTGTTGAAGCCCGTACCCTGGAAGAAGTCGCTGTTATAGACCAACACCAGACCTGCCGTCACGTCGCCGTGCAGCTCAATCTCGGCCTCAATCTCGTAGGCGTGCTCGCCCGCCACAAACATCATCGGCGAGGAGTCCTTGGCACGTGTGCCCTTGCCCTTAAGCTTCAAAACACCATCCTTGACCTCCACACGGTCGGGGTCGAAGGCCTTGTAGAACTTCCAATCCAGGCCGACACGGAACTCGCCCAGGTGGGCCTTGCGGTCGATCTTGTCGTTGAGCGGCAGCGGAGCAGCAATCGGCTTGGCCACGTCGATGCCCTCAACGGGGTGGAACCAACCATCCTCGCCCAGCACTACGGGCTCCATCAGCGTCTGGCGACCCAGGTTCGTAAAGCCGTTCTCGTAGGCGTGATAGACCACCCACCAATCCCCCTCGGGGGTGTCGATGAGCGAGCCGTGGCCCTTCGACCACCAACGCTCGGCGGCATCGTAGGTGTGCACCAGCGGGTTGAACGGGGAGTTCTCCCAGGGGCCGTTGATCGACTTCGAGCGGGCCACAACGACCATATGGCTGGTCGGAGGACCTGCCGTGCCACCCTCGGCATTGAGGTAATAGTAGTAATCACCGATTTTGCGGAGCTTCGGACCCTCCAAGCAGAGGCCCTCGGTGAGCCACTCCTCGGGGTACATCCAACCACGATAGACCGTCTCCATCGTCTCGGGGAGGATGGCCAGACCGTCGTCCGTGAGGCGGACACGCTTACCAGCCGACATAAAGAGCCAACGCGAGCCATCCTCGCCCACCACGTGGCAGGGGTCGATGTTGCCCACCTTCAGGTCGATGGGGTCGCTCCAAGGGCCATAGGGCGAGTCGGCGTAGGTGACGAAGTTCATACGGCCCGTAGGGTGTGCCACGGTGAAGTAGATGTAGTACTTGTCGCCATATTTGCAGATGTCGGGGGCCCAAACCGACCCCAGGTAGGTCTTCAGGGCGTAGCTGATCGGTTCCCAATTCACCAGGTCGGTCGAGTGGAAGACCACCAGGCCGGGCTGGTAGTCGAAGGCCGAGTGGGTCATATAGTAATCCTCGCCCTCGCGCATAATGGTCGGGTCGGGATAGTCACCACCCAGAATGGGATTCAGATAGGTGGCCGTCGGCTCGGTCGTCGAGGAGCTGCAACCCACCATGACAAAAGCCACCACAGTGGCCAGCAGTGTGTAAAAGTGTCTCATTGGTTCTTAGGTTTTAGGTTATTTATCGCAAAGATACAACAAAGAATCGAAAGTGAGTGCAAAACAGGGAAAGAATGTTGTCTGTTAGCGATTTAACAGTATTTGCCAATATGTTGCAGTGCCATCAAAAGCCAACGAAAAGCCAAGAAATGACAGAGTTTCGTTACTATACCGTTACTTTAATTCTTGATTGCATACAGCACAATGTCTTTTGAACAGCTTTATACATTACTATGTTGCTCAAAAGGCTTGTGTTCTTCCGAACACAGCAAGGTATGTTTTGAGCTACTCAAAATCTTTCGGGTTACTCCCGAAAACCTTGCAGCATTCCGCGAACTTCTCCCTCCGAAGTCGAAAGAATTAGTAAGTTGGAAATTTTTCTTGGCTACTATTCTTTTATTCTCGATAAAATAAATACCTTTGCGTTAAATTCAATAGATTGATTATAATGGAGGATATAAATCGTCTTAAGATAGTGCTTGTAGAAAAGAAACGTACAGGCAAATGGTTGGCAGAGCAATTAGGGAAAAATCCATCAACAGTATCTAAATGGTGTTCAAATGTGGCTCAACCAGATTTGGCTACACTTGTGAGGATTGCAACTTTGTTAGAGGTTGATGTACAGTGTTTAATAAATATGAAGATTCTCTAATGACAAACGTTATTAGTTATGAAAAAGGTATTATTAAGTTTGTTGGTTTTTACTAATCTTTCCGCTGTGTCAGTTTTTTCTCAAATAAAAATGGCACAAATGCCCGAGAACGAAAAAAAAGAGATTATATTCACTTATGACAGTTTGACTAATGTTGATAGGATGAAAGGTGTTGAGTATAACGACCGTTTTAAGCACTTAATAGGGCAAAAAATTGTGAGTATTTCATCCTCTGATTATTCTAACTTTTTTAAATATGGTGGAGAATATAGTAGTATTAAAAGCTATAGGAATGGAGAGTATATAGCAAAATTAGAAAATAAGACATTTGTTGTAGACTCTGTTTCTGGGAGTACGTTTTATTTAAAAGAAGAAAGCAATCCGCATAATTCCATTATATTGTATGTAGATTCGGATTATGAATGGATGGCAGATTTTGCTTGGGTGTCTCTTGGTTATTTTGAAAAGATAAAACAGTTGTATCTCGGGAAAGAACTGGTTTACATACATAAAGATGAAGAGTTTGATATCCACAACCATTTTAGTTCCATCGATCATGATAGATTCATGGATTATAATACAAAACGAAATTTGACAAAAAAGATACCCCGTAATAGTATTTGGAAATGTACTGATGTACTAGTACTACCAGGAAAATTGGAATTTGGAGATTGCGATAATAGGGTTATTTTAAATATAGAGAATGAGGAATATGGTAAATATTATATTTTTGCTTCAAAACTCTTGCAATTGAAAGAATGGAAACGTGAAAAATTTTTATCCATAGAGGACTTTCATAAATATCAGGCTGTGCAAAATCAGTTAAGAGCCGAAGCTAAAGCTAAAGCTGCAAAAGCAGCCGAGGAGGCAGCAAAGAGAGAGAGCGAAAGAAAAGCGAACATACTTGCAAGATATGGCGAATATTATGGCAACTTGATTCTTCAAGGAAAAATCATTATAGGTATGACAAAGCAACAGTGTATTGATGCAATAGGCAATCCGACACGTATAAACAGAACTACCACAGCTTCAACAATATATGAACAATGGGTGTATAGTGGAAGATATCTTTATTTCGAAAACGGAAAATTAGTAACGATACAAGATTGAAATAATAAAATTTTCAAGGAATGGAACCTCTTGAATTTGGGAAATTTATAGTACAACTGATAAATCTATTTTGGGAAAGGCTAATTTGTTGTACTGTATGTGATAAAGGTCAGGCTATTATAAAAAAACGCTTGGGTTATCCAATAAAATGGAGAACAAAAGCGGGATTGTATTGGAAAATACCATTTATTGATGTTTTTGACAAGGTTGATATTCGAAAGAAATACTCTCAATTTAATGCTCATTCATTTTATGGAAATCAAGATGAAAATGGAGTTTATATACCATACAATATATTAGTAGATTTTCAAGCAGAATATCAAATTGTAAATCCATTGGGTATTTACGAGGCTTCAGGTTTGCGTGATGGAGAAGACGTCGTAGTGTCATATATAGGCAATATTATTCATTCTAAAATATCTACATTGGTTAAAGAAAAAGGAATAAAACTATCATATATTGATGTGGAAACTCTTTTTAAACAATTACCAACGGTATTACATAAAGAAATGTATACAGAAGACAAAGAAAAAGAATTTGATGATGATTTTACAAATCGTAAAAGGCCTGTTGTTAAAATAGAGGATTGTTTTTCTATAAATGAGGTTGTACTGACTTCATTTGATAAAAACATCTCCATTCGTACAACAATATAAACAAATTAGCCAGCATTATGGAACAATATATTACAGCAGGTTTAATAGGCTCGTTAGTTACAATAATAATACAAGCCATCATTAATGCAATCTCAGAAAGCGTTAAGCATAAACGAGAATTGCGTTCTTTGGTATTCCAACGCAAATTGGAAGTAGTTGAGAAAGCTATGTCATGGTATCAAGAAACTCTTGACATGTATTATATGCTTCAAACCGCACTGAAGGAATATGACAAAGATTGTAGCCCTATCACAGTGCAAAAGATACAAGTAGCTTGTATGAAGTCAAACAAACTGTTTCAAGAAGCAGAAAACCGTTTGAATTCCATTTATCTATACTATGATTTTTCTGATATTGAAAAGAAATATCATGGTAGAGAATCTATGAACCACATAAATAAGTTGCTTACTCTCGTTGCTGAAATTGGTCATAAAATCGCAACTATTGAGCCTTCTGAATTTGCAGAGCAATTATGTGTAGCATTGCATGAACAAAGAGTAAAAGCGTCTCACATGTTAGCAGATGCTATAGATAATCAAGTATATATAATTGCAGAGATTGGGCAGAAATTAAGAACTGAGTACAAGGATTATTTAAAGTAAAGAATGATGTAGCTATATGAAACGAATAAAAATATTTATAAGCAGTGTTCAAAGTGAGTTTGCAGAAGAACGAGCTATGCTTTGCCTTTATATCCGAACAGATGTTCTGCTGGGCAAGTTCTTTGAGCCATTCATCTTTGAGGAGGTTCCTGCGAATGAATACCCTACAAGCCACGTCTATTTAAAGGAGGTGGAACTTTGCGATATTTATTTGGGACTATATGGCAATCTTTATGGATATGAAGATGAAGAGGGTGTTTCTCCGACAGAACGCGAGTATGATTTGGCAGCAAAACTTCATAAAAGTCGTTTAATATACATTAAGAGTATTGGAGAGGAGAAAAGACATCCGAAAGAGACTGCTTTAATCCGAAAAGTAGAATGTGATATTGTACGCAAAACCTTTGTGGATATTGATGGATTGCGAACTTCTGTATATGCTTCATTAATCCGCTATTTGGAAGAAAAGGAATATATCCGCTGGCGACCGTTCGATGCTTCTAATGACAATGGAGCAACATTGGAAGATTTGGATGAGGATAAGATGAAGAATTTTATCCATATGGCACGTTCAAAGCGTAATTTTCCTCTTCCTGTTGAAACATCGCCTGTATCATTGCTCACACATCTTGATTTGATAGATGATAAAGGGAGATTGGCAAATGCGGCAGTTCTGCTGTTTGGAAAGAAACCACAAAAATATTTCATTACATCTGAAGTTAAATGTGTGCAGTTCTATGGAAATGTTGTGGAAAAGCCGATGCCTGCATATCAGATATACAGAGGCGATGTGTTTGAACTTGTTGACCAAGCCACGAGTTTTGTAATGAGCCGCATCAATAATTGGGTCGGAACACGTGCTGAAGGAGAGAAAGCGGATATACCGACACGTCCTGAATTGCCTATTGATGCTGTCAAGGAGGCCATAGTAAATGCTGTATGTCATAGGGATTACACAAGTAATGCCAGTGTTCAGGTAATGTTGTTTCGTGACAGACTTGAGGTTTGGAATCCCGGCACATTGCCATATGGATTGACAGTACAGAAATTGCACGGCCCTCATAAATCTTTACCTGCTAATCCGCTACTTGCCGACCCTATGTATTGGAATGGTTATATTGAAAAGGTGGGTACAGGAACAGAAGATATCATAAACAAATGTCGCGAGTATGGGCTGAAAACTCCGGGATTTTATCAAGAAGAAGATTTTAGAGTTGTCATTTGGCGTGTAAATGAAGAAGGTGATCCAAGGCGTTCCAACGATGATCCAACAGCGTTCCAAAGCGTTCCAACGGACGAAGAGAAACTATTAGAGGCAATAAAGAAAACTCCGTCAATTTCAAGAGCAGAACTTTCTAGACGATTGAAAATCAGTGAACGCCAAGTTAGAAAGATAACAGATCTATTACGAGAAAAAGGCATATTGATTCGTGAAGGCGGAAACTCTGGAAAATGGATTATTAATAAGATATAGTTTAAAAAGTAGCCAAACGCTTTGCTCTATTAAGAAGTTTGGCTACTTTTGTATTAGAGTTGTTTGACAAAGCATAACGCAGAAGATTGGTGTAATCCTAAAGTCACCAAATCGTTACCAATAATTTTCTATCATAGCTTTCGCTATTTGTGTATCAATCAGATACGGAATAATTGATTATCTTAAGCAAAGATAATCAAAAAGTTGAAAAGCCGAGGGGGTAAGGTGGCTAATTTCTGCATTTTTTGTATCTTTGCACCGCAGTTCCGCTCTGTCGCTGCCAACGTCGAGTTGGGGGAGGAAAGTCCGGGCAACATAGAGCACCACGCAGGTTAACGGCCTGATGGGCGTGAGCTTATGGCAAGTGTAACAGAAAATAACCGCCCCGTTGGGAGATTCTTCGTGTTTCATCTGCGACGAGGTAAGGGTGAAAAGGTGGGGTAAGAGCCCACCGCGAGGGCAGCAATGTCACTCGGTCAGTACATCCCGTGGGTTGCAAGACCATGTATACCGACAATTAAGGGTTGCTCGTCCAATGTCGGGGGGTAGGTTGCTGGAGGCGGCGTGAGAGCGCCGTCGTAGATAAATGACAGGGGGCTGTAATGATGGTTCGGTTTCAGCGACTTCGGGTTGCTACATTTTCGAAATCGTCCTCGGCACAGCAACAGAACCCGGCTTATAGGGGCTGCAAACTAAAAAGCGTCTCAACCTTGCGGTTGGGGCGCTTTTTTTGTAATTCAAAATGCAAAATGTAGAATTCAAAATTAGATAAAGAGATTAAGGAGAATAAAGATGCTGACCTAAAACCTTAAGCTCTTTAAGATCATTAAAATCTTTAAGGTCTTTATCGCTCACCCCCACCCCCGATTTTTGATTTTAGGCGAGAAGATTTCGCACTTCGTAAAGTAAGCCCCGGATGGGTAGTACTTGACGTACGTCCCATTCGGGGCCTGCAAGGGAAGTGCGGAAGGTTCCGCATAAAATCGAAAATCTACTCGCGGAAGATGTTTAGATGAGCCAACAACGGATTCCGCTTGTCGAGCAGAACAAACTCGATGAGCAGCAGCACAACGGCGATGATGACCAGCCAACGGTATTGCTCGTCGAACTCCTCGAAACGGATGGTCGAAAGCTCGCTCTTCTCCATCTCCTCGATGCGCTCGACAATCTCGTCAAGACCGATTGATTTGAGGCTGGAACGGACATAAAGGCCATCGGTGATGTCGGCAATTTTGCGCAACATCTCCTCGTTGAGTTTCGATACGACCATCTCGCCCTTCTCGTCACGGATGAAGTCGCCACCGATGCTGATGGGGGCACCCTCGGGCGTTCCGATGCCGATGGTATAGATGCTTACACCCATCTGAGCGGCACGCTCGGCAACGGCCAGGGCGTCATCTTCGTGGTTCTCGCCATCGGTGATGAGGACAATCACACGGCTGTGTGCCCCCTCGTCGGCCGTATCGGAACTGAACGACAGAAGGGCCTGTTCGAGGGCCTTGCCAACGGCCGTACCCTGCACCGTAACAAGCGAAGGGTCAATCTTTTGGGCGAAGGCCTTGGCCATACGGTAGTCCGACGTGATGGGCAACTGCACCTTCGGCTCGCCGGCAAAGACCACCAGGCCGACACGGTCCTGCTTCATCCCCTCGAAGAGCTTGCCGATGGCGTATTTGGTGCGCTCCAGGCGGTTGGGGGCAAAGTCCTCGGCCAGCATCGAGTTCGAGACATCGACAACGAGCATCATCTCGATGCCCTCGGCCTTCTCCTCCAATAGCTTCGAGCCGAACTGCGGACGGGCCGCAGCAAAGACAAGGCAGGTCAGTGCCAGCTCGAAAAGAATGAATTTCAGCACAATGCGGCCCTGCGAAACGGCGGGCATCAGCTCCTCAACCAACAACAGCGTGCCAAAACGCTCCAGGCGGCGGCGACGACGATAGGCGGCCCACACAAACAGAAGGGCCAACGTCGGAATCAGCAGAAGCAACCACAGGTAGTGGGGGTGTGCAAATCGAAACATAGCGTTACGGTATTCGTTTCAGGAGTAACGTGCGGACCAAAAATTCGGCCACCAAGAGGGCAATCGCCCCCAGCAGCCAGCGCACGAAGAGTTCGTGGTAGCGGACACGCTCGGTGACCTCCACCTTCGACTTCTCCAGTTGGTTAATCTCATCATAGATGGCCTTCAGCTTGGCCTTGTCCGTGGCACGGAAGTAGCGACCTCCCGTCTCCTCGGCAATGGCCGTGAGGGTCTTCTCGTCAATCTCGACCTTCTGCTGCACGAAGGTCATCTGGCCAAACATATCCATCGCCGGATAGGGGGCCATCCCCTCGGTGCCGACACCAATCGTATAGACACGGATGCCCTGCGCCTTGGCAATCTGGGCTGCCGTCTTGGGGGCAATCGAACCTCGGTTGTTCACACCATCGGTCAAGAGGATGATGACCTTCGACTTGGCTTCGCTCTCACGCAGGCGGTTGATGGCCGTAGCCAGACCGTTACCGATGGCCGTACCATCCTCGATGATGCCGCTGCGGATGCGCCCCAGAAGGGTTTGCAGCGTACTCTGGTCGGTGGTCAGGGGCGACTGGGTGAAGGCCTCGCCGGCAAAGACCACCAGACCGAGACGGTCGCCATAGCGGTCGGCAATGAAGGAGCCGGCCACCTCCTTGGCCGCCGTGATGCGGTCGGGGGTGAAGTCACGGGCCAACATCGAGCCACTGATGTCGATGGAGAGCATAATATCGATACCTTCGGTGTTGGTGTGCGACAATCGCTCGACATCCTGCGGACGGGCCATCGCCACCACCAGGAGGGCATAGGCCCCCACTCGCATCACAAAAGGGAGGTGACGCAGGTAGTAGCGCCAGGTGCGAGGCAAACGGCCCAGCCCCTCGGTCGAGGAGAGGCGGATGGTGGCCCCACCCTGCAACGTGCGCCACACATAGTAGCCGATCATCGGCACCAGCAGGAGCAACAACCAAAGAAAATAGGGTGCTTGAAAGTGCATCAGCGTATATTTTTTTTGAATTAAAAATTAAAGATTAAAAATTACCTCTTCAATTATACCTTATTCCATTTTTGATTTTAGGCGTGCAACTTTTGTGCTTTGTGCAGACGACCGAGTCGGGAGCATACACGGCGTATGTGACCGCTTGGTCGGCAAGCGAAGTGCGAAAGGTGCCGCATAGAAATCGAAAATTACCAATTTTTTGAGCCGCGAACAACCACACCCTGCTTCTCTTTGAGTTTCTCTTGGGTGCGATCCTCCTGGGCCTGGATGGCATCGAGAATCTGGGCCTGCTCCTGCTCCGAAATGCCCTCTTGAGGCTGTTGGGGCTGACCCTCACGCTCCTCTTCATCCCCCTCGTTCGGCTCGGGTTGCTCGGGTTGGTTTTGGTCCTCGTTCTGTTGCTCATCGTTCTGACCCTGCTGCTGTTGGTCGTTCTGACCTTGCTGTTGCTGGTCTTGATTCTGCTGCTGATCCTGATTCTGGTTTTGGTCCTGATTTTGGTCTTGATTATCCTGACCGCCACCGCCATTCTGCTGCTGATCCTCCAACAACTTCTTCGTATAGGCATAATTGTACTTGCACTCCATATCGTCGGGGCGCAACATAAGCGACTGCTTGTAGCTCTGCAAGGCCTCTTTGAGTTTCTGCTGCTTGAACTGCGTATTGCCCAAATTGTAGTAGGCCTCGGCACGTCGCTCGGCCGTCTGCAACGAGTCGGCAGCGGCAGCCTGCAGGGTCTTCTCGGCAGCCTCGTAACGCTCCATACGGTGCTCGGCATTGCCTCGGTTGTAGAGGGCCTCCCACTGGGTGGGGGCAGCCTCAAGGGCCGCCTGGTAGCTTTCGATGCTCTGCTCGTACTGCTGCTTGTCGTAGAGGCGGTTACCCTTGCGCACGGCACGTCGCTCGGGCAGTTGCTGCGCCACAAGCGGAAGCGACAAGAGGGTCATTATCAACGTGAAAACTATCTTTCGCATCACTTCTCGGTTTTACTTAACGGGCCCTCCTCGGCCGAGGGATTCTCCTCCTCGGGTTTGGTCTCCTCGACAAAGTAGTAGGCCTTTTGATAGTCGTTTTCGTTCTGCTCGGCCTCGGGGGCAAACTTGGCAAACTTCACCAGGTCGGCATCCCGCAGGATGGCCGTGAGGTCCATACGAGCCTTATCGGGCAACTCCACCGAGCGCATTGCGGCGATAATCTCGTCCGAGGTCATCTCCATCGCACTTACGCCCCAACGACCATCAATGTAGGTACGCAAAATCTCGGTCAGGAGCGAGTAGTAGAGTTTGTGTTTGTTGTTCTGCCACAGCTTCTGGTGGTGGAGTGCCTCCAGCGCCGCAATGGCGATGACGTGGGGCGGCTGGGGCGGAGCGGGCTTGAACAGATCGCCCAGGCGACGACCACGTGCCTTGAGGTAGTGGTCGAGGGCCACCAGCAGCGCCACCAAAACCACCAACGCCAACAAACCCCACAGCAGGTAGCTCTTGATCTCTGCCACCTTGAAGGGGAGGTTTTGCTGCGGTTTAAGGTCGAAAATCGACTGCGAGGTGGAGTCGATCTGGAAGGTGGCCACCTTCAGATAGACCGAATCGGCGGCGTAGAGGGTATCGACAATGTTCTTGTCGGCATAGACCACCCCCGCAGCACCCATATTGATGAGTCCCTCCTGGAAGGCGGCCAGGCGATAGCGTTTGGCGATACGCAGGCGACGGCCATCCCGCTTAAGGGTATCGACAGGCAGCTCCTCGACCAACTCCACCATTCCGTCTTTGGCACTGAAGGTGGGGAAGTGGGTCGTCTGCACCAAATCCTTATCGATCTCGATGACATAGTCGAAACGGTCGCCAATGAAGATGCTGTCCGGCTCGACACGGGCCCGCACTACGGGCGTATCGGCCCAAAGCGACTGCATCAGGGGCAGTGCCAACAGCAGTAAGAGAAGTCGTTTCATCGTTGCTTAAAGAGTTTGATGAGTTCCGTAACATAGTCGCCCTCGGTCGTCACTTCGGCCGTGTCGATGCGGTTGTGCTTCAGAATCTGCAAGATGCGCTCGCTACGGGCATTCCACAACTCGGTGTACCCCTCACGCACACGGCGCGACGAGCTGTCCAACAGCAGCTTTTGGCCCGTCTCGGCATCCTCGACGGCAATCAGCCCCACATCGGGCAGCTCCCGCTCACGGGGGTCATAGACACGGATGCCCACCAGGTCGTGTTTGCCTCGGGCAATCTTCAGCGCATCGTCCAGCTCGGCCGACTCGGCATCGCTGACCAAAAAGTCCGAAAGGATGAAGGTCGTGCAACGCTTCTTGTTCACGTTCGTGAGGAAGCGCACCGGCTCGGAGAGCGAAGTGCATTTCGAGGTCGGATTGAAGGACAACAGCTCGCGAATGATGGTCAGGATGTGGCTGCGACCCTTCTTCGGGGGGATGAACTTCTCCACCCGATCCGAGAAGAAGATGCACCCCACCTTGTCGTTGTTCTGCGAGGCGGAGAAGGCCAACACGGCGGCAATCTCGGCCACCAGGTGCTGCTTCATACGCTCCGTAGTACCAAACAGGCGGGAGGCTGACACATCGACCAAGAGCATCATCGTCAGCTCACGCTCCTCCTCATAGACCTTGATGTGGGGCTTGCGTGAGCGAGCCGTCACGTTCCAGTCGATGTCACGCACATCGTCACCGGCCCGGTACTCGCGCACCTCGGAAAACGACATACCGCGACCGCGAAAAGCCGTGTGGTACTTTCCGGCGAAGATCTCGTTGGAAAGGCCTCGTGTCTTTATCTCAATCTTGCGGACCCGCTTCAGAATATCGTTCTCGGTCTGCTGCATCGGTTAGGGGACAATTACGTTGTTCAGAATCTCGGTGATGATCTCCTCCGAGGTGATGTTCTCGGCCTCGGCCTCATACGTCAGACCGATGCGGTGGCGCAGCACATCGTGGCATACGGCACGCACATCCTCGGGGATTACATAACCACGACGACGAATGAAGGCGTAGGCACGAGCCGCTTTGGCCAGCGAAATCGAGGCACGGGGCGAGCCGCCGTAGGCGATGAGCGAAGCCAGACGATCCAGATTGTACTCTTTCGGGGTGCGGGTGGCAAAGATGATATCGACGATGTACTTCTCGATCTTCTCGTCCATATAGACATCCTCAACCACCTTGCGGGCCTTCACAATGTCCTCGGGCGAGATGACCTTCTTCACCTCGGGCATACCGCCACCGGCCAAATTCATACGGACAATATCACGCTCCTCCTGCTTGTTGGGGTAGGAGATCTTGGCCTTCAACATAAAACGATCGACCTGCGCCTCGGGCAGCGGATAGGTACCCTCCTGCTCGAGGGGGTTCTGCGTGGCCAGCACCAGGAAGGGCTGGGGCAGCGGGAAGGTCTCGTCGCCCAGCGTCACCTGACGCTCCTGCATCGCCTCCAGCAGAGCCGACTGCACCTTGGCCGGCGAACGGTTGATCTCATCGGCCAGCACGAAGTTAGCAAACACGGGGCCCTTCTTCACGAGAAAATCCTCCGTCTTCTGCGAGTAGATCAACGTACCCAGCAGGTCGGCAGGCAGCAGGTCGGGGGTGAACTGGATGCGCGAGAAGTCGGCATCTACGGCCTTGGCCAAGGTGGTGATGGCCAACGTCTTGGCCAATCCCGGCACACCCTCCAACAGGATGTGACCGTTCGACAACAGACCAATCAAAAGCGTATCGATAAGGTGCTGCTGGCCCACAATGACCTTGCCCATTTCGGTACGCAGGGTATCTACAAAGACCGATTCACGCTCAATGCGCTCGTTGAGTTCTTTGATGTTGATGAGTTCTGACATAGTAGTTCGAATTTACGTTTATATTTTGTTTATCCTTATCTCTTTAATTATCGCTGTGCTCGCCGCCGGTGGCGTCGTTTTCTGTTTTCATCCACCCCCTAAATCCCCCTCGAGAGGGGGACTTGACTGCCGCCCGTCGGACGGCGTGGGATTTCCTTTTGTCCGCAAAGGCATAGGGAACCGCCTCTTAGGCGGCCGCCTCAGGCAGGGGCTTGGTCGCTTCGCTCCCATTGGTTGCGCTGACGACCGAGGGTTGCCGTGGCTGACCCAATGCCTGCGGGGTATTTTGCCGTTCCGTCATTTCGTCATTCTGAACGCAGTGAAGAATCTCTACCAATGCTCCTTGGCTGAAAATGATTCTTCGTTTCACTCAGAATGACGCTCGCAACTGCGGCGTGGCGAGCCGTTTCACCAAGGTGAAACGTACGAAGATGCAAATTTATTGCAAAAAAGGTTAAAAATCAACGCTCACCCCACAAAAACATCGGCCCTGCCACAAGCAGAGCCGATAATAGAATAAAAAAGCCGAAAGCCTAATTGTTAAAAAGCGGAGACGGCGCGCACATAGCCGTTGCCGTACTTACCGTAGCTGCTGGTGTACCCGCCATCCATACCGACACCCCACGCGCAAAACTCATCCTTCTCTGTGGACGACAAATACCAATATATTTGAATTTTATCGCTGCTCATCTTTTCAAGCGTTCTATTTACCTTATCTTTCACACGATAAATTGTCTTCACCTCATTGAGTGACGGAAGATACCACCCCTTGCCCTGGTCAGCGCACCACGCAAAGGCGGGGTATTTGGTGCGCCAATCGGCTATCTGCTGAATGCAAACTTGATTATTTCTGCCATTATCCTTGTCTTTTGCCCCGGTTAGAACTAACGCATCATCTGTGCACCACTGCAGTTTCACTTCATTTAGACCTACGATTTTTCCGTGGCGACCCGACTCGTCCACCTCGAAAACAACGCCCTGCTTGGTGCCATCGTCGTAGTAATCGCCCACCTGATAGACGCCATTACGCCCTTTGCCATCATCGATAATGTTCGTATTCTCTTCTTGAACGAAACCAAACCATAGACCAATCAGTAACAGGGGCATTAAGGCCAAGGCCCACAGCCATTTGAGGCGGCGGGGTTCGGTGGGTTGTGGAGGGGTCGGAGGAGTCGGAGGAACAACCCGTTTTTGGTGGGTCAAGCCGAGTTTTTGCAGGGTATCGACCACCGCCTCCAACGAGTCAATCCAATGCACGTTCGTGAAGACAAAATCCAACTCTTCGTTCTGCTCGAAATGGAATTTGCCGAGGCGGTAGGGGATGATGGTCTTCTTGTGTTTGAGGGCGTAGAGAATCTCCTTCTGGGTCCACTCCGATTTGGCCGAGTTGTCCGAAGCGATAAACAGGACCGCCTGGGCATTGCGGATGTAGCGGGTGATTTCGGAAAGGAAATTGACCGAGCCGTGCATATTGCGGTCGATCCAATAGTTCACACCCGCCTCGTCCAAGGCTCGGCAGAGGGTCTCGGCGGCGGCAATATCCTTGCGTGAGTAGCTGATAAAAACGTCGTATTGCATCGGTTGGGGTCAGTTTTGTGGCAAATATACAAAATTTCGGCTTAAAAAGTGGCAAAGGCCCGAACAAACTGATAGTTCGTCTTGGCGCGTTCCCGAGTAAAGCCGTTTTGACGCATCAGGTACCACGCCTCCGAAGCAGTGCTCTCGGTCGAAGACCAATAGAAATCGGCAATCATCTCCTCCCCTTTGGCCTTTAACACCTCGTTCACCTTGACCCAAGTCTCACGATCCATCTTCAACCGCTTAACCTCCTCCACGGCGGGCAGATACCACCCCTCGCCCAGATCGGCACACCAAGCAAAGGCGGGGTAAGCGGTGCGCCAATCGGCCATCTGCTCAATGCAACGTTGATTGTTTTGACCATTGGTCGGGTCGGTGGCACCGGTGGCGGTTTCCGCTTCGACAGCCCACCGCAAATGGGCTTGCGTAAGGCTCATCATCTTGCCCGACTTGCCATCGGCAAAGACCTCAACCACAACACCTTGCTTTTGGCCATCGTCGTAGAAATCGCCCACCCGATAAATCTTTTCTTCGGGGCTTTTCGGCGCTGTTCCGCCCCCTGCAAAGCCCAGCCACAACACGATAAGCAGCAGCGGCAACAAGCCCCACAAGCATCCTCGTTTCAGGCGCTTTTTTGGGGCAGACGAAGCAGGTGTTTGGGTCGAGGGTTTCATTCGGCAGAAGCGGTTTTATTGGGTAAAGATAGGAAAAAATTTGCAACAAGCATTTTGTTGAAAAATAATTTTGAATTCTGAAGGGTGAACCTTGTTTTCTTCGTACCTTTGTCCAAACTGTTTTCGAGCAACGAGAAGATGAATCAAAACGATATACTTTGTGGATTGAATGAGGCGCAGCGAGCTGCAGTGGTGGGCTTCGAAGAGCCTTCGCTCATCATCGCCGGTGCCGGGTCGGGAAAGACCCGTGTGCTCACCTCGCGCATCGCCTATATGATTGCCAACGGGGTGAAGCCCTGGTCGATTTTGGCCCTCACCTTTACCAACAAGGCGGCCCGTGAGATGCGTGAGCGCATCGAGCAGATGGTGGGGCCCGACAGCCGCCACATCCGAATGGGCACCTTCCACTCGGTCTTTTCACGCATCCTGCGCGAGAATGCCGAGCGCATCGGCTACCCCACCTCGTTCACCATCTACGAGCCCAACGACGTGAAGAGCCTCCTGAAAACCATCCTCAAGGAGATGCAGCTGCCCGACGACCGCTACAAGCCCAACGTCATCGCCTCGCGCATCTCGATGGCCAAGAACTCGCTCATCACCCCCGCCCGTTATCTGGCCACAACAGCCTACGCCACCGAGGATCGAATGGCCAAGATTCCCGAGATGGGCAACATCTACGCCGAGTATTGCCGCCGCTGCAAGCAGAACGGTGCAATGGACTTCGACGACCTGCTGTTGCAGACCAACATCCTGCTGAAGGAGTGCCCCGATGTGCTGGCCAAGTACCAGGAGCTGTTTCAGTACATCCTGGTCGATGAGTATCAGGACACGAACTACGCCCAATACATCATCATCCGCCGCCTCTCGCAGCTGCACGGCCGTGTCTGCGTGGTGGGCGACGATGCCCAATCGATCTACTCGTTCCGAGGGGCCAAAATCGAAAACATCCTCTCGTTCCAGAACGACTACCCTGCGGCCAAGGTCTATAAGTTGGAGCAGAACTACCGCTCGACCCGCACCATTGTCGATGCGGCCAACTCGGTCATCGAGAAGAACAGCCGCCGAATGAAGAAGACCTGCTTCTCGCAGGGGGCCGAGGGCGAGAAGATCCGCATCCTGCGTGCCTACACCGACCGTGAGGAGGCCGAAATGATCGTCTCCGAGCTGCGTGACAAGGTGCGTGAGACGGGCGATGCGTGGTCGGATGTGGTCATCCTCTACCGCACCAACAACCAATCGGCCGTGTTGGAGGACAACCTGCGCCGCCGAGGCATCCCCTACCGCATCTACAAAGGCTCGTCGTTCTACGACCACAAGGAGATTCGGGATATGATGGGCTACATTCGCCTGATTATCAACCCGCTCGACGACGAGGCCTTCAAGCGCATCATCAACTACCCCGCCCGAGGCATTGGCGACACAACCGTCGAGCGCATCGGTCAGTTGGCCGCCGCACGAGGCTGCTCGATGTGGGAGGCCATCGACCAATTGGTGCAGGAGCCCCCCGCCGACGCCACCCAACGAGCCATCATCCGCAAGGTGACCGAGTTTGTCGATATGATTCGTTCGCTCTCGCTCGGCCGCCACGAGAAGGAGCTCTACGACTTCGGTCTGGAGATTGCCTCGAAGTCGGGCATCCTGGCCCAATACCGAGCCTCCAACTCGCCCGAGAACAGCTCGGCACTGGCCAACATCGAGGAGTTGTTGAACTCGATGCAGGAGTTCAAGGAACGGTGCGATGCCGAGATTCGCAACGGCGAGCGTGACCCCGAGGAGCGTGCCACCGTCGAGGAGTGGTTGCAGGGGGTGATGCTGATGACCGATATGGACTCGGACGACCCCAACGACCAAAACAAGGTGACGCTGATGACCGTCCACTCGGCCAAGGGGTTGGAGTATAAATATGTATATATTGTCGGCGTGGAGGAGAAACTCTTCCCCTCGGAACGAGCAATGGAGTCGCCCGAAGGGTTGGAGGAGGAGCGTCGTCTGTTCTATGTCGCCCTGACCCGTGCCAAATGCACCGCCGTGCTCTCCTATGCCGAGATGCGCTTCCGATGGGGACAGATGGATTTCTCGCGTCCGAGCTGCTTTTTGAAGGAGATTGACCCCCAATACATCGACTCGGAGGTCGATTTCCGTGCCCGCCGCACCGCTCCCACCCCCAGCGAGGAGGGCGTGCAGGCCATCGACGAGCTGCGCCGCCGCTTCGACTACCGCTTCCAACAGAAACGCCAGCAGGAGGGGCGTGGCGAACGTGGCACCTATGGCGGTGGCTATGGCGGCTCCCGACCCTCGGATGGCGAGTCGGGCCGTGTGCAGCATTTCAGCCGTGCCAACGACCCCTACCATTCCGCCTCCACCTCGCACCCCCATCCCCGCACCCAATACGATGCGGAGGTGGGTAGTGGTGTCGAGCGCCTCGGCGGCTCTCCCCGTCGTCTCATAAACCCCACGACCAACCGCTCGGCCACTCCGGCGGGGGCAGCAGGTGAGTTCCACGTGGGCGACCGAGTGGAACACGCCCTCTTCGGACGGGGCGAGATTGTGATGGTCGAGGCGGCCAATGGCGACCAGAAACTCACCATCGACTTCGGTACGGCAGGACGCAAAACCCTGTTGGCCCGCTATGCCAAACTACGAAAACTATAGACCAATGACCAGCAAAGAGCGTTACCAAGGCATCATCGACTACTTCAGTCGTGAGATGCCCACCGCCGAGAGCGAACTGAACTTCGAAAACCCCTGGCAACTACTGGTGGCAGTGGTACTGTCAGCCCAATGCACCGACAAGCGGGTCAATCTGACCACCCCCGCCCTCTTTGCCGCCTACCCCACGCCACAGGCGATGGCCGAAGCCTCGGCCGAGGAGATCTACGGCTACATCCGCTCGATCTCCTACCCCAACAACAAAGCCAAACACCTGGCCGCTGCTGCACGGATGATTTGCAGCGAGTTCGGGGGCGAGGTGCCCGACGACCTCAACGCATTGCAACGCCTTCCCGGGGTAGGTCGCAAGACGGCCAACGTGCTGGGTGCGGTGCTGTGGGGGCGTGAGGTGATGCCGGTCGATACCCACGTCTTTCGAGTGGCCGAGCGCATCGGTCTTACCTACCGCTCGAAGACCCCGTTGCAGACCGAGCAAACCCTCTCGAAAAACTTTCCGAGCCACCTCCTGCCCATCGCCCACCATTGGCTCATCCTGCACGGCCGCTACACCTGTCTGGCCCGCAAACCGAAGTGTGAGGCGTGCGGCATCACCCCCTTCTGCCGCTGGTACCACACCCACCGTGAGGGGTAAATTTTGGAGTTTGACCCCTTTTTATTATATTTGCAAACGATATGACTCTCAACAAGGCCGATATTGATGCGTTACGCAGCCTCATCACCGAGGCTCCGAAGCAGGTGGTCATCGTCTCGCACACCAATCCCGACGGCGATGCCATTGGCTCTTCGTTGGCCTGGGCCGAGGTGTTGGAGGGGCTGGGCCACACGGTGACCT
Source organism: Alistipes sp. (assembly GCA_017436185.1). The sequence continues at coordinate 131,096 of JAFSDP010000005.1, read as the reverse complement.
GCATCGTGCCGAACCGCCCGCCCTACTTCCTGAGTTGGATGCCCCGCATCAACGAGGTGGTCATCTTCAAGCAGGCCGAGGAGCAGGCACGTGAGGCCATCGAGCGGGCCGAATTGTTGTTCTGCCTCGACTTCAACGCCATCTCCCGCCTTGAGATCCTCTCCGATACCATCGCCGCCAACCAAACGGCCCGTCGCATCCTGATCGATCACCACCTCTCGCCCGAAGAGGAGTTTGAACTGCTCTTCTCCTACCCCGAGGCCTCCTCGACCTGTTACCTGGTCTATGAACTGATCGTGGCCCTGTTCGGCACCGAGCGACTGACCCGTCGGATGGCCGAGTTGCTGTATGTGGGTATGATGACCGATACGGGCAACTTCGCCTTTTCGCACCTCACCCCCGAGTTGTTTCGGGCAGTGGCCGTGCTGTTGGAGAGGGGCATCGTCATCCCCGAGATTCACAACCGTGTCTATAACTCCTACACCGCCGGCCGTGCCCGTCTGTTTGGCTACGTCATCAACCGCAAGATGGAGCTGATTGCCAACGGCCACGTCGCCTATATGTCGCTCAAGGAGCACGAAATGCGTCGTTTCGGCTTCCAGCAGGGCGACTCCGAGGGGTTTGTGAACTATCCGCTCACCATCAAGAAGGTGAAGATGTCGGCCATGTTTATCGAGCAGCACAACTTCATCCGCATCTCGTTGCGCTCGCGAGGCAACATTGACGTAAACCTCTTCGCCCGCAAATACTTCGAGGGTGGCGGCCACAAGAATGCCGCAGGCGGCAAGTCGTACGACTCGATGGAGGTGACCCTCGACCGCTACATCCGTGCCGTCGAAGAGTGGGCCGCCGAGGGCGGACTGGGTTAGCTGACAACCTCAACAGATACAAAAAGGGCTGTGCGATTGGCACAGCCCTTTTTCGTTGTAACACCATCCCGTCAGAGGGTAAAGTTGCAATCCTTAACCACCAGATTGTCATTCATTTCGCCCGAAAGTTCGGTCTTGAGTTTACCGCCATCGACCTCGATCTGCACCTGCTCCAGACGCAGGTTGCGTACATCGGTCACACGCAGTTCGGGCTTCGAGGTGATGACCTTGAAGTTGCGCAGCACCACGCCGTCGGCATCGATCATATCGACCACGTAGGGTTTGGGCGAGGGTTTGTAGTGGCCATAGGCCGACTGCGACTCGTCACGACGGGTGTCGGCCGTCACATTTTCGATAAGGATGTTGCGGGCGGGATTTTCGGGAATACCCTGCACATAGACCAGCATACGGCACCCCTCGACCTCGATGTCACGAATCTCCACGTTGCGGAACGAGGGGGTCAGCGGCGTCAGAGCCGGAGCCGGAAGGCGGGAGGCCAGGCCACCCACAAAGTTAGCCGTGCCGAGCATCTCCCAGGCGATGGCCTCGGCCTCGGTGGCAAGGCGGATGCGCTCGAAGTAGAGGTTCTCACCACCACCGGCACGGGGGCGACGGGTCTTGAGGCGGATGCCCACACGGGTACCGTCGCAGACGCAGTCGTAGGCGTAGAGGTTGCGAATCCAACCGGCCGTCTCCGAACCGACCGTCAGACCACCCATACCTCGCAACGAGAGGCAGTGGCGCACGACGATATTCTCCGAGGCACGATTTACACGACGGCCGAACTCGTTGCGGCCCCCCTTGACGGCAATGTTGTCGTCGCCGCAGTCGGTCGTTACGTACTCCACGAGCACATATTTACAACAGGTGATATCGACACCGTCGCCACAGGGTTGCCCAAACGACGAGACACGAATGCCACGAATGATGACATTCTCGCAATAGACCGGTGCCACGTTCCAGAAGGCCGTCTGCTCGAACGAAACACCCTCCAGATAGACATTCTTGCAGTTGATGGGGCCGAAGAAGGTGGGCAGCTGGTGGCCACGACCCTGCTTGCCGTCGTAGAGGCGCTCCTCGACGGGGGTGTCGGGCGAGATTTCGCCATCGTTGTGGGGACGACCCGAGCGAATCGAGCCATTGAGGGCGGGGCCAATCAGTCGGCCGTGACCCGTCAGGGCGATATTCTCTTCTCCATTGGCATAGATGCAGGCACCCAGCGAGTAGAGTTCCACGCCCGCATTGGTGGTAAAGACCACCGGCAGGTAATCCTCCACCTCGCCACTGAAGCGCACCGTACAGCCCTTCTCGGTGTGGAGTTCGACGTTGCTTTTCAGCGTGATACGCCCCGTAAACCAATCACCTGCCGTGAGGGTTACACGGCCACCGCCCTGCTTCGAGAGACGGTCGATGGCCCGTTGAATAAGGCGGGTGACCTTCTCGCCCTCGGCGGGGGGTGTCAGGCGCACCTCGCGGTCGGCGAACTCGGGTTTTTGGAGTTGGGGCATATAGAAGGGGGCCTTGATGGGGGCAATCTCCGTAGGGAGACAATCGGCACCCACTTGGCTGCGGGTCGGGATGGGCTGCGTGGTTTGGGCCGAGGCGCCAAGGGTCACCAGGGCCAAAAGGAGTGTTAGAAGTCGTTTCATAGGTTGTGATTTTGAACAAAGATAGGCAAATTCTCGAAAAAAATCACTATCTTGCCGTACTTAAATGACAAACACCTAATTTACACCCCGAAAATGAGACACCTTTTCACGCTGCTTGCAGCCCTTCTATTGGCGCTTCCCTCGACGGCACACAACCGTGTGGAGGCCGGCCCGATGAAACTTTGGTACAAAGCCCCCGCCGCCGACTGGAACAGCGCACTGCCCATCGGCAACGGCCGTCTGGGTGCGATGATCTTCGGCAATGCCGACTCGGAGTTGCTGCAACTCAACGACAACACCCTCTACAGCGGTGAGCCTTCGAGCCGCTGGAGCGACCTGGACATCACGGAGCACTACCCCGAGATGGTGCGCCTGTTGGAGGAGGGCAAACACCTCGAGGCGGCCGAACTGCTGAAGAAGTGGACGGGGCGTCTGCACGAGTGCTACCAGCCGCTGGGCGATTGGCACATCCGCGACTTCCGTGGCGGCAAGGCCAAGAGCTATCGCCGCTACCTCGATATGGAGCGTTCGGTGGCCACCGTGCAGTACGAGAAGGATAACTACGCCTTCCGTCGTGAAATTTTCGCCTCGCATCCCGACAATGTCATCGTGATGCGTCTGACGACCGAGTGCCCCGTAGGTTGGGATATCGCCCTCTCGCTCAGCTCGCCCCACCCCGTCAAGACGGCCATCGACTCGAAGAAGTTGGTCGTAAAGATGAGCGGTCAGGCCCCCGGGCGTGTCGATCGACGCAACTACTCCGACTTTGAGGCGTGGGGCCACGAGGAGCGCCACCCCTACCTCTTCAACCCCGACGGCTCACGCACGGGTAAGCCCCGTGTGCTCTATGGCGACGACATCGAGGGCAAGGGTATGTTCTTCGAGAGCCGCCTGGAGGTACGTGTCGATAAAAAGGAGGCCGAGATTACGAACTTGGGCGACCAACTCCGCATTCGTGGAGCAAAGGAGATTGTGCTGATCTTCTCGTCGGCCACCAGCTACAACGGCCCCCACAAAAGCCCCTCGACCGAAGGTTTGGATGCCGCCCGTCTGGCTGAGGAGGCCCTGAAGCGGGTGCGCACGAAGAGCTACGAGGAGCTGCTGGCGGCCCACGAAGCCGACTACAAAGCCCTCTTCGGGCGTCTTTCGCTGACCCTTCCCTCGGATCCCGAGGCCGAGCTGCTGCCGACCGATCAGCGCATCCTGCGCTTTGCCCAGGAGTACCGCCGCACGGGCGCTCCGAAGGATCAGCAACTCGTCACCCTGCTGTTCCAATATGGTCGTTATCTGATGATTAGCGGCTCACGTGAGGGTGGTCAGCCCCTCAACCTGCAAGGCATCTGGAACAAAGACGTCATCCCCTCGTGGAACTGCGGCTACACGGCCAACATCAACATCGAGATGAACTATTGGCCTGCCGAGGTGGCCAACCTCTCGGAGTGCCACCGACCCTTCCTCGATATGATTCGTGAGTGTGCCGAGACGGGGCGTGAGACGGCCCGCAAGATGTACCACCGCCGAGGCTGGGTGGGCCACCACAACTGCTCGATTTGGCGTGAGACCTTCCCCAACGACGGTGGTGCCGCCACGGTCTTCTGGCCGATGATGGGCCCCTGGTTCTCGTCGCACCTGTGGGAGCACTACGCCTACACGGGCGATGAAAAGTTCCTCACCGAGGAGGCCTACCCCACGATGCGTGACGCCTCGCTCTTTATGCTCGACTGGATGATTCAGGACAAAGAGGGTCGATGGATTACCCCCGTCAGCACCTCGCCCGAAAACCTCTTCATCGTCCCCGGCACCGACCTTTCGTGCGGTGTGTCGCAAGGCTCGACGGGCGATATGTCGATGATTCGCGACCTGTTCAAGCACACCATCGCCGCCGCCGAACTGAAGGGGGTCGATAAGCCGCTGTGCGACACGCTGCGCAACCGCCTCGAAAACCTGCTGCCGTTCCAGGTGGGTGCCTTCGGCCGCCTGCAAGAGTGGAACAAAGACTTTATGGACGAGGATATTCACCACCGCCACGTAACCCACCTCGTGTCGCTCTACCCCTTCGACCAGATTACCCCCGCCACCCCCGAGTTGTTTGCCGCAGCCCGCAAGACGCTCGAGATTCGTGGCGACGAGGCTACGGGTTGGTCGAGCGGTTGGAAAATCAACCTCTGGGCCCGACTGCTGGATGGCGAGCGTGCCTTCAAGCTCATCGCCACGCTGCTGCGCCCCGTAGGGTTTGGTCCCGAGGCGATGCAGTCGTCGGGTGGCGGCGTCTATGCCAATATGTTCGACGCCCACCCGCCCTTCCAGATCGATGGCAACTTCGGTATGACGGCCGGTGTGTGCGAGATGCTGATGCAGAGCCACGAGGGCGAGATTCGTCTGATGCCCGCCGTGCCTGCGGTATGGCGCACAGGTCGCATCAGCGGTCTGGTGGCCCGAGGTGGCTACGAGATTGATATGGCTTGGCAGGATGGCCGCATCACGGAGCTGAAGATCAAATCAAAGACGGGCAAACGTTGCCGTGTCACCTCCACCTGGCCGATGCCCCACCAAGACCCCTTCGTGGAGTAGAATTAAAAATGAAAGATTAAAAATTAAAAATTGGGCTTACGCCGTAAGCTGTGCAAAAAAAAGAGCGTCGAAAAACTCGACGCTCTTTTTGTATCTTCAATTTTGAATTCTGAATTCTACATTTTGAATTTTAGAAGATAGCCTTTCGCTTGGCACCCTGCAACGGAATCACGATGATGGCCTCGGGCTCCTCCGAGGGGATGATGTCCTTGTACTCGGCCTCCAGACCCGATGCCTCCTGAATGGCCAGCGCCTCGGGAGCGAAGGGGATGTTGCGATAGATCTTCGTACCCTCGATGGTGGTGCCGTTACCGCTGTTGCAGAGGCGGTTATCCTTCACGTGGTTGTTGCGCATCGTGATCTCGTAGTTGCGGTCCGAGTCGATGTGCAGCCACAGCTGGAAGAGGCTCACCACGAAGTTCTCCTCGATCAACCAACCCGACGAACCATCATCGGGATAGATGCAGCGAGGACCATCGAAGAGGTAGTTGCGACGGGCAATCGACCCCGGCTGGCGACCCAGCATATAGATGATACCACCGTCGGTAAGCATCGTGTGGGTATGGCCGCAACGGTTGTAGCTAATGGAGTTCTCGCCGGCATTCTTCGACTCGGGGATGCGGGCATTGCCCCACCACCAACCCAAGGCAATGGCGCCATAGGGGGTGCCGTAGATGTCGTTGTGGTCGAAGCGGATGCGCTTGCCGAAGAAGCCCACCATACCCTCCACCTGGCGGAAATCGAGCGATACGTTACGCACGTAGTTATTCTTCACGTCGATGTCGGTGCAGAGGCCCTCCACACCGGGCTGATAGACGCAACCCGGATCGCCATCGCCAATCTCGTAGTGCTGCGGGTGGCCTACGCTGACGGCGTTACCCAGGCAGTCGTTAAAGTAGTTGCCCACCACCTGCGACTCGGTTACATCGTTCACCAGGCTGACCGTCACGGGCGAGCCGAGGTGCTCAAAGCGGTTGCGCTCGATGCGGATGCCACGGGCATTCTTCACCTCGATGGTAGCCTGCGGCACATCCACGCTGTTGTACTTGGTGGGGTGCCAGTTGCCGTCGGGGATATACTTCATTGCCAGACCGAGGCTCTGGATACCGCCAAAGCCGTGCGAGCCTTCGATATCGACCAGGTTCCACGTATCGTAGGAGAAGGTCAGCCCCTTCACCTCAACATTCTCCACCACCGACGAGCAGCTCGTGCCCTCGATGCGCAGCAGACCCTCCGTCACGGGGGCTACCACCTCTACCTCGGCGGGGTTCTCGCCGTGGCTCATATAGTAAATCGTCTGCTGCTCGCGGTCGAAGTAGAACTCGCCCGGCTCATCCAACAGCTCGAAGGCGTTGCGGATGATGAACGACCCCTCGTACTTGGTCTTACCGGCCCAAGCCAGCGAATTGAGGATGGCCGAGTAGGGCTGCTGGAACTCGATGGCAATCTCGTCGCCCCACTTCTCGACATTCGAGGCGCAGAGAATCTTCTCGGTCCATACGTTGTTCTGAATCAGCTCGATATCCGAAGGGTTGCGGAAAGGCAACACCTCGCCGCTCTGCTTGAAGCGCAAGCCCTTGACCGTCTTACCGGCACCGAAAGCCCACGACTCGTTGCCCGTAATCTCGATCTCGCCATAGGCACCCAGCGACTGAATAGGGGTCTTCGTGCCGGCCATACGGGCACGCTTGCCGCCGACGATGAGCGAACGGAGTTTCTTATCCGAGTGGAAGGGGGCCTTGTAGAGGTTGCCGTGAATCTGCTCCCAGCCCGTAACGGCCACGCCACCGCTCAAGATGGGCTGCTCGCCCTGCTTGGCCGTGATGGTCACCTTGTAGCCATTCTTGCCGCCCAGCGACTCGTCGATGACAATCGGCGACGAGAGTTGATACAGACCGCCTGCAAGGCGCAACTCGACATCCGACTTTTGACGCTTGACGCTCTTACGCAGCGTTGCCACCGCCTCGTCGAGGGTCGAAGGGGTCGCCTCGATGACCTGTTGTGCCCCTGCCGAACCGCACATCAAGAGTGCGAGGGCCGCCATAAAGAGTTGTTTTTTCATTCGTTGTGTTAGTTTTTGGGATTGTACATTTTGTACAAAGATAGCCCTTTTATGGGAAATAATGAAAAAGTGGGAGCTAAAAATGATTTTTTTAACAACGCCTTTTGTCTTTCGCCCAAAAATCTTATCTTTGTACTTTGTACAAACCGAAAACTAACTAAAATTTTACAATATGAAACACCTCAACTACATTCTTTCGGCTGTTGCGGCCCTCGGTATTGCCCTCTCGGCATCGGCTGCAAGTCATCTGAAGACGGCCCGCTACGAGGTCGCCGACCAAAGCAAGCAGCGCACGACGCTCTACACCAACCCCTATTCGAACTCGGACCGTTCGGTGCTCTACATCGCCCCCGAGCTTGACGGTCTGGAGGGTGTGCGTCTGCCCCTCACCAACGAGGGTAAGATGGCCGCTGCGACCCTCAACCTGCGTTTCTTGCAGAGCGGTAACCTGCTCGTAGCCGCCACGTCGGCCGAGGCAGCGAAGGCTCTCGAGGTGGGCAAAGGCCGTCTGAACGAGGTTCCCGTACTGAAAAACGGCATCGCCATCACCGAGGTGGCAGCGTTGGATATCTACGCCATCCGCTACGGTGCAGGTCGCCACACACTGACCATCCCCGCCGATGTGAAGGGCCACGTGGCCATCGTGGGTGCCACGACCGCAACCCGCTTCTCGGGTCGTGATGCCGAGTTAAACTCGGGCGAGGACTACCCTGCCTTTGTCATCGAGGGTTTTTCGGAGAAACCCGCGCTGTTTGAGGTGATTGGCGGTCAGGACGACCCCGTAGTGAATGAGGGTATGCCCGGTACGGAGGGCATTCAGGGCGGTTTCGAGGGCGGTCAGCTCATCAAGTTGGGCGACACCTATCATATGTTCCCCACCGAGCGCGCCGGCGAGATCGGTATGCCCGCCTACTACGACCGCATCAAGACCCGCATCGGCCACTGGACCTCGAAGGATGCCATCCATTGGGAGCGTCAATCGACCCTCTACCAGTCGAGCGGTAAGTATGCCGTATCGCACTACGACCACCCGATGAACGACCGTCGTGCCGCCATCTGGAGCTATATGCCCATCTTCAACAAGGAGAAGAACCGTTGGCAGGGCCACTACCTGGCCTACACCTGCGACTTCGACGTTGCCCCCAACCACTCGTTTGGCCGCATCTGGCGTTGCGAGTCGGTCGTAGAGGGCATCGAGGGCATCGGTGGCCCCTACCGTGACTGCGGCATCGTCATCGAGCCGGGTCTGGATTCGGAGCTGTGGGAGGGTCGTCAGGGCGTCGCCTCGTTCTTCCCCTATCAGGTGGGTGACAAGTGGTACGGCTTCATCAGCGGTGCCTACCCCTATGTAACCAAGGAGGACTATCCGTTCGGTGGCAAGCCGACCCATTGGTATGTGGGTCTGGCCGAGGCCGACAACCTGGAGGGCCCCTTCACCCGCATGAAGGAGCTGAACCCCATCACCTCGATTCACCCCCGTTTTGTGGAGAACCCCATCGTGTCGCAGCTCCCCAACGGCCTCTACATCGCCGTATTTGACGGTGGCCCGGAGTGGCTGAAGCTCCCGAATATGATTGCCTACACCCTCTCGAAGGATGGCATCCAGTGGAGCGAGGCCCACTACCTGCCCATCGACACGAAGGTCAAGAAGTGGTGGCACACGATGCGCACGCCGCTGGGTCTGATTCCCGAGGGCAACGGCATCTACACCATCATCTATGCCGCCGTGAACAACGATATGCGCTTCCACCCGATGGGTATGGTGCAGGTCAAGCTCAACGAGGAGGTACTTCAGGAGATTGCCAAGAAACTCTAATCACCGCAAAGCATAACAAAAAAACTAACAACACGAAATATGTCAGCAAAACGATATGCGGGTGTAGTGGTGCCGATGGCCACTCCCGTAAAGAATGGCTCGGTGGATTTGGAGGCTACGGCCGCCATCATCCGCTCGTTTGTCGAGGCCGGTGTCGATACGCTCGTGATGGGCACCACCGGCGAGGGTAACTCCGTTCCGCAAAAGGAGGGTATCGAGATGGTCCGCAAGGCGGTTGAGACGGCCCAAGGACGCATCACCATCTATGCCGGCGTGACGGGTATGTGCCTCAAGGAGCAGATTGCCCAGATTGAAGGGTTCAAGGAGGCCGGTGCCGATGTGGCGGTGGCCGTGCTGCCCGCCTACTACGCTCTGGAGGAGGAGCAGATGGTGGCCTACTATACGGCGTTGGCCGACGCCTCGCCGCTGCCGCTGATGCTCTACAACATCCTGGCTACGACCCACCTCTCGATTCCCGTCGAGGCGGTGCGCAAGTTGGCCGCCCACCCCAACATTGTGGGTCTGAAGGATTCGGAGCGTGACCTGGAGCGTATGGAGCAGTGCATCGCCGTAGCCAAGAGCCGAGAGGATTTCACCTACTTCTGCGGCTGGGCAGCCCAGTCGGCCCACTCGTTGGAGCTGGGTGCCGACGGCATCGTTCCCTCGACGGGTAACTTCGTGCCGAAGCACTTCCAAGCCCTCTACGAGGCCGCCGTGGCAGGCAATATGGCCGAGGCCAACCGCCTGCAGGAGCTCACGGATCGTATGGCCAAGGTCTATCAGGCAGGTCGTCCGTTGGGCAAGCAGCTCGCCGCCTTGAAGTGCATTATGGCCCGTGAGGGGCTGTGCGGCAAGGAGATGTTCGCCCCGCTGACAATGCTTTCCGACGAAGAGTATGCCTCGATTGAGGAGCAGATTTCGGCCTTCGACCTGAACCTTTAACCAACCCCCGAACGACTAACCAACCTTTACTATGCATTGGATTGATATTGCGCTGGTCATTGCCAGCATCGTCTTTGTGATGCTCTTCGGACTGAAATTTGCGCACAAGCAGGACTCGACGAAGAGTTACTTTGCCGCCGGCGGCTCGATTCCCGCCTGGGCCATCGGTATGTCCATCTTTGCCACCCTCATCAGCTCGGTGACCTTCCTGGCCTACCCGGGTGCCGCCTACGGAGGCAGCTGGATTCTGTTGGTGCAGGGGCTGATGGTGCCCATCGTCTTGGTGGGTATGATTTGGTTTATTGTGCCGCTCTTCCGTCGAGCCATCAAACTCTCGACCTACGAGTATTTTGAGCGTCGCTTCGGCTTTGGAGCCCGCCTCTACGGCTCGATTGCCTTCCTCTTGACCCACTTCTCGAAGCTCGGCACGGTCTTCTTCCTCGTATCGCTGGCCATTTCGCAGTTTATGGGTTGGGATATCTACCTGGTAATCATCATTATCGGCATTGCCGTTACGTTCATCACCCTGATTGGCGGTATGGAGGCCGTCATCTGGATGGATGTCATCCAGGGCTTCATCCTCATCGTGGGCGGCATCATCTGTGCAGCCCTGCTGCTCTTCACCCCCGAAGGCGGTCCGTCGGCTGTCTGGGAGGTGGCGATGCGTGACAATATGATCAATGTGGGCGAGTTCCATTGGAGCTTCGTCGAGCTGACCTTCTGGGTGATGGCCATCAACGGTGTCTTCTACGCCATTCAGAAGTATGGCACCGACCAGACCATCGTGCAGCGTTACTTGACGGCCAAAGATGACCGCTCGGCCAAGCGTGCCGCCTACATCGGTGTGCTCACGAGCGTACCCGTATGGACCCTCTTTATGTTCATCGGTACCTGCCTCTACGCCTACTACCAGATTGAGGGTACGGAGGCCATCGCCGGGCTGAAGGCCGACGAGGTATTCCCCTTCTTTATTGCACACGAGCTGCCCATCGGTGTCAAGGGTCTGATTATTTCGGCCCTGGTGGCGGGTGCCATCTCGTCGCTCGACTCGGACCTGAACTGCTTCGCAGCCATCGGTGTGCAGGACTACTACGTACGCTTCAAGCCCGAAAGCACCGACCGTCAGCGCCTGGTGCTGGGTCGTTGGATTGTGGCTTTGGCAGGTGTCGCCTCGATCGGTATCGCCTCGATCTACGCCTTCTGGGGCGGTGAGGGTATCCTCGGTGTGTTGTTCGGCCTCTACGCCATCTTCTCGTCGGGTATCGTGGGTCTGTTCCTGCTGGGTTTGTTGGTGAAGCGTGCCAACAAGCAGGGTCTGTGGGTCGGCCTGATTGCCTGCATCCTCTTCACGGCCTATGCCGTACTGACCTCGTCGAAGTTTATGGTCGATGGCGAGAAGCAGATTCTGCTCGACCTGGGCGCCTGGAACTTCACGCATCATAAATATATGTTGGGTGTCTATAGCCACCTGATTGTCTTCTTCGTGGGTTGGGCCGCATCGTACCTCTTCCCCGCCAAGAAGGTTGACGACAGTCTGACCATCTACGGCTATCTGAAGGAGCGCAAGCAGCAGGCTTAAAACAAGATAAAACAATGAAATTGGTTACTTTACAACAGCCTGCACGCACCGTTATCGGTTGCGGGGCTATGGAGCGATTCTCCGAAGAGTTTATCGCTCACGGTTTTCGTAAGTTGTTTCTGCTGACCGCACCCCCGATTCGTCCGCTCATTGCACAGACCATCGAGAAGTTGGAGGGTGCAGGGGTCGAGGTTACCATCTTCGACCGCATCACCGCCGAGCCTGCGCTGGACGAGGTGCTCGAGATCATCGAGTTGGCCCGCAAGGCAGGTGCCGACAGCGTGGTCGGCATCGGTGGCGGCTCGGTACTCGACACGGCCAAGGTGGTTGCCTGCTTTGTGAAGAGCAAGCAACAGGTGGCCGACTGCTTCGGCACGGGGCTGATTAAGGAGCGTGGTCTGTGGTGCGGCTGCCTGCCCACCACCTCGGGTACGGGTAGCGAGGTATCGCCCAACGCCATCCTGCTGGATCGAGCCGAGAAGCTCAAGAAGGGACTCGTCAGCCCCTATCTGCTGTGCGATGCCGCCTACATCGACCCGATGCTGACCCTCACAGTACCGGCCAAAATCACCGCCGAGACGGGTATGGATGCCCTGACGCACTGCATCGAGGCCTACACCAACCGCTTTGCCCACCCGGTGGTGGATCGTTACGCTTTGGCGGGTATCGAACTGATTGCCAAGTACCTGGAGCGTGCCGTCAAGGATGGCAAGGATGTCGAGGCGCGTGAGGCCCTTTCGCTGGGCAGCTACTACGGTGGTCTGTGTCTGGCACCGGTCAATACAGCCGCCGTACACGCTCTGTCGTATCCGCTCGGTGGCGAGTACCACATCTCGCACGGTCTGGCCAACGCCATTCTGCTGCCGACGGTGATGCGCTTCAATATGTCGTCCGATTGGGAGAAGCACGCCCGCATCGCCGCCGCCATCGGGGTCGATTGCACGGGCCTGACGACCGAGGAGGCTGCCCGCAAGGGTGTCGAGGCGATTGCCGCCCTCTCGGCTCGCTGCGGAATCCCCGCAACGCTGACCGAGCTGGGTATCGGCCGTGAGAAGGTCGAGGAGCTGGCCGACTCGGCGATGAAGGTGACCCGTCTGCTGGTCAATAATCCCCGTGAGGTAACGCGCGAGGATGCCATTAACATCTATAACGAACTCTACTAACAATGAATAACTTACCTATTTTAGCCATTACGATGGGTGACCCCGCAGGTGTGGGTCCCGAGATTATTGCCATGTCGCTCGCAAAGCCCGAGCCGTATGCCATCTGCCGTCCGCTGGTGGTGGGCGATGCTGCGATGATGGAGTTGGGTGTAAAGTCGGCCAAAGTGGAGCTGAAGGTGCGCTCGATTGCCCAAGTCGAGGAGGCCAAGTACGAGCAGGGCACGATCGATGTGCTCGATCTGAAGCTCATCGACCCCTCGACCTTCGCCTATGGCGAGGTGTCGGCCCAGTGCGGCAATGCCGCCTTTGAGGCGGTACGCAAGGCCATCGAGCTAGCGATGAAGGGCGAGGTGGATGGTACGGTGACCGCACCGCTCAACAAGGAGGCGCTGCACGTTGCCGGCCACAACTTTGCCGGCCACACCGAGATTTATGCCCACTACACCGATACGAAGAAGTATGCGATGCTCTTGGCCGACGACAAGATGCGTGTCATCCACGTCTCGACCCACGTCTCGCTGCGTGAGGCCTGCGACCGCGCCAAGAAGGAGCGAGTGATTGCCGTCACGGAGCTGATTCTGGAGGCCTGCAAGAGCTTCGGCATCGCCAACCCCAAGATCGGCATCGCCGGCCTGAACCCCCACTCGGGCGAGGGCGGTCTGTTTGGCGACGAGGAGATTCGTGAAATCATCCCCGCCATCGAAGAGATGCAGGCACGTGGTTGGAACGTCGAGGGTCCCGTACCTCCCGATTCGCTCTTCTCGCGTGCCCGCTCGGGTCAGTTCGACGGCTGCGTAGCAATGTACCACGACCAGGGCCACATCGCCTTCAAGGTGGGCGGCTTTGAGTGGGATCGCCAGACGCAACGTATGGTGGCCGTGAAGGGTGTAAACATCACGCTCGGCCTGCCGATTATCCGTGTCTCGGTCGATCACGGCACGGCCTTCGACGTGGCAGGTAAGGGCATTGCCAACCCCGATGCGATGTTGATGTCGATCGAGTATGCCGCCCTGATGGCAAAAAACAAGAAGCAATAAGCCCGAAACAGATGAGCAAGGTGCGTATTCTGGTTGTAGCCGACGACATCACAGGAGCTGCCGAGGTGGCCGGTGTGGCCCACGAGGCGGGGTGCCGTGTGCGTTTCACGACCTCGTGGGAGGGGCTCGCTGAAGCGGAGGCGTCGGAGGTGACGGTGTTGGCCACCGACACCCGCTCGATGCCGCAGTCCGAGGCCCGCCAATGCGCCCAAGCGGTGGTCGATACGCTGCGCCAAGGCCAATATCGCTATACCCACCTCTTCAAGAAGACCGACTCGGTGCTGCGAGGCTGGGTGGCCGACGAGTTGGCCCCCTTTGCCGAGCTGGGCTACGACAAGGTACTCTTGATGCCCGCCAACCCCTCGAAGGGACGCACCATCGAGCAGGGCGAATACCGCATCAACAGCACACCGCTCCACGAGACCGTATTCCGTACCGATCCCGAATTTCCCGCCCGCACCTCCTTGGTCGAGGCGTTGGTGGGGGCCGAAAGTCGTTGTGTAACCCCACAAACGACCACGTTGGAGCAGGGAATCTCGATTGGCGAGGCGACCACCACGGCCGATTATGCCCGCTATATGGCTCACTTTGGCGACGGCAAGACCCTCCTGGCGGGGGCGGCAGACCACTTTCAGGCACTGCTCAACCACCTCGGATTTGGCGGCCGACCCACCGAACGCTTTGCGGGCTACGGCAATCGCCGCACCCTCATTGTATTGGGAAGCACCGTGCGCCACAACCTTGCCGAGGAGCCTTTCTTTGCCCGTAATCGGGTGGCAGTCAGCCCGATGCCCGATGCGGTCTTTGCAGGGGGTGAAGCCGAAGCGTGGATCTCGAACAGCCTTGCGGCGGCCCGTGAGGGCGATTCGTTGCTGCTGCGCATTCCGCAGGCGGTGGCTGTCGATGGCAACCGTGCCCGTCACCTTCGCCGAGTGATGGCCGAAACGGTCGAACAACTCATCCACACCCTCCAACCCCAAGAGGTGGTCATCGAGGGGGGAGCGACGGCCTTTGCCCTCATCGAGCGACTCGGATGGCGGGAGTTGGTGGTCTCGAACCAGATTGCCCCGGGGGTGGTGCGACTGCACTACCCGCCCAAAGGGGTCTATCTGACCTTCAAGCCGGGCAGCTATCCGTGGGGCGACTGCTTCATCTAATGAAAACGAAAAAGGGTATCCGATGTGGATGCCCTTTTTTATTGGAAGAGACGTTGGTCGAGGAGTTGAAAGGTGGCCAGATTCTCCAACTCCAAGCCGCACTTCAGCCCCTTCAGGAAGGTATATTGCGTGCCCCCTTTCGAGCCGTTGTACCAGGCCACCAGGTAGGAGGCGTGGCTGACCAGGTAGTCGTTGCGCATCTGATAGGCCCCTCGATGGAACTGCTCGGCGAGGGTGATCACCTCGTCGGCCTCGGCCACCACCCGAGCATAACGGGCACGCTCCTCGTCCGAGTAGCCGCTCTCCTGCCCCCGAAAGGGGATGACGGCCACCAATCGCAACAATACGCCCTCTCGACGCAGCTGCAAGACCTGCTCGGCGGCAGCCAAATCGAAACCTAATGCCATTCCGCTCAAAAAGGTGGTATAACCCTGCTGCACGAGCCGCAGGATGGCTTGACGCAGGGCCTCGTCGGCCTCGCCGCAGTAGGTGCGGTGGCCGGTGAAGGTGACGGTATGGTGGCGATCAATCACAAAAAGGGGAGTTTTTCCTCCGCAAAGTTACACTTTTTGGCCCGTAGTTTGCATCTTGAGGCGGTGTAGAACGTAAAAAAAGTTTGACGTATGAAAAACACCGGTATTTGTATCATCTCCGTCCTGGGCGGAATGATTGTGGGGTCGGCGTTGGCAATGTTGCTCACGCCGCAGTCGGGTCCCGAGTTGCGCCACCACCTGCGCGGGGTGATGGAGGAGGAGCTGGCCAAGGCCAAAGCCAAAGCCTCGGCGATGGGTCAGAAGATCCACGACGAGTTGGAGACGGCGTGTTGCACCGACAAGAGCGAATGCTAACCGATGGCTGTGAACGATCGCTCCTCCTCCTCGGCCAAAGAGCTGGCTCTGGCCCTCGGGGTGTTTCTGGTGAGCATCTTCGGGGCGATGCTGGCGGCGGTGGCGGCACTTATCATCTGGCTCGGGGAACGGCTCGGCTCGATGGTGGCTGCCGCTACGGTAGTGGCTTTGTTCTTCTCACTGCTGGCCGTTGTCAGCTACCTGCTGTCGCTGCGTGAGGCGGTGACACGCTTCACGGCCCAGATGGAGAGTCTGTCGGAGATGGCCGACCTGGTGCGCCGAGGCTATCGCTGGTTTCGGCGGCTCTTCGGGGGCGAGGAGTGATTTTTTAAGGCACAAAAAAGGGCTGTCCGCATATGGACAGCCCTTTTGGTGTATCGGAGGGCAAACGCTTACTCCTTGAAGTAGCGGTGGTAGAGACCCTCGAAGCCCTTGCCGTGGCGAGCCTCGTCTTTGGCCATCTCGTGTACCGTGTCGTGAACGGCGTCGAGATTATTCTGCTTGGCAATCGTAGCCAGGTGCATCTTGCCCTCGCAAGCACCACACTCGGCGTTCATACGCTTGTAGAGGTTGGTCTTCGTGTCCCAAACCAGCTCGCCAATCAGCTCGGCAAACTTGGCAGCGTGCTCGGCCTCCTCCCAGGCGTAACGCTTGAAAGCCTCGGCGATCTCGGGATAGCCCTCACGGTCGGCCTGACGGCTCATAGCCAGGTACATACCCACCTCGGTGCACTCGCCCATAAAGTGGTCCTGCAGCCCCTGCCACAGCTCGGCGGGCGAACCCTGACCGTCACCCAGCTTATGCTCGGTTACGAACTCCAGTGCGCCACCCTCGACTACCTCGACGAACTTGTCGGCGCCAACCTTGCACAACGGGCACTGCTCGGGTGCCTCATTACCCTCGTGAATGTAACCACATACGGTACAACGGAACTTCTTTGCCATAATTTTACAGTTTTAATAGGTTATTGTTTTGTGTGTTATTTTTCTGTTTGCATTGCAAAGATAAGACATTTGGGCGCATTTGCAATAAGAAACGGATTGTATTTTTCGATAGCACCATAAGCAAAACCTATATCGGGGTAAAACCGCGCCATTTTCAGCACGGTAGTTGCAAGCAAAGCCCATCAGACAACATTCTTTCATATTTAGCACCTATGGATACGAAACAAAAATCCCCCACTTCAGGGTTTAAGCTGAGCGTCATGACGCTGGCTATTATGAACGTGACGGCCGTGGTCAGCCTGCGCGGCTTGGCCGCCGAGGCCGAGTATGGCCTTACGTCGGCCTTCTACTACCTCTTTGCAGCGGTGGTCTTCCTCATCCCCACGGCGATGGTGGCGGCCGAGTTGGCGGCGATGTTCTCGGATAAGCAGGGCGGTGTCTTTCGGTGGGTCGGCGAGGCCTTCGGGGCTCGTGCCGGCTTTCTGGCCATCTTCCTGCAATGGATTCAATCGACCATCTGGTATCCCACCGTTCTTACCTTCGGAGCCGTATCGATTGCCTTCATCGGAATGGACCAACAGCACGATATGGCCTTGGCCTCGAACAAACTCTTCACGATTGCCATCGTGCTGGCCATCTATTGGGTGGCGACGATGGTGGCTCTGCGGGGGTTGAAGTGGGTCGGCAAAATCTCGAAATGGGGCGGTATGATCGGCACCATCATCCCCGCAGGTTTGCTCATCGTACTGGGTATCATCTACTTGGCTACGGGCGGTCACAACCACATGGATATGACGCAGAGCTTCTTCCCCAAGCTCGACCA
Source organism: Alistipes sp. (assembly GCA_017436185.1). The sequence continues at coordinate 113,636 of JAFSDP010000005.1, read as the reverse complement.
CTTCGACAACCTGGTCCTCGCAAGCAGCATCTTCCTCTTCTATGCCGGTATGGAGATGATGGGCATCCACGTAATGGAGGTTGAAAATCCCGCCCGCAACTACCCCAAGGCCATCATCATCGGCTCACTGATGACCGTCTCGATCTTCATCCTGGGCACCTTCTCGTTGGGGTTGATCATTCCGGCCAACGAGATCAACCTCACCCAATCGCTCCTGATCGGGTTTGATCGCTACCTGCAATACCTCCATCTGTCGTGGGCCTCGCCCGTGATTGCCGTTGCCCTGATGTTTGGGGTGTTGGCGGGGGTGCTGACCTGGGTGGCAGGCCCTTCGCGCGGTATCTTCACGGTGGGCAAGGCGGGCTATCTTCCCCCCTTCTTCCAGCGCACCAACAAGGCGGGCGTACAGCGCAACATCCTTCTGGTGCAGGGGGCCATTGTCACCTGTCTGGCTCTGCTGTTTGTCGTGATGCCCTCGGTGCAGTCCTTCTATCAGATTCTCTCGCAGCTCACCGTGCTGCTCTACCTTATTATGTATATGTTGATGTTCTCGGCGGCCATCACGCTGCGCTACAAACTCAAAGATGTCGCACGCCCCTTCCGTCTGGGTCGTGGCAACGGCCTGATGTGGCTCTTGGCCGCTGTGGGTTTCTGTGGCTCGCTGCTCGCCTTTGTCCTCAGCTTCGTGCCGCCTGCACAGATTGCCACCGGCTCGAAAACGGTCTGGTACAGCGTACTCATCATCGGCGCCATTGTGGTGGTGATTGTACCTTTTATTATATATGCGATGCGAAAACCCTCGTGGAAGGATGCCCAAGCGGCTGCCGAGTTTGCCCCCTTCCACTGGGAGAAAAACCAATAAACAAGCACGTTGTGCACCTTTGGCTCGATTGGAAACAATCGGGCCTTTTTTTGTGGATCAAGGTCGGCCAATCGTTACCAAACCGCCAACGCATTGCAAATTGTTATCCGAGGTGGACTCAACGAGTTGGAGGGCGGAAAAATGGAGGGGGAGTTACCCGATGGTTACCTCTTTTCGGCTGGGGAAAAGCAACAAACAGAAAGCATAATTCTTAAAAAATTTAACAAATTAACATCTTCTATTTGGCTGACAACTAAACGTTTCGGGCGGTGAAAAAAAAGCGAAAAAAGTGCTTGTGGAAAGTTTTTTTTGTTATCTTTGTATTTCAGAGGGATAGGCAAATTGCGCCAAGATTTGGCTGAAAAGCAGTACAATTATTTGATTTTCAGTAAGATGTTGGTGCGTTTGAGCTATCGGCACACATTCGGTCAAAGAGAACTATTCGGGCAAAACCGACAACCTCGAAAGCCGATTTTTGCCCTGCCGACCAAGAAAAAAACATAGAACCAAATAAAAAAATAAAGAAAAACGGCCCTGCGCCGGCAACAACAAGCCACAACAAAAGGTCCGATTTTTATAAATAAAAGTTTGTGTTCGGCCACTCTTTGGTCAATTTTGACACGAAGCGGCAAGCCGTATAGGCGACAACAGATAAAAACTGACACAACAAAACGAAAAACTTTATAACTAACAACATTTACTTAACACTTAATTATTAGCCTATGAAAAAGATGACTTTGAAAAAGCTCTTCGGAGGCCTTTGCTGCGCTGCGATGGTGATGTTCGCCGCATCGTGTGCACAAGGTGTCGATGATGAGACGTGGACGTCGGGTGTATCCGGTGTTCAGTTGGAGTCGCCTGCGGCTGATGCAATCGCATTCAGCCTTGCTACCGATGCAAGCGGTAACGAGCAGGTGAAGGTGGTTTGGCCCGTATCGATGGGTGCAGGTGGCTACGACGTACACGTAGTCAATGTGAACGATCCGGAGAACCCCACAATCGTGGTTGATCACCAGGTGGTGGATGGCTGCTCGATGCTCTTCCCCCTCTCGGAGGATACCAACTACGAGGTGAGCGTTTTGACGCTCGGCAACGAGAAGTACAACAACACGGGTGCTGCTTCGGCAACGACCGTTCCCTTCTCGACGATGATTGGTGGTCAGACCATCCCCGCAGGTACGGAGATTGGCCAGTACATCACCGATTGGATGGTGGCTCACGCCGACGAGTATGCCGCCGCTATGGCTTCGGATCCCAACTTCGAGTGGGCATTCGACCTCGAGCGTGGTGCTGCTTATACGCTCGACGTTGCTGCACAGACGGGTCTTGTTCCCGTACGTCTGCGTGGTACGCTGGGCAGCCGTCCCGTAGTGACTGTAGGTGAGGCCGGTAAGCTGTCGCCCGCCAGCGGTCTGAAGATCAAGAACGTAAACTTCGACTGTACGAAGATGACGTCGCGCGCCCTGATTGAGATGGATTTCAGCCGCACCGATGTTCCTCTGACCCCGAAGGGCCAGATGGCTTGCGAGAAGCCCATCCGCATCGAGTCGTGCTGGGTGAAGGAGCTGACCACGTCGCTCTTCAACATCAGCGATGGTGCTTGGGGTATCAGCGAGTTCCGTATGTCGGACTGCTTGGTACAGCTCAACTGCGCCAACAAGGATCAGTGGCACACCTTCATCAACGGTTGGTCGGGTACGGGTTATGTCAATGGTAAGAAGGGCGCCAGCTGGTATGGCGGTATCCTGAAGACCTATGTACTCAACTCGACGATTTGGAACCGTTATCCTTCGGCAAGCGTGGGTAACAAGAACTACTTTATCCGCTTCTCGAACCAGTCGATTGACAAGTGCTTCGGTACCTACAACGGTGTATTCGAGATCAAGAACTCGACCCTCGTACGTATGATGCCCAACAAGGACTTTGGTAACAACATCGCCAACAAGGCGCAGTTCGTTATCACGTTCGAGGATTCGGTATTCCACGACTGCTATCGTCTGCAAAAGGTAAAGCGTGGTGGTACGCTTGTAATGTCGGGCAACACGATTCAAGGTATCCGCAACTCGGTGGATTCGACCGACAAATCGACCTTCGCCACTGAGTCGGACCACGGTTTCGATGAGAGCGCAATCGACAATGCCATCCTGGATCTGACGGCCGAGAACGGTGGTGTGAACTTCACCCCGCTGACCGGTAACGGTGACCCGCGCTGGTTGAACTAACGGAAGTGCAAACACAAAGAAAGGATACAATTATGAAGAAAGTAATGGGTATTTGCCTGAGTTTTGTGATGGCACTTTTCGTGCTGTCGGCCTCGGCGCAAACGCAGTATAAAGGTACCGTAGTGGATGAGCTGGGTCAGCCGGTGATTGGTGCTACGGTCATCGTAAAGGGTACGACGCTTGGTACGACTACGGGCGTGGACGGTGAGTTCTCGATCGTAGTACCTGCCAAGGCAGAGGTAGCCATTTCGTTCATCGGTTATCTGACCGAGGACATTACGGATTTCAGCAAGACGCAGATCGTGCTGAAGGAGGACCGCCAGAACATTGAGGAGGTAGTCGTTGTGGGTTACGGCTCGCAGAAGAAGGCTCACTTGACGGGTTCGGTAGCAACGGTTCCGATGGATGATGTAACGGACCTTTCGTCGGGCAACCTGGCCTCGACGCTGTCGGGTCTTATCAATGGTGTATCGGTATCGGGTGGTGAGAGCCGTCCGGGTGAGGCTGCAGCGATCTACATTCGTGGTGCCAACGACCTGGGTGCTGTAGGCGTAACGGCCCAGCAGCCTCTCTACGTTATCGATGGTTACATCTACCCGAACGACGTGAAGGTAGGCAACTCGTACCAGAACCTGGGTGCAGAGGCCTTCAACAACATCGACCCGTCGATGATCGAGAACATCTCGATTCTGAAGGATGCCTCGGCTGCCGTGTATGGTTCGCGTGCAGCTAACGGTGTTATCTTGGTGACCACGAAGCGCGGTAAGCAGGGTGCACCCCAGATTTCGTATAGCGGTACGGTGGGTATTGCCGACTCGTTCTCGCACCCCGATATGTTGAACGCATATCAGTATGGTAAGTTGTGGAACGCCGTGAAGGCTGCCGATCCGAAGAACACGAACATCGATTCGAAGTTCGATCTGTTCCAGGCCGATGAGTTGGAGGCGATGAAGAGCCTGAACTACGACCTGTTGGACAAGTATTGGGAGTCGGCCATTACGCACCAGCACTCGCTCAACGTATCGGGTGCCACGGAGCGTGCCAACTACTTTGCCGGTATTTCGTACTTCAACCAGGACGGTAACCTTGGCAAGCTCGACTACGAGCGTTGGTCGTACCGTGCCGGTATCGACGTGAAGATTGGTAAGGGTCTGTCGGCAGGTATTCAGCTGTCGGGTGACTACGGCGAGAAGAACAAGCCCTACATCAAGGTGGGTGGCTCGAACGCCGAGAAGGACTACCGTCTGATGTTGATGCGCCCCCGCTATATGCCGGAGTATGTGAATGGCTATGCTATGGCTACCTACGGTATTTCGAACGACCAGGTAGGTCAGGACCAGGAGTATCACTTTGCCGAGCTGCAGAACCTGGGTGACTACCAGCGTACGATGACCTCGAATATGAACATCGGTCTGAACGTAAACTACGACTTTGGTGCAATGTGGGAGGGCCTGCGTGGTCTGACCGCACGTGTATCGTACTCGAAGTCGGTATCGACCGACAAGACCAACGAGATTGGTACGTTCTACAACCTCTATAAGATGAACACCCGCTCGGGTTCGGGTGAGCACCTCTACACGCCTATTGCAGGTCAGGAGGAGGCTTACGAGGCCCTGATGGATCAGAACAACTTCACGATGTCGAACCGTGGTTCGATCGTATCGAACGGTACGTCGGATGGTCAGCCGGGTTCGTACTCGCGTACGATGACCCGCACGGACAACTACCAGATGAACTTCCAGCTCAACTATGCTCGCGAGTTCGGCAAGCACTCGGTAGGCGCTATGTTCGCCATTGAGAAGTCGGAGTCGGAGTCGGAGTACCTCTATGGTCTGGTAACGGATCCTTACGTGTTTGGTACCGAGCAGTCGAATGCCGTAGGTCCCAACTCGGAGATGACGACCACCTTCACCCGCTACGAGGCAGGTTCGCTTTCGTACCTGGGTCGTATCAACTACGCTTACGACAACAAGTACCTGTTGGAGTTCCTGGTTCGTTCGGATGCTTCGACAAAGTTCTCGCCCGACAACTATTGGGGTTACTTCCCCTCGCTGTCGGCCGGTTGGGTCGTATCGCAGGAGGGTTGGTTCCAGGACAACGTGTCGTGGATTGACTTCTTGAAGATTCGTGCTTCGGTCGGTTTGACGGGTCGTGATAACCTGACGGCTTGGCAGTGGCAGCGTTTCTACGGTATGGATAAGGATAAGGGTGCCATCTTTGGTGAGGATCCCGCTTCGACCGCAGGTTCGCGTCTGGCTATGAACAAGAACAACACGGGTGTGAACCCCGACGCTCACTGGGATGAGTCGTACAAGATGAACATCGGTTTGGATTGGAACATCTTGAACAACCGCTTAGGCTTCGTCATCGAGGGTTACAAGCAGTGGGATCGCGAGATGCTGATGCCCTACCGCGCATCGATTCCCGGTACGGTAGGTAACCAGTCGGCTTATCAGAATATGGCCGAGATGGATTCGTGGGGTATCGAGTTCTCGGCTACGTGGCGTGACCGCATCGGTGAGGACTTCAAGTACCGCATTGGTTTGAACACGGGTTACTCGGACAACAAGGTGCTTCTGATGGACTGGGATACCGACCAGACCTATATGAAGGTACAGAAGGGTGACCGTACGGACCAGGGTACGTGGGGTATGCAGTGTGTAGGTATGTTCCGTTCGTTCCAGGAGATCGAGGAGTACTTCGCTGCCAACAACCTGACCTCGTATATGGATATGCCGATGGAGGATGTACGTCCCGGTATGTTGATCTATAAGGATGTTCGTGGTTACGACTCGGCAACGGGTGAGTACATCGACGCTCCGGACGGTAAGGTGGACAACGAGGACGACCAGGTACGCCTGTCGAACCGTTCGAACCCCTACCACGTTACGGCTAACCTGAACGCTGAGTGGAAGGGTCTGTCGGTAACGGCTCAGATTTCGGCTTCGTGGGGCGGTTATTCGTTCGTTCCCTCGATGGCCATCAAGCCTGCCGCCAACCTGGAGTACACCTCGATGCCTTCGTTCTGGAATCCCGACAATATGTATGTATATCAGGACATCCTGGATGCTCAGGGCAACGTAGTTGTAGAGCAGAACCGTGAGGGTCACTATCCGAACCTTGCTTACTCGTCGGTGAACGGTGTTACGTCGTCGTTCTGGCGCATCAGCGGCACGCGCGTTCGTCTGAACCGTCTGACGATTGCCTACTCGCTGCCTAAGAAGTGGCTGAAGCCCATCGGTATCTCGGCCGTACGTGTAAACGTAACGGGTCAGAACCTGTTGGATTTCTACAACCCCTATCCGGAGAACTTTATGGATCCGATGACCGGCTCGTACGGTTCGTATCCTACGCTGCGCAAGTTCACGATTGGTCTTAACGTAACTTTCTAATAGAACAGGAATATGAAAAGCTTAAATATCAAACTGATTGGTCTTGGCATCTTGGCCGCCGTAGGCTTCTCGTCGTGTAGCGACGACTTCCTGCGCGAGAAGCAGAACTTCGACCAGGCCGATCCCGCCATCTACAACGACTATACGGGTTGTTTGGCTCGTGTCAGCGACTGCTACCGCTACTCGCTGCCCGACCCCAACGGTAATCCCAACTGGCAGTATCCTTCGACGGGTAAGTCGGATGATCTGTCGAAGTGTACCGAGGAGTATGCCGGTTTCGGTGTCTTCGTAAACCCGCTCGAGGAGCTCAATACCGTAAGCGGTATCAAGGAGCAGCCCGACTATTTCCAGGGTGCTGACGCTACGAACGTGCAGAACAACACCTGGGGTGTGATTCGTAACATCAACGATGCCATCATCGGTATCGAGCAGGGTTCGTTGTCGCGTGAGGAGAAGGACGAGTTGCAGGGTCAGCTCTACTTCCTGCGTGCTTGGCGTTACTTCCTGATGTGGAAGTGGTACGGTGGTGTGCCTATCATCACCGACTGTCCTCCCATCACGGCTGAGTCGGTAACTCCCCGCTCGTCGGCCAAGGAGGTTTACGAGTTCATCATTTCGGATCTGGAGACGGCTGCCACGATGTTGGAGGCCGCTACGGGTGCCGGTCAGTGGCGTTCGGGTAACAACTACGCCCGTGTGTCGATGGCTTCGGCTTTGGCTCTGAAGGGTCGTGTAATGGTATGGTGGTGCTCGCCTCTGTTCAACCGTTCGGGTGATTCGAAGCGCTACGAGGAAGCCTACACGACGATGAAGGCCGATCTGGAGAAGATCAACGCTGCAGGTTACGGCCTCTACAAGCCCGAGGGTAACGGTAACACCATCAAGGATTGGGCAAATATGTTCAACCAGATGGGTGCTGATGATACGGAGGGTCTCTTCATTGCTCGTTTCAACAACATCGTAGAGGGTGGTGTACCTGACTACCACCGTAACAACCCCTGGGAGCACCAGATTCGTCCGTCGAACACCCTGGGTGGTGGCGGTATCACGCCGTCGGCTACCATTATGGAGATGTTCCCGATGCGTGACGGTGGTGTGAACTCGAAGACGGCTACGGCCCACTACACCAAGCTGAAGGTGTCGGAGCTGGAGTACGACGAGAACGCTCCGTTCCTGAACCGTGACGGTCGTTTCTACCGCACGTTCGGCTTCCCCGGTATCGAGTGGACGCACGAGGGTACGGCTATGTCGGAGGGTACGAATATGAACCCCTTCGCAGGTAGCGAGTATCAGCTCTGGAACTACCTCTGGTACCTGGATCCCTCGCTCGTAGGTGACCACACCTCGTCGGCTACCTATGGTGCCGATAACCTGCTGGGTAGCGTGAAGGGTCTCTACTTGACGAAGCGTTCGACGGGTGACAAGTATATGTACCAGCACGTTGGCGCTGCCAGCGGTGGTCAGGGCTTCCGTTACTCGTACCAGTCGTATATGGAGATTCGCTACGCTGAGGCGTTGCTGAACCTGGCCGAGGTTGCTGCCGGTGCCGGTCAGTATGGCGAGGCTGTAGCGCTGGTTAGCCAGGTACGTCAGCGTGCCGGTTACATCGCCGACAACAACTTCGGTATCACCGAGGCTGCTGCGACCGATGCCGGTACCTGTATGGCTCAGGTGCTCTATGAGCGTCAGATTGAGTTGGCTTTCGAGGGTAAGCGTTTCGACGATATGCGTCGTTGGCTTCTCTTCGACGGTGGTGTAAACTTCTCGTCGATCTCGGGTGCTCCCGCATCGTGGACTCTGACGGGTTGGGGTGGCAACACCTGCGACTTCCTGGGTTATGTTCCCTTCAACGGTCAGCGTCGTGAGAACATCGAGTGGCAGGTACGTCCCGACATCAACGAGGGTGTTGGTGGCAACAAGTGGGATGTAGGTAAGTGGGATGAGATGCCCGACCCGATTGCAAAGCACGTCTTTGAGAAGGGTACCTACAATGCCTCGACCGGTGAGTGGGATGCTTGGACCAAGGGTACGACCTGGAACGACTTTAAGTCGTGGCGTACGGGCTTCCGTGTGCAGCTCAACAAGCTCAACCTGAAGAATGGTGCACTGGATCAGAAGCTGGTTAACCTGGCTGAGCAGTTCTATGCTCCCTACCTGCAGGCCAAGATGAAGCGTGGTGACGCCCTGAACGCCGATAAGACGGTGGACGGTATGTACATCACCTTCCTGCCCCGCTACTACCTGCTGGGCTTCAACCAGAACACCCAGACGAAGAACCCGACCCTGCTCCAGACCATTGGTTGGGAGGACTACAACGGCGGTCAGGGTACCTTCGACCCCCTCGCCGAGTAATTATTCGGAGAGTATAAACACAACAAAAGGAGTTGCCTTTCGGGGCAGCTCCTTTGTTTTTTGGGGAAGAATGGTTATATTTGCCAAAACTATTTGCCTATGAAACGCCTTCTGATTCTGTTTGTCACGGTGCTGATGACCCTGCCCGCCGCAGCGCAACTCGTCCCCTTCAACGGTCTGTTGCTCGATGGCAACGGCAAGCCGATTCGCCGTGCACGCATCTATGTCTCGGACCCCGAGAAATATACCCAAAGCGATAAGCAGGGCCGCTTCGGCCTCACGAATGTCGAGCCGAACGACTCGTTGCACATCCGCTACAACAAGGAGACCTATGTCATTCCGATCGAGGGCAAGCGCAGCATCAAAATCCGACTGGTGGCCAAACAGATCCAGACCGAGGAGTCGCAGCAGCTCATCGACTTCGGTATGAACTATGTCGGGCAGCGTGAGTATGTGGGCTACGACAGCAAAATCACGGGCGAGCAGCTGATGGCAACAGGCTGCACGGATATTCTCTCGTCGCTGTCGGGATTGATCCCGGGTTTGTCGGTGACCGAGAACTTCGAAACGGGCACCTACACGGTCTCGATTCGTAGTGGCGGTTTCCACGAGAACGGCCAACCACTCTTTGTGGTGGATGAGGTCGTTGTCCCCTCGATCGACCACATCCAGCTCAACCAGGTGGCCTATGTCATCGTGATGAAAGATGCCGCTGTCTATGGCTTCCGTGGGGGCAACGGCGCCATTGTGGTGCGCACCCAGTCGGCCGAATTGATGTCGGCCTCGGAGGGCAAAATCAACAGTTATCAGGAATAGTCGTCGCATTGCACGAGATGCAGAGTCGTCCTTTCGGGGGCGACTCTTTTTGTGTTCACCATCGCCAAACGCCATTTCACCCCACGTTCTCGGCGATTCACCGACGTAAAAGAGCGTTAAAACCGAATATTTTTTTATCTTTGCAGAACCGAGACCGAAAAATTATAAAAAGAAAGACCTAATATGAAAAAAATCATCACTTTGACGCTGGCACTTCTGTTTGGTGCCGCAGCAATGGCACAGTACCCCACACTGACGCCCGAGGCAAATGCCGAGGCTCGTGCCCTTGCCCGCCAACGCGAGAAGCAGACCGCAGAGGCTTGGCAGAAGGCCCTTCCTATTGTTCAAAAGGAGGCCGAGGAGGGTCGTCCCTACGTGCCCTGGGCACACCGTCCCTACGATTTGCAGCAGGCCCTGATTCCCGCCTTCCCGGGTGCCGAGGGTGGCGGTATGTACACGGCCGGTGGTCGAGGCGGAAAGGTTGTTACCGTGACCAACCTCAACGATCGTGGTCCCGGCTCGTTCCGTGAGGCTTGCGAAATGGGTGGCGCCCGCATCATCGTCTTCAATGTATCGGGTATCATCCGCCTCGAGACCCCCATCGTGGTTCGTGCCCCCTATATAACCATTGCCGGTCAGACCGCTCCGGGCGAGGGTGTCTGCATTGCAGGCGAATCGTTCCAGGTCGATACGCACGACGTGATCATCCGTCATATGCGTTTCCGTCGTGGTGAGACGAAGGTGACCCATCGCGAGGACTCGTTTGGTGGCAACCCGGTGGGCAACATTATGATTGACCACTGCTCGTGCACCTGGGGTCTGGACGAGAACATCTCGTTCTACCGCCATATGTACGACCCCAGCGAGGGCTACTATGAGGCTCGTCAGGAGAAGTATCCGACGGTCAATGTAACCATCCAGAACACCATTTCGGCCAAGGCACTCGATAACTACAACCACGCGTTCGGCTCGACGCTGGGTGGCGAGAACGCCTCGTTTATGCGTAACCTGTGGGCCTCGAACGTAGGTCGTAACCCCTCGGTGGGATGGAACGGCGTATTCAACTTCGTCAATAACGTCCTCTTCAACTGGCATGGTCGCACGGTTGATGGTGGTGACTACACGGCGATGTTCAATATGATCAACAACTACTACAAGCCCGGTCCCGCCACGCCGAAGAACAGCCCCGTATCGCACCGCATCCTCAAGCCCGAGGCCGGTCGCAGCAAGCACCCCTACAAGCAGTATCCCCGTGTCTATGCCAACGGCAACGTGGTCGAGGGTAATGCCGAGGTGACGGCCGACAACTGGAACGGTGGTATTCAGATTGAGGACAAGAGCAACACGGAGGGTTACACGTCCAAGATGCGCAACAACACCCCCTTCCCGATGCCCTACCTGCGCATTATGTCGGCGGAGGCTGCCTACGACTTCGTCTTGGAGAACGTTGGTGCCAACATCCCCTGCCGTGACAAGGTCGATCAGATCATTATCGACGAGGTGCGCACGGGCGAGATCTACTACGCCAAGGATGCCCACAAGTATCGTGGCGACGTAGAGGGTCTGGCCGAGCAGTCGCAGGCCAAGGATGGCTCGTTCCGCTACCGCCGCATCGGTGCCGATTCGTACAAGGTGGGTATCATCACCGATCCCCGCCAGATGGGTGGCTATCCCGAGTACAAGGGCGATGCCTATGTCGATACGGATGGTGACGGTATGCCCGACGAGTGGGAGAAGGCCAACGGTCTGAATCCCAACCGAAACGATGCCAACGAGGATTGCACGGGCGATGGTTACACCAACATCGAGAAGTACATCAACGCCATCCCGACCAACACGAAGATAGACTGGCGCGACCTGAACAACAACTACGACACGCTGGCCGCCAAGGGCAAGCTGATGTAGTGCATCTCCAACCCCTAAAACCCACTCCACAGATGAAAAAGTTGTTATTTGTAGCCCTGGCGCTCTGCTTTGCCCTCTCGGCCTCGGCCGTGGAGCTGAAGAGCGAAGGTCGTGATACGGCCTATGTGGCTTCGATTTTGAAGCGTTCGGCCAAAATTGTCGATAAGCTGGGCCTCAAGGATCAGGCCGCCATCGAGGCGGTGACCCACATCATTGCCAACCGCTACTTCGAGTTGAACGACATCTACGAGGTGCGTGATGCCAAGTTGGAGGCTGCCAAAGCCCTGACGGGCGACGAGCGCAAGGCGATGCAGGAGACTGCCCGTTGGGAGGCCGACTCGAAACTCTACCGCTCGCACTTCGCCTACCCCGCTACGCTGGCCCTCTACCTGAATGAGGAGCAGATCGAGGCGGTGATGGACGGAATGACCTTCGGGGTGGTGGGTGTTACCTACAAGGCCACCTGCGATATGATTCCCTCATTGACCGACGAGGAGAAGGCACAGATTCTGACCTGGTTGAAGGAGGCTCGTGAGTTGGCCGTCGATGCCGAGAGTTCGCGCAAGAAGCACGAGGTCTTCGGCAAGTACAAGGGTCGCATCAACAACTACCTCTCGAAGCGAGGCTACGACCTGACGGCCGAGCGTGAGGCGTGGTACAAGCGCATCGAGGCTGAGAAGGCCAAGGCCGAGAAGAAGAACAAGAAGCGTGCAAAGAAGCAGTAACGGCAGCTTTTGGTCACAACACATCACACGAAAAGGGTTGTCCGCTATGGACAACCCTTTTTGTCTTTGAGGAAGAGCTGCCAGCCACCCTCGACCTCCGACAAGCGGGCGGGTACGCCGTTTTCGATGCGGGACATTGCCGCCACAATGGGGATCATCATCCTGCGGTTGCGGGTATCGATTGGTTGGTCGGGGTCCAGCGAGGCGGCTCGGGCCACGAAACGGATGTAACGCTCCGTGTCGTTCTCGACGGGTGGTGCCCAGCGACGAATCATCTCACGAATGCTCTGCAAGCCGTGCCGACGGCGGTAGTTGTCCAAGAGGACAAACATCGCTCGATAGCCCCACTCGATGGTCTCAAACTGCTTGAAGGCGGGGTCGAGCGAGGGCAGGCGTTCGCCCTTGAAGTGGCCTCCGCCCCGACGGATGTTGCCCGGATTGTTGTTGCTTAATCCTCGACTCATCGCTCCAACTGTTGTTCGATGCGGCGATGCAGGTAGCGGCGCATCCATTGAAAGAGGGGTGCATCGGAGAGTTGGGCGGCATTTTCCATAAAGGACCACAACTCCACCCCACAAGTGAAGCCTGCAAAGAGGTGCGCCAACTTCAGGTGCATAAACTCCAGGACACATTGGTCCAATAGGTGGGCCATTGCCAGGGCGATCAGCACCAATGCCGCCTTCGTGACGGTCTGGCGGGCACGGTGGCTCTCGAAGTACCACGCACGCCCCTCACGGCGGGCCATCGCACGGTCGGCCACCACCCCCAATACAAAGTCGATGGCGATGAAGAGCACGGTGACGGTTACCAAGGGTGCCAGCGGAGCAAAGAGTCCCACCAGCGCAGCGGCTACGCCGCTAAAGAGTTTGTACAAGGCCTCCATAAACTGCAATTCGGTTGAAGATGTTTTGGTTAGGGTCGTATTCGGGGTAGTTTTGCACCTCGTCGTTCAGATGACGAGTCAAACGCAAGAGCATTTGGCGGGCTTCGCAGCGTAGCGAGCGTTGCAGCGCACGGCATTGCGAGGCGTCGGCCGAGGAGCCGTGGTCGCACTTCGGTGCCATCGTGCCCAGGGGCGAGGAGTGGAGGTCGATGCGGGGCTGAATGTGGGAGCGTACCCAGAGGGCCAGCGGCTCAAGGATGTATTCGGTGAGCAGCTCGCGGTAGTCGCCCTCCAACAACCGATCATAGAGCGGCCGACCAATGACGGGCAGCAGGCAAAACTCCTCGGCGACCTTGATGTCGCCCTCCTGAATCGCTCCGTGGGCGGGTTGCATCTCAGAGGGGAAGGCCAGACGAGCCACCTCGGAAGGGGTTATCAATGTTGCCATAATTAGTTGATTGATTTGATGTTGTACTTCGTAATCTCGGACAGGAACTGCTGCTGACGCTCATCCTCCTCGTCGTACGACAGGCCATCGGCCTTGCGGGCCTCCCACACCTTCATATAGATGGGCTTCGAGCGGGTAGGCGGACGGTTGATGATTTCGAGGGTCGAACAATCGCACCCCAGCACCCGCTCTACCACCTCACGAATCGGCTCCAACAGCTCGGCCTGCTCGGCCAGGATGACCGTATTGAGGGCCACCTCGTATTCGTGCAGGATGCGCTCGGTGTTGAAGCCCGAGCCGTAGTCCAGCCCGCTCAACGAGCGGAACCACGAGTGGGCCACCACCATGTCCGAGACGGCCTGTTCGTGCAGGACCTGCCAATCGCCCTCGTTCTGGGCGGTGATGGGGATGAAGCGGGAGTTGTCCTCCTCCGCCCCATCGCGAATGACAAACATCACCTGCCCGGGGTTGCCGGCAAACTTCTCCTCGGCCAGCCGTACGATGCGCTCCGCCTCGGCATCGGTCGAGACGGTCGAGTCGAGCATCATCACACCCGAGAGCTGAAACGAGTTGTCCAGACGGGCAATGTTCCATCGATCGGTCTTGTAGGCGATGGCCGAGACATTCATACCGGCGATGTATGCGGGCACGCCGTAGTGGTCGAACATCGGCTCGTAATCCTTGTAGTGGACCACCGAGCGCAGTGTGCCGTCGGATTGCTGCTCAAAGAGCGGATAGAGGGGGAGCGTCTGCCCCTCCGAAGGGCGAAAATCGCTCCAATCGTGGTGGAGGATGACGTGCTTCGAGTCACGAGCCAGGCGGCAATGCGAGGCGTCGAGGTGGTAGAGGGCGAGCGTAGCGTGTTGGGGCGTGGTCACCACCTCCATAAAGGCGTTGCCGAAAAGGGCCTTGTCGTAGGCCAGGTGGTGCAGCAGCTGACGCATCGTCTCGCCCGTGCCATTGACCGAGCGAAGGAAGGCCTCGAGCAGCGGCTCCTGCTGTCCGTCGCATACGCACCCCTTGCCGGCGATGTAGTCGGCCTTGTCGTTGATGATGCGGCGGTGGATGGTCGAGCGGCGGGCCATCAGAGCCAAGGCCCGAGGGAGGTTGTTATCGTCGCCCCAACGCCAGAAGTGACGGCTTTCGACCTTGCGCCCCGACCACAGATAGGGGTCCGACGAGTTGGCCACCGCTATGGTACGCAGTTTGGGTTTTTGCTCATTAGACATAGCTAATCTGTTTTAGGTTCGATGAATGGATGGCTCTGCGACTTTTAGCCGCAGAGCCTTTTTCGGGGTGGCGCTACGCAACGTAAGCGTAGATCAACATTCGCTCGTCCAGAATCTCGGTACCGGCCATAAAGACGGCACGCTGACGGTTCTCCATCTCGTCGGGGTTGTACCACATACGCACCTCGTTGCCGGGCATATCGGCCGTATTGACAGCCAACACCAGGTTGCGACGGTCGGTCAGGAGGGCAAACTCCTTGTGAACGTTGGTACTGCCCAGGTAGGCACCCAGACGCACGTCGATGACGGGGATGCCGTGGTAGGCCAGCGTCGGACGTCCTTCGACGGTGGTCGTGAAGGAGCTTTCAACCCCCATCTTGTCGAGGTACTTCTCGTAGAGGTAGTAGATCTGCGAGGTGACGTAGAAGGCCAGCTGACCCTCCTGGCGGGCATCCTGCAGACGGTGGTCGGCCTGCTGCCAGAGGTCGTCGAAGAGCTCTACAACCGCCTCGGGGGTCGAGGGCGAGCCCTGCAACGGGATGCTGGTGATCATCTCATCCTCGACAGCCGACTTGATGCTGGTCAAGAGGCCGTTGAAGGTGTTGAAGCCCGACGTGCGGCTCGTGTCGCCCAACCACATCGTGGCACGCAGGTTCTCACGGATGCACTTCTTGAAGAGCTCGGTCTCGGCCTGCTCGAGGATGGTACCCGTCAGGTCCTGCATATTGACATCCGCACGGCCCGAGATGTGCTCATAGACGAGCGAGAAGTAGTCGGCTGCCGAGAAGGCCATCTCGGCCTTGACACGCTCCATCGGGATGCTCTTCTGGTACTTGGTCGAGGGGTTGCCACCCGTCCAGCCCGCCTCGGTGTACTTCTTCAGGGCGATGCGCTCGCCATCGAGCAGCTGCACGGTGGTCGGCAGGGGCATATTGTAGAGGATGCGGATACCCAGCTCGTCGGCCGATGCACCGGTCAGCATCGGACGGAAGAAGAGCTGCTCAACGTCGTTACCGGTGTACTGCTTTGCAGTTTCAATGTAGTTCATAGTCTGTTCTGTTTTTTTAGGGTTTGTAGTCTGTTTTGGGGGGGGGATGAGGCCGTTAGCGGTTGCGAAAGGCCTGTGCATCGCGGTTGTAGGCCAACTCGTTGGCCGTGAGGGTCTGATCCCCATACGAGGGGTCCTCGATTTCGGTTGTGCGGGTGGGCGAGAGTCGGCGTTGCTCCTCGGCCAAGGCGGCAATGCGTTCACGCAACACCTGAGGGCGGTCGAGGCCTCGGACATTGATTCGCTCCGAGGGCAGCTCCTCCCGCTCCATTCGGATGGCGGCCTTCAGGCGGGCCAAGCCACGCTTGATGTTCTCGGTGAGGGTGGGCTTGGGCTGCTCCTCCGCCCCGATGACCGTATCGGCCAAGCCGGCGGCAATCGCCTCGTCGGGCGAGAGCCAACGTCCATCGCCGCCGTTCTCGGCCATCAGGGCCTCGAACTGCTCACGGGGCTGCCCCGAGCGGTCGGCATAGAGCGAGGCCAGACGCTCGTCGGTGGCCTGCAAGAGGGCGATTTGGGCCGTCAGGTCGTCGGCATTACCCTCGGTCGAGCAGGTGGCACGATGGATCAGATAGAGGGCGTTGGGCGAGAGTTGGCGGCACCCCTCCGAGGCGGCCTGGGCGATGATGGTGGCGGCCGAGGCGGTGTAACCGTAACAGCGGGTGGTCACCTTGCCCTTAAGCGTACGGAGGGCATCGTGGATGAGCAGGGCATCATTCACATCGCCACCCGTCGAACGAATCGAGACGATCACCTCCTCGGCCTCGACGGCGGCAATGCGCTGCACCGTCTCACGGAAGCGTTCGTAGGTGGCCACACGGGTGTCGGGATCTTCGAACTGCCACTCCTCGGGCACGCCAATCGTTCCCTCGATTTCGATGAGGCAGACTGAGGCTTCGTTTTTGATTGAAATTTGGTTTTGCATAGCGTTTGGTTTGCGTTTTAAGGTTTTTTGTAATAGATGTGGCGGGCCTTTTCGTAAGAGCAACAGAAGGTGGAGGCGGCCAGCATCAGGGCATCGACCACCCGTTCGCCTCGGCGGATGTGTTGCAGTACCTCCTCCTTGAGCAGCAACTCCTCGACCCGATGCAGGTCGATCAGCCCCAGACGCACCAACTCCTCGATGGCTGCCTGCCGACCCCGAGGCAGGCGAGCCGCAAGCTCTTGGGCGAGGTGTTCTTCGAGCCGCTTCATCGCTCAATACATTGCAGGGTACAACGCAACAGATGACGCTTGGCATCGTAGGGACCCACCTCGACAAAGCGGCCTCGACAATGGCCCTCGGGGGTGCAAACCCGAATGGTCGAGAGCAGGGTGGTGTGGCCCTCTTCGGTGGTGAGTTGCTCCCACTCGTGGGGTGCCAGGCGCAGCGTCAGGGCGAGTTGCCCCGCCTCGGCCACCTCCCGCCACGTCTGCTTCCAGAAGCGATTCAGCCCCGGGACTCCGTCACGATCGTCAAAACAGAGGGTAAAGCCCTCCTCTTCGGTCTCGGTGGGTGGCAGGTGAAAGCAGATGAGCGGATAGCGATTGTCAAAGAGCGGGAAGCCCCATTTCTCCCCCTCGGGCAGGGGTTGCAAGCCCCGATAGCTGACCAATCGAATAGTGAGCGGCAGGCAGGACTCCTCCTCCTCCAAGGTGCGGTCGCCCGCCACCAGCAGTCGTGCCGAAGGGGCATTGGCGTAGTGGTTGATGCTCGACAACGAGGGGTGAAAGAGGGGGTTTCGTACCGTTCGTTCGCCCTGCGCTACGGCGTAACTATCAGGCTGATAGCTCCAACTTGCGAAGGTTTTGTTCTCCTCGTTTTCTAGGCGCACAACAGGCCCGTCGCCACTTTGGTAGCAGAGGGTCATCTGCTCGGCGAGTGTCGAGGCCGTATCGCTCAAGATGACCGCCTCGCCCAACTCGACCCTATGGCTCCAATCCACCTCGGGGGCTTGAGCGACAAAGTCGTCGTAAGGCTCGATGCGCACCACGCGTCGCTGGTGGTCGGTGACGAAGCGGAGGTTAAAGAGGTGAGCCAGGGCGGTGAGAAGATCGATTTGTTGCGCCTGATGGCGTGCCACATCTTCGAAGGTGAGAGTGGTGCCGTAGCTCGGCGTAGCGCTGAAGATGGGACGGATGGCGCACTCCTTCGACAGGGTCATCGACAACCCCACGGCAGCCCCTTCGAAGAAGATGCGGTCGAAGTACTTGGGTTTGTCGGGTGTAAGTTCCTCGACGGGGGTGGTCAGCCTCACCTCGACAAGGGTTTGGCCTCGCTCCTCCAGATGGCCGTCGTAGAGGGCCCAATCGTCGGTGTACTCCTCCCACACGCCCTCGGCGTTGAGCACCTCCAAGCGGGGATCAGAAAGGGTTGTGGCCGAGGCCGAGGTGGTGCAGTGGGTACTGCGGTGGTGAAAGGTGGCCAACTCCACGCCGCTCACCCCATCGACGGTGTAGGTCAGCCGATATTGAGCCCCCTCCGAGTGGTTGAAGACCACCACCAGGTAGCGACGATTCAGGGCCAAATCGTTGCGATGATCCACATAGCGATTCGTCAGACCGAAGTTCATCAAGCTGCCCACGCCACCGTAGAAACTGTCGAAGCCGAGCAGTCGATCACGGGTGTAGATGTAGTGGTCGGTGGTGTATTTGAGGTAGTACTCAAAGGCCACCCGTACCGAGGAGAGGGGTCGAAAGAGGATACGGCCCTCCTCCATCGAGAAGCAGTTGCCGTTGGCGTAGAGTCCCTGCACCGCCACGCCATCCTCGTCGAGCTGATAGGGGGTGGCCGTCTCGACCAGATTGCCCACCGAGTTGAAGGGGGCCGAGGGGTCGGCATAGACACGCCCGAAGTAGTCCGACTCGGCCGTCACGGAGGTTAGTCTGCGGGCCAGAAACCCCATCCGATTGCGGGCTGCGGAGGTGTCGGTCGTAGCATAAGCACCACTCATATAGAGCGAGCGGAAGAGGGGCGAGCGGAGGAACTCGCTCTCGACGGTGTAGCCCGCCTCCTTGAAGATTTGCTGCACCATCGGCTCGACGGCAAGGAACGGGTAGTAATCGTCGGTGGTCATCACACGCTCCTTGGGCTGCAGGTCGCTCGATGAGCTCTCCTCGGCGTAGCTGTCACGCTGCACTGGGAAGAATTTGACAGGGCTGAGGTTACTCCACCCTTCGACAATGGCGGTGGGGGTGAGAAGCGTGGTGCAGTTCATCGCCAGGCTGCGCAGGGGTTTATGGGCAATCACCTCGGCCCAATCGACACCGCCCTCCCGAATAAGAATCGTGTAACCCGCTTTGAGTGAGCTGCTCTCGAGGCTGACCACACCCGCCATCAGCAGTGCCCCTTCGTGGTGCAACTCGGCACGGTGCAACTGCCGGTTGAATCGGTCGGCCGACTCGGGGTCTCGGCCAAAACCAAAGAGGCGGTCGTTGGTTGGGGTGGCAGGCAGCTTGAGTTTCAGACGACGCCCCACACGGGCCGCCTCGATGTCCTGCACCAGCGGTTGGGCAATGGGCGGAATCTGCACCTCGTCGGAGGCCAGATCGGCACGGCGTTGGTCGATTAACAGCTCCATAAGCGCTCCTCCATTTTGTTGGCGGCCACCGTCACACGCAGCGTAGCCAACGATCCGCAATCACCATACGACAGTCGCTTCGTCACCACCCGTCGGGGCTGATACCCCTCATCCGTCAGTTGCCAAACGCAGGGCGAAAAGAGCAGCTCGCTCAAGGCCGCAATGACCTCCTTCGGCTCGGGGGCGGTGTCGAGCGTAAGGCTCTCCTGCAGGGCGATGCAAGCCGACCGGTACCCCTCGCTGCCATAGCCTTCGATGCGTTGCACCTCACTATCGAGCGAGACACGACGGGGAAAGGTGTAGTGTTCGATGCTGCCCACCGAGCTGAGCCAGGCCAACGTCACGGCTCGGGGCGACCGTTCACGCACCACATAATCGGCCACCATACGTCCGCCAAAGAGCAGGGCCAGCTCATCGACACGATCAAAGTCAGCGGCGTTGATTGTCAGGTCATACAACCCCGCCTCGGTAATCGAGAAGCGTTGCGTGATGACCTCCTCGCCTCGAACGTAGCCCGCCACCTGAATGTTGAAGGGGGCATCGGCTCGGATGGTGAGGTGGTCCACCCCTAGGGGGTCGAGGGTGCGTTCGGTGGGGAGGGTTGTCACGAGGCGGTCGGTCGCAACTACCGAAGCCGGGATGAAGCTCAGTCGCTCCGAGAGGATGGTTTCGGCCTCGGTCACCGCCTCCAACGAGCAGCCGACCACACGCTCCGAGGGTACGAGCGAGGTGGTGGATGGGGTGAGGTTGCAACGGAGGGTCGAACGGAGGTAGGGGGCGATGTCGAACGAGACCTCGCTTTGGCCCACAAAGTGTTTCGTGCCGAGCAGGGCGCCCTCGCCATCAAGGATGCGTAGGGTCACCTCCGGGGCGGTGATGTCGGTCAGCGTGCAATCGATCCGACCGAAGAGAGGCGAGAGTGCCTCGGGTAGATGGGAGAAATACATAGAAAAAGAGGTTTTAAGGGTAACAGGCGGGCGGAGGGCGACAAGATGTGCATTAAACGGAGATGCCCGACCGACGGCCGCACAGAATGTGCAAAAGATGTTAAACAACTGTTGAAAGTTGTTGATAGGTGTTTATAACTACCCTTTAATCGCTTGATTGTTGGTCGCTTAAGGATTGTTGAAAAGATAGGCGTGCGACCTGTGTTGTTGTCGATTGACAGTGCAAATATACAACCCTCGATACCCCCTTGTCAAGTCTTTTTTGCACTTTTTCTACATTTTGTAGAATAATTTAACGATTTTTTCTTACTTTTGCCCTACAAACCAGATTGTTCGAATTTTTATGGATGATGGCCATTGTTACCCGTATAGTTGCCCCATCGCTTTTCGGAGCGATGCACAGCCTCTATGGTAGCACGCTTGGAGTCGCCCGACTCTTGGCGCAGACGGTCACGTCCCTCTTCAAACCCCGTATGACACCCCCCTCGCTCGGCCGCCTTTCGGTGGCTCGGGATGCTGTTTGTGGTTGCCGACGGATTCGTTTTGCACAAAAATTGTGGGATGCAGGTGTCAAGACGGCCCCTGTTCCCAATCCCGGCTGAAGGGGTTAGCCGAACCCGTACAGGGTTCGCCTCCAACGGTGAAATAAGTCAATAAACCTCAAACGTTTAGCGAACCTTTCAGCCAATGATTACCATCTACCTCAAGCAATACAACAAAATCATCCGCAACGCCGACACCAAGCTTTTTGACGAGCTGGGCTATGACGATATTCTGTGGATTGATATGATGGATCCGACCATCAAGGAGCAGCGTGCCGTGGAGAACTTTATCGAAATCAACCTCCAGTCGCGCCAACAGGTCGAGGAGATTGAGTCCACCTCGAAGTACTCCGAGAATGAGAATGCCATCATCTCGAATGCCAACTTCTTCATCCCCACGGGCGAGTCGTTCCTGGTCGAGCCGGTGTCGTTCATCATCTCCAACGAGGGTGTGCTGGTATCGGTGCGTCACGCCGAGTCCCGCACCTTCCGCGAGACCGAGAAGCGTCTGCAGATGAACTACCGCAGCTACTCGACCGGCTACCACATCTTCATCTCCCTGTTGGAGGTCCGCATCGACTACGATGCCGACTTGGTGGAGTTGGTGGCCAAGCAGGTCGGAGCGCTGGCCAAGGATATCACCTCGGAAGACTCGATCGACAAGGAGATTCTGCACCGCATCAGCGCCTTGCAGGAGAGCACGATGTCGCTTCGTGAGAACATCTTCGACCGTCAGCGTGTCTTGTCGGGTATCTTGCGCTCGGAGCGCTTCCCGAACGACATCTACCCCCGTCTGCAGTTGATGATTAAGGACGTCAATTCGCTCATCAACCACGCCGATTTCAGCTTCCAGCGTCTGGACTATATTCAGGATGCAGCGTTGGGTCTGATCAACATCGAGCAGAACGAGATTGTCAAGATCTTCTCGGTGGCCGCCGTGATTTTCCTGCCCGCCACGCTCATCGCATCAATCTATGGTATGAACTTCAAGGTGATGCCCGAGTTGGAGTGGCAACTGCAGTTGGGCGGCCTGACGCTTCCCGTCGGCTACCTCTTCGCCATCGGCCTGATGATACTCTTCTCGGGAATGACGATTTGGTACTTTAAGTACAAAAAGTGGCTGTAATCGCAGCCTCTTTTGGCGCATTAAAACAGGGCGAGAAAGAGGATTTCTCGCCCTGTTTTTTTGGCCTTTTCGGAACAAAGATTTTTTCAAAACAAGAACGAAATCAAGCAACAAAAATGCGGGTAAAAAGGGGGAACAAACGCTTCAAAATTTGACGAATGTTTGTTTTTTTGCCTTTTCATACCTCGGGATAGCTAAATTTCGTTATCTTTGCATACTATACTGGTATAGTATGACCCCGAATTTATGCTTCGTAAGTTAGCACAACAGACCGCCATCTACGGCATCAGCACCATCCTGGTAAGGTTTCTGAGCTACCTGCTCACCCCTTACTACACACGTGTCTTTGGTCAGGAGACCTACGGCATCGTGACGGATGTCTATGCCCTTATTCCGTTGGCACTGACGCTCTTAACGATGGGCTTGGAGTCGGGTTATTTCCGCTTTGCCACCAAGGCCGAGGAGGCGGGCGGCGATGTAAAACGAAGCAAACAACGCCTCTTTGCCACCACGTGGGGCGTGACCACCTGGGCCGCCGTGTTGTTTGTTGCGGCGGTCGCCGTTTGGCGCACTCCGCTGGCCGCAGCGATGGGCGAGGCCTATGCCGCCCACCCCATCTACCTGACCCTGGTATCGCTCATCATCCTGTTGGATGTCGCCACCGCCATCCCCTTTGCACGCCTTCGCGAGGAGCGTCGCTCGATGTGCTTCGTAGGGCTGAAACTCTTGAGTGTGGTGGTCAATGTGGTCTTGGCCTTCGCCTTCGGTATGGCGGGGTTGTTTGCCACCGATTTCGGGGTGGGTTGGGTCTTTGTGGCCAACCTTGCGGCGAGTCTTATCACCTGGTTTGCGCTGCTGCCTCAACTCTCGGGCAAGTCGCTCAGTATCGACCGAGCACTGCTTAGTCGCATTCTGATCTACTCGCTACCGCTCCTGATTGGCGGACTGGCCGGCACGGCCAACGAGTTCATCGATCGCCAGCTCATCAAGTACCTGGTCCCCGAAGGGGCGATGGCCGACCTGGGTTTGTATGGCGCCCTGACCAAACTCGGCGTGGTGATGATGCTCTTCTACCAGATGTACCGTCTGGCGGCCGAGCCCTACTTCCTCTCGGGCTTCAAGAAAGAGGAGTTCAAGCTGCAAAATGCCGCTGCGCTGAAATACTACGTGATGGCCTCGATGCTTATCTTTCTGGGCATCGCCCTCTTCCGTGACCTCTTCGCCCTGATTCTGGGTCGGGAGTTCCGTGAGGGGGTCTATCTGCTGCCGGTGGTGCTCGGAGGCAACATCCTAGCGGGTGTGTGGCTCAACCTCTCGTTCTGGTACAAGCGGGAGGAGCGCACTTCGATGGCGCTGCTCATCACCGGCACGGGACTCGTGGTGACGGTCACGGCCAACTGCCTGCTGCTGCCCCACTACGGCTATGCCGCCGCAGCTTGGGTACGCCTCTTCAGCGAAGGGGCGATGGTGGCCGTAAGCATCTACCTGAACCGCCGCTTCTACCCCACCCCCTACGCCTGGGGTCGGATGGTCGAGTTTGCGGGGGTGGCCCTCCTGCTCTTCTTTGCCGCCGAACGCATCACCGCCTATGTCGGCACGGTGGGGGGCTATGTGGCCGGAACGGTGGCCTTGGTGCTCTATGTGGGGTACCTTGTATGGCGTGAAAAAATTGATGTAAAAGCGATGGCACTCTCCATCATCAAACGATAACGAAACAAGATGCAGTTCAAGGATATCATCGGACAAGAGGAGCTCAAGGCCCACCTGCGTCGCTCGGTTACGAGCGGCCGCATCAGCCACGCACAACTCTTCACCGGCACGGCCGGACAGGGGGCTTTGGCGTTGGCCGTAGCCTATGTGCAGTACCTCTGCTGTCCCCATCGCACCGCCGAGGATTCGTGTGGCGTATGCCCCAACTGCCAACAGATTGCCCAGCTGGCCCACCCCGACCTGCATCTGGTCTTCCCGGTCAATAAGCAGGGTAAGAAGTCGGGCGAGGCGATGCTTTCGGATGAGTTTTTGCCCCTCTTCCGTGAACTATTTGCCGAGCGTAGCGGCTACTTCTCGCCCGCCGAGTGGTACGACCGACTCGATTTGGGCAAGACCCTCAAGGGGATGATTTCGGCCAAGGAGGCCGACGAGATCATCCGCAAACTCTCGTTCAAGAGCTTCGAAGCCGACTACAAGACGATGCTCATCTGGCTGCCCGAGGCGATGAACGAGGAGGCGGCCAACAAGATTCTCAAAATTTTGGAGGAGCCCTGGGAGAAGACCCTCTTCATCTTGGTCAGCGAGCAGCCCAACCGCCTGCTTTCGACCATCATCTCCCGCACGCAGGAGGTCAATGTGGGGCGTATCGATGCGGCTACCCTGGAGCAGATTGCCGCCTCGGAAGGGGTGCTCGACCCCTTGAAGGCCCACAATATGGCCCGCCTGTCGAGTGGCGATTTGATTGAGCTGCGCCACCTCTTGGCCGGCGAGAGCGACCAGCAGCGTCAAGAGAACTTCGAGTTGTTCTGCCGTCTGATGCGCCTCAGCTACAACGACAAACACCTCGAACTGATCGGCTGGGCCGAGGATGTGGCCCAACTCTCGCGAGAGAACCAGCGGGCGATGCTCCGTGATGCGGCACGCCTGTTGCGTGAAAGTTTTATGCTCCACGCCGGCCTTGACGAGATCTCCTACCTGTGGGGCGAGGAGCTCGCCTTCTGCCGCAAATTTGCCCCCTTCGTAGGGCCCGAAAACATTGAACCCATCCTGAGCGAGATTGAGACCGCTCAGACCCAAATCTCGCAAAACGGCAATCCGACCATTGTCTTTACCCACTTTGCGTTGGCCGTGAGCAAGATGATAAAACATTTGTAACCAACCTTAATCGCACCAATTATGGCACGAGTAGCATTACTTTTGGGCGGCAACCGCGGGGATATGAAGCGTACCCTGCAACGTGCCCAGCAACTGATCAACGAGCGAGTAGGAGCCGTGATGCGTTGTTCGCACCGCTACCTCTCGCCGGCGTGGGGCTTCACCGACAGCGAGCCCTTCACCAATCAGGCCATGGAGATCTCTACCGACCACACCCCCGAAGAGGTGTTGGATTTGATTCAGCAGATCGAGGATGAATTGGGCCGCAACCGTGCAGCCGAGCAGGTCGAGAAGGCCGCCACGGGGGCTGACTATGCTGCCCGCCCCATCGATATCGACATCATCTTCTACGGCAACCAAGTCATCTCGACCGAACGCCTGACCATCCCCCACCCGCACCTTGCCGAGCGTGAGTTTGCCCTCACCCCCCTGTCGGAGATTATGCGCCGCTTTGTCCACCCCGTGACGGGTCAGAGCGTAGGCGAAATGTTGGACCGTGTACGCACCACCGAGGTGGTTGAAGCCGAGTAACGATGTTTTCGAGAAGAATACAATACCTTACCCTTACGGTGGCAGCGATGTTGCTGACCGCCTGCTTTGAGAGTGTCCCCGACCAGACATCGGTGGTCCTCAAACCGCTGGTACAGAACACCTCGGGCGGCCTGAACGAGCCGCTTGCGGCGGTGCGTGCCTACGCCTTCGAGGCCGACACCACCGAGTGGGGCGTTGCCTCGTGGGAGGATGCGCTGGATGGCGTGCTCACCTCGAAACTCACGGGCGAGAAGCTCTCGACCCCCTTTGCTTCGTCGGAGGCCTACACCCCCGAGGAGGGTGTGGTGGGGATGGAGAACCGCCTGGTGGTCAATCTGCCCCCTCGCGAAATGATGCTCCTCGTCGTCAATGAGCAGAACCGCCTCTACGCCTACAACAACATCGAGACGGCCGAGGGAATGGCCTCGCTCTACATCACCCTCATCTTCAAGCCCTGGAAGGAGATGACCGCCTACCGCGAAGGGTGGAGCTTCTACAACCCCTTCTACGCCCCCAACCACGAGTTGGAGACCTATGTCGATGTGGCGGCCCAAAGCGAGGAGGGTGGCCCCCGAGAGGCGATTTCGAGTGTGAAGGTCTATGCCTTTGCCGCCGACTCGACCGAGTGGCGCATCGCCTCGTACGACGATGCGGCAGGTGGTGTGCTCACCTCGAAACTCGATCCGGCCGTCACACGTGACACCCCCGAGTTCAACGGCTACCAGACCAACATCGAGACCACCTATCGGATGGTGGTCGATGAGCCGCAGCTGATGATTGTGGCTGTCGATCGCACCCACGAGCGTTACGCCTACACCCAGCAAGAGGTCGATTTGTTGGGCGAAAGTCCCACCTACTCGCTCCTCTTCCCGCTGTGGAGCACCGCTTGGCAGAGCGATCGGGAGGGTTGGCACATCGTCAATCCCGAATATGCCCCTGCTGCGGATGCGGACCAGAGCGGGAAAACCGAATAGTTAAGCGACAAAGAATGAAAAAATTACGAACATACCTCACCCTGTTGCGTGTAGCGACCCTGCTGCTCTTTGGCGGAGCCTTTTTGAGTCGTTGTGCCAGCATTATGACCCCCACGGGCGGTCCGAAGGACTCGCTGCCACCGGTCATCGTGGCCCTCGACCCCGACAACTTCTCGACCAACCGACCCCTGACGGGCCACAAACCCATCTACATCGAGTTTGACGAGTTTATCCAAATCAAGGACCAGCACAAGGAGTTCTTCACCTCGCCGGCGATGAAAAAGAAGCCCCTCATCACCCAGCGTGGCAAGGGCATCGTCATCCAGCTGCGTGACACGTTGGAGCCAAACACGACCTATTCGCTCAACTTCGGTGGGGCCATTCGCGACAACAACGAGGGCAACCCCCTGAACTCGATGCGCTACGTCTTCTCAACGGGCGAGACGTGCGACTCGATGGTCATCTCGGGCTACACGGCCGACAGCTACAAGGCCGACTCGGTCTCGAAGAGCTACATCTGGTGCTTTGCTGTCGATTCGGTTGAGCAGGTGGGTGAGCTCGACTCGACCATCTTCAAGTTTAAGCCCGATGTGATTGGCCGTGCCGAGAACAACGGCATCTTTATCGCCCAGAACCTGAAGCCCATCCCCTACCGCATCTACGCCATTCAGGACAAGAACGACAACCAGATGTATGAGCCGGGAAGCGATCAAGTGGGCTTCTTGGACGAGGTCTATAACCCCGCCGAGTTGCCCGACTTCGCCATTTGGTTCGACTCGCTGAGAGCCTACTACTCGGCCGAGCCGCAACTCTACTTCCGTATGTTCACCGACGTGGCCTTCCGCCGTCAGGTGTTGCAGGAGAGTATGCGACCCCAACAGCGTCAGGTGCGTCTGCTCTTCTCGGCAGCCCATCCCCGCATCGAGGAGATTGCATTCGATAGCATCCCGAGCAACAAGATCATCATCGAGCACGAGACCATCGGCCGAGATACCCTTTCGCTCTGGCTCGATGTGGAGGAGGAGTTGCTGCCCGACACGCTGAAGGGCCACATCACCTACTTCCGCCACGATACGGCCAACGTGCTGCAACCCCACACCGAGGAGTTGAAACTCTCGTGGCGCAAGATCGAGAGCAAGGAGGAGGAGCGTGAGCGGGAGCGTCTGGAGCGTGAGCGCAAACGTGCCGAGGCGGCCGGTGAGGAGTGGCAGGAGCCTGAAAAGGAAAACCCCTTCAAACACAACATCCCCGCCCAGGCCGAAATCAACCCCGAGGAGCACCTCTCCTTTGAGGTCGATTACCCGCTGACCGTAATCGACTCGGCCCGCATTCGCTTGACCCGCACCCTCGACGATGGCGAGACGACGGAAGATTGCAAGGTACACTTCGTGCGAGATACGGCCAAGTTGCGTCTGTGGCACATCCGAAGCGATTGGAAACACGGAGGCACCTACACCTTGACCATCCCCGAGGGGGCTTTGAAGAATGTGGCCCGTGAGCAGAACGACACCATCGTCTGCCGCATCACCCCCTACGACCCCGAGAAGTATGCTACGGTGCTGGTGGAGGTGCGCTCGACCAACCCCTCGACCTCCTACATCGTGCAGCTCTTGGACGGCAATAACCGCCAACTGCAACAGAAGGAGGGCATCAAACAAGGGGTGGCGCAGTTCAACTACGTCAAGCCGGGCGAGGTGCAGATTCGTGTCGTCGAGGATAAGAACAGCAACGGCAAATGGGATACGGGCAACGTCGTCGAGCGTCGCCAGCCCGAGCGCACGGAGCTTTACATCAACGACCAGGGCGAGAGCCTCTTTGCCACGAAGGCCAATTGGGATATTGAGCTGACGATTGATATGGACCAACTCTTTGCCCCCGTGACGATGCAGTCGTTGCAGGAGATGTTGGACGAGCGTGAGTTGCAACGCCTGAAGAAGTTAAGGGAGAAGGAGTTGTTGGAGCGTGCCAAGAATGGCGGCCACGACCACAACTCGATGGGCTCGTCGAATAATATGATGGGCGGCTTCGGCGGCGGTATGGGTGGCGCATTGGGCTCGACCGGCGGTATGTTCAACAACATAAGATAACCGATTGATGATGAAACAACTACGCTATATTCTCTTGTTGGGAGGACTGCTCCTTTCGTGGCAGGGCTTCTCGCAACACGTCGTGGGACTCTACGGTGGTGGCGGTATGGCCACCGGCCGCTTCGAGCCGACGCAGGAGACCAAACCCATCTGGGGTACTACCTCGTTCGGCTTCTCGTGGCGTTACTACTCGCCCCAACGTGTCGTAGGCGGTGTAGGTGCCGATTTGGAGTATATGGAGCGTGGCTTCTCGATTGCCACCAACACCTCGCGTGTGGATGACAAGAAGGACTACCTCTACTACACCCGTCGGGTCAATTCGTTGATGTTGCCCATCATCTGGCAACCCCACGCCTACCTGGTCAATCGCCACGTTCGAGTCTTCGGTGAGGCGGGTGTGACCCTCTCGTACAACCTCTCGTCGGACTACGAAATCGAAAAGAAAGACGATCAGGGCAACATCTACATCGAGGAGGGCGACTACGAGATGCGCACCGTGCGAGATAACCGCCTCGGCTACGGCCTGTGTGCCGGCGGAGGTGTTTCGATCCTCATCAAGCAGTTCGAGTTGAACTTCCGTGCCCGCTACTACTTCGGCTACTCGGACATCTTAAAAAACCGCAACAAACACTACGACACGATCGAAAACTTCGCCCGCACCCCCTTGCGTTCGCCGTTGGACAATATCACCATCACGGTGGGTCTGTCGTACCGCTTCAACAAGGAGGGTTTCGATAGTTGGAAGCCTCGCCGCAAGCGTGAGAAAAACCGCGAGGTATTCGAATTTGCCAAATAAGCACAAAAAATAAAACGAAACAAATATGGAGACAACACGCCAACAAAAGGTCGCTCGACAGATTCAGCGCGACATTGCCGACATCTTCCAGAAGGAGGGTGCCCACCTGGTTCGCGGGCTGCTGGTGACGGTGACCACCGTCCGTGTATCGCCCGACCTGGGCTACGCCAAAATCTATGTCAGCGTCTTTCCCTTCGAGCGCAACCCCGAGTTGCTGTCCACCCTCGAGGAGAACAATTGGTTCATCCGCCGTCAGCTCGGCACCCGCATCCGCAACCAGCTGAAGGTGGTACCCGAGTTGCAGTTCTTCCTCGACGACTCGTTGGAGTATATCGAAAACATCGACCAGGCCCTTAACCGCTAACCGATGATGCTCGCCCGTCGCTTTGCCCTGCGCTACCTCTTCTCGACCAAATCTCGCTCGGTAATCAACCTGATTGCCGTTTTGAGCATTGTGGCCGTAGCGGTACCTGTGGCTGCGATGGTCATTCTGCTCTCGGTCTTCAACGGCTTCGAGCAACTCATCCGCCTCAACGGCACCGCCTTCGATGCCGACCTGCGTCTGACGCCCCGCACAGGGGTGACCTTCGCCGTCGAGCAGATTGATACCGCCGCCCTGCGATCGATCGAAGGGGTCGAATCGCTCTCGTTTGTCGTGGAGCAAAGC
Organism: Alistipes sp.; assembly: GCA_017436185.1. The sequence continues at coordinate 83,659 of JAFSDP010000005.1, read as the reverse complement.
ATTATGGTGGCCCACAACGGTCGCCAGGCGATGACCACCCTGCGTGGCGTGGAGGAGGACTACCGAGCCACCTTGCCTTTGGAGGAGATTGTCACCTCGGGCGAAAGCCGCCTCACGCTGGGCGACTACAACTACCTCATCATCGGCAATACGATGGCCTATCGGCTCGGTATTCGCACCCTGCTCGATGCCGAGATTGAGCTTTACGCCCTCCGACGAGGGAGCTTCTCGTCGCTGCTGCCTATGAGCGGCTACACCCGCCGTGAGGTGGAGGTGGGGGGCATCTTCGAGGTTGATTTGGCCACCGAAGAGGGCTATATCCTGGCCCCGATGCGCATCGCCGAGGAGCTGTTGGACTACGAAGGCCGCCGCTCGGCCCTTCTCATAAAGTGCAAAAAGGGGGTCGAGGAGCGGGTTAAACGACTCGTTGGGGAGTGTGTCGGCGAGGAGTTTCTGATCGAAGGCCGTGAGGAGCTGAACGCCTCGATGTACCGCATCATTCGCTACGAAAAGTGGGGCATCTTCCTCATTGCGTTGATGGTGCTCATCGTCGCCTCGTTCTCGGTGGTGGGAGCCCTGTCGATGCTCGTCATCGAGAAGCGGCAGGAGCGCCATACGCTCCGCGCATTGGGAGCCAACAAACAACTCATTCGCAGCATCTTCTGCCACGAAGGTTACTTGATTTGCCTCGTGGGTGGAGCCCTCGGAATGGCTGTCGGCATCGCCCTCACGCTGCTGCAACAGCAGTTTGGACTGATTGAGATTCCGGCCGATTCGTTCCTCGTAAAGAGCTACCCCGTAGCCCTTGAGTGGGGCGATTTGCTGCTCATTGCAGCGACCTTTATCCCCGTCGGATGGGTGCTTGTGCAACTCACCGTCGGCAATATGATTAAAGACGAAGAACTATGAAACGATTTTTGTGTCTTGCGTTGGTTGCGCTGATGGTCGCCACGACCGCTTGCAAGCGCACCACCATCATCCCCGATGACGAGTTGGCCCTGATCTTTCGGGATGCCTTCCTCACGAACGCCTACATCGACAGCCGCCACATCAATATCGACTCGCTGAATGTCTATGAGCCGCTCTTTGCCCGCCACGACTACACGATGGAGGATGTGCAGACCACCATCGGCAACTTCTCGAAGCGCAAGAGTGCCCGCCTGAGCGACGTGGTCGAGCAGGCCATCGACCTCTTGGAGGAGGAGGGACTCTACTACGACCGTGAGGTGACCATCCTCGACACCATCAAACAGATTGCCATTCGCAATACCCGTCGGGTGATTCGTGAAGATTCGCTCATCGAGGTGCGCTCGCTCGCCGACACGGCCCGCCTGAGCTTTGTGGTGCGTGACCTCCGCCCGGGCGAATATCGCCTGCAATACACCTACAAAATCGACTCGGCCGACCGCAACAAACGCCTGCAACGCAAGGTGTGGGTCGAGCGGGAGGATAGCACCCGTGTGGGTTACCAAATCTACACCCTGCGCCGCTACACCGACGACAAGGTCGATCGCGTCTTCCGCACCGACACGTTGGCCGAGCGACTGCGCATCCACCTGTTGATCTTCCCCGACAACGAAGAGCCGAAACGCCCCTCGATTACCGTGCGCGACCTCCGCATCACCTACACCCCCAACGAGGAGGATGCCCTGCGTCAGCTGCACGACAAGCAGATGAACCTGCGAATTTTTGCCGATGAGTTCCTCGATGCCGTTCTCAAAAAAGATAGCCTCTAATTGGCTGCTCACTGCCGAAGGGTGGGTCGAAAATCCCCTGCTGGAGCTGACAAGCGAGGGGTGGAAGTTGGCGGGAAGAAGCTCGGCACCCGACCGAGAACCCTTCACCCGCTTCGAGGCGGGCGTGGTGACACAAGTGCAATGCTCCTCCGACGAGTTACAGGCCCTGATGCAGGACCACATCACCCCCATCGACCGCCTGCTGGCCCCCTATCTGAACCCCGAGGGCCGGTGGTTGCATATCGCAGGCCTCGACTACACGACCCGCTGCTTTACGCCCCAAAGCCGAGCCGACTACCTATAATAGAAAAGGCGACCCAACGAGTGGGTCGCCTTTTTCTATTGCTTGAGTGCTGCGATAAAGTCGGGGAACTGTTGCCACAACACCTCGGTCTTGAGCCACAACTCGCGGGCCTCGGCTCGGGGTGAGGGACGTTCGCTCTCGATGTCCTCCAAATAGGCGGCATCGGCGGGGTGCTCGTCGGCGGTAAATTCGGCATAGACCGCCCCGAAACGCTCCTTCAGGCGGCGCAACTCACCCCCATCCAACGCCCCCGTACGGCGCCACTCGGCCCACAAAATCAAGAGCTGACGGTCGGCGTGCTTGTCCGAAACATCGTTGATGACCTCATCGAACAGTTCCTGCTCGTCCATCGCCTGGTAGTTGAAAGCCAACAAGTTACTCGCCTCCAAGTGATCCTCGGGGTCCAACTCCAACAGCAGTTCCAACTGGGCAGCCGACATCTCGAAGTCGCCAATCAGAAAGTGGTCCACCGCCGTGGCGTACAACAATTCGAGCGTCGCCTGCGAGTTGCGATGACCCCACTCCAGAATCACCTCCTCGTCATCGGGCAGCAGCTCCATAATGCGCTGAAAGGCCTGAAAACGGAGGTTACAGGCCTCCTCCACACGCCCCTGCTGTTGCAGACGACGGGCCTCGGCGGTGACCTTCACAAAATCGTAGGGACCCGACCCCACCAACTCAAAGGTCTGGTCGGGCGTGGGTTTAAGCTCGGCTCTTGGCATCACGTTGCAGTTTTTTAACCATCACAAAAGTAATCACCAGCGTTGCCACACCACCCAACAGATAGGCTACGGGGCGGTTGGTCATCCCCAAAAATTGGTTCGACACAAAGACAAACGAGGCGCAGACATAGGTCATCAGAATAGCAGGCAAAAGTCCCACCCAATAGTTGCTCTTGCGGCGCACCAAATAGACCGTGATGCTCCACAGCACGATGGTGGCCAGCGCCTGATTGGTCCAGGCGAAGTAACGCCACACGATGTCGAAATCGACCGTCGTAATCCAGTAGCCCACCAAAAAGAGGGGAACGGCCACCATCAAACGCTTCCAATGCGCACGTTGCTCGAGGTGCAGAAAGTCGGCCACAATGAGGCGTGCCGAGCGGAAGGCCGTATCGCCCGAGGTGATGGGGGCAGCCACCACTCCCAAGAGGGCCAGCACACCACCCACGATGCCGAGCATCCCGTTCGAGATCTCGTTCACGGCCCAGGCGGCACTGCCTCCGTGCTCGGAGAGGGTCTGCGACAGCTCGCCCGCCCCGCCGAAGAAGGCCATTGCCACTGCAGCCCAGATAAGGGCAATGATGCTCTCCGAGATCATCGCACCATAGAAGACCGAACGACACTCCCGCTCGTTGTTCACACAACGGGCCATCAGAGGCGACTGCGTGGCATGGAAGCCCGAAATGGCACCACAGGCAATCGTGATGAAGAGGGTCGGCATCAGGGGAAGGTTACTCTTATTGAGGTGGAAATTTTGAATCGAGTTCAGCTCGGGGATGTGGTAGTCGCCCACCACAACAGCCACCAGCAACAGGGCTGCCATCGCCACCAATGCCACACCGAAGAGGGGATAGACCTGACCGATGAGTTTGTCGATGGGCAGCAGCGTTGCCACGAAATAATAGATCAGAATGATCCACACCCAGGTCGAGAGCGACCACTCGGGCACCAATCCGTTGAGCAGCTGGGCGGGGCTGAGGACAAAGACCGCACCCACCAGAATGAGCAGCAGCACCGAAAAGAGGCGCATAAATTGACGCATTCCGCCACCCAGGTAGTGGCCCACCACCTCGGGGATGCTCAAGCCGTCGTGGCGCACCAGCATCACGCCCGAGATAAAGTCGTGCATCGCACCCATCAGGATGCCGCCCGCCGTAATCCAGAGGAAGGCCACCGGACCGAAGCAGGCACCCAGCACCGCACCGAAGATGGGGCCTGTGCCGGCGATGTTGAGGAGTTGAATCAGAAAGACACGCCAACGGGGCAGGGGCACATAATCCACGCCATCGTAGAGACGGGTAGCGGGTGTTTGGGCGCGATCGTCAATTCCGACTTGGCGTTCCAGGTAGCGGCCATAGGTAAAATAGGCTGCGATGAGCAGGATTAAGCAGACTAAAAAGGTTATCATAGGTTAATTTTTATGCGAAGATACGAAGAAAAGTTACTTTTTTTGCAAAAGAGTTGCGAGAATTAAATTTTTTTTAGATATTTGCACACCGAAACGAGGGGATAAGCATCCCTGCAGGCCGAAATAGCTCAGCGGTAGAGCACTTCACTCGTAATGAAGGGGTCCCGAGTTCAAATCTCGGTTTCGGCTCAAAAAGGGGAGATGACCATTTGGTTATCTCCTCTTTTTTGCATCCGGGGCCGAGATGCAGAACTCGAAGAGTTCAACTGCCGCAACAGCCGAGCGCAGAGCCGTGCTTGCACGAGCTATGCCGAGGCGCAAGGCAGTCACAAGTGTTGCGCAGCAACGCTTGTAAATCTCGGTTTCGAACTACCTCATACACTTTTTCTACTATTTTACACCCCACACTTATTGCAAAGTCGTACACTTTTGCTGACCTTTGCTGTAAGAGAAATAGCAACAACCCTAAAAAAGGTGCATCCCCTTCTTGCGTTTTCAAATTTTGTTACTTAACTTTGTAGGTGACATAAAAAAATTTACGGAAGCGTAAGTTTATTCTCGTAGAGAAATCTGGTAAATTTCAATGCGATGAGAATAGGCGGCCGCATCTTGCATCGTATCCGTCAGGATATGAGCGCAGGGTTGTTGCTTATTTTATCGCAGGGCATTACCAGAGCCTCTCTACAAAATAAGCCATCAGCCCTGCGCTTTCTTTTCACAAGCAATCATCTCAGGGCTGAAGATGTATAAAACGTACGTGTATGAAAAAAGATGAGTTTTTGACTAGACGCGAATTCTTCAAGAATGCCGCAAAAGGTGCATTACCTATTTTGGGTGCAATGTTGTTGGCTAATGTTCCTGTAATTGCTCGTGCCGCTGATTCTGAGGCACCAATGGGTTGTACAGGCAGTTGCTACACAGGATGTAAAAATGGATGTACAAGTTGTAAATACACCTGCCAAGGCGGATGTAAAAACTATGCATGCAAGAGCGTAGCAAAAGGTTAACAGCCCAAGCTTGAGGAGCGGCAAAAGCGGTTAAAGTCGCTTACCGCTCCTTTCTTGGATTTTTGATTTTATTTTATGGATACATTAGAAATATTTAATGGAGATAATGCCTGGGAAGGTGGTAATGCTAAAGAAATCACTTTCATCGTAACCAAAGATTGTCAACTTGCTTGCAAATACTGTTATCTAGTTGGTAAAAACACTAAGGAAAGGATGTCGTGGGATATCGCCAAAAGGACGATAGATTATATCCTAGATAATGAATTTGATGAAAATTTTAATCATAAATCCGTAGTATGGGATTTTATTGGTGGGGAGCCATTTTTGGAAATAGATTTAATTGACAAAATCTGCGACTACATTAAGCTTGAGTTGTATAAGCGTAATCATCATTGGTTTAATTCATATCGCTTTAGTTTTTCAACTAATGGAATTAATTACCATACCGAAAAAGTACAAAATTTTATTAAAAAGAACTTGGATCATCTAAGTATTGGTATAACCATCGATGGAAATGAACTATTGCATGATTTGAATCGGATATATAAAGACTCAGGAAAAGGTTCTTATAAAGATGTGGTAAAAAATATACCACTTTGGTTAAGCCAGTTCCCAAATGGAGCAACAAAGGTGACAATATGTAGCGAAAATATACCATATATAACAGAAAGTGTTTTACATTTATTCGGATTAGGAATACATGATGTTAACATAAATTGTGTGTTTGAGAATGTTTGGAAAGATGGAGATGATATTAGATTAGAAGAGCAGTTAATGACCTTGGCAGATGCCATAATAGATAATAAATTATATCAAAACAATACTTGCTCTTTCTATTGGGAATATATGGGTAAACCAATGGATTGCAAGTCTGAAAATGAGAATTGGTGCGGAGCTGGTAGAATGATGGCCGTAGATGCTGCTGGTAACTTCTATCCTTGTACACGTTTTGCACAATATTCTCTTCGCGAAAAGAAGGCATGGATAATAGGTGATGTTTATAATGGTATTGATAAAAACAAGCTACGTCCCTTTTTAACTCTTGATCGTTGTACTCAAAGCACTCAAGAATGTATTGATTGTGAAGTAGCAAGTGGTTGTGCTTGGTGTCAAGGTGAAAATTATGATGCGGCAGATACTCCTACAGTATTCCAGCGTGCAACAGCAATTTGTAAGATGCATAAAGCTCGTGTGAGAGCAAACAATTATTATTGGAATAAACTATACCGAAAATTGGAACTGGAAGGAGTAAGAGAAGCATTTGAAAAAAATAGAAAACAGTCTAATGATATAATCTGTTAACCAATGCTGAAATATCTAGTTATTTTATTGGATGATACGAGTACCTCGTATTGTCATTATGAAAATGAAAAGACAGAACATAATCTCATTTCATTGGAAAACTTAAAAGCTGGTATTTTGTTCGCAATGAAAGAGAATCTTATGATTCAGTTTATTTATCCAGACTATGAACTGCCTATAAAATATAAAGAAACAATACATTCAATAGACCATAGTAAGATTATCCCCATAAGTTCCAAAGAGCAAGGCGATATAATAGTAATCAATGGAGAAACTGAATTATTAGGAAACAAGTTCAACCGAAATAAAACTTATGTACTCCGTCTTCAAAAAGAAGAATTCTTTAAGAATTTTCTTGACATAAAAAAAGCATTAAATGAAGTACTTCGTTTAAATGTTGTGATTTCTGACATTGAAACATTCAATGAAAGCGACTTCTCTATATATAGAGATTGTTTAGATGAACTTTCTCAAGAAGTTGAGAGATTGTACGCAAATGGTCGTAGTCCACAACTTAATTTGTTAACTGACAGGATGATGCTAACAGTAATGAACAACTGTAATGCAGGATGGGAAAACATCACTCTTGCACCAGATGGCAAGTTTTATGTGTGTCCTGCCTTTTATTTAGCATCTGATGAAGAAGACTATGGTTTAGGCAAATCTAAATTCTCTATTGGGAACTTAAATGATGGTTTGGATATAAAGAATCCTCAGTTATACAAGTTATCTCATGCTCCGATTTGTCGTAACTGCGATGCATATCAATGCAAGCGTTGTGTATGGCTCAATCGCAAAATGACTTATGAGTTGAATACACCGAGTCATGAGCAGTGTGTAGTGGCTCATTTGGAACGTAATGCGAGCAGAAAACTCTTACATAATATTCGTAAGCATGGAGAATATCTGCCTAACACTCGAATAGACGAAATCGAGTATCTTGACCCTTTTGATATAAGAAAAGAATGGTAAACATATAATTGAATTAGATATGAGAAAAATTGTAGGACAAGTAACGGCAGAGGAAAAGAATGAAATTTTAACCCTCTTTGAACGCCGTAATGGACTTAACGAATTGGCAAAAATATTAACAGCCGAAAATGAAATCTTATACGAGAAACTCATTAAGGATATGGGTGAAACTGGTCACAAATTTCAAAATTGGTGGGACCGTATGGGTGAGAAATATCAATGGGAAAGCATTGAAGGTGGCAATTGGGAAATAGACTTTGACACCTGTAATATTTATTTAACCGATAATAATTAAGCATATGTTAGGAACAACCGAATTACTGCTCTTGGGAGGTCTTGCACTGCTCGTGTTTGGGGGAAAAAAAGTTCCTGAAATGATGCGAGGATTAGGTCAAGGGGTTAAAGAATTCAAAAAAGGAATGCAAGAGGACGACTTTTCCGATAAAACCCAAAAGTCCTTAAACACAAAGGAAAACAATAGCGAGGTACAAGATAAGGATATACCAAATGCAGAATAACCAAGAAGAACAACTGTCATTCGGAGGACATCTGGAAGTATTACGCCAAATGATTCTCCGGATTTTGGCGGTAATTACTAGCTTGGCCGTCTTGATATTTATATTCAAAGATACCGCTTGGCGCATAATATTGGCCCCTGGCAGTTGGGATTTTATCACCTATCGTTTGATAGAACAAATTGCCCAAATATTCAATGCAGGTTTCCAATTTGGACATTATGAAGTAGCCTTAATTGCAACAGAGCTATCCAGCCAATTTATGATGCATATTACAACGTCTGTTTATTTAGGATGTTTAGGGGCATCACCATATATATTGTATGAGGTTTTTCGGTTTGTATTACCAGCATTATACGAAAATGAAAAGAAAAAATCCTTACTTGTAGCTATTACTATATACATCCTTTTCTTTTTGGGAGTTTTTATCAGCTATTTTTTGATTTTTCCCATTTCGTTTCGGTTCTTAGGCACATATAGCGTAGCCGATAAAGTTAATACTATGATTACTTTAAGCTCCTATATCACGACCTTTACTTCACTGACTTTAATACTGGGTATAGTTTTTCAACTTCCAATCTTAATATATATCTTGACAAAACTAAGTCTCGTAAACCAAGGAATGCTAATCTTTTACAGGAAATATGCATTCTTTGCTATCGTTTTTTTGTCTGCACTTATAACTCCCCCAGATATTATGAGTTGCTTAATTGTTTCTACCCCTCTTTATCTCTTGTACGAATGTAGCATTTTGATTTCAAAATATGCATCAATAAAACGTAAGGATGGGCGTTAACCAATTCCTGAATAATTCCAGAAACTACCAATTGGTCGCTTCGCTCCCTTTTTTGTGGAGCGTAGCAACGCTTGTAAATCTCGGTTTCGGCTCAAAAAGGGGAGATGACCATTTGGTTATCTCCTCTTTTTTGCATCCGGGGCCGAGATGCTGAACTCGGAGAGTTCAACTGCCGCAACAGCCGAGCGCAAATAGGACTCCATCAAGAGGCGATAGCGTCATATTATACATTATTCTCTGCATCAGCATCGGTTGCTTGGGTCTCTACTCGGCTTTGCGCCTCCAATCGGCTTGCCTCTTCGGCCAGGCGGGCCTCCTCCATCAGTCGTTCATCCTCGGCCACCAGCGCACGGATGTGCTTGACCGACCCCTTCCACAGCAAGACGCAGAAGCCGATAAGCAGCCAAGCAAATACCCACTGCCACACCTCCGATACATCCTGCAAAAAGCAGAAGCTGTCGTAGATGCCGTGGGCCAGGATGGGGGCCACGAGGACCAAGATTTTATCCTTCAGGCGGGGTTGGCGGCTGAAATAGACCAGCGAGAAGTAGTAGCCCATAAAGACTCCGTCGCAGAAGTGGCCCGGCACGGCCAGCAAGCCACGAGCCACCACCACCGTAGCCCAATCCTCCGACCCGAAGACATAGAGCAGGTTCTCGACCGCCGCAAAGCCCAGGGCCACTGCCGTAGCATAGACGATGCCGTCCATTCGCTCGTCGAAGTGGACATTCTTATGCACCACCCAACACAGAATAGCCAACTTGGCGATCTCCTCGGGGATGGCCGCCCCAAAGAAGGAGACCCAAAGGGCCTCCGAGGCGGTGGTCACCTCGTCGAAATCGGCACCCAGCCCGAAGAGGTCCATCAGCTCCAACACCACAAAGGTGAGCGGCACGGCCAGAGCTCCCATCAAAAAGGCCTTCAAGAGTGCCCCCACAGGTTCGGGTTTGAGTCGATCCTGCCGATAGATGTAGATAAGCAGAAAGGCCACCGGGGCGAGTGCTAACAAAAATTGAGGGTCGAGTACCATAAAAAGGAGTGTTTGGTTAGTCGTTTTGCACCTTCCACAATCCGCAGCGAGGGGGCAAGGCTCCACAAATATACAAAAAAAAGCGGCTATCCAACCACAAAGTTGCATAGCCACCTATCGTTTTGATTCTTTTTTGCTTACAATCGGCGCATCCAGGTAAACTCAACCACGATGGGTTTGTGGTCCGACAAATCGCCGAAATCCATATCGCGCAGGAACGAGTCGGCCTTGAGCTGTACGGTAGCATCAGGGTCGTTGATGTAGATCACCTTATCGACCACCTCGCCGTTCTGCGTCGTCGAGCAGATGATGTCGGTCTCCGAGTTCGTACCCGTAGCGTCGCTTACCATCAGCGACTTCGAAGGATAGGTCGGATAGACACCGGCCCACTCCTGATCTACCCAGGGGTCGGCATAATTGAGGCCTGCGCCACGGATGATGCTCCAGAAGTAGGTCTCGAAGTCGTGGCGGGTGTAGCGGCAGTTCGTGTCGCCCATAAAGATGACGGGACGACCGTTCTTGTGGTTGGCAATGTAGGTAGCCACCTCCTTGAGCTGGGCGTGCTGGCAATCAATATGGCCCGTACCATCCGAACTGTAGGTGTTCATATGGGTGATAATCACATCCACCACCACGCCATCGGCCAACTGCACAGGATAGACACGAAAACCCTTATCCACCGAGGTGTTGGCACCATCCGACAAGCCACCATATTCCTCATCAAACTCATCAACATACTCACTCAAGAAGGAGCACGTCGCCGTCTTGGTGGCAAAGCCGAGGCCATCCTTGGGGGCGCTACCCCAGAACGAGAGCGCGCTACGCGAACGGGTACCGAAGGTGTAGCTGCCCAGATTCGAGGTGATGTTGCTGAAATCCTCGCTCAGGCCGAAGAAATCCCAACCACTTTCGGTGATTTTGGTACCGATCTCACCGCTCGTCGAGCTCTTCACATTGTAGGTGCCACAGGTGAAGGTGCCACGCTCCATCAGGGCGATGTTGAGGATGGTACGCTGCCCCGCCTTGAAGTTGAGGGCGGGCACCTCGTACGAGGTCGTCTTGCCCTCGCTGTCGGTTAGGGTCAAGGTCAAAAAGCCCTTCTCGAAACCCTCCTCTACGACGGGCATATTGAAGACCACCGTCTCGGTTTGCAGCCCCGAGATTTCAATCTCCTTGCCCGAGAGCTGCTGCGTGTAGCTCCAATCGGCTTGGGCTGTCCACTGACCCACAAAGTCGCTCTCGCTGCTCAACAGGGCCTTCGTCACCGTGCGACGCTCCTTACGGTCGCCACTCCACACACGCACCTCGAGGGCGGCACTCAGCACCTCGAACGAGCCATTGAGGGGCTGTTTGACCGTCACATCGTGCAACGTAGCCACCGCCACAGGACGCCACGTGCCATCCTGCACAGCGGTCAGGATGCCCTGCTGCAGCTCGGCCTCGGCCGGATAGATAAAGTGCAGCGTGGCAGGCTCTTCGGTCGTGTAGCGGAACTCCTCGCAACGGAAGTGGCTCGCCTCGGTGTAGTTGAGCGTGTTGCGATACTGTTCGCCCTCGGCCTGGAAAGCCGTCAAAGCATCGGTTGCCTCCCAGCTCCACTTCAGGTCGCTGTCGTAACTGCGGCTGATGCCCTGCTCGGCGCAGAAGTCGAGCGAAGCGGTCAGGGCGACATCACGCCCCATATCGGTATTCTCGGTGGTGCAATTTGTAAGCAGCAAAAGGGCTGCCGCACCCAAAATCAATCTCATCTTCATCGTGCTTGTTTGTTTAGGCCCAGTTTCCATCCTCGTCGCCGTTGGTCTCGCCATCGGGCATCGTAAAATCGCCGCTTGCGGCAAAACCACACTCCACATCGACCTCGATCAGCTCGATGGTCGGAGCTGCATAATCTGCTCTTTTCATCCTTGTTTGGGTTATTTTTTATCCTTTTTGTCGAGCAAAAGTAGTTGCTTTTCATTTAATAACCAACACGTTTGCTTGTTTCCTGCCAAAAAGTGGCAGGATTAGTCAAAAACATAAAAAATTTAGTCGAAATGGGGGTCTGATTTTTGCTGTTCACAGCCCGTAAAAAGAGGAAAAGCGCACAAAATCGGGGCAATAAAAGCGAGAATTTTCACGAAAAAGAGAATAAATTTTGCAAAACGAGAAAATGTTTGTATATTTGCACTCCCGAACGAGAAGAAATGGTCTGATGGCCGAGTGGCTAGGCACAGCTCTGCAAAAGCTGCTACAGCGGTTCGAATCCGCTTCAGACCTCCGATGGATGTCAAGTCCGAGAACCTCTGCTCTGTGCAGAGGTTTTTTTATTGCGGTTGGGAGTTATGCGTGTAAACCCGCAACCCACCAACCGAAATAAAAACATTCTCCTTCGGAGAACTCGGACCTACCCGAGCGATTGCTCACCTTGGGAGGGGCGGTTGCGGGGATAAAAGTGTTTATACCTCGCTACGCTCGCTTATAGCGGCATCCCCGCGAGCGGCGGGCTAAAGCCCTTGCTTCGAATCCGCTTCAGACCTCAAAAAGGTGCGTTACACGATGGTGTAGGGCACCTTTTTATTTTTTACGCCTAAATTTACGCCTACAAAGAGCCATAGTTTAGACCTCAAAGATAGTCAAACACCCTCAAACACTCCCGAAAGAATAACACACAAAAATATAAAGCAAACCGACCGAGGATTCTCGGTCGGTTTTTTATTTGTCGGCAAGGCAAGGGCGTAAAAGAGGGGTCGATTTTTGTTTGTTTCAAAAAAAAGCGTACCTTTACATTGACAAAAAGCGGTCCAAAGTGGCTATGCGAAACTATTTGGAGGATATTGCCTTGACAATGACCCCCGGAATCGGGGCGAAGGGTGCTGTCCACCTCCTGGAGGTGTTTGGCAGTGCCCGGGCCATCTTTGAGGCCGGTGAGGAGGAGCTGATTCGCCGAGCCGAGCTCAACCCCCGTTTGGCGGAGGGGCTCCTAAAGCGGGTTGCCTTTCGCGATGCCGAGCGGGAGATTCGCCACTGCGAACGCCACGCCATCCAACTCATCGCCTCGACCGATGCGGGCTATCCCCGACTGCTGCGTGAGACCCCCGACTATCCCCACGTGCTCTACTTCAAAGGCAACGCCGAGGTGTTGCGCCAACCTGCGCTGGCGGTGGTCGGCACCCGACAAGCGACCCACTATGGGCAGACGGTCACCCTGCAACTTATCAAGCACCTGGCCGAGCGCAAAAAGGACCTCACGATTGTCAGCGGACTGGCCTACGGCATCGACGGCTGGGCTCACCGAGCCGCCATCGGCGGAGGACTGAAGACCATCGCCGTGGTGGCCAACGCCCTGCCGGCCATCACCCCCGCAGATCATACGGGCTTGGCCCGAGAGATTGTGGAGGAGGGCGGCGTGGTGCTGACCGAACTGCACTCCCAAACCAAGCAAAACGGCCGTCTATACCCCTCCCGCAACCGCATCATCGCAGGCATAGCGGCGGGGTGTCTGGTCATCGAGAGCGGCGCACACGGCGGCTCACTCGACACGGCCCAACGAGCCGACGGCTACCACCGCACGCTGATGGCCGTACCGGGGCGCATCACCGACCCCAACTCGGCAGGCACCAACCACCTGATAGCCAAGCAACTTGCTCGCCCCATCTTCTCGGGCGAGGATATTCTGCGAGAGTTGATGTGGGATCTGGATTGTCCGCCGATTCTGCCCAAAGAGACGCCCCGCACCACCGACCTCACAGAAGACGAGGAGGGGCTGTTGGGCTGCTTCCGCACCTCCGATCCGCTGACCACCGACGAATTGATAGAACTCACGGGACTGGACACGAGCTACCTGACCATCCTCTTGATGGGGTTGGAGCTTTCGGGTTTCATCCGCCAGTTGCCCGGCAACCGCTATGTGAAACAATGAGCTTGATAGATACCCACTCCCACCTCTACGACGAGGCCTTCGACGACGATCGTGCGGAGACCTTGCAGCGGGCCCTCGATGCAGGGGTCGAGCTGTTGCTGTTACCCGCCATCGACACCACGACCCACGCCGCCCAGCTCGACCTTTGTCGCAGCCACCCGACCGTATGTCGCCCGATGATGGGGTTGCACCCCACCTCCATCAACGACAACCCCCATTGGCGCGAGGAGTTGCACGAGGTCGAGGAGCTGCTCGCAAATCCCCCCGAGGGGATTCGCTTCGTGGCGGTGGGCGAGATTGGGTTGGACCTCTATTGGAGCCAAGATTTTCGGGCCGAGCAGCTGGAGGCCTTCGAGGCGCAATGTCGCCTGGCGGCACGGCTCGACCTTCCCGTAGCCATCCACACCCGTGCGGCGTGGAGCGAGATGGAGGAGGCGATGGAGCGGCTCACGGCCGAGGCGAAGGCCGAGGGGCACACCCTGCGAGGGGTTTTTCACGCCTTCTCGGAGGATGCCGCCACCTACCGACGGTTGCGCCGTTTGGGCGACTTTAAGTTCGGCATCGGCGGAGTGGTCACTTATAAAAAGAGTGTGGTGGCCCAAGCCGTGACGGAGATGGAGCTGGAGGATTTGGTGCTCGAGACCGACTGCCCCTACCTCACCCCCGTACCCCACCGAGGCAAGCGCAACGAATCGGCCTACGTCAGCCACGTATGCGCCAAAATTGCCGAACTGAAGGGGCTCACCATAGAGGAGGTGGCTGCTGCAACGACCCGAAATGCACGAGCCCTCTTCCGACTCGATTGAAAAATATAACATATACAAGATATGCGTTCCAAGATTCTGATTATCTACACGGGCGGCACGATCGGTATGAAGACCGATGCCGAGACCGGCACGCTGGTCCCCTTCGACTTCAGCGGCATCTACGAGGAGTTCCCCTCGCTCAAGCGACTCAACGTCGGCATCGAGGTTCACACCCTCAGCCCCGTCATCGACTCGTCGAACGTCTCGCCCGAGAATTGGGTGATGCTGGCCGAGCTGATTCGTGACCGCTACGACCGCTACGACGGCTTTGTGGTGTTGCACGGCACCGACACGATGTCCTACACCGCCTCGGCCTTGAGTTTTATGTTCGAAAACCTCGCCAAACCGGTGGTCTTCACCGGCAGCCAGATTCCGATTGGTGTGCTGCGCACCGATGGGCGCGAGAACCTGATCACGGCCATCGAGATTGCCGGTGCTCGTGACAGCGAGGGCCGACCCCGTGTCCCCGAGGTGTCACTCTACTTCCAGAACCACCTCTTCCGTGCCAACCGCACCACCAAGCGCAGTGCCGAGGCGTTGAGTGCCTTCTACTCGTTCAACTACCCGCCGCTGGCCGATGTGGGTGTCAATATCGCCTACAACGAGGCGGCCATCCTGCGACCTACGAGCTACGACGAGCCGCTACGCCTGGCCACCTCCCTTTCCGAGGGGGTGATGGTCATCAAGCTCTTCCCGGGCCTTTCGGAGGAGATGCTGCGCACGATGCTCTCGGCCCCCTCGTTGCGAGCCGTGGTGATGGAGACCTACGGTGCAGGCAACGCCCCGACGGCCAATTGGTTCATCCGCCCCATCGAGGAGGCCATCGAGCGAGGCATCATCTTCCTGAACATCACCCAGTGCAAAGGTGGCAGCGTGGCGATGGAGCTTTACGAGACGGGATTGCGCCTCCAGAAGGCCGGTGTGGTGGGCGGATACGATATGTCCACCGAGGCTGCTGTGACCAAATTGATGTATTTGGTGGGCTCGGGAGCCGACAACGAAACCATAAAATCGGCCCTTCGCCGACCTCTTCGCGGAGAATTTAGCGCATAGGGTGTTGCACAAAAAGAAAAATTTACTTATATTTCGGTCGGTAAATAGCACCTTAACCGCTCGGAGGGGTGGAAAGGAGCGGCCAAAAATTGGCGCAACACATTATGAGTCAGTGTGTTGTGGCGATTTTGGGCGCAGTAAGGCCAAGCGGGGCAATTTTTCGCCTGCGGGGGCCACAACTTAAAAAAACCGACCAAACGAACGAAAAAAAATTATTTTTTGAAAAACTTTTTTGCGAAAAAAGACCTTAAGACAACTAAAAACCAAAAATAACAAACACAACAAACTAATCAATCAAATTTATCTAACACAACTATGAAAAAACTTTTTCTGATTCTGACGGTTGCCCTCTTCTCGCTGGGTACCGTGAACGCGTTTGCACAGGAGGCTGAGGCCGCTGCTGCTACGGAGGCTGTTGAGGCCGTTGCTGAGGAGGCTGCTACCGTTGAGGCTGTTGACGCCGAGACCGAGATCGCCGGTGAGTCGATGCACCACGTGCTGATGCAGAAGTTCCTCGAGGGTGGTTGGGGCTGGATGTTGCCCGTGCTGCTCTGCTTGGTTCTGGGTCTGGCTATCGCCGTTGAGCGTATTCTCTACCTGTCGCTGTCGTCGATCAACACCAAGAAGTTCATCGCTGACGTTGAGAAGGCTCTGAACGAGGGTGGCGTTGAGGCTGCCAAGGAGGTTTGCAAGAACACGCGTGGTCCTATCGCTTCGATCTACTGGCAGGGTCTGGACCGTTACAACCAGGGTCTCGACGCAGTTGAGAAGGCTGTTGTATCGTACGGTTCGGTACAGACGGGTCAGATGGAGTCGGGTCTTTCGTGGATCGGTCTGTTCATCGCTCTTGCCCCGATGCTCGGTTTTATGGGTACCGTAGTAGGTATGATCGGCGCATTCGATGCTATCCAGGCTGCAGGTGATATCTCGCCGACGCTGGTTGCCGGTGGTATTAAGGTGGCTCTGTTGACCACCCTTATGGGTCTTATCGCTGCCGTTATTCTGCAGATTTTCTACAACTATATCATCGCCAAGATCGATACTCTCGTTAACGCTATGGAGGACGCTTCGATCACGCTGATGGATATCCTGACGGTTTACAAGAAGTAATTTCACCCAACCGATCAACTTTTTTAGAAAATTTAGCATTATGAAGAAAGTATTAAATATTGTGCTGGGTGCCCTGATGGTCATCACGTTGGCTCTCGTAGCCTACGCGATTGCTACCGGTGGTTCCGAGGCAGCTATCAGCCTGAACCTGGTGTGGGGTTATATCCTGCTCGTTGGTGCTGTGGTTGCTGCTGTCGGTGGTGCCCTCTACAGTATGATGCAGAGCCCTGCGGGTGCCAAGAGCTCGCTGCTCGCATTCGTACTGATTTTGGTGGTAGTGGGCGCAGCCTACTTCATCTCGGCCGGCCACACGGTGCAGATCGTCGATCTGCAGAACAACGGTTTCTTCGCACACGGTGAGACCGTCATTACCGAAACCTGTATCCTGGTAACCTACGTTGCATTTGCTGCTGCCGTTGTTACGGCTCTGGCAACGGAGATCTGGGCCGCATTCAAATAAAGGAGATTTAACGTATGTCAAATAAGAGAAAAGTACCAGAAGTAAACAGTAGCTCGCAGGCCGATATCGCCTTCTCGCTGCTGATCTTCTTCCTGGTGGCGACGACGATGAATACCGATACGGGTATCGCGCGTATGCTTCCCCCTATGCCCCCCGAGGATCAAAAGCAGGAGGACATCAAGGTGAAGGAGCGCAACCTGTTCCTGGTATTGGTATCGGGTAACGGCGCCATTATGGCTGGTACGCCCGGACACGAGGAGGTTATCACCTTGAACGAGTTGACCGAGAAGGCCAAGGAGTTCATCCTCAATCCGTACGACGACGAGTCGCTTCCCGAAAAGAAGGACCAGGAGATCGAGTTGGCCGATGGTTCGACGTGGACCTACCCCGTCAGCCAGGGTGTAATCTCGCTCCAGACGACGCGCGACACGGGCTATCAGGCATATATCCAGGTACAGAACGAGTTGACCCGCGCCTTCAACGAGATTCGCGACGAGATTGCCGAGAAGAAGTTCGGCGATAAGTTCGGGGACCTCGTAAAGGAGAATCGTGATGCAGTAACTACGGCTATTCCTCTGAAGATTTCGGAGGCCGAGCCGCGTAACATTAAGAAGTAAGGATTATGGCAGTAATGAAGAAAAAGGGCAAGAAAGAGTTGCCCGCTATCTCGACTTCGTCGCTTCCCGACGTTATCTATATGATCCTGTTCTTCTTTATGGTATCGACCTCGATGCGCGATCAGGAGCTGTTGGTTCGCTATAAGCTGCCCGATGCAACCGAGGTGCAGAAGCTGGAGAAAAAATCGCTGGTAAGCTACATCCACATTGGCCAGCCTTCGCTCTCGATGCAGGCCAAGTTCGGTACGGCTCCCCGTATTCAGCTCAACGATTCGTACAAGACGACCAAGGATATTCTCGATTTCGTAGCTGCCGAGCGCGACAAGCTCAATGAGGTTGACCGTGCCGCTATGACCATCTGCCTCAAGGCCGACGGTGCTACGAAGATGGGTATCGTAACCGATGTGAAGCAGGAGCTTCGTCGTGCAAACGCACTGAAGATCAACTACGCTGCATCGAAGTCGCTCGGCTACTATTAGTAGTTCGTGCGAGATACACTCGCAAAAAAGGCCTCCGAATTTCGGGGGCCTTTTTTTGTGGTAGATGTAAAGGTGTTAAAACAGCTCCAACTGCTCGGTGCCGTGGTTGAAGGTCAGGCGATGGTGGGGCGAAAGGCCGAACTCACGAATGGCCGCCCGATGGTCTCGGGTCGGATAGCCCTTATTTTTGCGCCAATTGTAGTGGGGATACTGCTCGGCGATGCGATACATATACTCATCACGGTGGGTCTTGGCCAAGACCGAGGCGGCGGCAATGTTGGCAAAGCGACCGTCGCCCTTCACAAAGCAGGCGTAGGGAATCTCGAGCGTCGTGCGGAAACGGTTACCGTCGATGGCCAGGAACTGCGGAGCGGGATTGAGCCGTGCAGCGGCCAACGACATCCCCTCGAACGAGGCGTTGAGGATGTTAATCTCGTCGATGCGCTCGGGCGAGACGGCCTCCACCGCCCAGGCGACAGCCTCTCGTTCGATGATGGGGCGCAACAGATCGCGCTGCCGCTCGGTGAGCTGCTTCGAGTCGTTGAGCAACGGATGCGAAAAGTCGGGTGGCAGGATGACGGCGGCCGCAAAGACCGGCCCGGCCAGACAACCACGCCCCGCCTCGTCACACCCCGCCTCCAAGAGGTCGTATTGACTGCAAAGTTCCAACATCTGATGTGGGTTTATTGGTTTTGGTTGTAAAGTTACAAATTATTGCGTAATTTTGTTGCATCCAAAAGCCAATTCCGATGCGATTCAACGTTAGCCGTCAACCCATTGTCCCTGCCTTTCTGACACTCGTGCTGCTTGCCATTCTGGCGATGTGCAACACGACAACGGGCGTGGTGACACCCCACACGCCGTGGAGCGAAGGGGTCGAGGTTGGCTCAATGTGGTATTGGTTGCTCGGCTTTCAGGCAGCCCACCCTGCGTGGTCGCATCTGATTGGGGGCTTTCTGATGATCTTCTCGGGTATGACCCTCGGGCGACTCTCGATTGTCTATCGCATCTACGGAACCCGCACCTGCATCCCCATCCCCCTTTACGGCATTGCGGTGCTGGGGGTGGCCACAAGCGGCTTCTACCTTCCGGCGCTGGTCGCCTCGACGCTGCTGACCCTCTCGCTCAAGAACTTCTGTTACAGCCAGCGCAACGGCTACAGTTTCGACCGACTTTTTCGAGGAGGTATGTTCCTCTCGCTGCTGATTTTGGTGGCCCCCGTCACCTTCCCGCTGATGGTGATTTTCATCCTCTCAATGGCCCTCTTCCGCAACACCACACGCGAGATGCTGGTTGCCCTGACGGGCTTCCTGCTCCCCATCTTTGCGCTCTGCTACCTGAATTGGGCCCTGGGAGGTATCTTCTACGCGCCGCTCATTGAGATCTACCACGAGGCCATCCACGAGGCCTTCTGGCTCTTGATGCCGCTGAAGTTTTTGGACGATGGATATCGGGTCCTGGGTATCTCGCTCATCGTGCTCATGGTGCTCGATCTGATTGCCCTGCTCTTCTTCCGTCGCAACAGCTACGCCCTGCCCGCCCCCGCACGACGGGTGCTCTATATGGCCTCGCACCTATTCTGCCTTACGGTGGTACTCTACCTCTTCCCCGTGTCGGATCCCGCTTGGTTGCAGGCGTTGGTCGCTGTCCCCTCGGCCCTGCTGCTTGGTGCACTCTTTATCCGCCTGCGTCACCAGGTGGCACAGCTGCTCTACCCGATTCTGCTCATTGCCGCCATCGTTGCACTCTACCTATAACCGCCTCTTACAATCCCCTGTTGTCTTCCAAAAGGGCTTAAATGCGCCTTACAAAGGTGATATTGACCCATTGTACGTTTAATTTACAATTTATTATTGTATATTTGAGGTGCTTATTTAGTCACACAAATTCACCGATCAATGGAAAACAGGAACAGAGAGCCTGCGATGCAGGCCGAAGAGCCGATGATTGTGAAGCGTATCGAGAAGTCACATCACGGCATCGAAACCCTCACGTTGGCTCGATGTGCCGTAGCCTATGTGCTGCGGGGCACACAGTACATCTACGATGGCGACCGTCGTCGGGCCGTAGGGCGGGGCGAGGTCGTCTATTTGGGCATAGGTCGCCACTATGTCGAGAGCTTTCCCGAAGGGGGTCAGCCCTTCGAGCAATTGCTATTTTACTACACCCCGCAGGATCTGGGACGGGTGTTGCGCCATTTAAGTGTAACCTATCGGATGACCATCTCCAACACGCACAGTTGCGAGCGATGCCGCAGTGGTTCGCACGTGGTGGCCGAGGCACGTCCGACGCTGCGCAGCTTCTTTCAGAATGCCAACATCTATATGCGTGAGCACGACTCGCAACGTGACGAGACGGCCGAGAACATCAAGCTCACCGAGTTGGTCTATCTGATCTGCACCGAGGGCGAGGGGTGTCTGAAGAGTCGGCTGTTGCAGTCGGTCGATATGGCTCGTGAGAGTTTCGAGCAGGTCATCTACGACCACATCTTCAAGCCCGTCTCGATCGAGGAGTTGGCCTCGAAGACCAACCGTTCGCTCACCTCGTTCAAGAAGGAGTTTCGGCGTCACTTCGACATTCCGCCCCACAAGTGGTTTGTGCGTCAACGACTCGTACATTCGCGTCTGCTGCTGATTTCTACCTCAAAATCGATTGCCGAGATCGGAAATGAGTGCACCTTCCCCAACACGTCGCATTTCATCAAACTTTTCAAGCGAGCCTACCGAATGACCCCTGCAGCCTATCGCATCACGATGGCGCAACAGGCCGAAAATGAGGAACTAACGTCGTTGGCAGGTTAATGAATCGAGTGCAAAGGAGATATTAAAATAATTACAAAATGGCTGATATTAAAAATTTTTAATTACAAATTATTAGCTAAAATGCCGCTTTGGATGAAAAAATATCATAATTTGCTTGGTGGGTAACATTTTTTAGATTATCTTTGTTCTACAAAAGTAGGGTTCCCCACACTCATTAACCTAACTAACCTAACCAAGGGGCCCCGACTGTGAAGTCCGGGCCCCTTCTCTGTTGTGGTCCTAATCACCCGCGGGGGGTGTTCGACAGGAATGCTAATCACCGATGTGCTGTGTCCAACAAGGGTGCTAATCACCCATTGCGTTTAGAACGAAACGCCCACCCGAAAACCGACATCCATCAATCCATCGACATCGTAGTTCAACACCCCGCCGCTATTGGTGGCATAACTCATAAAGACCGCCACGTGGAAGCCGAAGCGCAGGTCGGGACGGGGAAATATCGAGATACCCGCCTCGGGTTGGAGGTAGAAGCCCCAGGTCTCGTCGTACTGCTTATAGATGTAGTAATAGGAGGAGATCTGCGCATACGAAGCGCCGAGTTTCAACCCCACATAGGGCTGTACAACCCGCTCCTTCATCCAGTTGTAACGCCCCGCCACACCAAACGGCAGTTGAAAGATGGCGTGCTTCTGGCTGGTGGTGAGGGCGCTGCCGTCCGAGAGGTTGAGGGTCTGACGGGGCAGCTTCTCGAAATTGGTCTGAAAGTTCACAAAACCACCGATGGTGATCGCCTCGGTGAGGAAATAGCCACCCTCGAGGTTCATCCCCCAGCCCGAGAAGTTGTCGGCAAAGTCGTTCGAGATGGGCATCGCCATCTGCCAATCGATGTTGAAATAGGCATCCGGAAGGACCTGCGCACGGGTCTTGGATGGCAGCGCAAGGGAAAACACCGAGAGGGAACAAAAGAGCGCAATGCGAAAGTATAGTTTTCTCATAATCAAGCGGTTTTAATTATTTTTTCAGATAGGGAGATTGCACAAAGGCCTGCTCGATAGCCTCAACCGAAGCGTCGATGTCGATGGCATTTTTGCCATCAAGCAGCCCACTCAAAAAGACATTCCATACCACAGGCAACTTGTTGTCGGTGCGGCCCGACTCATTCAGATCGACCATCTCAATCATCAGCGAGCCGGTTGTCTGGCTGTAGTAGGTCACAAAGGGGTAGTACCAACCACCCCACCACGAACCCCAATAACTCGGTGCCCAATAATAGGGGTAATAGCCCCACCAATAGGGGTCGTCGTAGCCGGCAAAGTAGGAGGTCTGCTCGACATAGCTGAGCTGCAGACCCGCATCGGCGGTGCGACGCTCCACGTTTGTAATACGCTTATAGCCAAGCTCGTTGAGCGACGATGCGACGGTGTTGATGAGCGACAGAGCATCGGCATCGCTCCAATACTTCGAGACCTTCTCCCCGTCGTCATTGACGGCGTTGGCGCCAATCAAGAGGATGCTGTCGGGGAGATAGTAGGTTGTGATGGCTTGGAAGTCGGCTTTGGTGTCGTGGGCCGTGTACACCAGATACTCGCTCCTGAGCGAGGAGGTCGAAGGCTCTTTCTGGCAGCTCCCGAGCCCCACCACGAGCGCCGAGAGCACAAAGAGGAGAATTTGTTTCGCTTTCATAGCTGTACGAATTAGTTCAACAGCCCACCGAGCAAAACAAATGCCACAAAAAAAGCGACCCGCAGGCCGCTTGTATTGTATTTTGTATATTACTGATTCCCAAACTTCTACAAAACGACCCTACATAGCCAACCCATTATCAATCTATTATCAATCTATTAATAGATTGATAATAGGAATTGAGCGAATAATTTGTTGGTGATGAGCTGTTTACGAAGTTAGTAGCAAGCAAAGCCGAGGGTTAGAAGAATCGTTCGAAGGCGACCAGGTGGCGGCTTTCGATGTAAATAATTCCGCAGCGGTGAAAGCCCAGCGTAGTGAGCAGTCGCTGCATCGTGTGGTTATCGGCGTGGGTATCGACCCGAAAACTCGTCGTGCGGCCCTGCGCAAGCTCCATCGTATGTTCCATAAAGGCTCGGCCATAGCCTCGGCCAATCGCCTCATCAGCCACGCAAAGGCGGTGCACCACCACATAATCTTCGGTCGAGGTAAGCCACTCACCCTCAATGGATTTATAGGCCTTCTCGCCCGTAAAAATCACCGCACCGTAGGCCACCACCTCCTCCGCTTCGAGCACATAGCCGATGCCCTCCTTCAGATCCTCCCCGATGCGTTGGCGATTGGGGTAGCCGTGTTGCCATTGGTCAATACCCTGCGCCCCTAGGCGGCGGATGGCTGCGTCGAGGATGGTCAGGATGCGGGGCAGATCGGCAGGGGTGGCTTGACGGAAAATCATCGGTGTGAAGGGGTAAAAAAAGGGGGCAACGCCCCCTCGTTTAGCTCGTTTCGGAAGGGCTATCTATACTTATGCGATATCAGGTTCATAAACTCCTCACGGGTGCGGTGGTCCTTGAGGAAGATGCCCGTGAAGGCCGAGGTGGTCGTGGCCGATTGTTGGCTCTCGACACCACGCATCTGCATACACATATGGCTGCCCTCGATCACCACAGCAACACCCAGCGGATCCAAGGCCTCCTGAATGCAGTCGCGAATCTGCACCGTCAGGCGCTCCTGCACCTGCAAACGGCGGGCGAAGCACTCCACCACACGGGCAATCTTCGAGAGGCCCGTGATGCGGCCATTGGGGATGTAGGCCACGTGGGCCTTGCCGTAGAAGGGCAAGACGTGGTGCTCGCACATCGAGTAGAACTCGATATCCTTCACCAGCACCATCTGCTTATACTTCTCGTTGAACATCGCCGAGCGCAGGATCTCCAGCGGGTCCTGATCGTAGCCCTGCGTCAAAAAGCACATCGCCTTGGCCATTCGCTCGGGGGTCTTCAGCAACCCCTCACGGGTGGGATCCTCGCCCAGAAGGCGCAGCACCTCGGTGTAGTGCTCCTTGAGTTTTTCGATGGTCTCGGGGTCGTAAATCTCCTGCTTCTTATAGTTCTCCATACTCTCTTTCGACTAATGTTGCTGCTCGTGCAAATAGGCAACCAACTTTCTGACGGCACGACCTCGGTGCGAGATGGCATTCTTCTCATCGCCACTCATCTCGGCAAAGGTGCAGTCGTAACCCTCGGGGACAAAGAGTGGGTCGTAGCCAAACCCCTCCGAGCCACTCTCATGGTCGATGATGTGTCCCTCGACAATCCCCTCGAAGAGGCGCTCCTCGCCCCCCTCAATAAGGCAGATGGCCGTGCGGAAGCGGGCTCGGCGGTTGGTCTCCCCCTCCAGATTTTTCAACAGGAGGCGGTTGTTGGCTGCAAAGTCGTGGCCATCGGTGGCATAGCGGGCCGAGTGGACACCCGGCGCTCCGTTCAACGCCTCAACCTCCAGCCCCGTATCGTCGGCAAAGCAGTCCAGGCCGGTGCGCTCGTAGAGGTAGCGAGCCTTCTGGCGGGCATTGCCCTCCAGCGTCTCGGCCGTCTCGGGAATCTCCTCCTCGACGCCGCACATTCGGGGGGTAACCAACTCGAACGAAGGACCTAAAACAGCCTGTACCTCGCTGAGTTTGTGTGCGTTATTGGTTGCAAAAATCAGTTTCATTACTTTCCAATCTCCATTTTTTCGAGGCGGGCATCCAGCGCCATCTTATCGATGATGGTCTTCACCAGGCGGTCCATCTCGCCACCCTCGGTATAGTCGGCCGGGCAAACGTGGTTCACACGGTTGTCGTGAATCAGGTTGGCCATATCACGGCGCACACCACGCTGCTCGGGGTTATAGACGGCAATCGAGTGGCCGCCAAAGTTCTTCACCAGACGCATACAGGGGATGTCGGTCGTACCGTCGCCCACATAGATCATATGCTTGAAGGGTACGGGGCGCTCGGCCTCGGGGATGTAGCGATTCACGAGGGTCGAATCATAGACCGACTCCACGCCTTTGTTGATTTTGAAGATGAACTGCGTCTTGTTGGTGTAGTTCACTGCCACAGCGGGCCAATAGGCCACGCCATCCACGTCATAGAGGAACGAGCAAGCGTAGATCTTACGGAACTCGTGGGCAATCTCCGTGCCCTCGATGATCTCCGTAAGGCCCGACGAATTGATGTAGTGCAGGATGCGGATACCCTGCGCCTCGCCGTAGGCGTTGATTCGCGAAAACCACTCCTTCACGCCCGGGTAGAGGGTCACCTTGCGGCCCGACTCACGAAAGGCCTCACGCTTGAGCGACAGCCCCTTCGACTTGGCCTCCTGAATCATTCGGGCCATATAGGTCAGCACACCGTCGGCATCCTGCTCCTCGGCCAATGAGTTGGCTTCGGACCAGAACTCCTTGTTGCTCTTCCCTACGGCCGGAATGAAGTCGTACTCCTGCATATTGCCGGGAGCCAACGTGCCGTCGAAGTCGTAGATCAGGGCGATGGTAAATGCGGGGTTCTCCATAGGCTATTTGTTGGCCTTCTCAACGTAATCGAGGTCGATGGGACGGCGAAATACCTCCTGCAGCGAGATGTTGGTCTCGGTGGCGGCAATGCCCTGGATGCGCAGCACACGGTCAAAGATGGTGCGCATCAGGTGCTCGTTATCCACACAGTAGAGCTTCACCAGGATGTTACCCTTGCCCGACACGAAGTGAGCCTCGACAATCTCGGGTACCTTCTGCAGCTCGTCGATGGTCTCCTGCAACTGCTGGGGATCCTTCAGGGTGATGGTGATGTGGGCGCAGACGTCGAAGCCGAGGGTTTTGGGCTCCACGACCATATTGCTGCCCTGAATCACACCGGCATCCGTGAGCTTGTGGATGCGCTGGTGGATGGCGGCACCCGAGATGCCGCACTCACGGGCAATCTCGAGGAAGGGCATACGGGCGTTCTTGATCAAAAACTTCAAGATTTTGCGGTCGATAGCGTCCAATATAATGGTTTTCATTGTTCAATAAGGGTTAAAAGTGGATTGGTATTTGATTGCTTATTTGATGACACCCAGCTCGCGGCCCACCTTCACGAAGGCCTCGATGCAACGATCCAACTGCTCGGTGGTGTGGCCTGCCGAGACCTGCACACGGATGCGGGCCTGACCCTTCGGTACTACGGGATAGTAGAAGCCGGTCACAAATACACCCTCCTCCTGCAGTTTGGCAGCCATCTCCTGCGAGAGCTTGGCATCGTAGAGCATCACGGCGCAGATGGCCGAGACGGTGGGTTTGATGTCGAAGCCCGCAGCCATCATCTTGGTGCGGAAGTGCTCCACGTTCTTCACCAGACGGTCGTGCAGCTCGTCGCTCTCCTCCAGCATCTTGAACATCTCGATACCGGCACCCACCACGGCGGGGGGCAGCGAGTTCGAGAAGAGGTAGGGACGCGAACGCTGACGCAGCAGGTCGATAATCTCCTTGCGGCCCGTCGTGAAGCCACCCACGGCACCACCAAAGGCCTTGCCGAGCGTACCGGTCAGAATCTCCACCTTGCCACGCAGGTCGTACAGCTCCGTGATGCCTCGACCCGTGCGACCCAGCACACCTGCCGAGTGGCACTCATCGACCATCACCATCGCATCGTACTTCTCGGCCAACTCGACAATTTTATCGAGCGGGGCGGCGTTGCCGTCCATCGAGAAGACACCGTCGGTGCAGATGATGCGGAAACGCTGCGCCTGGGCCTTCTTCAGGCACTCTTCCAACTCGGCCATATCGGCGTTGGCATAGCGATAGCGCACGGCCTTGCACAGACGCACACCGTCGATAATCGAGGCGTGGTTCAGCGCATCCGAGATGATGGCATCCTCCTCGGTAAAGAGGGGCTCGAACACTCCGCCGTTGGCATCGAAGCAGGCAGCGTAGAGAATCGTATCCTCGGTGCCGAAGTAGTCCGAAATGGCCTTCTCCAACTGCTTGTGCATATCCTGACAACCGCAGATGAAACGCACCGACGACATACCGTAACCACGCTCATCCATAGCACGTTTTGCCGCCTCAACAAGGCGCTTGTTGTCCGAAAGACCGAGGTAGTTGTTGGCGCAGAAATTGAGCACCGAACGGCCTGCAACCTCGATTTCGGCACGTTGGGGCGAGCAGATTACACGCTCGGTTTTGTAGAGACCTGCCTCACGAATCTCGTCGAGAGTTTTCTGCAGGTGGGCTTGCATTTTGCTATACATAGTTTCAGTTTTTTGGTTCGGTCGAAAAAAATTGGGGTAATTTATCGAACAAAAGTAGCAATTTATTTTGAAAAAATACTATCTTTGTGACAAAATGTAACCGAAAAAGTATGAAAAAGCATTGTGTACTTGTAAGTGGTGGTGCGGGATACATTGGCTCGCACACGGCCGTAGAGCTTATCGAGGCGGGCTACGACGTAGTTATTGCCGATAATTTGTCCAATTCCGATTTCGGTGCGGTGGAGGGTGTTCGCAAAATTACGGGCATCGAAGTTCCCTTTGTCGAGGTCGATTGCTGCGACCGCGAGGCACTCAAGAGCCGTCTGTTCGAGCAGTACGAGTTCGACTCGGTCATCCACTTTGCCGCCTTCAAGGCGGTGGGCGAGTCGGTACAGAAGCCCCTGGAATACTACCGCAACAACCTCACCTCGCTGATGAACATCTTGGAGTTGATGCGTGAGTTCAACCGCCCCAACATTGTCTTCTCGTCGTCGTGCACAGTCTATGGAGAGCCTGACAAACAGCCCGTTACGGAGCGCACGCCCCGCAAGCCGGCCACCTCGCCCTATGGCAACACGAAGACGATGTGCGAGGATATCCTGCGTGATACGGTGCGTGCCACCCCGTCGCTCAAGGGTATCGCCCTGCGCTACTTCAACCCCATCGGTGCCCACCCCTCGGCGCTGATTGGCGAGCTGCCCCGCGGTGTGCCGCAGAACCTGGTTCCCTTCGTGACGCAGACCGCCGCCGGCATTCGTGAGTGTCTGTCGGTCTTCGGCAACGACTACCCCACCCCCGACGGCTCGAACATTCGCGACTATATCGACGTGGTGGATCTGGCTCGTGCCCACGTGGTGGCCATCACCCGTATGATCGAGGGCAAGAACAAGGAGAGCTACGAGGTCTTCAATGTCGGCACGGGCAACGGTGTCTCGGTGTTGGAGCTGGTGCGCCGCTTCGAGGAGGCCAACAATCTGAAACTCAACTACAAGATTGCCGACCGTCGTGAGGGCGACATCATCGCCATCTGGGCCGACCCCACGTTGGCAAACGAGGAGCTGGGCTGGCACGCCACCCGCAACCTCGACGACACGCTCCGCTCGGCCTGGGCGTGGGAGAAACACGTGCGAGGCATTGAATAAATTCAAAATGTAGAATTCAAAATTCAAAATGAAAAGAGAGGGTGTCCGTTTGGACACCCTCTCTTTATTTCTGAAGCAGCCTGATTAGACAATTTCTTGACTACTTTCGGAGTTTGCGTTCTACCAACAACTCAATAATCAGGAACAACGCTCCTCCGAGTATCATACCGCCCACAAGCATTATTTCCGGCGTATCGCCAAAGGGACCTTCGGGTAGTTGTCCGATCCAATACGACTGCAAAAAGCCGATACCGACACCAAACAGCACACTGGCGATACGCATCAGCCACCACATGGTCTGCTTCAGATAATCCTCCTGCGGTGCAGCCTTGCCCAGATACTCCACCAACTCCTGCCCCTCCAGCTTCTGCATCGCCTGCAAACGCTCGTAACGGGTCAGCGACATTTCGACAATTTTATAAATCGCCACAGCAATGACGATAATAATTAACAAATTCCACATAACGGTTTTTAATTTAAGGTTTTACTTTTGTTTTTCAAAGGGTTGCGCAACCGGTTTTGCGTTCAATGGGTTAGACAACCCCACCCGAAAAAGGTTACAGGTTTTCAAATGCAAAATTAAGAATTAGGGTTTGAGTCCGCTTCGTTAATCTCCTTAATTTCTCTAAACTCCTTAAAATCATTCATTTCATTTTGAATTTTGCATTCTAAATTTTGAATTTCTATTCCGGGATGTCCCATTTTCGACACAACCAGCGTTGCAACTCGTAGAGCAGGTAGAAGCCCACCAGAAGCATCGAGGCCATCTCGTCACGAGGCGTGACGATTGTCTGCGAGGCGTGTACCATCGTATAGGCTCCGAGGGCCAGCAGCGCCACAATCGCCACCACCACGGGGGCGAAGAAGAGGCGGCGTTCACGGCGGAGCATCCGCTCCTGCTCACGCCTTACCTTGCGCATAATCTTCTCGGTCATAAAGGCCGGCTCGTAGGGTTGGGGGCGAGACTGCACCACACGGCGCAGAGTGCTGTCGCTTATTGTTTTTCGGTTATCCATACTCCTAATTTTTTGCGGATTCGGTGCAGGCGCACCTTCGTATTGCTTTCGGTGAGTGAGAGGATTTCGCCACACTCGCTCAAGGGGCGATTTTCGTAGTAGTGGAGCTGTATCAAAGCCCGCTCGTCGGGGTCGAGGCGGTCGAGAGCCCTCCGAAGTGCCTGCTCCTGCGCCTCGCTCAGCTCCGTCAGCTCGCCCTCATCCGAAAGCTCGGGCAGGCGCTCCGCACGGCTGAAGTCGAAGAGCGCAAAACGGCGTTGTCGGCGTCTGACGGCCGTGAGTGCCGTGTTGCAGGCGATGCGGTAGAGCCAGGTAGAGAACGAACTGCGAAACGAGAAGGTCGAGAGGTGGGTGTATGCCTTGAGAAAAATATCCTGCGTCAGCTCCTCGGCCTCCTCCCGTTGTCCCACAATGCCGACGACAAGGGCAAAAATCGGGCGGCTGTACCGCTCGACCAAGGGGGCAAAGGCCTCGGTGTCGCCCTCCCGTACTTTTTGAATCAATCGCTGCTCGTCGTGGTGTGTCATCTATCGAATTAGACCACCCTATGGCCGTTTGGTTACAAAAATAGCAAAAAAATGGGGCCGAAAAGCGTAAAACATTGTAAAACACGCAGAATTTCGAATGCTAAATTTTGAATTTTCAATTTTCAATCGTACTTTTGCACTCCCTAACAGGCGGAACAGGGGTGCGATACGGGGCGAGAGCGTCCAAGAAATCGTACTGAAAACCGCCGGTGGTTTAACTTTTTAAACATTTTCATACACTATGAAAACTATCGTTGTAAATGCCGTTGAGCGTAAGGACTTCGGCAAGAAGGCAGCCAAGGCTGTTCGTCGTGAGGGTCTGGTACCCTGCGTGTTGTGTGGTAACGGCGAGACCGTTAATTTCACCATCGATCCCCGTGAGATCAAGGCCCTGATCTACACCCCCAACTCGTATGTTGTAGAGTTCCACTTCGGTGAGAAGGTTGAGCTGGCCGTTATGCGCGAGGCTCAGTGGCACCCCGTACGCGAGGAGCTGCTCCACGTTGATTTCTTCCGCATCGCTCAGGGTAAGCCCGTATCGGTTGCTATCCCCGTACGCCTGACCGGTAACGCCGAGGGTGTAAAGGTGGGTGGTAAGCTCGTGCTGTCGGCCCGCAAGGTGACCGTTAGCGCCCTGGTTGAGAACCTGCCCGACGAGATCACGGTTGATGTTACGTCGCTGGGTCTGGGTAAGACGATCTTCGTAGGCGACCTCGAGTTCGAGAACCTGAAGTTCGTGACCCCCGCTACGACCGCTGTTTGCGCCGTTCGCGTAACCCGTGCTTCGCGCGCCGCTCAGGAGCGTTAATAAACCGGAGGAATGAAATACCTCATTGTTGGGCTGGGTAACATCGGCGCCGAGTACGCCAATACCCGTCACAACATCGGATTTAGTGTGTTGGATGCCCTTGCTGCGGCATCCAACACTTCATTTACGACCGTCCGTTATGGCGATATGGCGCAGATTCGCCACCGTGGTCGTACCCTGTTGTTGTTGAAGCCCTCGACCTATATGAACCTCTCGGGTAAGGCCGTCCGCTACTGGATGGAGCAGGAGAAGATCAAGCCCGAAAACCTGCTGGTCATCTCCGACGACATCGCCATCCCCTTCGGACAGTTGCGCCTGCGTCCCCAGGGTTCGGCAGGCGGTCACAACGGCCTGAAGAACATTGCCGAGTTGCTCGGCACCGAGGCCTTTGCCCGTATGCGCTTCGGCGTGGGGGGCGACTTCGCCCGTGGCCACCAGGTCGATTACGTCCTGGGCCAATGGAGTGCCGAGGAGCAGGCCGCCCTGCCCGAGCGACTGAAACTCTTTGGCGACGCCATCCTTTCGTACGCTTCGGTGGGATGTCAGATGACAATGAACGCCTTTAACAAGAAATAGCAACAAAAAACCTGCCTCCACAACGGGAAGCAGGTTTTTTGTTATAACAACTCTAGCAATCGCTCGATGTCCTCGTCCGAGGTGCTCCATCCCGTCACGAAACGTACCACCGTCTCCGTCTCGCCACGAGGGCCCCACAACTCGAAGCTCACCTCCGATTTAAGTCGGTCGATCACCTCGTTCGGCAGGCGGAAAAACTGTTGGTTGGTCGGCGAGGGGACCACCACTTCGTAACCACGCTGCCGAAAAGCCTCCCGAATGCGCAACGCCTGCCCCACCGCCCGACGGCCGATGCGCCCATACAGGTCGTCGGTAAAGAGGGCCTCAAACTGCACCCCCAGCAAACGCCCCTTGGCCAACAAAGCCCCGTGCTGCTTCACGAGCGGAAAGAGGTGCTTGACCAAGTGAGGCTTAGTCACCACCACCGCCTCGCCAAACAAGGCACCCACCTTCGTGCCACCGATATAGAATACATCGGCCAGGCGGGCAATATCGCATAACTTAAAGTCGCACCCCTCGGCTGCCAGGGCATAGCCCAGACGGGCGCCGTCGATGTAGAGGGGAATCTCGGCCTCGTGGCAGACACGGCTCAGGGCCTCCAACTCGGCCAACGAATAGATGGTCCCATATTCGGTCGGCTGCGAGATGTAGAGCATCCCGGGGGCGACCATATGTTCGTAGGTCTCATCCCGATAGAAGTCGGCAATGTAGCGCTTCACCTCGTCGGCCTCGACCTTGCCATCGTGCTGGGGAAGGGTCAGCACCTTGTGACCCGAAGCCTCGACCGCCCCCGCCTCGTGTACGGCGATGTGGCCGCTCTCGGCCGCCAACACCCCCTCGTGACGAGCCAACAGGCCATCAATCAACGTGGCATTGGTCTGGGTGCCTCCCACCAGAAGTTGTACCCGAGCCTCGGGGCAGCCCGTAGCCCGGCGAATCAGCTCCACCGCACGGCGGGTATAGTCATCCGAGCCGTAACCTACGGTCTGCTCGGCATTGGTCTCAATGAGTCGTTGCAACACCTCGGGGTGAGCACCCGACATATAGTCCGAATCGAAATAGATCATCGTGTAAAGGGGTTAAAGTTTGCGGAATTGTTTGAGCCACAGATCGGCCATACGGCGATGTCCTGCGGGGGTGGGGTGGATGCCGTCCCAAATCCAGTAGGAGGGCTCGACCGAGTAGCGGCGTTGCAGCTGCAGGAAGAGCCACTCAAAATCGACCAATACGGCATCGAACTCCCGTGCCAGACGACGCACCGCTCGACTGCACTCGGCCACCAAGTGGTTCTGTTCGAGGAAGTTCTTGGAGGCAGCCAACCGCCCCGCCGCCGCCACAAAGGGGGTGCAAAGCATCAGTTTCACCTCGCTGTTGTGTTGGCGGGTGCGCTGCAAGAGGGCACGATACTGCGCCTCCCAGGCCGCCACATCAAAGGGGCGGGAGCGGTCGCCTTGCAGGTAACGGGCCACATCGTTCGTGCCAATGAGAATCGAGACCACATCGGGACGAAGAGCCTCGACATCCCGCTCCCAACGCTCCGTCAGATCTTGGAGGGTGTAGCCACTGATGCCTCGGTTGTGGCAACGATAGCCCCGCTCGGGATGGCTGCTCTCCAGCTCCGAGGCGGCGAGCAACATATAGCTGTGGCCGTAGAGGTGGTTCAGATCACGGTGGTTACGCTCCTCGGCCGAGGCCATCGAGCCACCGCTGCGTCCCCATCCGCCATCGGTGATGGAGTCGCCCCAATAGAGAATCGTCTGCCCCTCGGCCGACAACACCATCGGGAGGAGCACCACAAGAAGGGATAAAATGCGTCGTACCATAGTGCGAAGATAGAAAAAAATGCGCTTACCTGTGTGTAAGCGCATAGAATTTTACGAACGAATCGTGGCTTCGATGTGGTGGGTGAAGGTGGCCAACTCAAACTCCTCGCCCTCGAGCAACCCATCAATGAGGCGATGAATCTGCCCCAGGTGGCGCATCGTCAGCTCGCGACAGAAGGCCTCGTCGCTCGCCCAGCGGGCCGAGCAGCGACCCTCGTAGCCCAGCAGATCGAAGTAGTAGCTCTTGAATTGGCGGGGATAGAGGTTGATGCCGACCACCAAACGCCTGGTAGTGGGTCCGTCGGCGGCCAAATGCAGGTCGAACTCGCGGGAGAGCCAGGGTTGCAGGAAGATGACAAGGGTTCGTTCAAAGGGCTTCTGCACGGGACGGTGGATGAAGAGCTGCACCCCTTGCATTTGGACCTCCTCCAGCTCGTATCGTTCCAACTCAACGAGCACCTCGACCACCCGACGACCCAGGTTGCGATCCGTCGTGCGGGGGATGGCCCGAGGATCGACCGTGATGATGAAATCGACCTTATCGGCCAGAGATTGACAATAGGCCTCGGCCGCACGCCGACGCACCAACGAGGTCGGCAGCAAGACCACCAACCCATAGTGATAGCCCTTGTCGGGGGCAATCAACAGCTCCGACATTCGATCGAAGGCGTCACGCTCTTCGTAGGTGAAATCATTCACCAATACAACCAATTTTCCCATTATTACTTTCTAACTAACCTGATTATCAAAAAGAAAGCGCAGGGTCGTCTGCCTATTTGAGGATAGTTGGTCGTAGGATTACCGCCGCAATCAAATAAGCGACAACCCCACGCCCATATCCAAAAGGGGATATGGCGGGAGTCACCGGCTTATTCTCTTGCTTCAATGAATTTCCTACGTTCACTATCCGAGAATAAACGTCTGCTTCCGCATTTATATTTTTACTACCACAAATTTGGGAAAAAATGGCGGAAAAAGCAAATAAAGCGCCCTCTTTCTTTTATTAAAAATTATTTCTCTTCTTGCCGGAGTTTTACCAAAGTTTTAATCGGGGCTCACGTTTCATCGCCGAGGCGATTGCCTCAGCGGTGAGGGGACACTCGTCATCTTCGAGTGCAAGGTAACGCACCTCGTACTCGGTCACCTTGTTATTTTCGACTATCCCATAGACCCAGGCTCGGAAGTAGTGGTTGGGGCTCTTCGGAAAGACAAAATCGACAAACAGCCCCCCATAGACCGCCTCTTGGGCATCGACCACCACAAAGGGACTCCTCAACAGCTGCAGATGGGGCTGCAGGTCGGGGTATTCGGCCTTGAGCGTCTCGGTATCGTTTAGAAAGGTGCGCACCTGCCGAAAATAGGCGTTGTCGTACCAATCGTCGTCGGTCCAGTTGCCGAAACGAATCTCGTTGAGTGACACCGTTTGTGCCGAGCAGAGGTTGGCGACCCCCACCAAGAGGAGGGCCAAAAGTAAAAATCGCTTCATAGATTACGTAAAGTTTATGAATAATGAGTTGTTGATGACCTGTTTTCTATCGCTCGAGGCGCACCAATTTTTCCAAATCGTCCACCCCCAGCCCCTCGATACAGAACGAGAGGGTACACCCCTGCCGTTTGAGGGGCCATTCGAGCACAATCATCCCCGCCTCCTCATCGTCGGGATAGAGCACACGCACCGAGAGGTTGCCTTCGTTGAGGACCCGCACCCCGCCATCCCGCTTCTCGAAGGGGGTGACCTCCTTGGGCAGCTGCTCCAGGCGACGCTTGAAACGTTGGGGCAGCAGTTCGCCATAGGCCACAAGGTAGCTCATCGGCACCTCGCCTCGCAGTTCGGTCGAGCGGTAGTCGTCGTAGCAGAGCCGCACCGCCATCAGCTCTTCGCCCACACGCAACTCGGGGAGCGGACGGGACAGTTGCAAAGCCTCACGACCCACTACGGCCGCAGCACCCACGGCCAACATCACGGTGCTCCAAAGAAGGGGTTTTTGAGTCATAACGAACAGTTTTAAGGATTATTCGGTCGATTTGTCGAAGGCAAAGATGGGTGGTTTTTCGCTGCATCGCAACAATTTTTCGGCCCACTGTACGAAGCGCCCGCAATCGCTGTACGAACTCACACCTCTGCCTACCATTCCATACACCCAACCACCGGCAAACCGCCTGAGGAGGTGCGCAGCATTGAGTTGCATATTTCGAGAAAATCGCTATCTTTGTAGGGTGAGATAAAAAACTTACAGCAATGAACAACGAGCAAGTGTTGAACCCCAACCCCGTGGTGGCCTATCTGCAAAAGCCCGCACGCGAATTTACCAAGGCCGATATCATTCGCTTCATCTGCGAACAAGGTATCCGTATGGTCAACTTTATCTATCCGGCAGGCGACGGACGACTCAAGACGCTGAACTTTGTCATCAACAACCTCGACTACCTCGACACCATCCTTTCGTGTGGCGAGCGTGTCGATGGTTCGAGCCTCTTCCCCTTTATCGAGGCCGGCAGCAGCGACCTCTATGTGTTGCCCCGCTTCCGCACCGCCTTTGTCGATCCCTTTGCCGAGTTGCCCACCTTGGCCCTGCTCTGCTCCTATTTCAACAAGGATGGTGAGCCGCTCGAAAGTGCGCCCGAACAGACCCTCCGCAAGGCCTGTCGTGCCTTCCGCGAGGTAACCGGTATGGAGTTTGAGGCGATGGGCGAGTTGGAGTACTATGTCATTGCCCCCGATCGCGGTCTCTTCCCCGCCACCGACCAGAAGGGTTACCACGAGTCGGCCCCCTATGCCAAATTCAACGCCTTCCGCACCAAATGTATGGCCTACATTGCCCAAGCAGGCGGTCAAATCAAATACGGCCACTCGGAGGTGGGTAACTTCACCCTCGACGGAATGACCTACGAGCAGAATGAGATTGAGTTTCTGCCTGTGGCTGCCGAAGAGGCTGCCGATCAACTGATGGTGGCCAAGTGGATTATCCGCAACCTGGCCCTCGAGTATGGCTACGATGTCACCTTTGCCCCCAAGATTACGACCGGCAAGGCGGGGTCGGGGCTGCACGTACATATGCGGATTGTCAAGGAGGGCAAAAATCAGATGACTGAGGGTGGTGCACTCTCCGCCACGGCTCGCCGTGCCATTGCCGGTATGATGGTGCTGGCCCCCTCGATTACCGCCTTTGGTAACACCAACCCCACCTCCTACTTCCGTCTGGTGCCCCACCAGGAGGCTCCGACCAACATCTGCTGGGGCGACCGCAACCGCTCGGTGCTGGTGCGTGTGCCGCTGGGATGGACTGCCAAGAGCGATATGTGTCGTCTGGCCAACCCCTTGGAGGAGCCCTCGAGCTACAACACCACACAGAAGCAGACGGTCGAGATGCGCTCGCCCGATGGCTCGGCCGATTTGTATCAACTCCTGGCCGGTCTGGCGGTGGCTTGTCGTCACGGCTTCGAGATGGAGAACGGCCTGGAGGTGGCCGAGGCAACCTATGTCAATGTGAACATCCACCAAAAGGAACACGCCGACCGTTTGGCAAAACTTGAATCTTTGCCCGACAGTTGTGCCGCTTCGGCCGAGGCTTTGGCCCGCCAACGTGCCATCTACGAGGCCTATGGGGTCTTCTCGCCCGCTATGATTGATGGCATCATCGCCCGCCTAAGAAGTTTCGACGACAAGAATCTTCGCACCCAAATCGACAACGGCGAGGTGGATATGCTTACCCTTGTTCGTCGCTATTTTCACTGCGGATAACCTATAACTATGCAACACGAAATTTATCTGGCCGGGGGTTGTTTTTGGGGCACACAGCACTTTCTGAAGCAGATCGAGGGGGTGCTTACGACCCAAGTGGGCTACGCCAACGGCCAAGGAAACTGCCCCACCTACGAGGAGGTCTATACCGACCAAACAGGCTTCGCCGAGACGGTGCAAGTCTTCTACGACCCCGACATACTCCCCTTGGAGCGATTGTTGGAGCTCTACTTTCTCTCCATCGACCCCACCTCGCGCAACCGTCAGGGTGCCGACGAGGGGACCCGCTACCGCACGGGCATCTACTACACCCGCGAGGAGCAGCTGCCCGCCATTCAGGCGGTCTATGACCGTGTGGCCGAGCGCTACGATCAGCCGCTGGTGGTCGAAGTGGAGCATGTGCAGTGCTTCTATGCGGCCGAGTATTACCACCAGGATTACCTCGAGAAGAACCCCGGCGGCTACTGCCACATTCCGTGGGCACTGATGGAGGAGGCCCGCAAAGGCAAGCTGTAACCGCCCCCGAAACAAAGAGAAACCAAAAACCCAAATACGATGATTAAAACGATGAAAATGATGCTGCTATCCACCGTAGCACTTGCCGCCGCAGGGTGTGCAAACCAGAGCAAGAATCCGCTGCTGGAGGAGTTCGACACCCCCTTCGGCATCGCCCCCTTTGCCGAGATTACCATCGAGGACTACCGTGAGGCGATGTTGCAGGGTATGGCCGAGCAGAAGGCCGAGATTGAGGCCATCATCGCCTCGACCGACGAGCCTTCGTTCGCCAACACCATTGCCGCCCTCGACCAGAGCGGCCGCCTGTTGAGCCGTGCCCGTGGCACCTTCAGCCCCCTCTCGTCGAGCAACTCGACCGACGAGACACGTGCCCTGGAGAAGGAGCTGTCGCCCCTCTTCTCGGCCCACAGCGACGACATCTACCTCAACGAGGCCCTCTTCGAGCGTGTCAAGAAGGTCTATGAGAATCAGGCTGCCGAGCAGCTGAGCGCAGAGGAGAAGAAGGTGTTGGAAAACATCTACGACCGTTTTGTCAATAGCGG
Source organism: Alistipes sp. (assembly GCA_017436185.1). The sequence goes on along the minus strand of JAFSDP010000005.1, from coordinate 45,760 downwards.
TGCCAACCTCAACGACGAAGAGAAGGTTCGCCTGCGTGAGCTGAACAGCCGCCTTGCAATGTTGCAACTTAACTTCACGCAGAACCTGCTGCACGAGACCAACAATACCTTCGTGGTGGTCGATAATGAGGCCGAGCTGGCAGGTCTTCCCGAGGCCAACATCGCCGCTGCCGCCAAGATGGCCGAGGAGCAGGGTCAGGCAGGCAAGTGGATGTTCAATATGCAGCGTCCGAGTTGCAACCCCGTGCTGCAATACTGCTCGAATCGTGCACTGCGTGAGCGGGTCTATAAGGCCTATTACAACCGAGGCAATCAGGACAACGACTACGACAACAAGGCCATCTCGGCCGAGATTGTCCGCCTGCGTCTGGAGAAGGCCCGCCTGATGGGCTTCGAGAACTATGCCCAGATGGCCCTCGAGCAGCGTATGGCCAAGACCCCCGAGGCGGTTTACGACCTGCTGATGCAGGTGTGGACCCCGGCCGTGAAGAAGGCCAAGGAGGAGTTGGAGGACATTCGTGAGGAGATTCGCCGCGAGGGTGGCAACTTCGAGCCTGCGGGTTGGGACTATATGTACTACCTCGACAAGGCCAAGCAGCGCAAATTCTCGGTCGATGAGCAGCAGGTGCGTGCCTACCTCGAGATTGGCAACGTGATGCAGGGCATCTTCCACGTGGCAGGCAAGCTCTATGGGCTGACCTTCAACGAGATCACTTCGGAGGTTCCCTCCTACGAGCCGACGGCCAAGGCCTACGAGGTGATGGACAAGGATGGCACCCGCCTGGCCATCTTCTACAGCGACCCCTTCCCCCGTGCCTCGAAGCGTGCCGGTGCCTGGTGCACGAGCTTCCGTGGGCAGCGTTACGAGGGCGAGGAGCGTGTGATTCCCATCGTAGTGAACTGCTGCAATATGACCACCCCCAATGCCGAGGGTTACGCCTTGCAGAGCATCGACAATGTGGAGACCCTCTTCCACGAGTTCGGCCACGCCCTCCACAGCTTTATGCGTGACGTGCGCTACAACGGTGCTGCGGGTGTCGAGCGTGACTTTGTCGAGCTGCCGTCGCAGATCAACGAGCATTGGGCCTTCGAGCCGGAGGTGCTCAACGTCTATGCCAAGCACTACCAGACGGGCGAGACGATTCCCCTGGAGCTGGTCGAGAAGTTGCAGCAGAGCGCCCGCTACGGCCAGGGCTTCGCTACGGTGGAGTATGTAGCCGCTTCGTTGAGCGATATGGACCTGCACGTGCTGACGGAGGTGCCCGAGGATTTGAACGTGATGACGTTCGAGGAGCAGGCCCTCAAGCAGCGTGGCATCCCCTCGCAGATTCTGCCCCGCTACCGTATGACCAACTTCAGCCACACGATGGGTGGTGGTTACACGGCCGGCTATTATAGTTATATGTGGGCCGAGGTGCTCGATGCCGATGCCTTTGAGGCCTTCACGGAGACGGGCGACATCTTCAACGAGGAGGTAGCCGATAAGTTCCGCCGCTATGTCCTCACGCCGGGCGGCATCGACGACGGTATGACGATGTATCAGAACTTCCGAGGCCGTGCCCCCAAGATTGACGCCATGCTGAAAAACCGAGGGCTGTAAACAAACCAAGAAATCCACCTTCCCACAGAGGTGGATTTCTTTTTTCTACAGTCGAGACACGAGCGAGCATACTCGGTCGTATGTGACCGAATGGCTCGGCAAAGAGGAGGAGAAGATGCCGCCTACAAATCCCCAAAAAAAAGGTGACCCGCCACTGACGGGTCACCTTTTCGTTGCTACACAGCGGGGATTACATCCACAGCTGCTGCTTCACAACACCGAACATTAACCACGCTACGAGGAACGTCGCAACGATATTGAAGGCCTGAGCCGTCAGGAAGGCGTAGAGCGTCGAGCGATTCTCCTTCGAGACAATATCCTTCAGGCGGGTATCCAGACCAATGCAGACGAAGGCCAGCGAGAAGAAGAGCGTGGACATCGTCTTGGCCAGCGACGTCTCGATGAGCTTACCCTTGGCATTCAGGGTGAGCAGGTCGGCCTCCTTGAGGAGCGAGAAGACGAGCGAAGCCACTACAAAGGCGAGGATGAACTTGGGGAACTTATCCCAAACGATCTTGAGCGACGGACGCTGCGACTTACCACCCTCACCCTTCGTCGAGAGGTACAAGGCGATGAAGAAGGCAACGACGCCGATCAGTACGTTCTGCGTAGCCTTAACCACAATAGCGGTGCTGTTGGCCAACTCACCGGCCATCTCCGACGAGGCGGCAACACCACTCGTCGTATCGATCGTACCACCAATCCAAGCACCCATAATCTCCTGCTGCACCTCGGGATTCGACGTGAGCAGCGGAACAATCTGATTAGCCAACCAAGGCATCAGGTAGATCATCGGAACAACCACGATAAGCACCACCGAAACGATGTACGACAGGCTCTTCTTGTCCGTACCTGCCACACCGGCAGCCGTGATACAAGCCGAAACACCGCAGATGGTCACACCACTCGAGAGGGTCATTGCCGTAGCACGCTCTACCTTGAAGAGCTTACGCGAAACGATGTAGGCGAAGAACCAAACGATGGTGACGATGATGCAGGCCTGCATCAGACCGGCAGCACCCGACTTCAGCACGTCGCTGATCATAATCGTGGCACCGAGGCAAACCACACCCACCTTGATGTAGAACTCGCTCTGGATGGCGGGCTTCAGCCACTCGGGAATGTGGAAGGCGTTGCGGATAATCAGACCGAAGATCACCGAGAAGAATACCGGCTCAAGGCCCAGCTCACTCTTGATGTACTTGTTCGAGCCAATCCACATAGCCAGGGCGGCGATGGCAAAGACCACAATGAACGAGAGGAGCATACCCTTCATCGGGCGGCTCAAGAGTTTGTTACCGGCAAAGAGGGTAACGATGGCGATGACAAAAAGCATAGCGATTTTGCCCCAGGCACCGGCCTCCAACATATTCGAAGGAATCGAAATCGTGGGCAGGTACTGACCCAGCGCACACAGCAGCAGCAGAGGCACCGACAGCATCACTACCACCCAATCCTCAACGAGGAGTTTTTCCCAAAATTTTTTCATAGTCGTATTGATTTACTTTTTTCTTGTCGATTAGAACGAAGCGGTTACCTGCATCATACCCACGTTGCGGTGGCCTACAGCCATATCCTCGTGTACGTAGTTGGCCTGCAGGCGCAGAAACTTCAGGGGCTTCCACGCCAGACCCAGCGTGTAGTTGGTCTGCTCGGTAGCCGAACGCATATCGGTATTCTCGGTGAAGGTGTCGTAGCGGGCAGCTACCACCCACTTACCCTCCTTGAAGCGCCAACCGGCCAGGGCATACCAACCCTCCGAGTCGATCTCGCCGCTCTCGAAGCCCGTCACACCGCCTACATACTCGGCACGTACTACGAAAGAGGTGCAATCATAGACACCACCCACCGAGAAACGCTCACGAGCGTAGAACTCCTTGCCATACTCACCCCAGTAGTACGAACCCGAGAGGGTCAGACCCTTGACGGGGGTCAGCTTGAGGCGAGCCACCACATCCTTCGACTTGTTGTTGTCGGTGGTGTTCAGACCGGCACCGTTGAAGATGGCCACGTCGTAGTTCAGCACCCCGTCGAAGAGCGTACCGTGCAGGTCGATACCCAGCTCACGACCGGTCGATTTGAGGGTCGTCTCGCCAATCTTCTCCGACGAACCTACCAGGCGATCCAAGACCATCGGGTGGTCCATCATAATCATCTTGGTGGGGGTGTAGTCGGTATTCTCGATGGTGAAGGGGACCTTGAACTGACCCGCCTTGATCTTCAGCTCATCGAAGGGCTTGTAATTAAAATAGGCATCGAGAAGCTTGAAGCTCGAGAGCTCGGCCTGGAACTTATAGTCGAGCTTGGGGGTGATGTCGCCGGCCAGCGAGATACGCACACGGCGCAGACGGAAGGTCGATTCGTCGCCGTTGTAGGTGTAGCGACCCATCACATAACCCGAAATTTTGGGCAGCGCCTTGGTGATTTTATCCCACGTGGTACCCTTCTTTTTGAGGGTGTTTACCTCCTCGGTAAGCTGCTGAATGCGAGCCTCTTGCTCTTCAGCGGTCATCGTCTGGGCATTCACGCCGATGGCGCCGACCAGACACACTAAAAGTAAAAGTTTCTTCATATTGTTTTTGCTTTTTGATATTGCTTCAAAATCAAAGACAAAGGTCGGAAAAACAAATGGGCCGTGCAATAAGCTAAAATACCTATTTATTATGGTCGAAATGTGGCACGGAGGTTGCGCCGTTTCAGGGTATGAAACGGGCTGTTTTGGTGATGTTGGGTCTTTTGTGGTGGGGTGTTTCCCGAGGGCAGGAGGGGTCGGGCGACACCCTTTCGGGCTCGTCGTTTGTCGAAAAGATACGTCTGGAGAGGTTGCAACTGCCCGACTCGGCCCTTCAGCCGTTGCGGTGGAGCGAGCCGCTGCACCGGGAAACAAAACGACGCCCTCTGCCCGAAAAAATCGTCCTTCCGCAACGCATTGTGGTGCAACTCAAAAGCTCGTCGCCTGCCGTTTATCTGGTTGATAATCGTTACCTTACGATTGGCCGCCACTGGGTGGTAACCAACGGCCAAGCCTCGCTGTGGGGCATCGGCCCTGCCGCCTATTTGGATGCCCGCACCTTATCTTTTCCCTTACAAAGGTAAATGCTCCTCGACTGTCGTGCGGAGGTGTTCGCTGTCGAGGTGGGTATAGATTTCGGTGGTGAGGATATTTTCGTGACCCAACAACTCCTGCACCTGACGGATGCCCGCACCCCCCTCCAAAAGGTGGGTGGCGAAGCTGTGGCGCAGGGTGTGGGGCGAGATGCGCTTCTCGATCTCGGCACGACGGGCCGCCTCCTTCAAAATCGTGAAGATCATCACTCGGGTCAGCCCCTTACCTCGGTTGTTGAGGAACAAAACCTCCTCGCTCGTACGGGCAGGCTGTCGCTCGTCGAGATAGCGCATCACCCGCTCACGAGCCACATCGCTGATGGGGACCAGACGCTGTTTGTCGCCCTTGCCCACAACCCGAATGTAACCCTCACCAAAGAAGAGGTCGCCGAGGCGTAACGACACCAACTCCGAGACACGCAACCCGCACGAATAGAGCAACTCCAACATCGCCACATCGCGGATGCCCTTCGGGGTCGAGGTGTCGATGGCGGCCAGAATGCGGTCGATTTCCTCGGTCGTAAGCACATCGGGCAGCCGTCGGGCAGGCTTGGGAGTCGAGATCAGTTCGGCAGGCGAGGCATCAATCTCGTCGTTGAGGAGCAGGTAGTTGAAGAAGTTGCGGATGCCGCTCAACTGGCGGGCCTGCGAGCTCTTCTCACGCCCCTCGTCGTAGAGCCAATCGAGGTAACGCTCAATCATTTCGCGCTCCACCTGCTGGGGCGGCACATCCCATCCGTGAAGGATGAAGTGGGCCAACTGCGCCAGGTCACGCATATAGCTCTCGACGGTATTCTCCGCGAGTCGTTTTTCCACTTTGATGTAGGTGCGGTAGCGCCGAGCCGCCGTCTCCCACTTTTTCAGGTGCTGAGCCATCGAAATATCTAAACTTTTGTGTAAATTTGTCTCCTGCAAAGGTATCAATTTTACATAATAATACCAAACATCCGCCACCGTGAAGAGCTACAAAGGGCGTGGAATTGTACTTCACACGCTCAAATATGGCGACCGAGGAATGGTCGTGCAACTGCTGACCGATGTCGGCGGCAGGCGGAGCTATATGGTGCAGGGGGTGCGCAGCAGCTCGGGCAAGGGGTCGAAGTTGGCCCTCTTTCAGCCCGTCTTTCCCGTCGAGTTCGAGGGGTTGGAGCCGGCGCAATCGACCCAGATGCACCGCTTCAAGGAGGTGCGCAGCGGTTTTCTGCTGCGGGGCATCCCCTTCGATGTGCGCAAATCGACGATGGCGATGTTTATGGCCGAGGTGATCTACCGTCTGGTCAAGGAGTCGGAGCAGAACGAGCCCCTCTTCGACTTTGTGTGGCGGTCGGTCGAGGCACTCGACACAATGGAGGCAGGGGTGGCCAACTTCCACCTTTGGTTTCTGACCCACCTGAGCCGCCTGTTGGGCTTCTACCCCTCGGGCGACTACCTTCCGGGGTGCTATTTCGACATCAAGGAGGGCGAGTATTGCCCCATTCGGCCACTCCACTCGCTCTTTATTGCCCCCGAGGAGGCCTCGCTGATGGAACAACTGCTCTCGATTTCGGCCACCGAGTTACAGACGCTGCCCCTGAATCGAATGCAACGAGTGGCCTACCTCGAAGCGATGCTCAACTACTTTGGCTACCACCTCGACAGCATCAATGCCGTGCAGTCGGTACGCATCTTGCAAGAGGTATTTTAGCGAAACGGCCGATTAGAACTCCACGCAAATAGCACGAAATATTCACGAATAATCACGAAAATATATGGAATTCAAAGAGTTGATGAACAAGCGGCGTTCGATCCGCAAATACGAGGCGCAGCCCATCCCCCGCGAGGTGGTTGATCGCCTGTTGGAGGTGACCCTTTCGGCCCCCTCGTCACGCAATTCCCATTCGACCCACCTGATGGTCATCGACCAACCCGAGTTGATCGAGAAGATGGCCCTGATGCGCGACTACGGCTCGTCGTTTATGAAGAGTGCCCCGCTGGCCATCCTGGTGATGGGCGACGATACGGTGACCGACAAGTGGCAAATCAATGCCGCCATCTCGGCCACCACGTTGCAGTTGGCCTGTGTCGATGAGGGGCTGGGCTCGTGCTGGGTCCACGTCGATGGCAGCCCCTGTCTGAAGGAGGAACCCGAAGGGAAGAAGGCCGACGAGTTCCTGCGGGAGTTTTTACCCATTCCCGAGGGGTATAAGGTGCTGTGTGCCATCGCCATCGGCTACACCACCTTCACACCCGCCCCGCTGCCCGAATGGGATCGCGAGGCCCATATCCACCGCCTCTAAACCAACAAAAAAGGGTGTCCGTTTGGGACACCCTTTTTCTTTTACAGTCGCTCGACCAGGTCGTTGTAGTAGCGTTTCGTAACGGGGATTTCGACCCCCTCGACCTTCATTTCGGCCACAATCATCCGCTCCCGCTCCTTGCGCAAGGTCTTGATGTGGGTGGGGTTGAGGAAGTGCGAGCGGTGGCAACGCACCAACCCCTTTTGCAGGCAGACATCCTCTATCGATTTCATCGACGAGCGCACTAAGTAACTCTTCAACTTTCCTTCGGCCAGGTAGTGCACCTTGATGTAGTTCTCCTCGGCCGAAATGGCCAGCACATCGGCCACCGAAACGACCAACTTCAGGTTGTTACGGTCGTCGTAAAAACGCATCTTCTCCCCCTCGCTCGGCTCGCCTCCCCGACGCACGGCGTGGTTCAGGTAGAGGGCCAGCGTGATGATGGTGTAGGGGAAAATCAGCACCGGAAAGATCCACCCATAGGCCCGAGCCACCACCAAAAAGTAGGGATCCACTCGGCGGCTCATCAGCCAGACGTAGAGGGCCACAAAGAGGGCACCGACCGAGATTTCGAGCAGGCACCAGAAATAATAGGTGAGCCGATCGATGCGACGACGCAACAGGTAGAACAGCCCCCGCATCAGTGCCGTCGTGCCGAGCAGGATGCAACTCACCAGCGTAAGATTCACGCCAAACGAGAAGCGACCCAACTGCAACTGCTCCTCGATGGAGAAGGGGCGGTAGATGAGCATAAAGACCAAAAACGAGAGGGGCAGGGCGACGATATGGATCGCCTGCGAGCTCTTTTTGCGAAAATCTTCGGGCATTGCGAGTGACATATTGGTCCCAATTTAAGGTGTGACGAATGTGCAAATATAGCATTTTCGTCCCTAAAAACCGCACTTTCGTCCCAAAAACAACCGTTTCGTCACACTTTTTGGGTGTCGGTCACGCCTATTTCCCCACCGTCAGAGGTTGCACTACTTTTGCAGTGCAAACCGAAAACACCGATTCTATGTTACGTACGATTTCCGCCTTTGGCGACTCGATTATGCGAGGCGTGGTGCTCGACAACAGCACCAACCCCTCCTCACCCCGATACACCCTGCTCGACGATAGTTTCTCGATGCGTTGCAGCTCCTCGCTGGGGCTGAACATCCAAAACTTTGGCCGCTTCGGCAGCACCATCCGCCACGGACTCAAAGAGCTTGAGCGTCGCCGTCAAGAGGTGGCCGCCTCGCAATTCGTCGCCCTCGAATTTGGCGGCAACGACTGCGACCACCCCTGGAGTGCCATCGCCCAAGACCCCACCGCCGAACACCACCCCGTCACGCCGTTGGCGAGCTTCACGGCCCTCTACCACGAGCTGATTCGCTCCATCAAGCAGTGCGGCTCGACCCCCGTCATCCTCTCGTTGCCACCCATCCTCTCGGATCGCTACTTCAACCGCTTTACGGAGAAGTTTACCGACGAGGGGCGTCGCAACGTGCTGCAATGGCTCGACGGAGCGGTCGAGAACATCACCCGCTGGCACGAGATGTACAACCTCGAGCTCTTTAAGTTGGCCGCCCTTACGTCGGTGCCCATCATCGACATCACCACCCCCTTCCTCTCGGTGCGCCATTGCGACAGCCTCTTCTGCGACGACGGCATTCACCCCAACCGCGAGGGGCATCGCCTGATTGCCGACACCATTTGTCGTTTCGCCAAAGATTGGCTCTAAAACCCCTTACAGCTATGTTATTGGCCATTCTAACGCTGGTAGTGGGGCGAATGCTCTACGGAATGAAACGCTAAAACAGCTCCCTAAAAAACAACCAAAAAAGCCTACCCCGTTTGGGGCAGGCTTTTTCGTTACACTTTCGGCCGATTAGCGCACCGGCTTGATGTCACGCACACGCAACTGGGTGGTGACCATCCCTCGGTAGTGGTTCTCGACAATCTGGTAGCAGACATCGATCGGACGGCCGCTGCGTACCCAATCGTAGTGGGTCGGCTGCTGGAAGGCGATGGCCGGAATCTTCGTGTTGGGCTTCTGACGCTGAATCAGATCCATCTTCAGGTGCTCACGCTCCAGACCCACCAACTTGGCATCGCCGTGGTTGCTCACACTGCGGGTCACAAACACCGGCGACATATTGCCCGGGCCGAAGGGCTGGAAGCGGTTGAGGTGGTGGCGGAACTCGGGGGTAATCTCCGAGAAGAGCAACTCACTGTCGGCATCCACCTGCGGAATGAGCATCTGCGGGTCGATATGCTCCTCGACATAGGCGTTGAAGCGGCGGGTAAACTCGGCCACATTCTCGGGCTTCATCGTAAGTCCTGCGGCATACATATGGCCGCCGAAGTTTTCGAGCAGATCCGAACACGACTCCACAGCCTGGTACAGATCGAAGCCGGGCACCGAGCGTGCCGAGCCGGTCACAAAGCCGTTGCTCATCGTCAGCACCACCGTCGGGCGGTAGTAGGTCTCGATCAGACGCGAGGCAACAATACCCACGATGCCCTTCATCCACTTGGGGTTATAGACCACCGTGCTCTTGAGGGCCTTCAGGTCGGGGTGCTGCTCGATGTAGTCGTGAGCCTCCTGCGTTACGGAGCGGTCAATCGACTTGCGGTCCTGGTTGTAGGCGTCAATCACCTCGCCAAACTTGGCCGCCTCCGCTTCGTTACCCTCAATGAGGAGCTCCACAGCGGCGTGGCCTCCCGAGGGCGAGGCATTCTCGTCGTTCTCGTCCATACGCATACGCCCTGCGGCGTTGATGCGGGGACCAATCTTGAAGACGATGTCGTCGATGGTAATCTGATGCTTGTCCAGGCCGCAAATTTTGATGATCGACAACAGACCCTTCGAGGGGCGGCTGTTGAGGTTCTTCAGGCCGAAGTAGGCCAGGATGCGGTTTTCGTCGCTCAGGGGGACGATGTCCGAAGCAATCGAGACAACCAACAAATCCAGCAAATCGAGGATTTGCGAGAAGGGGATACCGTTCTTCTGGGCATAAGCCTGCACGAGCTTGAAGCCCACACCACACCCCGACAATTCGTCGAAGGGGTAGTTGCAATCGACCCGCTTGGGGTCCAGAACGGCTACGGCCTGGGGAATCTCCTCGGCCGGGAGGTGGTGGTCGCAGATGATGAAATCTACGCCCTTTGTCTTTGCATAGAGCACTTTTTCGGTGGCCTTAATACCACAATCCAGGGCAATGACCAGGCTCACACCCTTGCGGGCGGCTACGTCAATGCCCCTGACCGAAATGCCATACCCCTCGGTATAGCGGTCGGGGATGTAGAAGGTCAGGTTTTTATGCCCGATCTGGCGCAAGAACTTATAGACCAATGCGACAGCCGTACAGCCATCCACATCATAGTCGCCGTAAATCATAATTTTCTCACCACGCTTTACGGCCTGCTCGACACGCTCGACCGCGCGGTCCATATCCTTCATCAGGAACGGATCGTGCAGATCGCTCAAATCGGGCTTAAAGAACTTGTTCGCTTTTTCTACTGTGTCTATGCCTCGTTGTACGAGCAGATTGGCCAACACAGGCGAGATCCCGAGCTCGGTGGCAAGCATAGCCACCGTCGCGGGGTCGCCCTGCGGCTTCACTACCCAGCGTTTTTCTATAGGCATAAGCGATACTATTTATATATTTTAACATTTAATAATTCACTTAAATGGTTTGACATCAGACACTTGACCTCCTCCATCGAGATCCTGTGTCCCGTCTCTTTTTCAATCGAGGTCACACCTCGATCCTTAAATCCGCACGGATTGATTCGATCGAACCAGCTCAAATCGGTCGATACGTTGAGTCCGAATCCGTGCATCGTAACAAAACGTGACGAGCGTACCCCTATGGCGCAAATTTTGCGCATCCGAGGCCCTGCTGCATCGAGCCACACGCCCGAGGCTCCGGCCACACGTCCCGCCTCGATGCCGTAGTGGGCAACGGTGCGGATGGCCGCCTCTTCCAATGTGTCGATGTAGGTGCGCAACCCGATGCCCAACTTCTCGAGGTCCAAAATCGGGTAACCCACCAACTGTCCCGGGCCGTGAAAGGTGATATCGCCACCACGGTCGATGTGAAAGAACTCGGCACCGAGGCTCGAGAGATACTGCTCCGTAACGAGCAGGTTATCCCGCTTGCCGCTTTTGCCCAGTGTATAGACGGGCCGATGCTCGACAAGGAGCAAATCGCCTGCCGTATCGGGATCGGGGTCCGAATCCTCGGCCTTGTAGCGGAGCAACTCGTCGAAGCGGTTGCGTTGGAGTTCCCAACACGCACCGTAACTCATTGTTCCCAGGTCACGAAGGTTCAGTTTCATGGTCTTTACAATCCCTTAACTACACTTGTCAATGCCTCTTCGGCCAGGTAGGAGGAGCGAACGAGCGGTGCCGAGGCACAATAGCTGAAGCCCATCTCCAAGGCCTTTTGGCGGTACCATTCAAATTTTTCGGGGGTGATGTAAGCTGCCACCGGATAATGCTCCAACGAGGGACGAAGGTACTGCCCAAGGGTCACAATCTTCACACCCGCTTCACGCAGGTCGCGAAGGGTTTGCAACACCTCATCATCGCTCTCGCCGAGGCCCACCATAATACCGCTCTTGGTGTGTGCTCCCTGCTCGCTGAGGTAGCGAAGCGTGGCGAGCGACGTGCGGTACTTGGCACGTGAGCGCACCAGGGGGGTGAGGCGTTCGACGGTCTCGATGTTGTGACCGACAATGTCGGCCTTCGAGGCCAAAATCACATCCAGCAGATGCGCTTTGGCGTCGAGGTCGGGAATAAGGAGCTCAATGGCTGCATCAGGATTCTTCTCACGGATGGCCTCGACGGTTGCCGCCCAATGGTGGGCACCGCCATCTTCGAGGTCGTCGCGTGTGACAGAGGTCAAGACGACATACTTCAGTTGCATCAGGTGTACACTCTCGGCCACCTCCTGCGGCTCGGCCGGGTTCGGTGGAAGGGGTCGCCCGGTCTGTGTGGCACAGAATCGGCAACCTCGTGTACAAATATCGCCCAATATCATAAACGTAGCCGTGCGGCGTGACCAGCATTCGGCTTGGTTTGGACAGCGTCCGCTGCTGCAAATCGTGTGAAGATGGTGCTCTTCGACGATGTGGCGCACCTCGGCATATTCGGCGGTGCGATGCAGGCGGATTTTGAGCCAATCCGGTTTTCTGATAGTGGTTACCTTGTCATACAACTTCGGCATTTAAGACTACTTTTTCCCAATTGATGCAAAAATAGGAAAAATGTTTGAATTTTTCGCAAAAAAACCCATAAAAATAAAAAAACAACCTCATTTGCCATTCGAGCATAGCAAATGAGGCTCTAAGGGCCTTTTGACGACACCCTTTAACGATAGTTAAAATCGAGCAGATCGACCCATCCGCCCACCTCGCGGGTGGCGTAGTTGAATAGGGCAAATTTGGTCCCCATAAACATACGGCGGTAGTCGAACGTCATTCGGATGGGACGCCCCAGCTGATGCCAATTTCGACCGTCCGTGGAGTAGTAAAAGGTGGCCCAATCACGGTCGGGACCGAAGTCGGCGTCGATGCGCAGATAGATGATTTTTTCGGAGACGTTCACACGGGCCAACTCCTCGATTTCGACCCGTTCGATGGCGTGTTCCGGCTCACGAAAACGGCTCTTCTCCTCGGTTAGGACCAACACCCGACCCGCCTCGGTTTGGTGGATGGTCAGCACTCCGCTATCGCCATTGAAGGCGGCAAAACCGGCTCGATCGCCCACCTTCATCGCCCCCACATCCATCTTCACAACGCCCGACGAAGCAGGGCCTACCATTCGCTGAGTCAGCGTGTTAGGAGCAACGAACAAATTTTCGACCACCCGAGCCGTACGAAGCCGCAAGGCTCCTCGGCGTTCGGTCAGGCTCCACGCCTCGTCGATCGGATTATGGTTCCACTGCCAATAGAGCGAAAGCTCCTTTCCACGAAAATTATCCGAGCCGACAATGCCCCGCATCGAGGGGTGTTTTTGCTTCAGATTGTTGGGAATTTTTCCCTCCTCCGTACCCAACATCGGCCATCCATCGACCCACCGACAGGGCATCAGACAGGGGGTGCGACCCACCCCCTCACGGTCCTGGAAGATGAGGGCCTGCCACTCGCCTCGCCGATCCTCGACAATGCACCCTTGCGCCACGCCGCCATAGCCCTCGAAGGGGGTTTCCAGAATAACTCGCTTCTCATAAGGGCCGGTGATGTGGTCGGCACGGTAACAGACCTCCCGACGAATTTGGCCGGGATTCCACGAAATCATCATCAAGTAATACTTGCCGTTGTGTTTGAAGGCGGCACTCCCCTCCAACAAGCCCCGTTCATCCTCACCCGGGGTGAAAATACGACAATCAACACCCCCTTCGAGCGGATCGGTCAAATCGGGACGAAACTCGGTCAGATGGCCCGTCGAGTGGAACAGATAGACCCGCCCATCGTCATCGAAGAGGAGCGACCCATCGTGAAAATGGCGGGGGCGGGCGTGCAGTGTCCAAGGCCCTGCGGGGTCTTTGGCCGTATAGATAAATCCCCGATGGGGTGCACCGTTGGCCGTAAACCAGACATAGAAGGTACCGTTGTGGTAGCGGATTGACGAAGCCCATTGCCCCTGGCCGTAGGCTGTTCCTTGCAGCAGGTCGTAACGAGGTCCGTCATCGATGCGGGGAAAGACATAGCCAATGGTCTTCCAACGGCGCATATCCTTCGACCGCATAATCGGGCCGCCCGGCATCAGGTGCATCGTGGTCGAAATCATATAGTAGTAGCGCCCATCATAGCAGACCGACATATCGGGTACATCGGCATAGAGAATGGGGTTGCGATAGGGTGCTTTTTCGGCCGAAAAGGCCACGCCACCCAACAGCAACAGGGCCACCAACAACGCCCGTAACGGTTTCATAACAGACTTTGTTTTAGTAAATTAGTGTGCCTCGAGCCAATTCCGACCCACTCCTGCCTCGGCCGTCAGCACGACCTTCAACGAAGCGGCCCCCTCCATCGCCTCACGCACGATGCTTATGACTCGTTCCTGCTCCTCACGCACCAGGTCGATGACCAATTCGTCGTGGACCTGCAGGATGACCTTCGAGCGGATATTCTCGGCCTTGAAGCGGCGGCTGACCTCGACCATCGCCATCTTCATAATGTCGGCAGCCGACCCCTGAATGGGGGCATTGACGGCATTGCGCTCGGCCACACCTCGGGCCACCGCATTGCGCGAGAGGATGTCGTTCAGGTAACGACGACGACCGAAGATGGTCTCGACATACCCCTTTTCACGGGCCTCGGCCACCACTCGCTCCATATACTCCTTGACCTTGGGGTAGGAGCGGAAATAGCCATCAATCAGCTCTTTAGCCTCCTTTCTGGAAATCTCCAGACGCTGGCTCAAGCCGAAGGCTGAGATGCCGTAGATGATGCCGAAATTGGCCGTCTTGGCACGGCGACGCTCCTCGGACGAAACCTCCTCGATGGATTTCTGGAAGAGGCGGGCCGCCGTAGCCGAGTGGATATCCTCGTCATTGGCAAAGGCGGCCAAAAGCGACTCGTCACCCGAGAGGTGAGCCATCAGACGCAACTCGACCTGCGAGTAATCGACGGCCAGCAACAGATGCTCGTCGTCGGAGGGGATGAAGGCCTGACGAATGGGTTTTCCGAGGGCATCACGCACCGGAATGTTTTGCAGATTGGGGTTGGTCGAGGACAGGCGACCCGTAGCCGTAACCGCCTGATTGAACGAGGTGTGGATGCGACCCGTCACCGGATTTACCAGCTGCGGCAGGGCCTCGACATAGGTCGAAAGCAACTTCTTCACACCACGATACTCCAACACCATATCGACAATGCGGTGCTGGTGGGCAAACGATTGCAGGTACTCCTCGTCGGTGCAGAACTGCTTGGTTTTGGTCATCTTCGGCTTGTCGGTGATGCGCATCTTGCCGAAGAGTACCTCGCCCAATTGGCGGGGCGAATTGATGTTGAGTTGCGGCTCATCGGCCTCACGGCGCACCTCCTGCTCCAACTCCGCAAGGCGGGCGGTCAGCTCGACAGCGTAGCGGGCCAGGTGGTCGGTGTCGATCTTCACACCGGCCATCTCGACATCGGCCAACACCCGAATGAGCGGCTCCTCGACCTCCCAATAGAGGCGTTCGAAGCCCTGCTCAACCACTTGGGGGTAGAGCACCTGTTTGAGTTGCAGGGTGATGTCGGCATCCTCGGCGGCATACTCTGCCACCCGCTCCACGCCCACCAAATCCATTGTCAGCTGCTTGGCTCCACGACCAATAAGGGTCTCAATGGCAATGGGTTCGTAGTTCAGGTAACGCTCTGCCAAGGCATTCATATTGTGGCGTGACTCGGCATCGAGCAGGTAGTGCAGAATCATCGTGTCGAGCAGACGCCCCCCCACCTCGATGCCCAAGCGGCGCAGCACCATCAAATCGAACTTGATGTTCTGACCGATTTTGCGTTGCTCGCCCTCAAAGAGCGGTTTTAGCAATTCGACATATTCGGCCGTATCGAGCGGGAAGGTGATATACCACGCCTTATGCGGCTCAACGGCCAACGAGAGGCCCACAATGCGGTCACGGAACAGATCGAAGCCCGTCGTCTCGGTATCGAAGCAGAACTCCTCGTAGCGGCTCACCTCGCTGACCACCTCACGCAACGCAGCGGCATCCCGCACGATGGTATAGGTGTGGGGCGTGGTCTCGGCCGTGGCACGCAAGGGGGGTGCCGAAAAGAGATCCATCGCCTCCGACTCGGGGGCTGCAGGGCTTTCAACGGCGGTCGGTGCGGCCGTTTCGGGGGTGGCAAAGGCGGCAAACAGGTCGCCCTGACCCTCCAGGCGGGCCGCCTTTTGGGCTGCCGACTTGGCACGGCTCACCTCGGCCAACTGACGCTGCTCGGCCTGCACGGGTTGGGTGGGCAGCGGCTCGGCAGGAGCGAGGTTTTGCAGGTCATTCATAAAGGCCTTGAAGTCCAACTCGGCATAGAGCGCACGCAGTTCGTCGAGGTGGGGACAGCAAACCGTCAGTGCCTCCTCCTCGAAGGGAATGGGCACATCCAAACGGATGGTTGTCAGCTCTTTGGCAAGGCGTAGCTTATCGCCCCACTCGGCAATTTTTTCGCCCTGCTTGCCCTTAATCGAGCAGACGTTGGCCAAGATATTTTCGACCGTTCCCCAGGCCTGCACCAACTTGCTGGCCCCCTTCTCGCCAATGCCCGGCACACCGGGAATGTTGTCCGAAGCATCGCCCCAGATGGCCAAAATATCACGCACCAGCGTGGGGTCGTCGATGCCGTATTTTTCGTGGATGGCGGCCTTGTCGATAATCTCGATTTGCCCCTCCGAGCCCTTTTGCTTGTAGATTTTGCAGTTGTCACGCACTAACTGGCCGTAGTCCTTGTCGGGGGTCACCATAAAGACCTCGTAACCCGCCTCAACACCCTTCATTGCCAGCGTGCCGATCACGTCGTCGGCCTCGAAACCCGCCACCTCCAGGATGGGGATGCACATCGCCTCGAGCGCCCGCTTCACATAGGGGACCGAGAGGATGATATCCTCGGGGGTCTCGGAGCGGTTCGCCTTGTATTCGGGGAAAATATCACGACGGAACGAGCCCCCCTTGGGGTCGAAGGCGACACCCAGCAGGTCGGGCTTCTCCCGCTTCTGAATATCGCGCAAAAACTTCACGAAGCCAAAGATCACCGAGGTGTTCATTCCGGCGTGGTTGCGCATCGGACGACCCAGAAAGGCGTAGTAGTAGCGGAACAGCAATGCGTAGGCATCGACCAAATAGAGACTCTTCATAGCAAAATGTTAGTTGTTATCCTCGGCGTACCACTCGGCATACGACGAGGCGGTTTCGTGCAGGCGCAGGCTGTGGAGCATCACCCCCTCGGGCAGACGCTTCATCAAGCGGTGGGCAAAGTCGTCCAACATATTTTCGCAGGTGGGTTGGTACTCCACCGTCACCACGTTGTCGAACTGCTCCGCAAGCACCCGTCGCAGCCCCTCATCGGCCGTCGTGCACAACACCAGTGCGTGGTCGAAGCGGGAGATAATCTCCTCATTGACAATTTTTTTCAACACCCCGAAATCCATCACCATTCCCTGCTTGGGGTTCATCGGGTCGGTCGAAGGCTCCCCCTTGATGGTGACAAAGAGGCGGTACGAGTGGCCGTGAATCTCACGACACGGACCGTCGTAGCCCCCCAGTGCGTGGGCCGCCTCAAACGAAAACTCTTTGGTCAGACGAATAATTGCCATTTTTAGTGATTTTTGAGTTACATTTTACCTTTCCGAGGTGGGTTTCAACACCTGCCATCTTTCGGCCCAATCCTCCAGGACCGCCTCACGCCACTTGCGCACCGTGACGGCACCCTGCCATTTGCCCTCGAAAAGCTCCGGATTATCCACATCGGTCATCCAGCTATCACCTACCTGAAAACCCTCCTCGGTCGGCTTGCCCGGCCACTCGCCACTCACCGTAAAGCGACCCGAAAGGCCGTCAAGCTCCTTGATATCCGATGCAATGACATAGTCCAACAAGGCGGGTTGCTTGGGGCAGTAGCGCAACATATACTCCCCCTCGCCGAGGTAATAACCCTCCCACGGCTGACGGTCGATGGTGGCCGTCATCACGGGTGTTCCCACCTCGCAGTCAATCTTCGGGCCACGGAATCGCCACTCGATAATCGAGTAGCAGGCCACCGTGTCGGCCTCGGTGGTGGGGCGATGGAAGACCGTGCGGGGCGAATGGTGTTGCGGCTCGAATTGCCCACCCCAACTCTCGGTCGTGGGATCGGACGCATCGCCCTGCATCATATAGAGCAACGAGGGGGTATCGCCCATCTTGATGTTGCCCTTGTAGTAGTTGCCGAAATCGGGGCCCAGATGGCCTGCATCGGCAATTATACGATCGAAATAGGACTCTTTTTCAGGCTCTTCTCCACTCGAAGCAATGAAACCTCGATAGGCGGCATTGCACTCGATAAACCAGAGGTTCGGATGGTTTTCGACGATGTAAAGATAGCTGTTCACGCTCCACTTCTTGTTGGGGCCGCCAATCCAATAGAGACGGATTCGGTCGGCAATCTCGGGGGCATCGTGCAGTGCCTGAGCCACATCCTCCAAGCCACCCCACACCAAGACATAGAGCGGCTCGTCGTGGGGCTGTTGTGCGCATTGCACAATCCACTCCGACCCTTCGGTCGGGTCTGCATAGCCACACATCGGGGCAGCCCCTTTGCGCCCCTGCTTGGTGATGGCACGCAGGGCCTCGGGTGACATCAAATCGGGGTAGTGGGTGCGCAACGTGGGCAGATCCTCTTCATAGAGGTCAATCATACGCAGAATCTCCGCCTTGTTTCCCTCGCCATACGAGGGCGACGAGACAAGCCCCTCCAATGCAAAGCTATCGCTGTACATCAACAGGTGGGCCATCGACTGATTGTCGTCGGGGTCCGTGCCACCAATATCGGTCGAAATCAAGACACGGGGACGCTCTTCGTCGGTTGGTTGGGGCTGACAAGCAACAAAGGCAACTGTTGCAAGGCCGACAACCACCGAAAGCAAACTCTTTTTCATATCTTTTATTAATTCAACTCGAGGCGGTAGGGCGAGTACATCACGATACCCTGCTGCTGCAAGGCCTCTTTGACGTGTTGGTACTCCTCCATCACCTTTTCCAGCTCGGTGCGGGTCACCTCGGCCTTCACCTTGGCCGAGAGGGCCGACATCACTGCGGCAAAGCCGGTCGGCACCTCGGTCTTCTCAACCACCTGGAAATCCTCGCCCAGGTCGGCCTTCTCGGCAGCCAAAGCCAGGGCCATCTTCAGGCCACCCAAGCCATCCACCAAGCCGATTTCGAGGGCATCCGAACCCGACCATACACGGCCACCGGCAATTTCGAGCACCTTCTCGATGGGGAGGTTACGACCCTCCGAAACCAGGCCCGTGAAACGCTCATAAACCTTATCCACGCCACGCATCACGGCACGACGCTCGGCAGCCGTCAGCGGCTCACGCTGACCCATACCGGCCGAACGGTTGGTCTTCACACCATCCATCGTGATGCCGAGGTTCTTCTGAAGGGCCTTCGTGGGGTTCATAAACATACCGAACACACCAATCGAGCCGGTCAGGGTCATACGATCCGAGAGGATGGCATCGGCCGGAGCCGAGATATAGTAACCACCGCTGGCGGCATACGAACCCATTGAGACAATGACGGGCTTCTGGGCCTTCAGCAGCTCCATCTCACGCCAGATGACATCCGAGGCCAGGGCCGAGCCACCGGGCGAATTGACACGCAGCACAACAGCCTTGACGTTCTCATCCTCACGCACCTCACGCAGCTTGGCAGCCAGCGAGTTACCGAAGATTTGGGCACCCGAGCCCTCGCCATCGACAATCTCACCCTGGGCATAAACCAGCGCCACCTCGGGCGAGGTCAGATGGTCCAAATCGGGACCCACCTGGGCGGCATAATCGCCCAGCGAGACGAAGCGCAGGTTGCCCTCCTTGTCGGCCTCGACACCTTGGGCCAGGAACTGCTCCTCCATCTGGTCCTCGTAGCAGACCCCGTCGATGAGCTTATGCTCTACGGCCTCCATCGGCAGCATCACCTCCAGCTCGTCGGCCAGGCGGTTCAGTTCCTCGACCGAGATGCCTCGTGCCTTGGAGATATTCTCGGTCAGCGTCTTCCACGTCGAATCGACCAAAGCCTGCATCTGGGCACGGTTCTCGTCCGACATACGGGTCATAAAGTAGGGCTCTACGGCACTCTTGTAGCGGCAAGCCGTCGGTCGGAAGATCTCGATATCGAGGCCCAACTTGTCGATCAGCCCCTTGAAGAAGATAAGATTCGAGGCCAGACCCGACCACTCCATCGAGCCCTCGGGCTGCAGGTAGATTTTATCGGCCACCGTAGCTAGGTAGTAGCTCCCCTGCGAGTAGCTCTCGTTGTAGGAGAGGATGAACTTGCCGCTCTCTTTGAACTGCACGAGCGTCTCGCGTAACTCCTCCATTACGGCGGTCTCCATCGTAGCTCCTGCCCCATTCATACGCAGGTAGATACCCTTGATGCGCTCGTCACCGGCAGCGGCATCGATGGCACGCAGGGCCGAGTAGAGCGAGAGCTGCGGCGTGGCTTGCATCGTCATCAGGTCCAGACCCGCCATCGGATCGGTCGAGGGGGCATCGGTAATCATCTCCGAAAGGTCGATCTTCAGAATCGACTGCTCCTCCACCACAGGGGCACTGCCGCTCATCGAGCCAACCATACCCAGCACGATGGCAATCCACAATACAAACAACACTACCGTACCTGCCACAAAGGCCAACAGGGCGGCCAAAAACACATTAACGAATTTCATAATACTTGGCTTTATTTTTGTGTAATTGTTTAATTTTTACTGCTTTACCTCCGTCGCACCATTCACGGCCACCGAGTCGGGACTTACCACCCACTCCAGCTGCTCCTTGGGCCAAACACCCTCCACGATGGGGGCTTTGACGAGTTTCGAGGGGTCCAACACCACGTGCTTGATACGCTTGCGGTGCCACGAGTAGGTGATGTGTACCAACCCGTCCGAGGTCTGAATCATCGCCGGGTAGGAGTATTGTACGGCACCGGTGCGGAACTCCAGCACGGCGGCAGCCTCCCAATTCACGCCATCCTCGGTGTAGGCTACGGTCAGAATACCGCGACCCTTGCGGCCACAGGTCTCATCCTCACGGGTCGAGTGGTTATAGACCAACAGGTGGCCCCCCTCACGCAGCGAAACGGCATCGATGGCCGAGTTATTGTTCGGCAGCGTGGTGTTCGTCACCTCCGACCAGGTGCGGCCGTTGTCCTCGGACCAACACTGGGCAATGCGGGTCGAAGCATCCTTACCACCCGAGCGGGCAAGGAGCTGAATGCGCCCATCGGCGTGGTGCAGGAAGGTGGGCTGAATGAGCTTGAACTGCTTGGGGTCGTTCAGCACCTCGGTGCGGCTCCAGCTCTTGCCCTTGTCCTCCGAACGCTCGACGTGGATGCGCCAACCCGGGCCACCCTCCATCGAGCCACCTGCCAAGATGGTACCATCCTCCAGATAGAGGGGCTTATTTACCAGCGGACCGGTGAATTCCTTGTCCAGCGCCTTCGACTTCGACCAGGTGTGGCCGCCATCCATCGACTCGATCATACGGCCGTCATTGATGTCGGGCGAGAGGTAGTAGAGTTGCAGCGTGTCGCCACCGCACTGCACAATGACGGGGTTGAAGACCGAGCCGCCCAACTCCTCCTCGGCTTTGGCTACGGCCACCGGCTCACTCCAATCGCCACCGATGGGTTTGCGCGAGAGCCAAATCTGCACGTCGGGGTGACTTTCGCGCGTGCCACCAAACCAGGTGCAGAGCAGATCGCCGTTTTCCAACTCAATAAGCGACGAGGCGTGGCAGTCGCGGGTGCGCTGCTCGTCGTAGATAAACTCCTCAAGCACAATGGCCTGCTTCGAGGCGGGCACCTCCACCTTTTGGGGAGCGCAACCCACCATAAAACCAACCAGGGCGGTCAGTAGAAAAATGGGATGTTTCATAGGGACTATTTTTATTGTTTTACATTTTTTCCAAATACACTTCTCATCAATTTACAAAGATAGAAAAATTTTTTGATTTATATCGTTAAACGATAAAAAAGGGGGACTACACATCTATTTAATAATTTTTTACGCTATATTTGTAGGTTGAAAAATGTGTACTTATGGAATCACAAATTAAGTCCCTGTTGTCGGCGGTCATCCACCCCGAGACGGGTCAGGATATAGTTACGAGCGGCGTGTTGGAGCAGGTGGCAGCCTCGGCGGCGGCCATCACCATCACGCTACGCTTTCAGAAGAGCAGAGATCCCTTTGCGCTGAAGATTAAAAACAGGGTCGAGGAGTTGGTATCGGCCCACTTTCCCGAGGCCAAGCTGTTGGTGATGGTCAAGGAGGGGGGTCAGGCCCGCCGTCCCGAGCCGAAGGAGCACACCACCACGGGCGACATCACGAAGGTCATTGCCGTTGCCTCGGGCAAGGGTGGTGTCGGTAAATCGACCGTAGCGGCCAACCTGGCCGTGACGCTTGCCCGAATGGGTTTTCGGGTAGGTCTGTTGGATGCCGATATTTACGGTCCGTCGCAGCCCAAGATGTTTGGCGTAGAGGGTTATCTTCCCGATGCCGTTCAGCACGAGGGGATGGATCTGATTGTGCCGGCCGATGCCATGGAGTTGAAGTTGATGTCGATTGGTTTCTTCATTCGCCCCACCGATGCCCTGTTGTGGCGTGGTGCGATGGCGGTGAATGCCCTCAAGCAGATGATTCACCAGACGGCGTGGGGTCCGTTGGACTTCCTTGTTTGCGACCTTCCTCCCGGCACGGGCGATATTCACCTCTCGATTATCGGGGAGTTGAAGATTTCGGCTGCCGTGATTGTCTCTACCCCCCAGCAGGTGGCCGTTGCGGATGTGGTGCGCGGTATCGAGATGTTCCGTAACGAACAAGTAAATATTCCCGTGGCGGGCGTGGTGGAAAATATGGCGTGGTTCACCCCCGAGGAGCTGCCCGAGAATCGTTACTACCTCTTTGGCCGAGGCGGTGCCCGACGAGTTGCCGAGGAGTATGGTGTTCCGTTCTTGGGCGAAATTCCTATCGTTCAGTCGATTATGGAGGGTGGCGATGAGGGCAGACCTGCTTCGGTAGCCGATCCTCGTGTCGAGGAGTGGTATCGTGCCATTGCCGACAAGTTGATTGGCACGGTGATGAAAAACGGTTGATAAAGGGTTAATAAACGGTTGAAAAGTGGTTGAAAGGCGGATGAAAACTTCGACGCATATTTTGAAAAATAAATTTGCAAATGTTCATTCCTTCGCCATATAACCGGAAAAGAGAAAACTCCAAAAAAAGTTTTCATTTCTTCTTTCCTTTTTTTAACCCCCGTTCAACACCCCCAATGTTCATAAAGAGCCGCTGTCGAAATGTGGAAAAGGCCTTTTAACAATTGTTGAAAACACCAAGACGAAGAAAAATTCGAGAAGGCAATTTTATAGATTTGTTTTTCTTTATTCTTTTCATTTTTAATGATTTAATGGATTTAAGGTTCAAAAATCACTAAAAAAAGGGAGGATTAAAAAGGAAGAATAACAATAAAACGAATCAACACCCTCACCCTCCTATTGTGGATAGTTTTCCGACCCCTCCACTTATCGACACTTTGAACAGCGTTTATTATTATTCCTTTTATATTTTATTATTAAAAGGTATTTATAAAAAGATAAAAAAATAAAAAGGCGATGGTTGAAAAACTCAAGGCTCGCATCGAAGAGCTCAAGCGCGAAAAGAATGCCGTTATCCTGGCCCACTACTATTGTACCAAGGAGGTGCAGCAGGTGGCCGACTTTCTGGGTGACTCGTTGGCCCTCTCGGTGAAGGCGCAGTCGGTCTCGGCCGATGTGATTCTCTTTGCCGGAGTCCACTTTATGGCCGAGACGGCCAAGGTGCTCTGCCCCGATAAGCGGGTCCTTATTCCCCGCCCCGATGCAGGGTGTTCGTTGGCCGATTCGTGCAAGGCGGAGGAGTTGGCTGCCTTCAAGGCGCAGCATCCCGACCACCTGGTCGTCTCGTATGTCAATACGACGGTGGGGGTGAAGGCGCTGACCGACATCTGTTGCACCTCGTCGAATGCGTTGCAGGTGGTGGAGTCGATTCCCGCATCGCAGCCCATTATCTTTGCCCCCGATCGCAACCTGGGTGGCTACATCAAGCGTCTGACGGGGCGTGATAACATCCTTTTGTGGGATGGTGCCTGCGAGGTACACGAGCGATTCACGGTGGAGGGTATTCGTCGTCTGAAGGCGGAGCATCCCAAGGCTCGGGTGGTGGTACATCCCGAGTGTCGGGCCGAGGTGACTGCTGAGGCGGACTTTGCAGGCTCTACGGCGGCCATTTTAAGCTTCTGTGAACGCTCCGAGGCCGAGGAGTTCATCGTAGTGACCGAAGCGGGTATTTTGGCCGAAATGGAGAAGCGTATGCCCACCAAGCGATTCCTTCCTGCCCCCACGGTCTGTGGGTGTGGTTGCAACGAGTGTGAGGATATGAAGAAGGTGACGCTCGAGAATATCCTTTCGACGCTCGAAACCCTCTCGCCCGAGATCGAGTTGGACGAAGCAACCCGAAGTGCCGCCGAACGATCGATACTTAATATGATAGCCATTAAGTGAATTAAAAATTAAAAATTAAAGATTAAAAATTTTAGAGATTTTTAGAGATACACATTATTCCTATTCTCATTAAAACAATCACGAATAATCCAATACAAATGAAAAAACTTTTCTTAACGCTTTGTGCAGCTTTTGTAGCCTTGACGGCGGCTGCCGATGAGGGTATGTGGCTCTTGCCCTACCTCCAGAAGATGAATCAGAAGGATATGAAGGCCAAAGGTTGCAAAATCTCGGCCGAGAAGATCTACTCGATGAACAAATCGTCGCTCAAAGATGCTATCGTTATCTTCGGTGGCGGCTGTACGGGTGAGATAGTTTCGCCCGAGGGTCTGTTGTTCACCAACCACCACTGTGGCTTCGGCTCGATTCAGGCACTCTCGTCGGTCGAGCACGACTACCTCAAAGATGGTTTCTGGGCACGCAACAACCAGGAGGAGATTCCCGCTCCGGGGCTGAAGGTGCGCTTCATTCGCCACATTATGGATGTAACGGCCGATATCGTTGGTAACATCCCTTCGATTGCTTCGGAGGAGGAGTTCCAGCGCATCGCAGGCGAGAATAAGAAGGCCAAGATCGAGGAGCTGGAGAAGCAGTACGAGGGGATGGATGTCATCATCCCCGCCTTCTTTGGCAACAATCAGTTCTTCGCCTTTGTGATGGAGACCTACTCGGACGTGCGTCTGGTGGGTACCCCTCCGCAGTCGATTGGTAAGTTTGGTGGCGACACCGACAACTGGATGTGGCCCCGCCATACGGGTGACTTCTCGATTTTCCGTGTCTATGCCGACGAGAACAACCGCCCCGCCGACTACTCGCCAAAGAACAAACCCTACCGTGCCGAAACCTTCTTGAAGGTTAATATCGAGGGGATCAACGAGGGTGATTTTGCGATGATTATGGGTTTCCCCGGCTCGACCACCCGCTATATGACCTCCTACGAGATCGACTATATGTTGGAGGTTGATAATCCGCAGCGTATCTTCATCCGTGGCGAGCGTCAGCAGATTCTCTCCGAAGATATGGCTGCCAGCGACAAGGTACGCATTCAGTACGCCTCGAAGTATGCTTCGTCGTCGAACTATTGGAAGAACTCGATCGGTATGTCGCAGGCTGTCGTAAAGCTCAACGTGAAGGGTAAGAAGCAGGCCCAGGAGAGCTCGTTCCAGCAGTGGGCCGACCAGACGACGCTCCCCGAGGAGGGTTACCAGGAGGCTCTGCCCAAAATTAAGGAGTACATCGAAAAGACGGCCCTCGGACGCAAGGATTTGCAGTATATTCAGGAGTCGATGATGCGTGCCATCGAGTTGGTGTCGCTGTCGGCGATGCTCGATCGTGATATGAAACCCGAGCAGTTGAAGGGCTATGCCGCACGCATCTACAAGGATTACAACGAGCCTACCGACCGCCGTGTGGCCAAGCGTATGCTGACCATCGCCCGTGAGAATATGACCCGTCTGCCGTCGTTCTACACCGAGATTATCGACAAGGAGTTTGGTGGCGATATCGAGAAGTATGTCGATTACCTCTACGACAATTCGGTGGTGGCTACCGAGGAGAAATTTTCACAGTTTATTGCCAATTACGACAAGGAGGTAGCCAAGAACGATCCTTCGCAGCCGCTGTTGAAGTCAATTATGGCACTCTACTCGTCTCTGCGTGAGGAGGTTGCACCCTACTCGAACCTCTACGCCGAGGGTCATCGCAAGTACATTGACGGACTGATGAAGCAGCACCCCGACAAGGCGTGGGCTTCGGATGCCAACTTCACGATTCGCTGCACCTACGGTAATGTGCTGCCCTACAACCCCGCCGACGGTATCCGCTACAACTACTACACCACCTTGAAGGGTGTGATGGAGAAGGAGGATCCGAAAAATCCCATCGAGTTCACCGTGCCCGAGAAGTTGAAGGAGCTTTATAAGGTACAGGACTACGGCCGCTACGCCAACAAGAAGGGCGAGTTGGTAACCTGCTTCCTGGCCAACCTCGACATTACGGGTGGTAACTCGGGTTCGCCCGTGCTGAACAAGCGTGGAGAGCTGATTGGTCTGGCCTTCGATGGCAACTGGGAGGCTATGTCGGGCGACGTGGCCTTCGAGCCGGAGCTGCAGCGCACCATCGCCGTCGATGTACGCTATGTGCTCTTCATCATCGACAAGTTTGCCGGTGCCGGTTGGCTGCTCGACGAGATGGAGATTGTCGAGAAAAAAAGTTTAGCGCACGAAAAGTTTTCCTTATTCGAATAAAAAGGCTAATTTTGCCCCACAAAACGAAAGTACCTATATAATATGGCTAAAGAGTTCAAAAGATATTTAGTGACTTCGGCACTCCCCTATGCCAATGGTCCGGTTCATATCGGTCACCTGGCAGGTGTCTATGTGCCGTCGGATATCTATACCCGCTACCTGCGTCTGAAGGGTAAGGATGTAGTGTCGGTATGCGGCTCGGACGAGCACGGTGTACCCATCACCATCAAGGCCCGCAAAGAGGGCATTACGCCCCAGGATGTGGTCGATCGTTACCACGCCCTCATTAAGCGTTCGTTCGAGGGGCTGGGTATCTCGTTCGACATCTATTCGCGCACCTCGTCGCCTACGCACGCCGTGACGGCTTCGGACTTCTTCCGCAAGCTCTACGACGAGGGTAAGTTCATCGAGAAGAGTTCGATGCAGTACTACGACGAGGAGGCGCAGACCTTCCTGGCCGACCGCTACATTGTCGGTACCTGCCCCAAGTGCGGTGCCGAGGGTGCCTATGGCGACCAGTGCGAGAAGTGCGGCTCGACCCTCTCGCCCGATGAGCTGATCGACCCCAAGAGTGCCGTTTCGGGTGCTGTGCCCGTGAAGCGTGAGACCAAGCACTGGTACCTGCCGCTGAACGACTACGAGCAGATGCTGCGTGAGTGGATTCTGGAGGGTCACAAGGAGTGGAAATCGAATGTCTATGGCCAGTGCAAGAGCTGGTTGGATGGCGGTTTGCAGCCCCGTGCCGTGAGCCGTGACCTCGATTGGGGTATTCCCGTACCTGTCGAGGGTTCCGAGGGCAAGGTGCTCTATGTGTGGTTTGATGCCCCGATTGGCTACATTTCGGCCACCAAGGACCTGACGCCCGACTGGGAGAAGTATTGGAAGAGCGAGGATACCAAGCTCGTTCACTTCATCGGTAAGGACAACATCGTCTTCCACTGCATTGTCTTCCCCTCGATGCTGAAGGCACACGGTGGTTATATCCTGCCCGAGAATGTACCCTCGAACGAGTTCCTGAACCTGGAGGGTGACAAAATCTCGACCTCACGCAACTGGGCCATCTGGCTGCACGAGTACCTGGAGGAGTTCCCCGGCAAGGAGGATGTGCTGCGCTATGTATTGTGCGCAAATGCCCCCGAGACGAAGGATAACGACTTTACGTGGAAGGATTTCCAGGCACGCAACAACAGCGAGCTGGTGGCCATCCTCGGTAACTTCGTGAATCGTGCTCTGGTGCTGACGCAGAAGTATTACAACGGTGTGGTGCCCGCCTGTGGCGAGCTGACAGACTACGACCGTGAGACCATTGCCGAGTTGCAGTCGATCAAGGCTTCGTTGGAGCATAACATCGAGACCTACCACTTCCGTGAGGCTCTGAAGGATGCGATGAACTTTGCCCGCATCGGTAACAAATACCTGGCCGATACCGAGCCTTGGAAGGTGGTAAAAACCGACCCCGAGCGTGTGAAGACCATCCTCTACCTGGCGCTTCAGATTACGGCCAACACGGCCATTGCCATCGAGCCGTTTATGCCCTTCTCGGCCAAGAAGATGCTCTCGATGCTCGCTGTTGAGAAGTATTCGTGGGAGCAGATGGGTCAGATGGACCTCGTTGAGGCGGGCCATACGATTGGCAAGCCCGAGCTGCTGTTCGAGAAGATTGAGGACGAAACGATCCAGAAGCAGTTGGATAAGTTGGCTGCCATCAAGGAGGCCAATTTGGCAGCACAAAAGGCGCAAGAGGTTGAGCCTCAGAAAGATAACGTGTCGTTCGATGCGTTCCAGAAGATGGACATCCGTGTCTCGACCATCCTCACGGCCGAGAAGGTGGCCAAGACCAAGAAGCTCTTGAAGCTCACCGTTGATACGGGCATCGACCAGCGTGAGATTGTCTCGGGTATTGCCGAGCACTTCACCCCCGAGGAGTTGGTAGGTAAGCAGGTGTTGGTGCTTGTAAACCTTGAGCCTCGCGAACTGAAGGGTACCCTCTCGCGCGGTATGATTCTGATGGCCGAGGATGCCAGCGGCAAACTCCGCCTGTTGCAGCCCCACGAGGCGACCCACAACGGCGCCATCGTTGGTTAGCGAGACGACCAAATGTTAAGAAAAGGGTTCGACCAAACTTTAGGTCGGACCCTCTTTTAGTGAAGCAAAAGTGATGACAAATTTAGCTGATTGGGAGTGGGAGCAATTGAGCTTCGACTACTATAAGACCGATTACAATGTCCGCTATTCGTTCCATCCCGAACGGGGTTGGAGCGATATGCAACTCTCTGGAGATGAAACACTTCCCGTGCCTTTGGCTGCAGCTTGTCTGCACTATGGCTCGGCTTTGTTCGAGGGGTTGAAGGCCTTTCGAGGTGCCGATGGTCGGGTGCGCATCTTCCGTTTGGAGGACACGGTCGAGCGTTTGCAGTCGTCGGCTGCACGTTTGTGTCTGCCGATTCCTACACGTGAAATGATCATCGAGGCCTGCACCGAGGTGGTGCGTCGCAACCTCCGTCACCTGCCCCCCTATGGCACCGGTGCGGCGATGTATCTGCGACCGTTGGAGATTGGCACCTCGACGAGTTTTGGTGTGAAGCCCTCCGAGGAGGCGATGTTTGTGGTCTTCGCCTCGCCCGTAGGACCCTATTTCAAGGGGGGTATTCGCCCCATTCGTGTGGCAATCGACCGTGAGCAGGATCGTGTTTCGGCCAACGGTACGGGCGATGTGAAGATTGGTGCCAACTATGCGGCCAGCCTGCTCCCCTACCGCAATGCCCACGCACAGGGCTTTTCGAGTGTCTTGTTTCTCGATCCCAAGGAGCACCGCTATTTGGATGAGTGTGTAGCTGCCAACTTCTACGCCATTCGTGGCAATAGCTACATTACCCCCAAATCGCCCACCATTTTGCCGTCGATTACCAACAAGACGCTGCGTCAGGTGGCTCTGGATTTGGGTATGGAGGTTGAGGAGCGTCAGATTCCTGTCGAGGAACTTTCGACCTTTGACGAGTGCGGTTGCTGTGGTACGGGTGCTATTTTGGCTCCGATTAGCGAGATTTTCGATATGCAGACCACCCAAACCTACCATTTTGGCAAGGAGGTTGGCCCTGTGAGCCTGAAACTCTATCACCACCTGCTCGATATTCAGTATGGTCTGTCCGAGGATAAGCACGGCTGGAATACCCTCGTCGAGGAGTAAAACAGCCTACCCCATCCCCTATAACAAGAGGTGTTCCACGTGGAACACCTCTCTTTTTGTAGTTGTATGAATTGTTCTACGTGGAACAATTAGCGACCAAATTTCACCAACAACACATTGACATCGGCGGGCGAAACTCCCGGAATGCGCGATGCCTGACCAATGGTCTTGGGTCGGATGCGACTCAATTTTTGGCGTGCTTCGATGGTTAAAGCCTGCATTTCTTCGTAACGAAAACCGTCGGGAATCGAAATTTCCTCTAAACGGTGCAGTTTTTCGGCAATTTGTCGTTCACGCTCGATGTAGCCGCTATACTTGATGGCAATCTCCGCCTCCTCGATTTCGTCGGGGCGGATTCCCTCTTTTACGATAAACTTGTCCAATTTGGGCAGTGCCGTGCGGATGGTCTCGAACGTAACACCGTTGCGCATCATCAGGTCCGAGAGCTTTTTTCCCTGGGTTAAAGGTTCGGAATTGACCGATTTCAAATAGTCGTTAATTTCGGCTATTTTGACACTCAGGTTTTGCGCAAAGGAAATAAGCGATTTTACACGCGAAATTTTTTCGCTGTATGCAACGTATCTTTTGCGACTAATCAGACCAATTTTATGGCCAAGCGGCGTGAGTCGTTGGTCGGCATTGTCTTGTCGTAGCAAGATGCGGTACTCGGCACGGGAGGTAAACATACGGTACGGCTCATCGACCCCCTTGGTCACCAGGTCGTCAATCAAGACTCCGATGTAGGCTTCGTCACGCCCCAATACGATCGGCTCCTCGTCGTGGAGCGAACGGTGGGCATTGATGCCCGCCAGCAGTCCCTGTGCAGCCGCCTCCTCGTAGCCTGTGGTGCCATTCACCTGACCGGCAAAGTAGAGACCCTCTACGAGCTTTGTTTCGAGCGAATGGTGCAGCTGTGTCGGGGGAAAATAGTCGTACTCGATGGCATAACCAGGTCGGTAGATATGGAGGTTTTCAAAACCCTCAATCTGGTGCAACGCCTCCCACTGCACCTCCCAAGGAAGCGACGACGAAAAGCCGTTCAGGTAGTATTCGTTGGTGTTTCGACCCTCCGGCTCGAGGAAGAGTTGGTGCTCATCCTTGTCGGCAAAGGTGCGCAATTTGTCCTCAATCGAAGGGCAATAACGAGGCCCGATGCCGTGTATCGTACCGTTGAAAAGGGGCGACCGATCGAAGCCCGTGCGCAGGGTGTCGTGCACCTCTTTCGAGGTATAAACCAGGAAGCAGGGAAGCTGATTTTTGACCGGCTCGGTCTCTTCGGAGAAGGAGAATTTGGCGGGGTTTTCGTCGCCATATTGAGGCTCCATCAGCTCGAAGTTGATGGTGCGGGCATCCAATCGTGCAGGGGTTCCCGTCTTCATTCGTCCCACCTCAAATCCCATCTTTCGAAGCTGTGCCGTGAGGCCGTGCGAGGCGGCATCGCCCATACGTCCACCCGGGGCATTTTGGGTGCCGATGTGCATCAAACCCTCCAGAAAGGTGCCCGCCGTCAGAATCACTTTTCGGCAGGTGAAGGTAATCCCCATACGAGTCTTAACACCCTGAATGTGAGCGAGTTCCTCGCCATCCTCGAACAGCAACTCCGTAGCGGCATCCTGCCACAAATAGAGGTTGCGGGTGTTTTCCAGCCTCTTGCGCCACTCGGCCGAGAAGGCCTCCTTGTCGCACTGGGCACGGGGACTCCACATCGCTGCTCCCTTCGAGCGGTTGAGCATACGGAATTGAATGGCCGTGCGGTCGGTGATGATGCCCGTCATTCCGCCCAGCGCATCAATCTCACGCACAATCTGACCCTTGGCTACCCCACCGATGGCCGGGTTGCACGACATCTGTGCAAACTTGGTCATATCCATCGTCAAGAGCAGTGTGCGACTGCCCAACCGAGCAGCCGCCGATGCAGCCTCACATCCTGCGTGGCCGCCACCAAGGACGATGATGTCGTAGTCTAAAGTCATAAACTCCAGAATTTCAGATATTTATCCTCCTTGCGGTGCATCTGTGCCTCGGTGCGGGGGGTCTTGTCCTTTTGGCCGCAGAGGTGCAGCAGGCCGTGGACCACTACCCTACGCATTTCGTGCAGGGCGGTTGCTCCATAGAGGCGTGCATTGTCACGCACGGTCTCCACGTCGATGAAGATGTCGCCCGAGACCACACGACTCCCCTTGCGGTCGCTATAGTCGAAGGTGATGACATCGGTAAAGTAGTCGTGGCCGAGGAATTGGCGGTTCATATCGAGCAGGTAGCGGGCCGACGAGAAGATGTAGTTGATCTCTCCCACCGTGTACCCCTCTGCTTGGGCCACCTCCCGCAGCCAGGCCGTCGTGCGGCGTTTCTCGGGCAGGCGGTAGCGGCAATCCTCCGTATGGTAGTGTACAGCCATTTTCGTTGGGTTTATTTGAAACAGTTGGCCGCCGACATCACCTCCCTGGGGTTGGGTGAGTAGATGCCGAAGACGATTTTATATTCGGTCTGCATCGTGGTGGCGATTACCGCTGCACCCACGGTGCCTATTTGGCCGTTTTTAGCCACTTTTTGGCCCTTTTGAACGGTTGTGGTACCGAGGTTGGCGTAGGAGGTGATATACTCGCCGTGAGCCACAAAAACCTCCCATTTGGCCGTGATGCGGTTTTGCTTCACCTCGACCACCTTGCCC
Organism: Alistipes sp.; assembly: GCA_017436185.1. The sequence goes on along the minus strand of JAFSDP010000005.1, from coordinate 13,402 downwards.
TCGTAAATCGAACGTACACGGGCACCCTTTGGTCCCGTAATCTCGGCCATATTCTGCTTGTAACGCTTCACCTTGCCCCCCACCACCGGCAGATTCAACCCCGAGGTGCGAGCAGAGAACGAGGCACCCTCCTTGTTGCCTTTGGTGAGTTTGCGCAGTTCGCTCAACTCGATCGAGAGCTGCTCCTCCTGCTCCTGTTTGCGTTGCAGGGCTTTGCGCTCCTTCGTGTTCATCTGGCGTATCTCGCTCTTGGCTGCACGCTCGTCACGCTCGAGGCGGCTCTTCTGACCTGCCACCCGACGCTTCACCGAATCCAACTCACGAGTACGCTCCGTAAGGCGTGTTTGTTGTTCATTGACAGCGGTTTGCAGCTCCATAATCTCACGCAGACGACGTTCCCTCACGGCCGCCGTCTCACGCATCGTAGTCAGGCGACGGGCCACATCTGCAAAGTTGCGTGAGGAAAGCAGGTAGCTGATGTAGTTGTTTTGGCGGTAGCTGCGATAGGCTTCCCGAGCCAGAAGGGTGTATTGCTCCCGACTGCGCGCGAGTGTCTGTTGCAGGCTGTCCGAAAGGCGTGAAGTCTCGTTCAACTCCCCCTCTACCCGACTCTGCTCGGCCTCGGTTTGGGTCAGCAGGTCACGTCGTGAGGCGATCTGTCGTGCGAGTCTGCGGGCACGCTCCTCGGTGTTCTTGCGGTTCTTCTGCAACTTTCCGATGGCTCGTTCCTCCTCGGCAATGCGCTTTTCGAGGGCGGCAATAGCCTTGCGTTTCGCCTCGATGGCCTGCTCGTTTTGAGCCACAGCCGTCAGCGAAACAAGCATAGCGCAAAGTATCACCACAAGTCGTCTCATTGCTTATCGGTTTGGGGTGGGGTAGTGCTCTCCGTTTTGGCGGGTCGCTCCTTTTTGGGCCAGGTCATACGCTCCTCGATGGCCTTCTTGTCGTAGCCCTTGTCCAAGGCTCGTTTCCAATAACTCTCGGCCATAAACTGTTCGCCCAGGGCGTGGAGAATGTCGCCGTAGTGGAGCATCATATCGCTGCTGGCACTCTTGTCGAGGGCGATGGCTCGGCGTTGGATGTTGCGTGCCTGCTCGTAGCGCCCCAGGCGGTAGAGAATCCAGGCAAAGGTGTCCATATAGGTGGGGTTGTCCCCCTCCAACTGCATTACCCGAGCGGCCATCTCCAAGGCCCGTTTCAGCTCTTTTTTGTTGCCGTCGATGGAGAGGAAGTAGGCCCAATTGTTGAGCACCATCACATTGTCGGGGTCGAATTTCAGGGCCTTCTTGTAGGCGCCGTAGCATTGGTCTTCGGTTAAAAGACGATGCAGCCCCGTCGTTTTGTTTTGCTCGATGAGGGCGTGGTACATATCGCCGATGTTGCCCCAGATGACGCTGCGCAACGAGTCGGTGGGGGCGATTTTCAAGGCCTCCTTGTTGGCCGCAATGGCCTTGTTGTACTCTTTGTGGCGGTAGTGAATGGTCCCCTTCATCATCCGTAGGTCGATGCTCTCGGGGAAGAGTTCGATGGCCCGAGCCATATATTTATCGACCGAGTCGGGGCGTTCGAGGTAGTCCTCGATGTCGATAATCGAGAAGAAATAGTCCTCCACTGGAGGGGTATCCTCGGCGTGGAGTTTGTAGAGGGCCAACGCCTCGTCCAGCTCGCCTAACGCAATCTGATGGGAGGCATAGAGTTGCACCACCTCCTTTGCGTTCGGGTGGTGAATCAAGAGCACCTTGGCCAATTGGTCGATGCGGGCCAGGTGGTCCCGATAGAACTCCCGATCGTCGGTGTAGAGTTGCCAACGCTCCACCTTTTCTTCGAGGGGCATCTGGTCGTTTTGGAAGACCAAGACGCTGAGTTCCAACATCTTGTCGTAGTTGTGACGCTGGCTGTAGAAGTTCGATGCACTCACCAGCGCACGCAAATCGGTCGAATCCATCCGGATGGCTTCCGTGAAGGTGGCTTCGGCCAACGAGTCCTGTTTGTTGGTCGAGTAGAGTTCGCCCAGGATGATGCGGTGTTCCCGCTCGAAGGGCTCACTCTCGATGAGCGAAAGGGTCTCTTCGATGGCACGTTCGGTCTGGTTGGTGGCGATGAGCATCCGTCGTTTGTGGTTGCTCAGGTAGGGGTGGCGGCCAAAGCGCAACTCGGCCGAGTCGATCATCGCAATGGCGGTGTAGGGTTGCTCCAACTCCTCGTAGAGGGCCGCCAGGATGCTGTAGGTCTCCAAATCCGAGGGATCGACCCGCCGCAGGGCTTTGTAGCACTCCAGGGCCTCACGATAGCGATTGACATTCAGCAGCGAACGCCCATAGAGGCAGTGGTACCAGATGTTGGTTGTGTCGCTGCGGTAGGCCCGTTCGGCCAGCGTGGCAGCCATCGAGGCCGAATCGACCATATTGTTTACCACCAATTGAAAGGCGGCGGGTGCGTGGGTCGAATCTGCACGCAGAGCCTCCTCGAAGTGGCGACGTGCCGAGGGTCGGTCTTCGTTGATTTTCAGCGATTTGATACCCTCCGTATAGTGGTAGGTGGCCCGTAACGAATCGGCCCACGACGGACGAAGGGGCTCCTCGGTTTGGGGAGCCGCCTTGGCTGCCACACCGAGCAGCAACACCAAAAGCGCAATCGTGAACTGTTTCATTCAGTGACCGTTTTGTTCAAAAAAGACGAGGTGAGGCCTTGTACATCGACAACGCCCCTCCCCGTCAGTTTATTGTTCCCTTGTGGTTAAAGGGCATCCTCGAATTGGTGGAGGAAGCGCACATCGTTCTCGAAGTAGAGGCGCAAATCCTTCACACCATACTTGAGCATAGCAATACGCTCAACTCCCATACCAAAGGCGAAGCCCGAATACTTCTCGGGGTCGATGTTGCTGGCCTTCAATACGTTGGGATCGACCATACCGCAGCCCATAATCTCGAGCCAGCCCGTACCTTTGCAGACCGGACAGCCCTTGCCGCCGCACAGGTTGCACGACACATCCACCTCGGCCGAAGGCTCGGTGAAGGGGAAGTAGGAGGGGCGCATACGGATTTGGGCCTGCTCGCCGAAGAGCTCCTTGGCGAAGTAGAGCAGCGACTGCTTCATATCGGCAAACGAGACGCCCTCGTCGATATAAAGACCCTCAATCTGGTGGAAGATGCAGTGGGCACGATACGAGATGGCCTCGTTGCGGAATACACGACCCGGGCAGATGACACGAATCGGCGGACGCTGATGCTCCATCGTGCGCACCTGAATCGACGAGGTGTGGGTACGCAGCAGGATATCCTTCGGATTGGGCTCCGAGCCCTGCTTTTGGATGAAGAAGGTGTCCTGCATATCGCGTGCGGGGTGCTCGGGGGGGAAGTTGAGCGAGGTGAAGACGTGCTGATCGTCCTCAATCTCGGGGCCCTCGGCCACGGTGTAGCCCAGGCGCGAGAAGATCTCGACAATCTCGTTCTTCACGAGCGAAATGGGGTGGCGCGAGCCCAACTCGTCGGCCGTACCCGGGCGGGTCATATCGCTCACCTCCGAAGGCTCCGAGGTGGTGTTCTGCAACTCCTCGCGCAGCGTGTTGATGCGTTGCGTAGCGGCCTGCTTGAGGGCGTTGAGCTTCTGACCCAGCTCACGCTTCAGCTCGGGGGCAACCCCCTTAAACTCCTCCATCAGGGCCGTCAGGGCACCCTTTTTGCCGAGCATCTTGATGCGGAACTCCTCGATTTCGGCTGCCGCTTTGGGCGTAAACTCTTCAACTTGTTGAAGAAGTTCGTTGATTTTTTCAATCATATTTTGTATTTTTTATACTTTTCGCTAATTTTGGCCGTTGCGTATTAAGCGCAATCAATAGGCAAAGTTACAAAAAATTTCACAATGATACGCTTTTTGGCCTCCATATTCGCCCTACTTATCGCTTTAAGTGGCGTGAACTCCCTCTCGGCTGCCCCGAAAAAGGTGCAGAAGGGGGGTGTCGGCGTGGTGATGAGTGGCGGTGGAGCCAAAGGATTGTACCACATCGGAGTGTTGCAGGCCTTGGAGGAGAACGGTATTCCGATCGACTATGTGGCAGGTACCTCGATGGGCTCGATCATCGGTGCAATGTATGCCTCGGGTTACTCGCCCGCCGAGATGCGCCACCTGGCCAACTCGGGGGTCATCGAGCAGTGGGTTTCGGGTCGTATCGACCCCTCGACCTATATGCCTTACTACCGTCAGGTGGGTAACTCGCCCTCGTTCATCAACCTGTGGTTCGATTTGAGTTCGAAGGACAATAAGTTCCAACTGCCTCGCAACCTGATCTCCTCGACGCAAATCGATATGGCGTTGTTGGAGCTCTTCGAGCCCGCTTCGACCGCCGCTCGGGGCGACTTTGATCGGCTGATGGTCCCCTTTCTGTGCGTGGCGGCCGATATGAATCAGCGTGAGGCACTGACCATTACGTCGGGATCGCTGCCCGAGGCAGTGCGTGCCTCGATGTCGATTCCCATCGCCTTCAAACCCGTCAAGCGGGGCGAAGAGGTGCTCTACGACGGTGGTCTGTTCGACAACTTCCCCTGGCGACCGTTGGACGAGAAACACAGCCCCTCGCTCTTGATTGGCTCGATCTGCACGGCCGGTAACGTGGAGCCTGATGTGGAGGGCGATTTGATGGACCAGGTGCTGCTGCTGGCGATGAGCAAGACCGACTACACGCTGCCCGAGGAGCGCTCGGTGACCATTCGTCGTGCCGTGAAGGTGGGTATGTTGGATTTCTCGGCGGCCGAGGAGGTCATCGAGTCGGGCTACCAAGATGCCTTGGCGGCCATCCCCGCCATTCGTGAGCAGGTGAGTGAGCAGTGGACACAGGAGCAGTACGAGGAGCGTCGTGCGGCCTTTAAGCAGAAGTGTCCGCCCCTGATTTTCAACAACTACGACATCGTGGGCCTGCCCGAGCATCAGACCGCCTATGTGCGTGATTACCTGCGTGCCGACCTCCACGGGCGTGATCGTCAGCGTCAGATGAATTTCGACCATCTGCGCAACAACCTCTACCGCATCTTGGTGACGGGCGACTACCAGATGGAGCAGATGCCACAGATCGGCTACGACTCCATCCGGGAGCGTTATGCCTTCACGACCCACCTCAAGGCTCGTCCCAACATCAAACTCACCATCGGTGGCAACATCTCCTCGACGGCCTTCAACCAGGCCTACATCGGTCTGAACTACCGCACCTTCGGTCGTACGGCCAAGCAGCTTGGTGCCAACCTCTACCTTGGCCCGACCTACACGTGGGGAACGCTGGGCGGTCGCATCGACTTCTACCTGAACGACCCCTTCTACCTCACGTTCGGCTACACCTTCGCCACCGAGAACTATCGTCACGGCTCGTTTGGCCGCATCACCGACATCGACAACACCTTAGCGGTGCGCCAGAGCGAAAGTTTCGGTTCGCTGGGGTTGGGTTTTCGTGTCACCCACCGTTCGCTGACGGAGGTGGAGCTACACGGCGGACATACCAACTACCACTACCAATCGGCTGCCGATCCGTTGGAGTTAGACCACTCGCGCTACCACTTCTTCGCCTCGAAGATCGGCATCAAGCGCAACACCTTCGATAAGTACCTCTATCCCACCCGAGGCTCGAATCTCGAACTCTCGGCCATCTATGTGGGTGGTCGTGACAAGTACCGCCCCTTGGGCAAGGGGCAGTTCAATCCGGGCACGAATCGGGAGTGGTATGGCGCACGTTTTACCTACGCCAAACTCTTCGATATGCCTCGCACGAGTTGGTTTTCGCTGGGTGTGAGCCTCGATGCAGTCTATACTTCGCACCCCGACTTTACGACCCTGGGGGCGACGCTGATGACCCTTCCGGCCTACGAGCCGATCCCGCACGCCCGCAAGGTCTTTATGCCCGACTTCGTGGCCAAACGCTTCGTGGCGGGTGGTGTGAATCCCACCTTCGATCTGATGCCCAACTTCTTCCTGCGTACGGGTTTCTATGCGATGTATCGCAACCGCAACAACTACACCGAAGGGGGCCTTGTGGGGTGGGAGGATCGGCGCCTGCACTTCATCACCGAGGCGTCGTTGGTCTATCACACCCCCATCGGACCGGTCAATCTGTCGCTCATCAAGTACGACCTCGAGAGTTGGAAGAATATGTACTTGATGTTCAACTTCGGTTACCCGATCTTCGCCCCCAAAGCGACGTTCTATTAGAAATTCAAAATGTAGAATTTAGAATTCAAAATTAGTGTTAAGGAAATTAAAGATTTTAAGGAGTTTAAGGACTTAGGTCTGCTTCGTTTTTCTCTTTAATTTCTTTAATCTCTTTATCTAATTTTGCATTTTGAATTCTAAATTTTGAATTTCATTACAGCCATTACAGGCATACGCACCCCTGTAATGAGTGTAATGGTGTAATGAGTGTAATCAGTGTAATGACTGTAATGGTGTAATGGCTGTAATGGTGTAATGCCGTCGCCTTGTGCAGTTTTTCTACGATTTATACCCTGAAAAACTTGACTTCGGCTCCTCGAAGTTGTATCTTTGTACTACCAACGGCTCCCCTCGCCCTACCCCGCAGCGGCGTAGGCAGGTGGGTAGCAATCAACCTTATATACAGCAAATTAGGGCTTCGCAGGTGGTTATATATAGAGTAACCATCAGGCGGAGCCTATTCTTTTGAATTCAAAATTCAAAATTCAAAATGAGCAAGCGAATAAGGAGATTAAAGATTTTAAGGATCTTAAAGAGCTTAAGGTTTTTTAGGTCCGCTTCGTTAATCTCTTTAAGGTCTTTAATCTCTTTATCCACTTTTGCATTTCATTACACAATTACACCATTACAGGGGTGTAATGGCTGTAATGGTGTAATTGCTGTAATGAGTGTAATTGCTGTAATGAGTGTAATAAATGAAATGAGGGTCGTAGCCAACGCCACAACCCCCATTTTGCATTTTGAATTCTAAATTTTGAATTTTTATTTCCCATTACAGCGGTCGCAGTTGCAGCGTCAGGCTGTAGCCACCCTCCCGGTGATAGGGCAGCATATACTCCGCACGGGGTTGTGAGCCCCAGCTCGTCACACAGCCCAGACCCTGCTGCAGGCCATCGACGTGAATGTTCGTTAAACCGTTGGGTTTCAGGTCGCTGTCCAACTTTTGGTAGTCGGGGTGGTTGATGTCCAACTGCTCCAACGAGTAGGGGAGTGCCGAAGCCGAGAAGGGCATCGCACTGCGGAACTCGAGGCCTCGACCCGACGAGTCAATCACCTGCCACCAATCCAGTCCGACGTGCGTACCCGACTCCTGCGGGCGCACATAGCCGTGGTGGTACTGTTCCTCCACACGCTGGCGGTAAATCGCCTTGCGGGCACCGCTCTGACGGTCGATGTAGCTCTCGTGCGGGCCATTGCCGTAGAAGGTCACACGGTCGAACGATGCGGGCATCGCCGTACGCAGACCAAAGCGGGCCAGGTTGCGGATTTCGGTGCGTGACTTATCGGCCTTCATTCGAAGCGTAACGGTCACAATACCCTCATTACCAATTTGGTAGTCAGCCTCTACGGTGGCACCCGTAGCAGGTACATAGTATTCGGCCGAGGCCTCGGCGGGCGACGTAATCTCGAAACGCTTCAGCTCCAACTTCGCATTGCGCCAGGGTTTCCAGGTCTGACGCTTGTCGCCGCCGTTGCTCTTCTGCACGCCAAAGTCGTTCTCGGTCAAGCCGCGGTAGAACTCGGGGCGCAGCGGCTCACGCAACAGCTCCACACCGCAGTAGCTGTACTGCTCGATGAAACCCTCCGCATTGAAGCTCAGGGCAAACTTTTCGCCACGAATCGTGCGCCCCTCCAACGTGAGCTGATCGCCCGAAGTGGTGGGCAGCGCAGCCTCACGACGCTGAATGGTGAGCTGGTCGTAGCTTACCTCGTGACCTGCCGCCAAGAGCGGTTCGGCAGTTTTGAGTCGGTAGCTTACATTCAGCAACAACTCATTGCAGTTCAAATGTTTAATATCGTCTGCCGAGTAGGGAAGTTGCACCTCGATGCGCTGTTGCGGTGCGGCCTTCAGCTCCTCCACGACGCCCGTCAGGATGGCGACCCCATCGGCCACCAGGCTCCACTCCAATCGGTAGGCACTCAAATCACGGAAGAAATACTCGTTCTTGACGGCGATTTTACCTGCGGCGACATCGACAGCCGAGGTCAGAATGTTGCGCTGCTGGTGCTTCACCTCCCACGCACCCGGATGGGGCGTACGGTCGGCAGCCACCACGCCGTTGCAGTTGAACGAATCGTCGGTGGCATCCACCTCGTTGTAGCAACCGCCGTAGCGGTACGAGAGAACGCCCGTCTCGGGGTCACGATAGGCGAGGGCTTGGTCGGCCCAATCCCAGATGAAGCCACCCTGATAGTGGTCGTATTTGCGCACCAGATCCCAATACTCCTTGAAGCCGCCCAACGAGTTACCCATGGCGTGGGCATACTCGCAGAAGATGAGCGGACGCTCGGGCGAGGAGTTCATATAACGCTCCACCCAACCGTAGTCCGAATACATCGGACACATAATGTCGGTGGGGTAGAAGGCCGTGCGGTCGTAGTTCAACCCCCAGTAGGGGATGGCCTGCTCGTAGTGGATGGGGCGTGAGGGGTCGTATTGCTTGATCCACTCGTAGCAGAGGCGGAAGTTGTTGCCGTTGCCCGCCTCGTTGCCCAGGCTCCAGATGATAATCGAGGGGTGGTTGTGGTCACGCAGCACCATACGTTGGTTGCGGGCCAGGTGGGCCTTGGCGTAGTCGTCACGACGAGCCAGGGTCTGCTCGCCATAACCCATCCCGTGCGACTCGATGTTGGCCTCGTCGATCAGGTACATTCCATACTCGTCACACAGGTCGTACCACAGCGGCGTGTCGGGGTAGTGGCAGGTGCGTACGGCGTTGAAATTCAACTCCTTCATTCGCTGAATATCCTTAATCATATCCTCACGGGTCACGTAGTAGCCCGTGTTGGGATTCATCTCGTGGCGATTCACACCCTTAATCAGAATGGGCTTGCCATTGACCAGCAGTTGGCTGTTTTTGATCTCTACCTTGCGGAAGCCGACCCGGAAGGCCGTTGCCTCAATCACACGGCTCTTTTCGTCGAGGGCCGCCACCGTCAGACGGTAGAGGTGGGGCGTCTCGGCACTCCATTTCAGGGGATTCTTCACCTCGATAAGCCCCTCCGCAGCCCCCTTCTTGAGGGGTAATACCTCTTCGGCAACCCTTTTGTTGTTGCGGTCGTAGAGGGTAAAACGCAGGTGTTTAACCCCCTTGGTGGCCGTCGCACGCAGGTGCAAAGTGCCGTCGGTGTAGTTGTTCGTGAGGTCGGGTGTGAACTTCACATCTTCGATGTGGCGACGGTCACGGGCGTAGAGGTAGCAGTCACGACCGATACCCGCCAGTCGCCAGAAGTCCTGGTCCTCGATGTAGGTACCATCCGACCAGCGGTAGATCTGCATCGCCAGCAGGTTTTCCTTGCCCGCCTGCACATAGCCGGTGATGTTAAACTCGGCCTCCAATTTGCTGTCCTCGCTGTAGCCCACCTCACGGCCATTGACCCAAAGGGTCACATTCGAGGTGGCCGAGCCGATGTGCAGATAGATCTCCTTGCCGCTCCACGCTGCGGGAATCTCGACCCGATGGCGGTACGAACCCACCCGATTCTGCTCGGTAGGCACATAGGGGGGATTGTTGGCAAAGAACTTCGACCAGGGGTATTGGATATTGACATAGACGGGGTCACCAAAGCCGTTCAGCTCCCACAGCCCCGGCACAGGCATCGTGCGCCACGCCGAATCGTCGTAGTCGGGGGCATAGAAACCCTCGGGCTTGAGGCTCGGGTTCTCGGCACCGTAGAACTTCCATACGCCGCCCACCGAACGGTAGAGCGACGAGCTGCGGAAGTCGTTGATGGCCACCGCCTCCTCCACCGTAGGGGTCACAATAAAGGAGGAGCGCATCGGCAGGCGATTTTTCTCGATGTAGTTGGGGTCTTGCCAACGGGGTGTCTGGGCCAAGAGGCTGCACACCATTGTCAGCGCACAAAGGGTCAAAACGAGTCGTTTCATAGTGATAGGTTGATAGTTACACAAATATACAAAAAAATCCCGTCAGGACCACTCCTAACGGGACTTTTTTATTGAGTTCGGGCCGAATGGCTACCAAATCACCACACGCTTCTCCTCCTCGAGGAACATCTTACCCTCCGTAATCGAGAAGGCATCGTAGAAGCTCTGGAGGTTCTTCAGGGTGGCATTCACACGGTTCTCGCCCAGCGAGTGCACATCGACCTTCGTCAGACGAGCCTTCTCGGCGTCACGGATGTTCTGACCCCAGAGGGTAGCATAGGCCAGGTAGAAACGCTGCTCGGCCGTGAAGCCGTCGATCGGGGCAGGCGTGGTCTCGCCCAGCGCATTCTTCAGCGCGGTGAAGGCAACACGCAGACCACCCTGGTCGGCGATGTTCTCGCCCAACGACAGGGCACCGTCAGCCATCACAGCGGGGCTGTCGGCCGTGGCGGGCAACACCTCGATTTGGTTGAACTGCTCGACCAGAATCTGGCTCTTGGCCTGGAAGGCGGCGGCATCCTCGTCGGTCCACCAGTTGATCATATTGCCATCCTTGTCGAAGTTGCGACCCTGATCGTCGAAGCCGTGGGTCATCTCGTGGCCGATCACCACACCAATGGCACCGTAGTTCACGGCATCGTCGGCAGCCGAGTTGTAGAAGGGAGGCTGCAGAATGGCGGCGGGGAAGCAAATCTCGTTGGTGGTGGGGTTGTAGTAGGCGTTCACCGTCTGGGGCGACATAAACCACTCGTCACGATCTACCTCCTTGCCCAACTTCGAGAGGTTGTCGGCCGTGTACCACGCCGAGGCACGCTTGTTATTCTCCCAGTACGAAAGGGTGGGGTCAATCTCGAGCGACGAGTAGTCCTTCCACTTGTCGGGATAACCAATCTTCACGGTAAAGGTCGAGAGCTTCTCCTGGGCCTTGGCCTTCGTGGCATCCGACATCCACTCCAGGGCATCAATGTGCTGACCCAAAGCCGTTTGCAGGTTCTTTACCAGCTCCGTCATACGCTCCTTGTCCTCCTTGGGGAAGTACTTCGAAACGTAGATCTCGCCTACGGCCTCCGACAGAATCGAGTTGGGCACACCCATAGCACGCTTCCAACGGGGCTTCATCTCCTCCACACCGGTCATCTGACGGCTGAAGAAGTCGAACGTGGCGGCATACAACTCGTCACCGGCATAACCGGCAGCGCTCTGCAACAGGTGGGCCTTCAGGTAGCTCTTCAGGGTCGTGAGGGGGGTGCTCTTGACCAACTCGTTCACCAGGTCGATCACCTCGGGCTGCTCGACGATGATGCGGTCGAACTCACCCAGCCCCAGCGTCGTTCGGTAGGCCTCCCAGTCGATGTTGTTGTAGCGTGCCACAAAGTCGGCCTTCGACATCGGGTTGTACCCCTTTTCGATGTCACGCAACTCGACATTCGAGAGGAAACGCTCGGCCATCACCGTCTCAAAGGCCATCACTGCCTCGGCCTGGGCGCGCGCCTCGGCCAGGTTGGCGAGCGTAAAGACCTTCTCGAGGTAGGCTACATAGCCCTCCCGCTTTGCGGCGTGCTCCTCGTCGAGGTAGTAGTCGCGGTTGCCCATACCCAGACCCGACTGCGAGATGTAGAGGGCATTGACCGAGCTGTTCTTCAAATCCGACGATACGTAGAGACCAAACAGGGGGTTGCCCATCGAGGCGTGCATCTTGGCCACGGTCTCGATAAGCGACTTGCTGTCCGTAACGGCCTCAATGGCGGCCAGGTCGCCCTCCAAGACACTCAGACCCTCCTTGTTGAGGCGTACCGAGTCCAGACCCATCTTGTAGAGGTCCGAGATTTTCTGCTCCACCGAGCCGGCCTCGGCCGTCGTCTTGGCCATAGCGGCGAAAATCTCGTTGATGCGCTTCTCGTTGTTCTCACGCAATACGTCAAACGAGCCGTAGCGTGCAAACTCGGGCTTCAGGGGGTTCTTTACCTGCCAACCGCCCGTAGCATACTGGTAGAAATCCTCGCTCGGAGCAACCGTCGTGTCGAGATTCGTCAGATCGATTGCCGGCGTAGTCTGATTGTTTGTGCAACTTGCCATAAAAAGAATGGTTGCAAAAAATAAAAGTTTCTTCATTTTATTTTGTATTTATATGCGGCACCTAAAATCCAAAATCGGGAGTTTTACTCGCCCCCCCAATTTTTAATTTTTAATCTTTAATTTTTAATTAAGAAAAAAGAGCCGCAGATTAGTTGCGGCTCTTTTTTCTTTAGTCGCGGATAGCCGCTACACCGGGCAGGTCGCCAAACTCGATGTACTCGAGCAGAGCACCACCGCCGGTCGAGATGTACGACACCTGGTCGCCCAGACCGAACTTATTGACGCAAGCCACCGAGTCACCGCCACCGATGAGCGAGAAGGCACCATTCTTGGTGGCCTCGGCGATAGCCTCGGCTACGGCCTTCGAGCCGGTTGCGAACTTGTTGATCTCGAATACACCTACGGGGCCGTTCCAGAGGATGGTCTTACAACCCAGGATGTGCTCGCGGAAGGCATCCTTACCGCCCTGGCCGATGTCCACACCCTCCCACTCGGGATCGATGTCCATCACCGAAGCCTCCTTGGTGTTGGCCTCCTCCGAGAACTGATCGCAGGTCAGTGCGTCGGGCGACATCACAAACTTCACACCCTTCTGCTTGGCCATCTCCAGAATCTCCAGCGCTACGGGGAACATATCGGGCTCGCAGATCGACTTACCAACCTTACCGCCCTTGGCACCGGCGAAGGTGTAGGTCATACCGCCACCGATGATGATCGAGTCGCACTTGTCCAGCAGGGCCTTGATTACACCGATCTTCGACGAAACCTTCGAGCCGCCCACGATGGCGCAGAAGGGGCGCTGGGGCTTCTCCATCACCTCCGAAATGGCCTTTACCTCCTTCTCCATCAGGTAACCGAACATCTTGTCCTGGGGGAAGTACTCGGCGATCAGGTAGGTCGAGGCGTGCTTGCGGTGAGCCGTACCGAATGCGTCGTTGATGTAGCAGTCGGCATACGAAGCGAGCTTCTTCACGAACTCCTTCTGGGGCTCCTTGAGGGCCTTCTTGGCGGCATCCTTCTCCTCCTTCGTAGCGTCGGCGGCCAAGCCACGGGGCTTGCCCTCCTCCTCGGCATAGAAGCGGAGGTTCTCGAGCAGAATGACCTCACCGGCCTTGAGCTCGGCGCACATCTGAGCAGCCTTCTCACCCATGCAGTCACCGGCAAACTTCACCTCCACACCCAGGTTCTTCTCCACGGCGGGGATGATCTGCTCGAGGCTGAACTTGGGATCGGGATTCTTCTTGG
>JAFSDP010000015.1 GCA_017436185.1 Alistipes sp. | reverse complement strand
GCACCGAAGCACCATCCCAACGGCTGCTGATCGACAAGAGGTACTTACCCTTGTACGAGTAGTTCAGACGAGCAGCATACGACATCATCTGCGTACCTACGAAGTTCGACGAAACGGTCGGCGTACCCGTAGCAGCGCCCATGTTGTGGTAAGCGTAGGTGTTCGAGTCGAAACCGAAAGCCGAAGCCGAAACACCCTCGGTGCGGTTCTTCGTCCACTCCGTCACACCGGTTACGGTGAAGTCGTGATCGTCAGCAACCGTGATGTTGTAGGTCAGGATGTTCTGCCACTTGTAGTTATAGTTCAGCGTGTTGGGGATACGAGCCGTCGTACCGGTCTGCAAACCCTCCCACGAATCGGGGCCGATATAAACGCCCTGCTTCGTATTGCGGAAGTAACCACCCAATACCGAGCGCAGCGTCAGACCCTTCACAGGCTTAATCTCGATGTATGCCTGCGGAGCAATCGAGAGCGTCTTTACGTTGTTTACATACTGACCCGAACCCATATCGGCGATAGGCGACATGTAGGCCGTGTTGCCGTTCAGCGGGAAGGGAACAACCTCACCCGTCTCATCATACGGAGTACCCAGGGGCGGCGTGCAGAGGATACGGTTCCAAACCTTGCTGTAGCGCTTGTCGTTATCCTGCCACATACCATACACGTTCACACCATACTTCAGCCAGCTCTTAGGCGTGAAGTCCAGTTTACCACGGATCGAATAGCGCGTCAGCTCATCATCGGGCAGCTGACCCTCTACATTGTAGTAGCCCAGCGAGAAGTACGAGCTTACGCGGTCATTGGCATACGACGACGATACGTTGTAACTCTGCGTCTGACCCGTGCGCGTAGCCTCATCGGCCCAATCAACCCACTGGCCATTGTCCATAAGCGACTGGATGTTCGAGGGGAAGAGCGTAGCATCGTCGGCAGCGCTGTTCCACTGACCTACCGTACGAAGAGCCTCGCGACGGAACTCCTTGTAAGCCTCACCCGTATTCAGCTCGGGGAACTTCGAGGGAACATTCCAACCATAGTAAGCATCGAGGTTGATCGAGAACTTATCCTTGGCGGGGTTCTTCGTCGTGATGATAACAACACCGTTGGCACCGGCAGCACCGTAGATAGCCGTCGACGAGGCATCCTTCAGTACCTCGACCGATGCGATATCGTTCGGGTTAAGCTCGTCAAACGAACCCTCCATACCATCAATAATAAAGAGCGGCTCATTCGTGGCGTTTACCGAGCGGTTACCACGCATGGTCATCTTCATCGAAGCACCGGCATCACCATTCGAACGGGTGATATCGAAACCTGCAACCTGACCCTGAATAGCCTCCATGACGTTACCGGTCGGGGTGCGCATCAAGTCCTCGGCCTTCACCGAAGCTACCGAACCCGTCAGGTCGCGCTTCTTAATGGCGCCATAACCGATTACGACAACGTCGTCAAGCATGGCGGCATCCTCCTCCAGGATAACCTCAACAGCCGTCTTACCGGCTACAGCTACTTGGGCATCCTTGAAACCGAGATACGACACGATCAGCGTGGCCTTATCGTCAGCCTTGAGGACGAATTGGCCGTTCGCATCGGTCGTCGTACCGGTCGTTGTGCCATCGACAATCACGGTGGCACCGATCACGGGCAGTCCGTTGGCATCCTTTACCGTACCCTTCACCTGCGACTGGGCAAATGCGAGGGTCGAGATACCTAAGAAACAAATCGCCAAAGCGATCTTTCTTACGAACGCCGAAAACAAATTTTGGTTGTTTTGTTTCATGTTTTCGTTTGTTTAGTTAGTTTAAGATGGTTTTCAATGTATAAAGATAGGGCAAAAAAAATCAATTACCCAACTTTTGGATTATATAAATGGCAAAAAGGGATTATTTGACTAATTTTGTAGAAGAAATCCCCTTAAGAAGGCAGGATTTGAAAACTAATCGCTAATCAAGCCACCCCGTTCGCCCTATGAAACAGCTCTTCTCGTTCCTCTCATTGGTGTTTTGCACCGCACTTCCCCTGTCGGCACAACAGACACTCGAACAGGACTTTTTGCAGCCCAAAGCGGCCCACAAACCCATCATCATCTGGCAATGGATGGATGGCCTGGTGACCCGTGAGGGAATTACGGCCGACTTGGAAGCCTTCAAGGAGGCGGGGCTGGCCGGTGTGCAGAACTTTCAGATTGGCGGGCCGCACCAAATACGGGTGAGCGACCCGACGAATGCCATCGGCAGCGAACGATGGAAGGCCTTGATGCGCTGGGCGATGGACGAGTGTGCCCGTCTGGGGCTGACCTTCGGAACACACAACTGCCCGGGGTGGTCGTCGAGTGCCTACCCCACCGTCGAGCCTCGCTACTCGATGTTGCAGTTGATCTATAGCGAGGTGGCCGTAGCTGACGCTTCTGACGCAACGAGTTTGAAGCTGCCCCGTCCCAAGGTGGATAAAACGTGGGACTACTACGAAGATGTGGCGGTGGTGGCCGTGCCTGCCGATTCAGTGGCTACGCTCGCCGAGGTCAAACTGCTGACGAGCCATTTCGACCGACAAGCGGAACTATTGCAACTCCCCGAGGCGTTGCCGAACGACTATGTGGTGCTGCGTATCGGCCAAACGACCCTCGGCAGGACCAACCAGTCGCAGTCGCCCGAGTCGGGTCGGGGCTTGGAGTGCGACAAACTGAGCCGTGAGGCGGTGCTGAAGTTCTGGCAGGGCTATCCGCAGATGGTCATCGACCTGGCCGGCCCCCACGCAGGAACGACCTTTACCCACTTCGAGATAGATAGTTACGAGGCAGGCGGCCAGACCTGGAGCGGGGTGTTGCCTGCGGAGTTTCACAAACGCCGCGGCTACGACCTGACGCCCTACCTTCCCTATATGGCGGGGCGGTGCAAGCAGGTGGGCGACGAGCGGCAGAGCCGCCGATTCCAACAGGACTGGGAGCAGACCATCCAAGAACTGTTTGCCGAGAACTACTACGGCTATATGACCGAGTTGGCGCAGCAGACCCCCGGCCTGACGCTCCTCATCGAGCCCTACGGCACGGGCGGACAGCGCCCTTTCCGTGTGCTTGACATCTACCGCATCTTGGAGGCTTCGAAGGGGGCAGATATTGCCACCGAGTTCTGGACCTACCCCGATTGGGGTTGGCGTGATATGGGACGACACGAGCAGGTGATGCGCCATCTGCAACGCCCACTGCTCTACGCCGAGGCCTTCACCTGCTGGCCGCTCAAGGCGTGGCAGGATGACCCGCAATCGTTGAAGGCGGTCTGCGATAGGGCCTTCTGCACGGGTGTCAATCGGATGATGCTCCACGCCGGAGCCGCCAATCCGTGGCCCCACGTCTCGCCGAGTATGTCGTTCGGCATTTGGGGCACGCAATTTGTCCCCGGACAGACCTGGTGGAAAGCAGGTGGTGCGAAGGAGCTGTTCGGCTATATGGCCCGTTGCCAATCCCTCTTGCAGCGAGGCGTGCCTGCTAAGGAGCAACTGCCCGCACTCCCTCACTTCAAGAGCTATCGTCGCACCGATGGTCAAACCGACATCTACTTCCTCTGCAACCCCACCGACCTACCCCAAACCGACACGCTACACCTGCCCCGAAAGGGGCGCACGGCCGAGGTGTGGGACCCCTACACCCAAGCGATGTATGCCTACGACGGCTCGCCGCTGACCATCGAGCCTTACGGCTCACGCTTCATTATTCTGCGTGAAAAGGGGCAGACTAAGCCGACTCCGAAAGCCCACCAAACGGTCCATCGAATGGCGGTCAGAGGGCCTTGGAAGGTCGATTTTACACAAGAAGAGCGCACGGTGGTGTTGGATTCGCTCACCTCGTGGACCGAACTAAACGAAAAGGAGTTGAAGTACTATTCGGGGACCGCCACCTATCGTTTCGAGCTGACCCTGAAACGAGACCAACTCCGACAAGCCGAACGCCTCCTGCTCTCGTTGGGCGAGGTGAAGAATATGGCCCGTGTGACGGTCAATGGCATCCCCTTCCCCTTGCTGTGGAAGGCCCCCTTTGTGTGCGACATCACCGAAGCCTTGAAGCGGGGCAGGAATCGCATCGAGGTGGAGGTGACCAACCTGTGGCCCAACCGAATGATTGGCGACGAACAGGAGCCTGACGATGTGGAGTGGGGCGAAACGCTGGCCTACACCTTTGCCCCGGGCAGCCCCGTAGCAGGACAGTATATGGCCAAACTCCCCGAGTGGCTGCTCAACGGTGAGCCTCGCCCCTCGCAGGGCCGCAAGTCGTTCTATATCTTCAAATTCTTCCGTGCCGATTCGCCCCTGCTTCCCTCGGGAATGTTCGGGCCGGTGGAGCTGCACAGCGTCAAGGAGCAATAAAAATAAGGGGAGGACTTGGTGGTCCTCCCCTTATTTTTATTGGGACAACCGTCCTACTTCAGGTGGCGGAGAATCCACTCCAATTGGCCGTTGTTGGTCACCTCCGAGGTCCAATGTTCGTTGATGGGGGTAACGAGTGCCTCCTTGGGGCAGGTGAGCACATTGTAAGCCGCGTAGCTGGTCGTGGGGGCACACACATCGTCGTTGAAGCCCCAGGTAAGATAGGTCTGCGCCTTCACCAGACGGGCGAAATTGACCACATCATAATAGGCCATCGTCTGCACCTTCTCGGGGGTTGTCATCCCGGGTGTGCGTGAGAAGTGGGGATAGCCATCGGCACGTCCCGCCTCAAAACCTGCCATATCGCTCAATGCCGGGTGGTTGGCCACACAGTGGGTGACACGCTCGTCCAAACCCGCCGTCACCAAGGCCAGACCGCCACCCTGGCTACCGCCCTGCACAATGACATTCTTGCCGTCCCATTCGGGCAGCGAGGTCAACAGATCGATGCACCGCACACAGGCCAGATAGACCCGCTTCATATAGTAATTATCCCGATTTTCGAGGTTGATATTCAGGTAATTGCTCTCGTACCCAAAGGCGGTACTGATCTCTTTGAACTCTTCGGGAGTCATCGTGGGATTCAGGCCGTGAATCTCTATCTCGAGGCGGATGCACCCCCGCTCGGCGTAGTTCTTGAGCCGCATCGGCTCCTTGATGGTTTTGATGCCTGCACCCGGAGGGCAGAGCACTACGGGGCAGCTCCCCTTTTGGGCGTTTTTCGGGTAGGTCAGGTAACCATAGACCGCCTGACCTCGTTTGTTGATGGGCACCTTAACCAGGTAGCAATCGGTCTTCTCGGTGCAATACTCCCCGACCAACTCCTTGCTATAAGTCAATGGGGAGGCGGCCAACTCCTCCTTGTTCTTCTGCCAGAAGGCCTCAAAATCGGCAGGCATTTGGGTGTAGGGGCGAATTTTATCGACCGAGAAGCCCACTTTGATGTGGTGCTTGTAGGTCTGATCGCCCAACTTGACCGTCATACGGCAGTCGCGGAAGCCCGGTTCCTTCATCGTGCCCATCACGATAGTGGCACGCCCCTTCTTAAGTACCACCTCGCCTTGGGCATCGGCAGGCATCAAATCGTTGCCCAACTCGTAGCTGACCACCACCCCATCCTGCGGGATGCCGTATTGATACAATTGGACATCGACGGTCGCCTTTTCGCCCGTCTCGTACAACCAATCGGTGTGGTTGGGCACGGTGACCCACAGCACATCGCCTCGGTAGGGGTAGTTCTCGGCAGTTGCGCCCAGGCACAGCAGCACCAGCAAACAGAATAACAGACTAAATCGCTTCATCGTTTTGTGTGTTTTAAGTTTTCCGTATTCACTACGGCAAAGAAACCGAATAAAGGGGATTCTGGGGTGGAAAAATTCGCACCTTTCGGGGCATTTTTCACACCCGCCGACACGAAGCCGCTATTTGTTACTCAGGTAGCGGTTGAGTTGGGGCAGGGCCTCGGCATCGACCGTGCGATAGTTCACCCCCTCCAAGGTCAGCCCCTCGACATTTTGCACCCGATTGGCGGTATCGGCCACGCAGCCCACCTGCCACATTGCAGGCCTCGATGGCACGGGCAATCGCCTCCGTACAAAGTCCCTCGTCAGTGGCCCCATAGTCGGTAATCAGAAAATCCCGAGTCGGATAGATGGGCACCGAAATGGCCTCCATCGCAAAGGGGGCCTCCACCTCCACCCGCTCGTAACGGATCGTGGGGCCGCAAGCCGCCAAAAGACAACTTGTCAGCATTGCTAAACACCATTTTCTCATACACTCCATCAGTTAATAGACTCTGATTTCATTCACCTGCACCCAATCTTCGGTGCTGCCATAGTGTTTTTTGCGTTTATCCCACCACTCGGGATGCTCACCGGCACACTCCACCTCGAGCGTATATCGCCCTCGGGGAAGGTGCGGCCCGACAAAACGCAGGCCGTTGTCTGCCACTTTGCTATAGAAATCAATCCGATTGCTATATACAATTCGGCCATTCGCATCGAGGATGCGCACCACGGCATAACCTCCGTTATGAAACGAGCGGCCGAGGACCGCCACACGGCTCCCCTCGAAAGGAAAGGAGAGCTTGTCGCCCTGACGGTCACTGCAAAACGAGACCTCGGTACGCTTGCCACCCAACTCGGTGACGGGTTGCATCGTCTGCGGATTCCACACCGCCCAATAGTCGGGGATGGAGAGGCGTGTGCCATCCACCTGCAACGGCAGCCACACATAGGTTGCCGACGAGGCCTGGTGAGGATAGGACCAACGGTCACCCATATAGATATAGGCCGTAGAATCGCCTCGCTGCAAGGGCAGGATGAAGGTCGATTGGGAGTTGTAGGTCAAGCTTCCCTCGGGACAGAAGAGCCCTTGACGAGTCCAGGGGCCCTCGATGGCGGGGGCCGTGAAATAGAAGTTGTCGTTACGTTCCCAGCTGGTCAGGTTGGAGGCAAACAGGTAATAGAGGCTGTCGGTGCGGAACATCGCAGGGGATTCGCCTCCGCCCTCCAATCCGACCAACACCTTCGCCTCGGCCGAGCGGTAGTCGGCACTCAAGCGATAGATGTCGCCGTGGTGCATCAACAAATAGCCCGTACCATCCCAATCTTGGAAAGTGCCCATATCCCAGCGACGGATGGGCTTGCCTTCGTACAGCAGCGGCCCAAGAAAGGTGTAAGGGCCGGTGATTTTGTCGGCCACAGCCAATCCGACCTGGGGATCTTTGTAGCCCATATTGTCGGTATGGGCCAAGAGAATGTATTCGCCCGTAGAGGGACATCGCATCACCTTGGGGCGTTCCCCCACTCGATTGGGGCCAAGCAACCCCTCCTGTTGCACGGTCAGAGCCACCCCCTCGAACTTCCAATGGACCAAATCCCGACTGGAGTAACACCCAAACCCGGGAAAGGCGTTGGTGTGGTCCGATTTCCACTCGCCAAAGAGGTAATAGACCCCCTCCTCTTCAACCACGCAGGCACCGTGGGCATTGACCGGATTGCCTTGATCGTCAATCCAGGGAACACCATTCACGATGGCGCAGGCGAAGGGATCTGCCGCCTCGTCGTGGTTGTTACACGCACACGCCAAACAGGCGAGAGCTAATACGCCGAGCCACACCGACCTTTTCATAGCGTTTTATTCGCAGTAGCCGACCGTCTGGCCCAGCACAACAATCATCGACTCCTTCAGGCCGAGCGTCTCGACCACCTGCTGCTGATTCCAGCCGCCTCGGGCACGGCTGCCCAATCCGGCACTTGCACAGTAGAGATAGACATTCTGCGACACATAGCCCACATTCACATACGACACCGTATTGGCCGAGCCGGGTTTGTCGCCCGGGCCCGTCTTGTCGGTATCGGCGATGAAGAGCAGGTCGAGGTAGGCATTGGCCGCCTCGCCACGCCCCGTGATGGCACGATGGTCGCCCTCGGCCACCAACTCCAGCGTATGGTCCTTGTAGTTGTAGTAGTAGGCACCGAACTCGAAGAAGGCATAGAGTTCGATCTCCTGACGATTCGACCCCGTCGGAGCGGTACGTCTGCCATCGGGGCGATTCACGCCCAGGGCGGCCCACATCAAATTCGAAAGGTCTTGCAGCGGAATCTCCTTATCCGTAAAACCCTTCGAGGATTTGCGGTTTTTCAAGGCCTCCATCAGCCCCATTCCCTCGGTGTAGGTCGGGGTGTTGAGTTTGATGACCTTCGGGGCCTTTTGGCCCATTGCACACATCGAGCACATCAGTGCTACGACCAAAACAGTCAAAGTCAGCGAAATACGTTTCATAGTTGTAAAAATTTATAACACAAAATTGATGGGCTAAAACAGATCTCGGGTGCGAATCTCATCCTGCCAATGGTGATCCTTGGGGAAGGGCTCACCACCCCACGCCTTCTGCGAGGTCCAGGGCTGTGGCGCATCGGTCCAGAAGGGGTGCGTGGCCGGCAGGCCCAACGGCAGGAAGGCAAGCGAGGTGAGGTAGAGGCTGCCGTTGTTGGTGTACCAATCGGCAATGTTGGGCTGACGCCCCGCAAAGCCGATGGTGAGGTAGCCCCCTTGGTTGAAGTTTTCACGATGGTCGAACATCCGATGCATCACCGCCGTCAGGGCGGCACGCACCTGGCCGTTGCTCACCCCTGCGGGCAGGGTCTCGTACCACGCCATCAGCGCAAGGGGTTGCATTGCTGCCATACGATAGGGAATCGAACGACCAAAGACGGGGAAGGTCCCCTCGGGCGAGATGAAACGCTCCAACACGAGGCTGAACTTCTGGGCTCGGCGCAAGGCTCGGCGGTAGTAGTCGCCGTAGTGGATGCGGGTGCGCACCTTGGCCTCCTTCATCGCCTGCAAGGTCTCCAGATACATCGGGTGGAAGACATAACTGCTGTAATAGTCGAAGGCAAACGAAGGGCCGTCGGCATACCATCCATCGCCCGTGTACCACTCCTCGGCCTTGCGGATGGCCGAATTGATGCGGTAGGGGTCGTAGGCCGCCCCCGCCTTGGCCAGAAAGGCCTCGATGGTCGAAGAGAAGAGGAGCCAATTCGTATAGGGGGGATCGATAACACGAAGGCCGATAAAGCACTCAATATAACGGGCTTTGGTCTGCTCGTCAAGGGGCAACCACAACGCCTCATAGCCCCGCAGAAAACTCTCGGCCAGGTAGGCGGCATCGACCAGCGCCTGCCCCTCGCCCTGCCACAAGAGGCAGTCGGGGCTTTGGGGATCGACGGCGTGGGCGTAACTCTTCAAGGCCCACGCACGCAGTTGCTTACGTTTGGCACCCTCGTCGGTTGCATCGTCGGGCAGTGATAACCAGGGGGCCAGACCCGCCATCAGGCGACCGAAGGCCTCCATATAGATTACCTTTTGGTTGCGGCCATCCCACGTGGGGCTGACCTCCACCTGCATCGTAGCCTGCAAACGCCCCTCGGACATCGGTTTGAGCACCGGCTCGGCCATCCGATACAGCAGGTCGCACCAATAGGCTCGGTCGCTGTTTTTCGGGGCTTCGAGGTAGCGCACATATTCGCACGCCGCCAAGAGGAAGGCTCCCACACCGAAGTTGGCTGTCGAGTTGGCATCAACAATCTGACCCGGGATGGCCTTCTCGCCAATGGGCTGCACATAACCGATGCGGCCATCCTTCTGCAGGGCGGTCTTGGTCAGGTAGTTCCACGCTTTGCGGATGACGGGAAGATATTTCACCTCGTCGAGGTAGCCGTTATTGACACCCCACAGCAGACCGTAGGTAAAGAAGGCCGTGCCGCTCGTCTCGGGTCCGGGGGCGTGGTCGGGATCCATCATACTGCGGGTCCAGTAGCCCTCGCTCTGCTGAATGGCGGCCACCGCCTCGGCCAGACGCACAAATTTTGCGACAAAAAAGTCGCGATGCGCATAGTCCGAGGGCAGATCCTTCAACACCTTGGCCAGACCTGCCAGCACCCACCCATCACCACGAGCCCAAAAGTCCTTCTTGCCGTTGGCGCTCTTGTGTTTCGGATAGACATACTTCGCATCACGGTAGTAAAGGCCCGTTTCCGCATCGTACATAATCGAGTCGGAGTAGCAGATGTACTCGTAGAGTTTGTCCAGGTAGGTGCGATTGCCCGTTACACGGTAGAGTTTGGTCATCACGGGCATCACCATATAGAGTCCGTCGGCCCACCACCAATAGTCTTGCTGCGGGGTGCTCATCTGGTACTCCATCACCTCACGGGCGCGGGCAATTTTATGGCTCTCGGGCTGTAAATTATACAAATCGACATAGGTCTGAAAGCAGATTTGGTAGTCGCCAAAGAGGACAAAATCGTCGCTCTCACCATAGGTTTCGTAACGCCACTCGGAGCGGTTGTTGCTCTTGGCTCCCCGCCACTCGTTGTGGGCTGCCCACCGCTCGGAGTAGGTGCGATAGGCCTCGTTGCCGGTCAAAAAGTAGGCCTCCATATTGCCCGTGTGGTAGGCGGCATTGTCCCAAAACGACCACACCTCGGCCTTGTTGTGGTGCTGCCAATAGCCATTGACCCGCTCGATGATTTGGCGCACCTCTTGCGCTTCGGTCGGCTTGGCCTGCACGCCTTGAGCCATACACAGCACCACCGCCCAGCAAGCAACGAATTTTACGATTTGCCTCATAATGATATTTCTTTTTACTCTATTTCAAGCACATAGACCATTGTCGGTTGGCTCTCCACCGTACGCTCGCCATCGCCCTGATGGGTCGCCTGCACAAACAGATGCAACCGCTCTTTTCGCTTCCACAACTCAGCATCGTGGCTCGGTTCCCAGGCATCGACGGCAAACGAGGTGAGGTCACGCACCTGCCAACGACCTCGGCGGATGTTTCGGGTGGTGTAGATCGAGACACGACTGCCCCGCTCCGCATCACGGAAGAGGTAATAGCCCCGCCGCCCATCGACCACCATCCGAGGGCGGGCAATGGGGATCATCTTCGTGCCGCCGCCCGCCAACGAGAAGGGAATACGACGGTCGGAGACTTGACGACTCTGCCACTTGCGCCCATCGTGCCACACCACCCGATATTGAGGTACCTCACTCGCAACATCACGCCAATAGGTGGCGATGTAGGGCCGTCCTTTATCGTCGGCGCTCATACTCGTCTGGTTAATCAGTTCGCTCTGCTGCGGTATGCGGCAGGCATATTCGGCATTGGAGAGACGAATCGGAAGGGTGTATTGTTCGCCGGTGGTCTTGTACCAGGTTTTGCCCCCATCCATCGAGCGTGCATAACACAAATCGTGGTTGGTCTCCACCATCCACGTCTCACGCCACACCCACGAGAGGTGAATCGTTCCTTGTGCATCGACATAGAGTTGCCAATAGGCGTTGCGCTCGTTCTCACCGTCAATCAAGACCGACTGCACCCGCTCCCAACGGCGGGTGGCGGTCCGATAGCGATTGAGCACGAGATTTCCCCGCCCCGAGGCTCCCGAGCGGTAGGCAAACAACAAATCGCCATCCGAGAGGCGGTAAAATTCGGGATAGGTGACATCCCCCTCGTCCATACCGACCATCTGCTCCTTCGGCCCCAACACCAACGAGTGGGGAGCCACACTGCGGCAGTAGTTCAAGGGGTGGCCGTGGTGATCGAACGAGAGGTGCAGATACCCTGCGCCATCGACCATCATACTGATGCTGTTATGGGCATCCTGCACACGACCTCGGTATTGGGTGCGGGACAAGGTCCAGTGGTCGCTGTCGAGCGCACGACACCCAACCACCATCCACCCTTCGGCATCGTAGTAGGCGATGTATTGGCGGTCGTCGGCCGTCACGAGCGAGCTGTTGCGGAAGATGGTGGTATTGACCGAGGTACTGCTATACCCCTCCCCCACAGCGACCAAACGCTGCGCCTCGGCCGACCATACAACGGCACAACACAGAACGATATATAGCAGGTGGAATTTCATACGTAAGACAAATGTAAGAAATTGTTGGCAAAAACGCAAAATACAGCCCCAAAAAGTACAACAAAAGGGCTGAAAATCGGAACAAATTGCTATCTTTGTAGGTAGATTGGAAGGCGTTTTCCGAAGGCCGACCCCACAAAACACAACCAACTTACTATGAAGCAATTATTGCGTTTCACGATAGGCTTATTGGCCGTAGCGATGCTACAATGGACAGGCGGAGGTGCCCGAGTTGCAGCCCAATCGCAACTCAAAATGGAAGATTACTCGCACCGTCTGTCGGAACATATGGTGACCGATATTCGTCAAGACGAGCGGGGATTTCTCTGGTTTTCAACCTGGAACGGGCTGCACCGCTTCGATGGTTACACCTTCAAGAACTACAAGACCTATCCGGGCGAGGAGTGCGTGATGGTTTCGAATCGTGTCTTGATGATTCGCATCAACCAAAGCGGTAAAATCTGGTGCCTGGACTACGACCGCAACGTCTATCTCTTCGACCCCCGTGAGGAGCGCTTCGAGGCCCTGCGGATGGAGGCTCCCATTACCTCCGTGCGGGACATCATCTGCTGTACGGACAGCACCTCGTACCTCATTGGCGGCGACCGCATCATCTGCATCGACGAGCGCCGACTCGACCTTCAGCGCAACCAAGGCATCCAAGAGATTCGCTTCGGCGAGGAGCGGCTGGGCGGCAAGAAGATCGTCACGGTTGTTGAGGCCGAAGGGGGCTCGCCCTGGATTGTGACCGACCGTTCGCTTGCCACCACCACGACCTGTGTATCACTCCCCGAGGAGGTCGGCTCGATTGTGGCCGCCACCAGCTGTGCGGGGCGTATCTACCTAACGACCGACCGAGGGCGCATCGCCTCGTTCCTGCCTGCCAAGCAGACCCTGACGTGGGAGCGACTCCCGTTTGAGGTGCAGCGAATCAACTTCTTGCAGGCTTTCAACGACGAAAACAT
This sequence comes from Alistipes sp., assembly GCA_017436185.1. Next base: position 4,678 of record JAFSDP010000015.1, on the reverse strand, counting down.
CGCCATCGGCACCGACCGAGGCGTGCTACTCTACTCGCTCTACCGTCGTCGCTTCACCCACATCGATCCCACACGCAGCGGTTGTGGTTCGTCGAACGTGACGGATCTCTACACCGACAGCCATCGCAACCTTTGGCTCTACACCGAGCGGGAGGGTGTCGTACGCCACGACCCCGAGACGGGCGAAATGCAGTGGTTGAGAACAGCCACCGAGGATGTCCCCTCAACCTCCGTATCGAGTACCATCCTCTTCTTCGAAGATCAGCAGGGAACGCTCTGGGTGGTACCTCGTGGCGGCGGTCTGGGATGGTTCGACCGCACCACCAAACAACTCAACACCTACTACACCGACCCCGAGCGGCCCGAGACCAAATTCACCCCCATCACCTCGCTTCACTTCCGTGACCGCCAGGGGAACCTCTGGTATTCGGGTGTTTCGGGTCTGTTCCGCCTCTCCTTCTCGGCCCGTAACCTCGTGCATCGCAACCTCGACACCGACTTCGAGACCCGAGCCATTATGAGCGATATGAAGGGACGGCTGTGGGTGGCCACCAAACGGGGATTGATTCGTATCTACCGCCCCGATGGTTCGTTGCAGGGCTACCTGGGCAACGACGGACGCATCCACCCCTCGCCCACCCGCTTTACGGGCAATGTCTATTGTTTCCTGGAGGATCGCAACGGCTCGATTTGGATGGGCACCCGCCTCTACGGTCTGGTGCGCCTCGACCCCTCGGGCGAGAACAGCTACCGTGTGAGCCGCTACCGCCACGACCCGAACGATCGCTATTCGATTAGCGACGAGAGCATCTACGACCTCTACGAAGACAGCCGACAGCGCATCTGGGTCTGCACCTATGGTGGCGGCTTGAACTGCATCATCGACCCCACCCAATCCAAACTTCGTTTCCTGCACCACGGCAATGAGCTGAAGAATTGGCCCACCGAACACTGCTTCAACACCCGAAAGGTGATGGAGGTGCAGGGGGCGATATTGGTCGGCACAACCCACGGATTGGTCACCTTCGACAGCTCGTTCGACAACCCCGCCGAGATCCGATTCTACCTCAACCGCCTGCAACCCAACGACTCGTCGTGTCTGCTTTCGAACGACATCCACTCCATCTTCACCGACAGCCGTGGCGAGAGTTATGTGATGAGTTTTACGGGTGGTGTGAGTCGCATCAACTCCGAAAATCTGCTCTCCGACGAGATTCGTTTCCGCAACTACAGCGTCAAAGAGGGTCTGAGTTCGGAGCTTTCGCACTCGATGATCGAGGACGAGGAGGGCTACCTGTGGATTATCTACGAAAATGCCATCGACCGCTTTGACCCCGAGCGGGGAACCTTCGAAAGTTTCGGTGAGAAACGACACTACTACACCGAGGGCTACCCCACCATCCACAACGGCATACTGGTGGTCGGCACGTCCAACGGCCTGGCCTACCTACCCACCCACAACCTCCACAAGAGCGACTACGTGCCCCCAATTGCCTTCTCCTCGCTCGAGATTCAAAGCACAAACGAACGGCTCGAAATCGACCATCTGGATTGCGTGGAACTGAGCCCCGAGCAGCGAGACATCCAGATCTACTTTTCCGCCCTCGACTTTGTCGATAGCCCCCACCTGCGCTACGCCTACCGTATGCGGGGCTTGGAGCAGGAGTGGCACCGCATCGAGGGACAAGCTCCCGCTTCGTACACCAACCTGCCGCACGGCGACTACTACCTCGAGGTGCGTTCGACCAACAGCGACGGCGTGTGGGTCGATAATCTGCGTACGCTCCACATTCGTGTAAAGCCCACCTTCTGGGAGACCCCGTTTGCCATTGGATTGATTACATTGGCCGTCATTGCGTTGCTGTTTGGTGCAATTCAGGTGCGCCTGCACATCTTCCAGCTCCGCAACCGCCTCCACATCGAGCAGCATATGGCCGACATCAAGTTGCGCTTCTTTACCGATGTGTCGCACGAGCTGCGCACGCCGCTCACACTCATCGCCTCGCCCGTCGAGGAGGTGTTGCAACACGAAACCTTGACGGATAAGGCCCGACATCATCTGCAAATCGTCTCGCAAAATACGCAGCGTATGTTGCGCCTGATTAACCAGATTCTCGACTTCCGCAAAATCGAGAACGGCAAGATGAAGGTGCTGGCCGAGCAGTGCGAGTTGGTCCCCTTCTTTGAGCGTATCGGCGACAACTTCCGCCCCATTGCCCTGCGACAGCGCAACGACTACCACTACCACCTGCCCGAAGCCGATTGCACGGGGTGGATGGATCGGGACAAGGTGGAAAAAATCTGCTTCAATCTGCTCTCCAACGCCTTCAAATACACCCCCGAGGGGCGAGCCATCCTCTTTGAGGTGCGGCACGAAGCGGAGCAGCTGACGCTCGTCGTCTCGGACGAGGGCATCGGTATGGACAGCCAGGCGCAGGCCAAACTCTTCCGCCGCTTCGAGAACATCCTCCACACGACCAACTTCCCCTCGTCGGGCATCGGTCTGTCGCTTGTCAAGGAGTTGATCGATTTGATGGGCGGCCATATCGAGGTGGAGAGTACGCAGGGGGTTGGCTCCTGCTTTACGGTGACCCTCCCCGTCGGTCGCAGCCACTACGAAGCCCTGCCCCACGCCGAGCTGATTGTGGGTGACTCCTCCGCCAACAGCCCCGTAGCTGTGGGCGAGGTCATCGAACAAACGAACGAGCCGAACTCGGAGCTGCCGAAACTGCTGATTGTCGAGGATAACGAGGAGCTGAGCGACCTGCTGCGGGATATTCTCTCGGCCGAGTACCGTATTGTCTCGGCTGCCAACGGTGTCGAGGGTCTGGAGCAGGCGGCCAAAGAGCATCCTGACCTGCTTCTGACGGATGTAATGATGCCCGAAATGGATGGCTTGGAGATGGTGCGCCATATCAAGGCAGATCGCAACCTCTGCCACCTGCCCATCGTTGTATTGTCGGCCAAATCGTCGCTCGACGACCGCATCGAGGGGTTGGAGCAGGGCATCGACGACTACATCACCAAGCCCTTTGTAGCCTCCTATCTCAAGGTGCGCATCCGCCGCCTGTTGGAGCGTTACCGCCAGCTGCGTGAACGCTTGTTGGAGCGTCTTTTGGAGGAGCAGGCCAACACCCTGCCGAAGGTAAACACCGAGCCGAGCGAGCCGCACATTGTCTCCTCGGACGAGCAACTGATCCGCTCGCTCGTGGAGCTCATCGAACGCAACATCGACCGCAGCGAGATGACCATCGAGGATTTCGCCCGCGAACTGAATATGGCCCACTCGACCTTCTATAATAAGGTGAAATCGTTGTTCGGAGTCACCCCCGTCGAGTTTATTCGCGATATGCGCCTCAAGCGGGGCTACCAACTGCTGCAACGTGGCGCCTACGACGTATCGACGGTGAGCTATATGGTGGGCTTCACGGATCCCCGCTACTTCTCGAAGTGCTTCAAGAAACGCTACGGCATCTCCCCCTCCCAAATAAAGGAGTAAGCCAACAGTCTGAATAGCAGCATAAAAAAACGGCTATTAGCACCACCCGGGGGCGTCAGCGACCAAGTCCCCCTTAACAAAGGATAAAACATTGGCAAGAATATAAGTTGTGCTTAGTGAGATGTTTTAGGGCTGCCGAGAGGATTTTGCAAAAGGAGGATTTATTCCACCACAATTGCAAAGGTCACGCGGCCTTCGTCGTTATGTTTTAGGCGGAGGGAGCCGCCGTGGAGGCGGATGATTTGGCGAGAGACGGCAAGACCGATGCCCGAGCCGTCGGTTTTGGTCGTAAAGAATGGTGTGAAGATATTTTCGGCAACCTCGGCGGGGATTGCCGAGCCGTTGTTGGTAATCTCGATTTGGATGCGTTCCTCGGCGTCAATGGTTGAGCGGATGGTTATCTTACGGTCGCAATCCTGCGCCAAGAGTGCCTCGGTGGCGTTTTTCAGCAGGTTTACAAATACCTGCGACATCAGCGCACGGTCGGCATAGAGCATCGTGTCTTCGGGTTCGATGCTCACTTCAACCTCGATACCCTCGTGCGGAATGAGCGACAGCGACTCCGCCACCAACTCCGAGAGGTAGAACGGTGCTTTCTGCGGTGCAGGGATGCGTGTAACGGCACGGAACGAATCGACAAAGCGGAGCAGACGATCCGAGGTCGCGTGTATAGTTTCCAACCCTTGACGCATAGTCTCGGCATCGCCCGATGACGAGAGCAGCGTATGGCTAATAGAGGTTACAGGCGCAAGCGAGTTCATAATCTCGTGCGTAAGGATGCGTGTGAGTTTCTCCCACGACTCCACCTCCTTGCGGTCAAGTTCTTCGTGGATATTGCCAATTGAGATCACCTTCAAACGCTTGCCCCCGAACTCCATCGCCGAGCAGCTCAGCACCAAGTTCTGGTCGCCAATCTCGGTAGTGAAGCGGGCGGTAAGTTGTGCGCCCGGCTCGATGCGGTGCATTGCCTCGCAAAGCTCCTCGCTCAGTATTCGCAGCTGGTCGATATGGTTCAGTCGCTCCATACCCACTATGCGGAGCGCCTTCGTGTTGGTCTGCGCTACCGTGCCGTTCTCCATCACGGTAACGATACCGATATTGGCGCACTCCATAATCAGCTCAAAGTATTTCTCTCGCTCACGAATCTGCATCTTGGCGTTATCCATCACCTCCTTGATG
>JAFSDP010000004.1 GCA_017436185.1 Alistipes sp. | reverse complement strand
TCCTTGCCATTGGTCAATCTTACACGTGCCACCTTACGCATAGCCGAGTTAGGCTTCTTCGGGGTCGTCGTGTACACACGGGTACAAACGCCACGGCGCTGCGGACACGCGGCGAGTGCAGGCGACTTCGATTTGTCCTCCATTGCTACTCGGCCGTTACGAACTAACTGTTGAATAGTAGGCATTTTAACTGTCCTTTAATTTGTTAATTTTTCTATCTCCATTGTCCAAAATGGACTGCAAAGGTAAGCATTTTTTTTCAAAACACAATATATATGGGGTCTTTTTCACCCTTTTTTGCCCTTTTTTCGCTGTTTGACCATTCTTTTTATTTATATTATTTTCAGAATTATTTGTTTGATTTATATGTTTTTGCGTAATATGCTGATTTTCTGATGTTTCGTATTTTTGACCCAAAACCCACTACCGGCAAATCGGAGGGGTAAAATTTTTCTGTCAAAAACATAAATTCGAGCAGCAATATCAAAAACTCAAAACCCACTGTGGGGAGTTCTATAACAGCGTTTTACAAACCGCATCGGCAGAAACAAGGTCGCAAAAAGCGCCTGCAAAAACGGTAAGCAAACCCGAGCTGCAACCCGCCTTCACGAGCAACGAATATCGGGGCTATATAATAAAATAATAAAGGTGAAGAACGAACGGCTTTTTTTGTAACTTTGCACTACGAAAAACCCATTTAAGATGAGACACTTCATTGCACTTGCCACCCTGCTGGCAGGATTACTCTTTTTGCAGCACCCCGCCGTAGCCCAGAGCTACAAGGTGGGCGACTACTACAACGACGGAACGTTGGAGGGCGTGGTATTCGAGGTGGATGCCTCGGGTAAGAGCGGCAAAATCGTCAGCCTGACCCAACCGACCGATATGTTCCGTCCGTGGTGCGACGACGAGGGCGACCAAAAACGCTTCATCAACGCCACCGACAAATACGACGGTCGCAAGAACCACGAGGTGGTGGAGGCCATTGCCGGTTGGCAGACCAAATACCCGATGTTTGCCTGGTGTCGTCAGTTGGGTGCCGGGTGGTACCTGCCCGCCATCGAGGAGCTGAAGGCATTCACGCTGAACCGAACCACCCACGCCGCTGTCAATCGCACGCTGAAGGCCAAGGGGGCGACGCCGCTGGCCGACCACTCGGACAGCAGTTCGTGGTATTGGTCCTCGACCGAATCGGCAGAATACGAAAAGGCGGTCGATGAATACTCGGCTCACCACGTCTGGATGAATCAAAATTATGCCACGACTTCGTATAAGAGCTACCCCTATTTCGGGGTGCGAGCCATTGCCCGTTTCGGCACGGCAAGCCAGAGTGGAGGGTTGAAGCCCGTAGCCGCAGCCACAAAGGCGCAACCCACTATGGCACAGGCCACTACAACGACAACCACCACCGCCGAAGTTGCCCCCAAGGGCGATGCGACCTCGTTCGAATTTACCTGGCCGAGCATCACGGCAGCTGCCGAGGCGGGTAACCTGCAGGCGATGTGTCACGTGGCCGACCACTACTGCTGGGGCGAAGGCGTATGCGACGACTACCAAGGTGGCAAAAACTACAAAAAGGCACTCGAATGGTACCGCAAAGCTGCGGACCGCAACCACACCGAGTCAATACGCAAGATGGGCGATATGTACAACTTTGGCAAAGGAGTAAAGGCCAGCGATCGAGAGGCACGAAAGTGGTATGAAAAGGCGAGCAACAACGGAGATACGGAAGCTATGTTAGCGTTGGGCGACAGCTATAAATATGCCCTGAACAAAGATGGAGCAGAGGACCGGCAGAAGGCATTGGAGTGGTATCTTGAGGCAGCACGTGGGGGCAATAAGGATGCCAATTTCTCTATTGGCCTGACACTTTTTTACCTCGACGGCGACGGCAACAAAGAGGAATCGTACGTTTGGTTGGCACGCGCCGCACAGAATGGAAGTTCTACCGCCTCGGAATTACTCACCGAGAACGGTATCAAGAGCCACGAATTCAAGGAGTATGCCGCCAAAAAAACCCGCATCGAGGGTGGGTACTACACCTCGACATCGACCGCCACGACCACTCCGTCGAGAACCACCACGACCACCGCAACCACCTCAAAGCCAAATCCTTCGAGCTACACGCCGCAATACTGTTTCAATCGCGGAAAACAGCTCCGAGACCAGCACAACTACGAGGAGGCCATCATCTGGTTGGAGCGTGCCGCCGAGGCCAGATACCGCCCTGCCTACCGCCATTTGGCCGACTGCTACAATACGAGCGGCCACAGCAAGACCGACCCCCGAAAGGCGTGGTCGAGCTACGCAAGCTGTGTGGGCGGCGATGGTTGCGATCCCAACAGCCACGACTATTGGTACGCCTGCTTTATGTTGGGCAATATGTTCAAGGTGGGACGAGGATGCGAGAAGAATTACGACAGCGCACTCTACTTCCTGCGTGAGTTCCGTAAATATACGCAACCCATCAACTACGACACGGCCGACAAAGCCATCAACGAGGTGTTGGCCCTCCAACGCCAAGAGGCGGCACCTGCTCCAAGTCGCAGCACCACCACCGCCTCGACAAGCACTGCCCCGAAACAATCGTCGGGCAGCTCGGGCTCAAAGGCCGATATGGTGGCTCGACCCGCCTATGGTCAGCTGCCGAACGTGGTCTATATGCAGAATCTCGACAACGAATATCTGGTGATGAAGATGAGCTTCTTCCAGCAGGATGGCAAGATTATGATGCGTTGCAACAAGGGCGCAACCCTGTGTCTTTACATTCTGGACACGAACGAGGACGACCTATGGTCGTTCCGAGAGGCAAAAATCGGCCCGGGACCTGCCTATACCTGGAATACGGTCAGCTACTACCCCGATCGTCTCGGCCATATGATTGTCATTCTGAAGGATTGGTCGAGAGTGGGCTACCAAGGCTTCTTCGCCTGCGAACGCCACATCACCGAGGCCGAGTACAACCGTTGCGAAGATATCTTCCAGCGTGGCGTAAAGAATATGGCCGCCTATGCCGCCTCGATGAATGGCGGCGGAGGTGGCGGCAGCGTGGGCACGGCCCAGGTGCAGTCGGGTATGAGCGAGAGCTACTACCGCAATATGTACGACCAATATGCCCGCCTGGCCGAATCGACCTACAACACGCTGACTACCACCGGTTATTCGATCTCGGTGAACGACAAAGAGTCGGAGGGTGGCACGATGGGCGGATGGAGCTCGTCGGACTACTCGACCCTGAAGCGAGACCTGCGCAACGCCCAGTCCAATATGAGCCGCATCCGCTCCGAGGCGGCCCGTGCAGGCTACACCATTTCGGCTTCGCATTGGGAGAGTGTTTCGGTCAGCTATTAACCGACGCCACATCCCCGAAAACCCAAGCCCGAGTCCCTTCGACTCGGGCTTTTTTCAACCTCTTCACACCCCTCCCCTCCCCCTAATTTTTAATTTTTAATTTCTCTATAATATATGTATCTTTGCCCGTTAAAAGGATAATAACACACGCACTATGGAATACAATTTCAAAACCATTGAAGCGCGCTGGCAGGAGCGTTGGCGCGAGGAGAAGACCTATCGGGTCGAGGTCGATCGCAGCCGCCCGAAGTTCTATGTGCTCGATATGTTCCCCTACCCCTCGGGTGCGGGTCTGCACGTCGGCCATCCGCTGGGCTACATCGCCTCGGACATCTACTCACGCTACAAGCGTCTGAAGGGCTTTAATGTCCTCCACCCGATGGGCTACGACGCCTTTGGTCTGCCCGCCGAGCAGTATGCCATCCAGACGGGGCAGCACCCCGCCATCACCACCGAGAAGAACATTGCCCGCTACCGTGAGCAGCTCGACAAGATCGGCTTCTCGTTCGACTGGGACCGTGAGGTGCGCACCTCCGATGCCGAGTACTACAAGTGGACGCAGTGGGCCTTCTTGGAGATGTTCGACCATTACTACGACAACGCCGCCCAAAAAGCCAAGCCCATCGAGGAGCTGAAGGCCCGCTTTGCCCAATCGGGCAGCGAGGGGATAGATGTTGCCCAGACGCAGGAGCTGCACTTTACGGCCGAGGCGTGGAACACGATGTCGGAGGCCGAGCAGGAGCAGGTATTGCAGAACTATCGCCTGGCCTTCCGTGCCGATACGATGGTGAACTGGTGTCCCAAGTTGGGCACTGTGTTGGCCAACGACGAGGTGAAGGACGGTCTGTCGGTTCGTGGCGGCCACCCCGTGGAGCAGAAGCGTATGAAGCAGTGGTTGTTGCGTGTGACGGCCTATGCACAGCGTATGCTCGATGGTCTGGAGCAGCTGGAGTGGAGCGACTCGCTCAAGGAGATTCAGCGCAACTGGATCGGCCGTTCGGTCGGTGCCCAGGTCTTCTTCGAGGTGGTAGGCTCAACGGAGAAACTCGAAATTTTCACGACCCGCCCCGATACCATCTTCGGCGTAACGTTTATGGTCATCGCCCCCGAGCACGAGCGTCTGGCGGAGCTGACCACCCCCGAGCAGAAAGAGGCCGTCGAGAGCTACATCACCGAGGCCAAGAAGCGTTCGGAGCGCGAGCGTATGGCCGAGACGAAGCGTGTGAGCGGTGTCTTCACCGGCTCGTATGCCGTCAATCCCTTCACGGGTCGCCAAATTCCGATTTACGCCTCGGATTATGTCCTCTCGGGTTACGGCACGGGGGCCATTATGGCCGTGCCGGCACACGACTCGCGCGACTGGGCCTTTGCCCGTCACTTCGGTCTGGAAATTGTCCCCGTGGTGGAGGGTGGCAACATCGAGGAGGCTTCGTACGATGCCAAGGAGGGTAAGATGATCAACTCGGACTTCCTGACCGGTATGGACGTCAAGGAGGCCATCGGGCTGATGTTCACGGAGGTCGAGAAGCGTGGTCTGGGCAAGAAGCTCATCAACTACCGCCTGCGTGATGCCATCTTCTCGCGTCAGCGTTACTGGGGCGAGCCCTTCCCTATTTACTACAAGGAGGAGGTGGCCTATCCCCTCTCGAAGGAGCAGCTGCCGCTCGAGCTGCCCCCCATTGCCAACTTCGGCCCCACGGAGCAGGGCGAGCCTCCTTTGGCTCGTGCCGAGCAGTGGTGCACGGCCGAGGGCTATCCGTTCGAGCTCTCGACGATGCCCGGTTTTGCCGGCTCGTCGGCCTACTACCTGCGCTATATGGATCCCCGCAACACGGAGGCACTGGTGGGTCGCGAGGAGAACGACTATTGGCGTCAGGTGGACCTCTATGTAGGTGGTATTGAGCACGCTACGGGTCACCTGATGTACTCCCGTTTCTGGAATATGTTCCTCTACGACCTGGGTTATGTCTGCGAGCAGGAGCCCTTCCGCAAGCTCGTCAATCAGGGTATGATTCAGGGTCGTTCGAACTTTGTCTATCGTGTCGTAGGCACCAACAAGTTTGTCTCGCTGGGGCTGAAAGATCAGTACGAGACGCAGGAGATTCACGTCGATGTGAATATCGTCAAGAACGACATCCTCGACACGGAGGCCTTCCGCCAATGGATGCCCGACTTTGCCAATGCCGAGTTCTTTTTGGAGGATGGCAAGTATGTCTGCGGCTGGGCCATCGAGAAGATGTCGAAGTCGATGTTCAACGTCGTGAATCCCGACTACATTGTCGAGAACTACGGCGCCGACACGCTGCGTATGTACGAGATGTTCCTCGGCCCGTTGGAGCAGTCGAAGCCCTGGGATACGAACGGCATCGACGGCGTGCACAAGTTCCTGAAGCGGCTGTGGCGTCTCTTCTACGACCGTGACGGCAAGTTGCTTTTGAGCGACGAGGCCCCCACCGAGAAGGAGCTGCGCACGCTGCACAAGACCATCAAGAAGGTGACCGACGATATCGAGCACTTCTCGTTCAACACCTCGGTAGCCGCCTTTATGATCTGCCTGAACGAGTTGGGCGACTGCTCGAAGCGTGCCATTCTGGAGCCGTTGGTGGTACTCCTGGCCCCCTTCGCACCCCACATCACCGAGGAGCTCTACCACACGTTGGGCCACACCTCGTCGGTATGCGATGCCGCCTACCCCGTGTGTGAGGAGAAGTATTTGACCCTCTCGTCGTTCGAGTACCCCGTTTCGATCAACGGCAAGCTGCGCTTCAAGCGTTCGTACGACCTCTCGATGGAGGTGGCCGACATTCAGGCTGACGTAGTACAGCAGCCCGAGGCCCAGAAGTGGATCGAGGGTAAGGCCCCGAAGAAGATCATCGTGGTGAAGGGTAAAATTATCAACATTGTTATCTAATCGACTATGAAACGCCTTTTATTGAGCCTTGCAGCCCTGTTGTTTGTCGCCACGCTGACGGCACAGGATATGAGCGGTGCGAAGCTGACCCTCAAAATCTGGGACAACACCTCGGCCCCCCACTCCAACGAGTTGGCCGAGGCGGGAGCGGTGCGCAACAACCGCCCCTCGTTCACGACCGATGCCATCCTCTACCTCTACACGCCGGCCAAGGGGGTTACCAACGGCCGAGGCGTGGTGATCTGCCCGGGTGGCGGTTACCAACACCTCTCGATGGAGAACGAAGGTGCCCATATGGCCGAGTGGTTTGCCGCCCACGGCTATGTGGCCGCCGTACTGCACTACCGTATGCCCAACGGCCACCCCGAGGTGCCGCTGGAGGATGCCTGCCAGGCCATCCGTCTGCTGCGAGGCAAGGTGGAGGGCATTCCTGCCGAGTGGCAGGTCAAGACGGTCGGCATTGCCGGCTCGTCGGCCGGTGGTCACCTGGCAGCGATGACCTCGACGATGGGCGAAGAGCGTCCCGATTTTTCGCTTCTGTTCTACCCCGTCATCACCGCTACCGAGGGCCAGCTGCACAAGGGATCGTTCGACAACCTGCTGGGCAAAGGCCGCTCGAAGAAGCAGAGCACCTACTACTCGCTCGAAAACCGTGTGACGGCCCAGACCCCTCCCGCCTTCATCCTCTATGCCGACGACGACCGCACCGTACCCTCGGTCAATGGTCCGTTGTACTATATGGCACTCAAGAAGCAGGGCATTCGCGGCTCGCTGCACATCTTCCCCTATGGCGGCCACGGCTTCGGAATGCGTGACACGTTCCACTACAAGCACGCCTGGATGCCGCTGATGCTCGACTGGATTGACACCATACTGAAATAATAAAACACACAAGATAAATGGCAGATAACAGCATTTTGATTCGTCTGGACGGTCTGAAACTCAAGTACGAGGAGATTGGCCAGAAATTGACCGACCCCGAGGTGATTGCCGATGTAAAGCAGTTTGTGCAGCTCACCAAGGAGTACAAGGAGTTGGAGCCCATCATCTTCACCTCGGATCGTTACCGCACCGCTTTGGCCAACCTTGCGGAGGCCAAGGATACGTTGGCCAACGACAAGGATGAGGAGATGCGCGAGATGGCTCGTGAGATGATTTCGGAGTTGGAGCCCGAAATCGTGCGTCTGGAGGAGGAGATTAAAATCCTCTTAATCCCGAAGGATCCGCAGGACTCGAAGAACGCCATCGTCGAGATTCGTGGTGGTACGGGTGGCGACGAGGCCGCCATCTTTGCGGGCGACCTGTTGCGTATGTACACCAAGTACATCGAGTCGAAGGGTTGGCGCTACGAGATTACCTCCTCGTCGGAGGGTGCCGCAGGCGGCTACAAGGAGGTCGTGATGAAGGTGACGGGCCAGAACGTCTATGGTACGCTCAAATACGAGTCGGGCGTACACCGTGTGCAGCGTGTGCCCCAGACCGAGACGCAGGGCCGTGTACACACCTCGGCCGCTTCGGTAGCCGTGCTGCCCGAGGCCGAGGAGTTCGACGTCGAGATCTCGATGAACGACATCCGCAAGGATATCTTCTGCGCTTCGGGCCCGGGCGGCCAGTCGGTGAATACCACCTACTCGGCCATCCGTCTGACGCACATCCCCACCGGTATTGTGGTGCAGTGCCAGGACCAGAAGTCGCAGCTCAAGAACTTCGACAAGGCCTTCGAGGAGTTGCGTACCCGTGTCTTCAACCTCGAGTACTCGAAGTACCTCGACGAGATTGCCTCGAAGCGTAAGACGATGGTTTCGACGGGCGACCGCTCGGCCAAGATTCGTACCTACAACTACCCCCAGGGACGTATCACGGACCACCGCATCAATTACACCATCTACAACCTTTCGGCCTTTATGGATGGCGACATCCAGGGCTGCATCGACCAGCTGATTGTGGCCGAGAATGCCGAGCGCCTGAAGGAGAGCGAGTTGTAGTTTAAGTTTCGTCGTAACAAAAAAACCAACCAATAGGGATGAGGGGAGTTATTATCATTCCTCTGTTCTTGCTTTTGATGGCTGTTGTTCCCGCTTGGGGACAACAGCCCCTCTATATTGTCAATGGCGTAGAACGCACCGACACGAGCGACATCGACCCCGAGATTATCGAGCGCATCGAGGAGTTGCCGGCCGACGAGGAGAGCATCGCCCGCTATGGCGAGAAGGCCTCGAACGGCGTGGTTATCATCACCTTAAAGTACGATGAGCCGCCCCGCTTTGTGGCCGACACGCTCGCCTTTTCGGACTACATCGCCTCGCAAATCAAGTGGACCGAAACCGACCCGACGGCCCGTGTGGTGGTGCGCTACAACATCACCACCGAGGGCGATTTGGTGGTAGATCGGGTGCTGCAAGCGACCGATAGCCGCCTGCGCCGCCGTGTGCTGAAGGCCCTTGAAGAGTGCCCCCGCTGGCAACCCGCCACCAAAGCAGGCAAGGCGGTCGAGAGCCGAGGTGTGCTACGCATTCAACTTCCCAAGGGGCGACGACTGCCCCGCCAAATGGAGTTGGTCATCCGCTAAAACCGCCCCCGATGAGCAGCCGTAAAACCATCACCCTCAGCCAACTGCAACGACAGGTCAAGCAGACGCTCACCGAGCAGTTTGCCCTGCCCGTGTGGGTCAGCGCCGAGATTTCGGAGCTGAAGGTGAACTATGCGGGTCACTGCTACCTCGAACTCATCGAGAAGGGCGAAGACGATGCCATCCCCAAGGCGCAGGCTCGAGCCACCATCTGGCGCAACCGCTACCCCCACCTGAGCAGCTACTTCGAGGCCGAGACGGGCCAACCGCTGACGGCGGGCATCCGCATCTTGGCGCAGGTGCTGGTCTCGTACCACGAACTCTACGGCTTCTCGCTCCAAATCAACGACATCGACCCCGCCTTCACGTTGGGCGAGATGGAACGGCAGAAAAATGCCACCATCCGTCGTCTGCAAGAGGAGGGGGTATGGGAGATGAACCGCAGTGTGGAGCTACCCGCCGTGGTGCAACGTCTGGCCATTATATCAAGCGCAAAAGCCGCAGGATTTCAAGACTTTACGAACGAGCTGAAAAAGAGCCGTTACGCCTTCCACACAACCCTTTTCGAGGCCGTGATGCAGGGTCAGTCGGCCGAGGAGTCAATCATCGACGCCCTGGGGCGTGTGGCCGACCGTATGGAGCAATTCGATGCGGTGGTCATCGTGCGTGGCGGTGGCTCGCAGAGCGATTTGAGCTGCTTCAACGCCTACCGTCTTTCGAACCACGTCGCCCAATTCCCGCTGCCCGTCCTGACGGGTATCGGCCACGACAAAGACCAATCGGTGGTCGATATGGTGGCCGCCTCACCCCACAAAACACCGACCGCCGTAGCGGCCTGGTTGGTGGAGCGGATGGCCGACCTCGAAGGGTGGTTAGAGGGGGCAGCAACCCAGCTCCACGAAACCACGTTGCGCCACCTGCGTGAAGCGGCCCTCGGCTTGGAACGAATGAGTGGCGAACTGCACCGCACAACCAAAGAGACCCTTCTGACCGAACAACTGAAACTAAACCACCACGCCTTGCAACTGCCCGACCGCGTGGCCGACTTCTTGGCCCGCCAACGGATGCGGTTGGAGCAAGCCGAAAAGCTCACCGAGAGCCGCTCGCCCCGCCACATCCTCCAACTCGGCTTTGCCATTGTGCGCAGCGAGGGACGGGTACTGAAAACGACCTCGGAGGTAGCCGAAGCACACACGATCGAGATCGAACTAAACGACGGAACAATCAACCTAAAACGATGACTATGAGATATTTCGTGACTTTACTTTTTACACTGACTACCCTTGCCGCTTGGGCGCAACAACCCCACGAAAAGATTGATTTGTGGGAGGGGACCACGATGCCCAACACACGTGGTATAGTCGTTGAAGACAGCATTGCCAACCACCGTGTCTATAAGGTGGGACGACCGGCCCTCTACCGAGTGGCCCCGACACCCGAGAAGAACCGAGGCATCGCCGTCATCATCTGCCCGGGTGGCGGCTACCAGCGCTATGCCTGGGAGGTGGCCGGCTGGGACATCGCCCGTTGGTTGGCCGACGAGGGGATTACGGGGTTGATTCTGACGGCCCGTCTTCCCAATTCGCCCGATGCCGTCGATCCCTCGATCATCAGCACGCAGGACCTGCAACGTGCCCTGCAGGTGGTGCGCTCACGAGCCAAGGAGTGGGGCATCGACAAAAACAAGGTGGGTGTCGAAGGCTCGTCGGCAGGCGGCCATCTGGCAGCCGCTTCGGGCGTGGAGACCGAGTTGCTCTACACGCCGCAGGATGACGTGGCACGGGAGGCCTTTATGCCCAACTTTATGATTTTGGTCTCGCCCGTCATCTCGATGGATTTGCGCTACACCCACCGAGGCAGTCGGGAGATGATCTGCGGCAAGGAGCCTTCGTTGGCGAAGGTGTGGCGCCACTCGATTGACAAGCAGGTCTCGGAGAAGACCCCGACGACCCTGTTGATTCACGCCGACAACGACCCCGCCGTTTCGCCCCTCAACTCGGTGTTGATGTACGAAGCGTTGCGCCGTGCAGGCGTACCTGCCACGATGCACATCTACCCCCAAGGCGGCCACTCCATCTCGTTGGAGGAGCAGCCCGCAGGTACCGAGTTGTGGAAGGAGAGCGTCGAGCGTTGGATGGATTTGCTGTATGGCGAAAAATAGTATAACACAATGGCAAAAAAGCAGATAACTTACACCGAAGCCCTCGGTGAGATTGAGCAGATTTTGGAGCGTTTCCGTAGCGACCAGATGGATGTGGACACCCTGGCCCAAGAGGTGAAGCGTGCCACCGAACTCATCACCCTCTGCAAAGAACGACTCACGAAGGTCGAAAAGGAGGTTGAACAACTCTTCGTCGAGCAATGAAACAGCTGATTCGTTGGTTTCTGAACCACCTGCCCCGCACGCTGATGCAGCGTGTGGCAGGGTGGCTTACGCCCCTTGTCGGACTGTGGTACAGAGGCTCCCGCTATGCGTGTCCGCTCTGTGGCCACACCTTCCGCAAACTGCTCCCTTACGGCTATGTCACGGTGCGAGAAAATGCCCTCTGCCCCCACTGCCTTTCGCTCGAACGCCACCGCCTGTTGTGGCTCTGGCTGCAGCGCGAAACCGACCTGATGGAGGGTAAAAAACGCCTGCTGCACATCGCCCCCGAAGTCTGCCTGATGCGCCATCTGAAGCCCCATTACAAGGGCAACGAAACGGCCTATGTAACGGCCGATTTGGAGAGCCCGTTGGCCGACCTTCATTTTGATATTCAACAAATTCCGCTGGAGGACAACTCCTTCGATGTGGTCATCTGCAACCACCTGATGGAGCACGTCACCGACGACCGCCTGGCGATGCGTGAACTGCACCGCATTCTGCGCCCCGGCGGATGGGGCGTTTTGCTCTCGCCCGTCGAGTTGGAGCGCCCGACCACCTTCGAGGATGACTCGATTACCGACCCCCGAGAACGCACCCGCATCTTCGGTCAATACGACCACCGCCGCATCTACGGCAACGACTTTGTCGAGCGGTTGCGTGAGGCCGGCTTCGAGGCCCGAGACATCGACTATGCCGCCACACTCGACGACGAAGAACGCAGTCGTTTTGCCCTCCCCGTGGACCATATTTACGTAGTACGTAAATAAAGAGCCACTTTTTACCCTTCGAAGGGGGTAAAATCCAATCTCTTTTCCTATCTTTGCCCTTTGTTAGGTTAATTGAGGAGCAAAGATAATGTTAGCCCGCTACGATAAATTCCGCACGTTGGTCCGCGAGACCTTCTCCGAGGCGTCGGCCCGACAGGTCGATGAGGCCTTGGTATATGCCGCTGAACACCTCAGCGGCCAGATGCGCTACGACGGTCGTCCGATGTTGGACCACGCCGTTTCGGTAGCCGATATCGTCATGCAGGAGATCGGCCTGGGTCGCAACTCGACCATCGCCTCCATCCTGCACGATGTGGTCCGCCTGGGCCACAAAGAGCTTTCGGCCGAGGAGTTTTTGACCCTCACGACCCAAATCGAGGAGCGTTTCGGCAAGGAGGTGGTCGGCATCACCGTCGGACTGGCCAACATCTCAAGCCTGAAACTGAAGGTGGCCCACGAGCAGGCCGAGAATTTTCGCGACCTCATTGTCAGCTACTCCGAGGATCCCCGTGTCATCCTGATTAAGTTGGCCGACCGCCTCGAAGTGATGCGTTCGCTGGCCATCTTCCCGCCCGAGAAACGCCGCAAGAAGAGCTGGGAGGCAATGAATCTCTACGCTCAGATTGCCCACAAACTCGGTCTGTACAGTCTGAAGAGCGAGTTGGAGGATTTGGCCCTCAAATACCTCGAGCCGAAGGATTACGACCACATCACCACCAAGCTCGAGGAGAGTGCCGAGGAGCGTCGGGCCTTCATCGCCCAATTCCTTGTTCCCATCGAGCAGAAGTTGCAGACGCTCGGCATCCGCTACCACATCAAGAGCCGCACGAAGTCCATCTACTCGATTTGGAACAAGATGCGCAAGCAACACGTTCCCTTCGAGGGCGTCTATGACATCTTCGCCCTGCGTATCATCATCGACTGCCCCGTAGAGCAGGAGAAGCCCCAATGTTGGACGGTCTATTCGGTCGTCACGGACTTCTACACCCCCAATCCGAAGCGTATGCGTGACTGGATTTCGATCCCCAAGTCGAACGGCTACGAATCGCTGCACACCACCGTCTCGGCCGAGGGTCGTTGGGTGGAGGTGCAGATTCGCACCGAGCGTATGGACGAGGTGGCCGAGCGAGGTATCGCCGCCCACTGGCGCTACAAGGGGGTACGTCAGGGTGCCGTGACGAGCGAGCAATGGCTCGGCCGTCTGCGTGAGGCGATGGAGGAGACCACCCACGCATTGGCCCGCCGTTTCGATGCCAAACCCGCCTCGGGCGAGATCTTCGTCTTCACCCCCAACGGCGACCTGCGCAAGTTGCCCGAAGGGGCTACGGTGTTGGATTTCGCCTTCGACATCCACTCGAACCTGGGTGCCGTCTGCGTAGGCGGCAAGGTCAATAACCGTTCGGTGCCCATCCGTGAGGTGCTGCACAACGGCGACATCGTGGAGGTGATGACCCAGAAGAACCAGACGCCCAAGGCCGACTGGTTGGGGTTTGTGGTCACCTCGAAGGCCAAGAACAAAATCAAGGCTTTCCTGCGTGAGGAGCAGGCCAAGCACACCCGTATGGGTCGTGAGGAGCTGGAGCGCAAGCTGAAGAATTGGAAGCTGCCGCTCACGGTCGATGAGGCGGTCAATTACCTCTCGAAGCAGCTCAAACTGAAGCTCGGCACGGAGGTCTATGCCCTGATTGCCACCAACAAGTTGGATTTTCAGACCATCAAGGAGATTCTGCAACGCCACCTCTCGGGCGAAGCCGAGGAGGAGCGTCGTGCAGCCGCCGCCGAGATCGAGCGTCAGAAGCTGGCCGTAGCGGCCGAGAAGGCCTCCGAGCGCAGGGAACACTCGACCGATGCGCTGGTCATCGACGACGACATTTCGAAGATTCAGTACAAGTTGGCCAAGTGTTGCAACCCCATCAAGGGCGACGAGGTCTTTGGGTTCGTCACCATCAACTCGGGCATCACCATCCACCGCAACGACTGCCCGAACGCCAAGCGCATGAAGGAGAACTACCCCTACCGTGTCATCGAGGCACGCTGGCGTGAGCACTCCGAGGGGGCCTTCCGTGTGACGATTCGCGTCGTAGCGATCGATACGACGGGTATGGCCAACCACATCACCGAGGTCATCAGCCGCGAACTGAAGCTCAACATCCGAGCCATGTCGTTCGAGTTGGCCCAGGGGGGCATCGTGAGTGGTACGATTGCCGTCGAGGTGCCGAGTGCCGCAGCCGCCGATGCCTTGATACACAACATTATGCGTATCAAAGGGGTGCAGCGAGCCTTCCGCCTGAACTAACAAACGAAACACGATTATAAACGAAGAACACGAAAACAATTCGCGAGTTATTTTTTAAGAAATGAGTAACAAAGCTATCAGCGTCGTATTTGCCGAAGAGGAGCACGCCAAGTATGCAGAGCGCATCTGCACGCTCATCTACGAGTCGGCACTGCAGCGTGGCACGGGTATCGCCAAGCGTTCGCCCGACTACATCGCAGCCAAGATCAAGGGCGGCAAGGCCGTCGTGGCGCTGGACGGAGAGAAGCTGATTGGGTTCAGCTACATCGAGTGTTGGGAGCACGGCGATTTTGTCGCCACCTCCGGTCTGATCGTTGATCCGGACTACCGCCATATGGGGTTGGCCGAGCGTATCAAACGACGAACATTCGAGTTGGCCCGACGACGATTCCCCTATGCCAAGTTGTTCAGTATCACCACCTCGTTGCCCGTAATGAAGCTCAACTCACGTATGGGCTATGTCCCCGTGACCTTCTCGGAGCTGACCGAAGACGACGAGTTCTGGAAGGGTTGTGAGGGGTGTCGCAACTACGACATCCTGCAACGCAACGAGCGCCGTATGTGCCTCTGCACGGGTATGTTGTACGACCCGGCCAAGGAGCAGGTGCAGCACTCGCGCCTGCGTCCCTACTGGATGTACCTGAAAAACGCCTTCAAAAAGATTTTCCATCTGAAATAACAAAAAAACGAAATACAGCAATGAAAAAGAAAGTTGTTCTCGCCTTCAGTGGCGGTTTGGATACCTCGTTTTGCGTGAAGTACCTGAGCGAGGAGCAGGGTTATGATGTCTATACGGCTATCGCCAACACGGGCGGTTTCTCGGCCGAGGAGCTCAAGAACATCGAGCAGCGTGCCATGCAGCTCGGTGCGGTGGAGCACGCCACGCTCAACATCGAGCAGGAGTACTACGAGAAGTCGATTCGCTATATGGTTTATGGCAACATCCTGCGCAACGGCACCTATCCCATCTCGGTAAGCTCGGAGCGTATCTTCCAGGCCATCGCCATCATCGAGTATGCCAAGTCGATTGGCGCCGACGCCGTGGCTCACGGCTCGACGGGTGCCGGTAACGACCAGGTGCGTTTCGACCTGACGTTCCAGATTCTGGCCCCCGAGATTGAGATTATCACCCCGACCCGCGATATGACCCTGACGCGCGAGTACGAGATCGACTACCTGAAGAAGCACGGCTTCGAGGCCGACTTCCGCAAGATGGAGTACTCGATTAACAAGGGTCTGTGGGGCACCTCGATTGGTGGCAAGGAGACCCTGAAGTCGGAGCAGACCCTCCCCGAGGAGGCCTACCCGAGCCAGGTGGTCGAGACCAAGGAGCAGACGTTGCGTCTGGGCTTTACGGAGGGTCGTCTGACGGCCATCAACGATGTGGAGTACAGCGACCCCGTCGAGGCCATCCGCAAGGTCGAGGAGATTGGCTCGAAGTATGGCATCGGCCGTGATATGCACATCGGCGATACGATTATCGGCATCAAGGGCCGTGTAGGTTTCGAGGCGGCGGCCCCGATGCTCATCATCGCTGCCCACAAGATGCTCGAGAAGCACACGCTGACCAAGTGGCAGCTCTACTGGAAGGAGCAGGTGGCCACCTGGTACGGTATGTTCCTGCACGAGGCGCAGTACCTCGAGCCGGTGATGCGTGACATCGAGGCGATGCTCGAGAGCTCGCAGCGCAACGTGACCGGTACGGTGATTCTGACGCTCCGTCCGCTGGGTTACACGCTGGTGGGTGTCGAGTCGTCGTTCGATTTGATGAAGACCGACTTCGGCGAGTACGGCGAGGTGAACAAGGCCTGGACGGCTGACGACGTGAAGGGCTTCACGAAGATCCTGGGCAACCAAATCAAAATTTTCTACAACGTACAAAAGCGCAACAAATAATGATTCGTGTAGGTATCATTGGCGGCGCAGGTTACACGGCCGGTGAGTTGGTGCGTCTGTTGCTGAACCACCCCGAGGTGGAGCTGCAGTGGATTCACAGCACCTCGAATGCGGGCAACCCCATCGCCTCGGTTCACGGCGGGCTGGAGGGCGAGACGGAGCTGTGCTTCGCTGCCGACTACGACTTGACGAACGTAGATGTCATCTTCCTCTGCTCGGCCCACGGCCAAAGCTCGGTCTGGATGGCCGAGAACGAGCTACCCGAGGGGGTACGTATCATCGACCTGGCACAGGATTTCCGTGACGAGCACGACGGCTTTGTCTATGGCTTGGCCGAGTGGCAGCGCACGAAGATCGAGGGGGCAAACCGGGTAGCCAACCCAGGCTGCTTTGCCACGGCCATTCAGTTGGCCCTTCTGCCGCTGGCTGCCGCCCAAAAGATCGAAGACGAGGTCCACATCACCGCCATCACCGGTTCGACGGGGGCAGGCGTGAAGCCCGCCGCCACGACCCACTTCAGTTGGCGTGCCCACAACCTGTCGGTCTATAAATCCTTCACCCACCAGCACCTCAACGAGATTGGTCGCAACCTTTCGCTCTTGCAGGGTGGCGAGGTGGAGTTGAACTTTGTGCCGATGCGTGGCGACTTCACCCGAGGCATCTTCGCCAGCGTCTATCTCAACTCGTCGCTCACGGAGGAGGAGGCCCGCAGCCTCTATGCCGACTACTATGCGGAGGCCGAATTTACCCACTTCACGACCCGCCCCATCGACCTGAAGCAGGTCGTAAACACCAACAAGGGGTTGGTCCACGTGGCTAAATATGGCCGTAAGTTGCACATCACGACCGCCATCGACAACCTCCTGAAGGGGGCGTCGGGTCAGGCCGTGGAGAATATGAATCGTATGTTCGGTCTCCCCGTTCGCACGGGTCTGAACCTCAAAGCAAGTGCCTTCTAATGGAACTGTTTAATGTCTATTCGCTCTACCCCGTAGAGCCCGTTCGTGGTCAGGGGTCACGTGTCTATGATAGCGAGGGGCGTGAGTACCTCGACCTGTATGGCGGCCACGCCGTCATCTCGATTGGCCACGCACACCCCCACTACGTCAAGCTCATCTCGGAGCAGGTGGCCCGTCTGGGCTTCTACTCCAACTCGGTTGAGAACTCGCTGCAACAGCAGTTGGCCGACCGTCTGGGTGCCTTGTCGGGTTACGACGACTACCGCCTCTTTCTCTGCAACTCGGGGGCCGAGGCAAACGAGAACGCCTTGAAGCTCGCCTCCTTTACGACGGGTCGCGAGAAGGTGTTGGCCTTCGGCAAGGCCTTTCACGGCCGCACGTCGGGTGCCGTAGCCGCTACCGACAACCCCAAAATCGTTGCGCCGTTCAACCGCACCGAGAAGGTGGAGTTTGTGCCGCTGAACGATGTGGAGGCCGTTCGCACGAAGCTCGCCACGAAGGAGTTTGCTGCCGTCATCATCGAGGGTATTCAGGGTGTGGCGGGCATCCACTGCCCCACCGATGAGTTCCTGCAGACGCTGCGCACGCTCTGCACCGAGAGCGGCACGATGCTCATTCTGGATGAGATTCAGTCGGGCTACGGCCGTTCGGGTCGCTTCTTTGCCCACCAGCAGTCGGGCATCCGCCCCGATTTGGTGACGATGGCCAAAGGTATGGGCAACGGTTTCCCGATTGGCGGTGTGCTGATTGCCCCCCACATCGAGGCGTGGAGCGGAATGCTCGGCACCACCTTCGGAGGCAACCACCTCGCCTGCGCCGCCGCCATTGCCGTATTGGATGTAATGAAGGAGGAACGCCTGGTTGAAAATGCCGCCTCGGTGGGTGCTTACCTGATTGAGGAGCTGAAGAAGATGCCGCAACTCAAAGAGGTGCGTGGTCGTGGTCTGATGATTGGCATCGAGATCGAGGGCTCAGCCTCGGAGATGCGCAAACGCCTGTTGTTCGAGAAGGGGATCTTCACGGGTGGTGCAGGTGCCACGACGGTGCGTCTGCTGCCCGCCCTGGGATTGACGAAAGCCGATGCCGATTTATTCCTTAACGCCTTAAAATCACTCTTATAACGATGAGAAAATTTACTTGCGTTGGCGACATAGGCGACCTGAAAGAGGCCGTCGGCGAGGCGCTGGAGCTGAAGCGTGACCGCTACCAATTTTCGGAGCTGGGTCGCAACAAGACCCTGCTGATGTTGTTCTTCAACTCGAGCCTGCGTACCCGCCTTTCGACCCAGAAGGCAGCGATGAATCTGGGAATGAACGTGATGGTGCTCGATGTCAATCAGGGTGCCTGGAAGCTCGAGACGGAGCGTGGTGTCATTATGGATGGCGACAAACCCGAACACCTGTTGGAGGCCATCCCCGTGATGGGATCGTACTGCGACATCATCGGCATCCGCTCGTTTGCCCAATTCAAGGACAAGCGTGAGGACTACGAGGAGCGCATTCTGGAGCAGTTTATCCGCTACTCGGGTCGCCCCGTCTTCTCGATGGAGGCCGCTACCCGCCACCCGTTGCAGAGCTTTGCCGACCTGATTACCATCGAAGAGCACAAGACGACGGCTCGCCCCAAGGTGGTCCTTACGTGGGCACCCCACCCCAAGGCGTTGCCGCAGGCCGTGCCCAACTCGTTTGCCGAGTGGATGAATGCCACCGACTACGACTTTGTCATCACCCACCCCGAGGGCTACGAGCTTGACGAGGAGTTTGTGGGCCGTGCCAAGGTGGAATACGACCAACGCAAAGCCTTCGAGGGGGCCGACTTCATCTACGCCAAGAACTGGGCCGCCTACCGTGATCCCCACTATGGCGAGGTGCTATCGATGGATCGCAGTTGGACGGTCGATGAGGAGAAGATGGCCCTCACGAACAACGCCTTCTTTATGCACTGCCTGCCGGTGCGTCGCAATATGATTGTAACGGATGGGGTAATCGAGGGCGAGCGTTCGCTGGTCATTCCCGAGGCTGCCAACCGTGAGATTTCGGCCACCGTAGTGTTGAAACGATTACTCGAGAGTCTGTAATGCAACCGATTACTGTTGTAAAAATTGGCGGCAACGTCATCGACAACGAGGCGGCGCTGGAGCGTTTTCTGAAACGTTTTGCCTCGATCGAAGGGCCGAAGATGCTCATTCACGGCGGGGGCAAGCTGGCCACCCGTATGGCTACGGAGCTGAAACTGGAGGTCAAGATGATCGACGGTCGCCGCATCACCGACCGCCCGACACTTGACGTGGTGACGATGGTCTATGCCGGTTTGGTCAATAAGCAGATTGTGGCCCGTCTGCAGGCCGCAGGGTGCAACGCCATCGGTATGTCGGGTGCCGACGGCAACATTGTCCGTGCCCACCGTCGCCCCGCAACGCCCATCGACTATGGCTACGTGGGCGACATCGACTCGGTCGATAGTTCGCTGTTGGGTCATCTGTTGGAGGCGGGCTTAGTGCCCATCTTCTCGGCCATTATGCACGATGGCGAGGGGTCGTTGTTGAACTGCAATGCCGACAGCGTGGCACAGGCCATTGCCCTCGGTGCGGCAGCGTTGGCCCCCACCGACCTGGTCTTCTGCTTCGAGAAGCGAGGTGTGCTGCGTGATGCCGACAACGACTACTCGGTCATCGACCGCATCACCCCCGAAATCTACGCCACGCTGCGTGAAGAGGGGGTTGTAAGTGGCGGTATGATCCCGAAAATCGAGAACGCCCTGAAAGCCGTAGCCGCCGGTGTAAGGAGTGTTCGCATCAAGTGCGCCGAAGAACTTTTAGCCGAGTCGGGTACCACGATCATAAACCAATAAACTCAAAACAAACGATGAAGCCGATTACCACACGGGCCGTTGCGCTACTCAAACAACTCATCGCCACCCCGTCACACTCGCGTGACGAGGCGAAGACGGCCGATCTGTTGGCCGCCTACCTGCACGAAGAGGGGGTCGAGGTGGAGCGGCTTCACCACAACCTCATCGCCCGTAGCGAGGGGTTTGACCCTGCACGCCCCACGCTGCTACTGAATTCGCACCACGACACGGTGCGTCCGTCGGCCTCCTATAGCTGTGACCCCTACGCCCCGACCGAGGAGGAGGGACGCCTCTACGGCCTGGGAAGCAACGATGCCGGCGGCTCGTTGGTGAGTCTGGTGGAGGTCTTCTTAATGTTGCGTCGGCGACAGCTGCCCTTCAACCTGATGTTGCTCCTCTCGGCAGAGGAGGAGTGCGGCGGCGAACACGGCATACGAGCCTGTATGCCCCGCTATGGCGACCAAATCGAGATGGCCATCGTCGGTGAGCCGACCTCGATGCAGGCGGCCATTGCCGAGCGAGGTTTGGTCGTGTTGGATTGTGTGGCGCACGGCCAAAGTGGCCACGCCGCCCGAGGCGAGGGGGTCAATGCCCTCTACATCGCCCTCGACGACATCGCCACGCTGCGCCGTTTCGCCTTCCCCCGCACCTCCCCCACGTTGGGTCCCATTCGCCTCACCACCACGATGATTGAGGCGGGCACGCAACACAATGTCGTGCCCGACACCTGCCGTTTTGTGGTCGATATCCGCACCACCGACGCCTACACGAACGAGGAGACGGTCGAGTTGGTCCGTCAGGCCTTGCAATCGGAGGCGACGCCCCGCTCGACCCGCATCCGTGCCTCGGTCATCGCCGAGGAGCATCCGTTGGTCCGAGCCGCTGTGGCCGCAGGTGCTGCGTGCTTCGTCTCGCCCACCACTTCGGACCGCACGCTGATGCCCTTCCCAGCCCTGAAAATCGGCCCGGGCGAGTCGTCCCGCTCCCACACTGCCGATGAATTTATCCTCATCGACGAGATTGAGCAAGGCATCGATACCTATATTAATATAATCGAACATTTAGCAACCCACTATGGCAACGAAACTTTGGGATAAGGGCTTCGACACCAACGCCCTTGTCGAGGATTATACGGTCGGCAACGACCAAGAGTTGGATATGCGTCTGGCCAAATACGATGTGCAAGGCTCGATGGCCCACATCCGTATGTTGGAAAGCATCGGTCTGTTGGAGGCCGATGAGCTGAAGATTCTCTTGGAGGGGCTGGAGCAGATTGCCCGCGAAATTGAGCAGGGCGACTTTCGTATCGAGCCCGAATCGGAGGATATCCACTCGCAGGTCGAGCTGCTCCTGACCCGCCGCCTGGGCGATGTGGGCAAGAAGATCCACTCGGGTCGTTCGCGCAACGACCAGGTGTTGGTCGATTTGAAGCTCTTTCTGCGTAACGAGTTGCAGTCGATTGCCCACGAAGTGCGTGCCCTCTTCGACCGCCTGCAAGAGCTTTCGGAGCGTTACCGTGAGGTGCTGATGCCGGGCTACACCCACCTGCAGGTGGCTATGCCCTCGTCGTTCGGCCTCTGGTTTGGTGCCTACGCCGAGACGCTCATCGACGATATGCGCCTCTTGGTTGCCGCCTACGACATTGCCAACCAAAATCCGCTCGGCTCGGCTGCAGGCTATGGCTCGTCGTTCCCGCTCGACCGCACGATGACAACCCGCCTGTTGGGCTTCGAGACGCTGCACTACAACGTGGTGGCTGCCCAGATGAGCCGAGGCAAGAGTGAGCGTGCCGCCGCCTCGGCAATGGCCGCTGTAGCTGCCACCGTAGGGCGTATGGCGATGGATTTGTGCCTCTTTATGAGCCAGAATTTCGGCTTCGTAAAGCTGCCTGACAACCTGACGACCGGCTCGTCGATTATGCCCCACAAAAAGAATCCCGATGTCTTCGAAATTATGCGTGGCCAGTGCAACCGCCTGCAAGGGCTTCCCAACGAGATGGCCCTGATGCTGACAAACCTGCCCGTGGGCTACCATCGAGAGATGCAGTTGCTGAAGGATATCCTCTTCCCTGCTACGGTGCGCCTGAAGAAGACGCTCGAGATGGCCGACTTTATGCTCTCGAACCTGCAGGTGAACGATCACATCCTCGACGACGAGCGTTACAACTACCTCTTCACCGTGGAGGATGTCAATCGTCTGGCGCTGTCGGGTGTTCCGTTCCGGGAGGCCTACCGTGAGGTGGGTATGCAGGTGCAGCGTGGCGAGTACCAACCCACCCGTGAGGTACATCACACCCACGAGGGGTCGATCGGCAACCTCTGCACCGACCAAATCCGCCAAAAGATGGAGCAGGTGATGGAGGGCTTCGGCTGTGCCAATTAAAAATTAAAGATTAAAAATTAAAAAATTAGACGATTGCTGCTGCTATTGATGGTCGTGGGGTTAGCGATGCCGTTGATGGGCCAAGAGCCCACCGACGAGGAGAAGCCCATCAATGCCACAAAGGTTGATCAGTTGCCTACCTTCAAGAATGGCGACCTGCAAAAATTCCGCCTTTGGGTCATCCGTCACGTCACCTACCCCTATGTGTTGGCCAAAAAGAAGATAGGCGGAGCGGTAGCCGTTGCATTTGTGGTCGAGAAGGATGGCTCGGTGAGCAACGTCGAGGTGATTCACAGCGCACATCCGCTGCTCGACAAGGAGGTGGTAGAAGCAGTGCAGAAGTCGCCCAAATGGAAGCCGGGCATTCAAAAGGGACGAGCGGTACGAGTACGCTACATACTCCCCGTCTCGTTTGCACCCAATGTCGCCAATCCGGTGCGTTATCCCGTGCAACCCTCAAGACAATAAAAAAATAAGGGTGTCCAAAAGTTTGGGCACCCTTTTCTTTTTCAACGCCCAACTTTCACCTCCCAACGCTTCTCTGCTCCAAAAATCGAGGGAGCGGGCCGCCTCACGGCGTTCCGCTCCCTCTCGCTTATAGTAGGTTGGTAAGGTCTTAATCCTCGTCCTCGTCGGTGTAGGCCTTCAAGAGCTTGTCCTGAACATCGGCAGGAACCTGCTCATACTGGGCGAACTTCATCGAGTAGGTTGCCGAGCCCGACGTCAGCGACGACAGCGTCGTCGAGTAGCGGTACAGCTCGGCCAGAGGTACCGTAGCGCTCAGGCGGTCGAAGCCCTTGTCAGGCTCCATACCCAGAATCATGGCGCGGCGGTTCTGCAAATCCGACATCACGGCACCCATATACTCGCTCGGAACGAGTACCTCTACGTTGTAGATAGGCTCCATAATCTTCGGACCGGCCGTACGGAAGGCCTCCTTGAAGGCGTTACGGGCAGCCAGCTTAAACGAAATCTCATTCGAATCTACCGGGTGCATCTTACCGTCGTAGATCACCACGCGGATGTCGCGGGCATACGAACCGGTCAGCGGGCCCTGGTCCATCTTCTCCATTACACCCTTCAGGATGGCGGGCATAAAGCGAGCATCAATGGCACCACCGACGATAGCCGAGTAGAACTGCAGCTTACCGCCCCACGGCAGGTCGTACTCCTCCTTGGTCTTCACGTTTACGATCATCTCACCCTTGCCGGTCTTGTAGGTCTTCGGCTCGGGCATACCCTCGTAGTAGGGCTCGATAATCATATGTACCTCGCCAAACTGGCCGGCACCACCCGACTGCTTCTTGTGACGATAGTCGGCCTGGGCCACCTTCGTGATGGTCTCACGGTAGGGGATGCGGGGTGCGATATACTCGAACTCGATCTTGTTCTCGCTCTGGATGCGGGTGCGGAGGATGTTCAGGTGGTGCTCACCCTGACCCTGAATGATGGTCTGGCGAAGCTCCTTGCTGTACTCAACCAGGATGGTCGGATCCTCGTTCTTGGCCTCATTGAGAATCTTGCCCAGCTTCTCCTCGTCGCCCTGCTCCTTGCACTTGATGGCGGCACGGTAGCGCGGCTCGGGGAAGACGATAGGCTCGATGGTTACCACCTCGGCGGGGGCTGCCAGCGTGTCGTTGGCCTTCGTGCCCTTCAGCTTCACGGTGCAACCAATATCACCGGCCGACAGCTCGGTTACCTTGATGCGGTTCTTGCCGGCAACGGCGAAGAGCTGCGAAATCTTCTCTTTGTTCTGCGTGCGGGTGTTCACCAGGTCCATACCCTCGGTGATCTTACCACGAACTACACGGAAGTAGGTGATCTCGCCAATGTGCTGCTCCACCTGGCTCTTGAATACAAAGGCTACGGCGGGAGCGGCATCGTCGGCTACCACCTCGGCACCCTCGGTCGAGAGGAATGCGGGAGCCTTCAGCGGGCCGGGAGCCACGTTGATGATGAACTCCATCAGACGCTTCGTACCGATGTCACGCTTACCGCTGGCGCAGAAGATAGGCATCACGGCACGCTTCGACAGACCGATCTTCAGACCGGCACGGATGTCGTCCTGCGTCAGGGTACCCTTCTCGAAGTAGAGCTCCATCAGGGCATCGTCGTGCTCGGCAGCAGCCTCCACCAGCTCACGGTTCAGCTCCTGGGCACGCTCCATCTCCTCGGCGGGAATCTCCAGCTCCTCGCGGTGACCGTCGTGGTCCTTGAAGCGATACATCTTCATCAACAGCACGTCGATGAAGGCATCAAACTCGGTACCCTGGTTTACGGGATATTGTACGATAACGGGCGTTACGCGCGAAGCAGCCTTGATCGACTCGAACGAAGCCTCGAAGTTGGCCTTGTCGCTATCGAGCTGGTTGATGACACCGATCACGGGCTTGTTCAGAAGGCGTGCATAGCGGGCCTGAATCTCGCTACCTACCTCCCAGCCATTGGCGGCGTTGAAGCAGAAAACACCGACGTCACCCACCTTGAAGGCCGAGAAGAGGCTTCCGCAGAAGTCGTCCGAACCCGGGCAGTCGATGATGTTGAGCTTGCGCTCCATAAACTCGGTGAAGAGGATGGTCGAATAGATCGAGCGTTTGTACTCGTGCTCGATATCCGTATTGTCCGAGAGCGTGTTGTTGGTCTCGATACTACCCCTGCGGTCGATGACCTTCCCTTCATAAGCCATCGCTTCGGCAAGGGTAGTTTTTCCCGAGCCGGGCGCGCCAATAAGAACGATGTTCTTGATCTCTTTTGCTGAATAATTTTTCATATCCGTTTCGTTTTAAGGTTTCGTTTTAGGATTACAGAGTATAAAAATACAAAAAAAACGACAAAACCAAATCAAATACATAAAAAATCACGCAAAAAAGGGAATTTTTAGGGGAAAATGAGAAAAGAGATTAAAGATTTTAAGGATATGAAAGAGATTAACGAAGCCGGCAAAAAAACCTTAAACTCTTTAAGGTCTTTACTATCTTTAAGTTCTTTATACACCCACCACCACACCCCCACCCGCCTGTTTTTTGATTTTAGAGGTGCAGATTTTGCTATGAACGCAGTTCGCCCCGGATGGGCTGTACTTGACGTACTGCCCATTCGGGGCGGACAAGGAAGAGCAAAAGCTGCCCTATAAAATCAAAAAACTACTTTCCGATGATGGCTTCAAGTTCCTCGATGGTAATGGGAATGTGCTTGTCGCGACCAATCATACGGCAACCGGTGTCGGTGACAATCAGGTCATCTTCGATGCGGATGCCGCCGAAGTTGTAATAGGCGGCAAGGCGATCGTAATCGACGATGCCCTTGTAGAGGCCTTCGGACTTGCACTTCTCGATCAAGGCGGGGATGAAGTAGAGCCCCGGCTCATCGCTCAAGACGGTGCCGGGCATCAGACGCCAGGCCTTGCGGTAGATGCAGGTGGCCGAGGCGGCAGCACGCTCGGCAATCGACGAGAAGTCGAAGCTGCGCTCGCCCATCGCCTCGCAGTCGTGCACATCCATACCCAGGCCGTGACCCAGGCCGTGGGGCATCAGCATCGTCATTGCACCGCTTGCCACGGCATCGTCGGCCGTGCCGTGCAGCAGGCCCACCCCAATCAGCCCCTCGGCCAAGATGCGGTAGGAGGCCAGGTGTACGTCGTTGTACATCATCCCCGGAACTACGAGCTTGGCCACCTCGTCGTGGGCCTTGAGGACGATGTTGTAGATGTCACGCTGAATGTCGCTGAACTTACCGCTCACGGGGTAGGTACGGGTATGGTCGGAGCAGTAGCCGCTCAGGGTCTCGCCGCCGCCATCCACCAGCAGCAGGCGACCCTCCTCCAACACGCCGTCGCAATTGAGGTTGTGGAGCGTCTCGCCGTGTTGCGACACAATGGTCGGAAACGAAACACCCTGCCCGTAACGCTTCGAGATACCCTCCAGCGCACCGGCAATCTCCCGCTCGATGACACCCGGGCGGCACATCTGCATCGCCAGCGTGTGCATTCGATAGCCAATCTCGAAGGCGGCCTCCAACTCCTCGATCTCCTCGTCGGACTTCTTCTCACGCATCTCGGCCACGGCCATCATCAGCTCGACCGATTTGTAGTCGTGCAGTTTGGCGGGGGCAATGCCCAGCAGCTCCGACATCCAGAGTTTCGTCTCGCCTCGGTAGGGGGGCAGGAAGTGAATGCGGCGACCCAGACGGATGGCCTCCGAGAGGTGGTCGGCGATGGTTGAGAGGGGGTAGCTCTTCTCGACACCCACCTCGGCAGCCTGCTCACGCAGCGTGGGCTGGGGGCCCGTCCAGATGATATCCTCGACGGTGAAGTCGTCGCCATAGAGTGCCGCCTCGCCCGTCTCGGCATCCAAGATACCCGCCAAGGTGGGGGTATTCAGGCCGAAGTAGTAGCGGAAGGTGGAGTCCTGACGGAAATAGTAGGCGTTGTTGGGGTAGTTGTTGGGCGAGAAGGTGTTGCCCGGAATCAGAATCAGACCCGAAGCGATCTTCTCGCAAAGCGTCTTGCGACGTGCCTTATAGGTCGAAGGTGCAAACATAGCTTTATCTGTTTTTAGTACATTGACAAAGGTAGCAATTATTTTTCGGTTTTGAAACTTTTTACCGCCACGCTCCCCGAATGCGGCAAACCTCGGCAGCCTCTCGAACGGCCTCTTGGTGGGCCTTCGCAAGCGGCAGACCCCGCAACAGCGAGGCCACCAGCGTACCCGTGAAGGCATCGCCCGCCCCCACCGTATCGGCCTCGTCGCTCAGTTCGACAGCAGGCGTAGGCAGCACAGAGCTTTGCTCGGAGGTGTAGATGGCACTATACGCAGCACCCGCCGTCAGAACCACCATCCGAAGGTCGTTTTGCTCCATCAGCCAACGGCAGGCGGCCTCCTCGTCGAGCGGCAGGGGGTACAGGGTGCGGAGCACCTGCAACTCCTCGGCGTTGAGTTTCAACACATTGGCTCGATGAAGCAACCCTTCGATAAGTTCGGCGGAATAGTGGGGCGGCCGAAGGTTGATGTCATAGATTCGCAAAGCCGAGGGGGAGGTCAGCGACAAGAGGTATTCGATGGTGTGGCGGGTTGTCAGCGTACGGCAGGCCAACGTGCCGAAACAGACGGCCGAGGCCGCACGAGCCAACTCCTCGAAGCGGGGCGTTACGGGAAGGTGGTCGTAGGCCACCTCGTCGCCTATCGTGAAGCGTTGTTCGCCCGCCTCATCGAGGTAGGTCTCGGCCCACCCCGTCGGCCAATCGACCTCCACCAACTCGGTTTGGATGCCGTGCGTAGTGTAGCAGGTTTTAAGCTCCTCGCCCTGCGCATCCCGACCGATGGCACTGACGGCCACTCCCTGCATTTGGTGGCGGGTGGCGTAGTAGGCAAAATTGATCGGTGCCCCACCGGGTGTTCTTTCGCCCCGAATGCGGTCCCTGTCCCAAAGGGCCTCGCCCAGCCCCAACACCAAGGGTCGATCCATCGTTTTGGTTATGCTTCTACAAATTTATAGAGTTGGTCGCCACGGCGAATCAGCGCCTCGGTACGGATGGCGCAGAGCACCCCCTGCTCGACCCGAGCCGTCGTCTCCCCGTCGGGGCCGTGCAACTCCTCCAAGCGTTGTTCGGCCACACCGGTCGTGGCACCCATAAAGAAGATCTCCTCGCCCACCTCCAACGGAGCGGCCTCAACAAGCACCTCGGCAACCGAGATCTTCTTATAGAAATTGACCACCTTGCCCACATAGACCTTGCGGCGGGTGGCGGCCGAGCCGTAGTTCTCGCTATGCTCGGCTACGGGGCGGCCTGCATAGTAGCCCTCCCAGAAGCCTCGGTTGAAGACCGTAGCCAGCCGCTCTTTCAGGGTGGCAGCGGTCGTGGGGTTGTACTCGCCCCGCTCCATCATCCGCAGCGCCTCGTCGTAGCATTCGACCACCCGCTTTACGTACTCGGCACCTCGGGCTCGGCCCTCGATTTTGAGCACCTTCACGCCACTTGCGATGAAACGGTCCAGAAAGTCGATCGTGCAGAGGTCTTTGGGCGAAAGGACATAGCGGCCGTCGATGTCCAACTCGGCCCCCGTCTCCTTGTCCCGCACGGTGTATTTGCGGCGGCAAAGTTGGCGACAGGCTCCTCGGTTGGCCGAGCAGTTGGTCTCGTAGAGCGAGAGGTAACATTTTCCCGAAATGGACATACAGAGGGCACCGTGAGCAAACATTTCGATCTCGACCAACTCGCCCTTTGGGCCTCGGATGTCGTTCTCGACAATGGCTCGATGGATGGTCTCGACCTGCTCGAGGGTCAATTCCCGTGCCAGGACCACCGTATCGGCCCACTGCGAGAAGAATTTGACGGCCTCGGAGTTCGAGATATTGCTTTGGGTCGAGATGTGGACCTCTTGTCCGATGCGACGGGCATAGAGGATGGCGGCCATATCGGTGGCAATGATGGCATCGACCCCCTCACGGCGGGCACGGTCGATGACCTGCTGCACGGTACGCAGTTCGTCCTCATAGACGATGGTATTGACCGTCAGGTAGGCCTTCACCCCTGCAGCGTGGGCCGTAGCCACAATTTGGGCCAGGTCGTCGAGGGTGAAGTTGGCCGCCGAGGCCGAACGCATATTGAGTTTGCCCACCCCGAAATAGACCGAGTCGGCACCCGCCTCGATGGCGGCGGCCAGCGCTTCGTACGACCCCACAGGGGCCATCAGTTCGATGTCGCTTCGCTTCATTGTTGCTCGTCGTAGATTAGTTGTTGCGGCCCATCAGGCTCAAGGCGTAGGCACGCAAGGGAGCCACTCGCTCGGCGGGGGCATTGAGCGTATCGAGTAGCGCAAGGGCACGTTCGAAGCGTACCGAAATCTGCTGTTCCGTCAGGCGGGGAATATCCAACTCGTCGTAGAGAGCCTTCACACGGGCAATCTTCTCGGCACGCGAGAGGTGGTTATCGAGGTGGGTCGTACGCAACACCTCACGCTGCTCCTCGGTGGCACGGCTCATTGCCGTAATCATCAGGTAGGTCTTCTTGCCCTCCAAAATATCGCCGCCGATGGCCTTACCCAGACGCTCATCGCCGTAGCTGTCGAGCAGGTCATCCTGCAACTGGAAGGCCAGGCCCAACTCGATGGCAAAGCGGCGCAGCGCCTTACAATCCTCCTCCGAGGCACCGCCCAGAATGGCACCGATGACCACTGCACCGGCCAACAAGACCGAGGTCTTGAGCTCAATCATCCGCATATACTCCACCACCGAGACCTTCGGCTTGCTCTCGAAATCCATATCGTACTGCTGTCCCTCGCACACCTCCAAGGCGGTCTGCGTAAAGACCGAAAGGATGCGGGCCAACTCGGGCGAATTGACCTTGCCGAGGAGCTGATAGGCCTTAATCATCATTGCATCGCCCGACAAAATGGCCACATTCTTGCCCCACTTGGCATAGACCGACGGCTTGCCGCGACGCAACATAGCGTTGTCCATAATATCGTCGTGCAGCAGCGTGAAGTTGTGGAAGACCTCGATGGCGGCCGCCGCAGGCAACGCCTCGTGGGCCCGGTCGTCGTAGATCGACCGCGTGAGCAACAGCAAGACGGGACGCAATCGCTTTCCGCCACCGGTCAGCGAATAGACAATGGGGGTGTAGAGCAGCTCCGGCTCGACGGGAATATCTATCTGAGCGAGGTAATTTTCAACCATTTCGCACAATTGATCGGCACTTTTCATTCTCATTTTTCGTTTTTTGGTCTATTGATGAGCAAATTTAAGAAAAAACTTTGTACCTGCCGAATTTTTCCCGTAACTTTGAGGACCAAATTTGTTTTATAATTTTTTTAAGAATGAAAAAACTTGCTATCGGCATCGACATCGGAGGTATCAATACGGCCTTCGGAATGGTCGATGAGAAGGGCGATGTATATGCCGAATCGGTTATCTCCACCCGCAAATATCCCCACGTGGAGGATTATCCCTCATACGTAGAAGATTTGAGCCGCGCGCTGCGCACGATGGCCCACAGCATCGAGTTCGAGTACGAGTTGGTCGGCATCGGCATCGGCGCCCCCAATGCCAACTACCACAGCGGCAAAATCGAGCAGCCGGCCAACTTGTGGAAGTTCCGCAAAGAGGACACAAATCGTGACGAGAATCGTCGTCTTTTCGCTCTGGCCGACGACCTGTCGGCTGCCTTTGGCGGGGTGAAGGTGTTGATCACCAACGACGCCAACGCCGCCACCATCGGCGAGATGGTCTATGGCAACGCCAAGACGATGAAGGATTTTATTATGATCACGTTGGGAACGGGTCTCGGTTCGGGATTTGTGGCCAATGGCGAGTTGATCTACGGCCACGACGGTTTTGCCGGCGAGTTCGGCCACGTGATTGTCGAGCGAGGCGGTCGTGAGTGCGGCTGCGGTCGTCGAGGCTGTCTGGAGACCTACGTTTCGGCAACGGGTATCAAGCGCACGGCCTTCGAGCTGATGGCTACGATGAACGACGCCAGCCCGCTGCGTGAGATTCCCTTCAAGGATTTCGATTCGGCAATGATCTCGGACGCCGCCGACAAGGGTGACCCGATTGCCAAGGAGTGTTTCCGTGTGACGGGCGAAAAGTTGGGTCGTGCCCTGGCCGACGCCATCACCATCACCTCGCCCGAGGCCATCTTCCTGTTTGGTGGTCTGGCCAAGGCCGGCAAGCACATCTTCGAGCCTACGAAGTGGTATATGGAGGAGAATGTGATGTACGCCTTCAAAAACAAGGTGCAGCTGCTTCCGAGCGGTATTCAGGGCAAGAATGCCGCCATCCTGGGTGCTTCGGCACTGATTTGGCAACAGTACAAATAACCAAGAGCCACGATGGATACCTTACAAGCCATTCTGCTCGGTATTGTGCAAGGCATTACCGAGTTTCTGCCCGTTTCGTCGAGCGGTCACCTGCAGTTGGCCAAGGAGCTGTTGGGGGTGGAGTTGGAGAACAACATCACCTTCGATGTCACGTTGCACGCCGCTACCGTACTGAGCACCATCGTGGTGCTGTGGCGTGAGCTGTGGCAGTTGCTGTGTGGTGCCTTCTCGAAGCACTTCAACGACGAACAGCGTTACATCCTCAACGTGGTGGTCTCGATGATTCCGGCCGGTGTGGTAGGCGTCCTCTTTGCCGACCAAATCGAGGCCCTCTTCTCGTCGCTCTGGTTTGTGGGGCTGATGCTCCTGCTGACGGCCGCCCTCTTGACCTTTGCCTACTACGCCAAGCCCCGCCAGCGTAGCGAAATCACCACCCGTGATGCCTTCATCATCGGTCTGGCACAGGCTGCCGCCACGATGCCCGGCCTCTCCCGCTCGGGCTCGACCATCGCTACGGGTCTGCTGCTCGGCTGCGAAAAGTCGAAGGTAGCCCACTTCTCCTTCATTATGGTCATCCCCGTGATTTTGGGAAAGATGCTGCTCGATATTCTCTCGGGCGAGATGGCTGCTATGAGTGTCGAGACAGGGGTACTGATCAGCGGTTTTGTGGCCGCCTTTGTATCGGGCGCCCTGGCCTGCAAATTTATGATTGAAATCGTCAAGCGAGGCAAACTCATCTGGTTTGCCCTCTACTGCGCCGTGGTGGGTCTGGTGGCCATCATCGGCACCCTCTGCTAACGAATGAATACTCAACACGACCTCACGGGGCTGAACTTCACGGAGGGCTACATCGCCGTCATCGACAAGCCCCTCTACTGGACCTCGGCCGACGTGGTGCGTAAAATCAAATACGCCCTGCGCCGCTGCGGCTACCGCAAAATCAAGGTGGGACACGCCGGCACGCTCGATCCGTTGGCCTCGGGTGTGCTGCTGGTCTGCATCGGCAAGGCAACCAAGCTGGTCGATCAGCTCCAAGCCGAGGAGAAGGAGTATGTGGCAGATGTTCGCTTCGGCGCCACCACGCCGAGCTACGACAAGGAGCACACCATCGACTTCACCTACCCCTGGCGCCACATCACCCCCACGATGATCGATGAGGCCCTGCGTTCGCTCTCGGGCGAGCGACTGCAATCGCCCCCGCTCTACTCGGCCAAGAAGGTCGAGGGGTTGCGTGCCTACGAGATTGCCCGTGCGGGCGAGACGGTCGAGCTGCGCCAATCACTCATCAACATCTACGAAATGCAGGTCGAGCAGATGCAATTGCCCGACCTGAAGCTCCGAGTTCGTTGCAGCCGAGGCACTTACATCCGCTCGCTGGCCGACGAATTGGGTCGTGCCTGCCAAAGCGGTGCCCACCTTACGTCGCTGCGTCGCACCCGAAGCGGCGGCTTCACGGTCGAAAACGGGTGGCAACTGACCGACTTTTTGGAGCAACTCGCTATGTTAGAAGAAAAAAAGTTGGATGAGGCTGAAACAAAATAGTCTTTTTTGCGTATTAAATTAGATTGTTTTTTACTCAAAACTCGAAAAATACAGGTTAACCTATGAAATTATCGCAATACGGTTACGAATTTGCGCCTGAAATGGCCCAACATCCGACCATCAACCGAGACGATTCGCGTTTGATGGTCATCAACCGTCAGACGGGCACGATCGAGCATCGTTATTTCCGTGATATTCTGGACTATTTCGACGAGGAGGATCTCTTCGTTTTCAACGACACGAAGGTCTTTCCGGCACGTCTCTACGGCAACAAGGAGAAGACGGGTGCCGAGATCGAGATTTTCCTCTTGCGTGAGTTGAACCGTGAGTTGCGTCTGTGGGATGTGCTGGTCGATCCGGCCCGTAAGATCCGCATCGGCAACAAGCTCTACTTCGGCGATGACGACCTGTTGGTGGCCGAGGTCATCGACAACACCACCTCGCGTGGTCGTACGCTGCGCTTCCTCTTCGATGGATCGTACGAGGAGTTCAAGAAGGCCCTCTTTGCCCTGGGCGAGACGCCGCTGCCCCGCTGGGTGCGTGAGAAGGTCGAGCCGGAGGATGCCGAGCGCTACCAGACCATCTTCGCCGAGAAGGAGGGAGCAGTAGCCGCCCCGACGGCCGGTATGCACTTCTCGAAGCACCTGATGAAGCGTATGGAGATCAAGGGCGTAGAGCGTGCCTTCCTGACGCTGCACGTCGGTCTGGGCAACTTCCGCACCGTCGATGTCGAGGATCTGTCGAAGCACAAGATGGACTCCGAGCAGTACATCGTCTCGCCCGAAACGGCCGAGGCGGTCAATGCCGCCAAGCGCAACCACAAGAAGGTGGTTTCGATTGGTACGACCGTGATGCGTGCCCTGGAGACGGTGACCTCGACGGGCGGTATGATCAAGGCCGACGAGGGTTGGACCAACAAGTTCATCTTCGCCCCCTACGACTTTTCCGTGGCCGACGCCATGGTCTCGAATTTTCACCTCCCCTACTCTACGCAGCTGATGATGGTAGCCGCCTTTGGCGGGTACGATCTGGTGATGCAGGCCTACCAGGTGGCCCACGAAGAGGGTTACCGCTTTGGCACCTACGGCGACGCAATGTTGATTTTGTAGCGGGCTGAAAATTTCGATTTTTTTCACTATCTTTGCACCATAAAACCATCTATATATGGCTAACAAGATTCTGTATTTGTGTCAGGAGATAATGCCCTATCTTCCCGAAACGGAGCACTCCACACTTTGCCGCCGACTGATGCAGGCGATGCAGGAGCGAGGCAACGAGATCCGCTCGTTTATGCCCCGCTATGGTTGCATCAACGAACGCCGCCATCAGCTGCACGAGGTCATCCGCCTGTCGGGTATGAACCTCATCATCGACGACAACGACCACCAGCTCATCATCAAGGTGGCGTCGATTCCCTCGGCCCGTGTACAGATCTACTTCATCGACAACGACGACTACTTTGCCCGCAAGGCCGTGCTGCTCGATCCCGAGACCGAGGAGGCCTTTGCCGACAACGACGAGCGTGCCATCTTCTTCGCCCGTGGCGTGTTGGAGACGGTCAAGAAGCTGCGTTGGGCACCTACGGTGGTCCACTGCCACGGCTGGTTCTCGGCCGTAGCTCCGGTCTATCTGAAGCGTGTCTTTGCCGATGACCCCATCTTCCGCGACGTGAAGGTTGTCGTATCGCTCTATGGCGACCACCCCGCCGGAAAACTCGCCCCCGAGTTCGCCTCGAAGATTGCAGGCGAGGGGGTGACGGACAAAAATTTGGAGATTTTGAGCGATCCTTCATACGAAAACCTCTGCCGCTTCGTTCTTCAATATGCCGACGGCGTGGTGCTGGCCTCCGAGCAGATCGATCCCGCAATGGTGGAGATTGTGCGTCAAAGCGGAAAACCCGTGTTGGAGTACCAGTCGCCCGACGAGGCAGACTTTTTCGATAATTACAACCGCTTCTATGATGAAATTCAGTAATATCGGTCGCCTGCTGACGCTCCTTGCGATGGTCCTCGTGGGGCTGTCGGCTTGCAACGTAGAGGTCGATTATACGCTCGGCGGCAACCTGGTACCCGAGAATCAGCAGATGAAGGCCGGCCACTTGGTGTTGGATAACATCAATCCCCGTAAGTTTGTCGAGACCCGACTCTACCAGACCGACTCAATCGTAAGCTCGAACGTAGCCTATGGCTACTTTGGCGCCTCGCGCAACGAGCAGCTCGGTACCCGCTCGGCAGGCTTTATGACCCAGCTGACCAACTTCTATGCGGTCGATTCGGGTTACTTCGGCTACCGCCCCATCTTCGACTCGATTCAGCTGTTGGTCAATCTGAGTTCGTACGGTGGCGACACGACCTATGTGCAGGAGTTTGCCATCTATGAGGTGACCTCGAACGACTATCTGAAAGATAAGGAAGACTCGGTCTTCTACCTCAACTACAACCCCGAGGAGCAGGGCGTTGTGGGCGACGAGGTATTGTTCACATTCTCGGTGGGTGGCAAGATCGGCCCCTCGAAGAAGGCCATCACGCTGACCCCGACCGAGGCAGGTCGTGCCTATGTCGATCGTCTCTTCCTCAAGGAGGGCAAATACAAAAACGACTATTCGATCTACTCGCCCGACAGCATGAAGCAGTGGCTCGAGGAGTTCAAGGGCATCTACATCCGCCCCGTCAATAAGGAGGTGGCCTCGGATGCCGAGGGTGCCATCTATTCGACCCTGTTGGAGGAGTCGGCCCTCTCGATTTATGGCCGTAACCGCCGTAAGGAGGACCCCACCCTCATCAAGGATACCATTGGTATGGTGCTCTACTTCATCGACTCGCAGTATGGCAACAGCAACGTCTCGGTCAACCACTTCGACCACGACTACGCACAAGGCTCGATGGGACTGGACCTCACCACCATCAACGAGACCGCCACGGAGCGAGCCGAAACGGGCAACCTCGTCATTGAGGGTATGGGCGGCGTGATCTCCCAATTGACCTTTACCGAGGAGTACTTTGCCCAGCTGGAGAAGATCCTCAAGGACGAATACGAGGAGTCGGGCAAGACCTTCTCGACGCTGGCCTTCTCGCAGGCGATGATGCACATCTACTTCCCCTCGTCGATCTACGACTACCTTTCGATCACGCCGAGCGGGATGGGCGAGAAGTACCAAACGCTCATCGACGAGATGGACAACGCCCAGAGCCGTCTGGGTATGTACCTCGACTTCAAGAACCTGAAGAACATTTCGGACTATGCCTACTCGGCCGAGGGTGATGGCTCGCTCGACTACGACGGCTACATCAACCGTTCGCACGGTTGCTATGCGATGAACATCACGGGCTATATGCAGCAGCTTTGGAACGCCTACCGCGAGGAGTGTCGAACGGCCGAAAAGGAGGGACGCGAGGTAGATATTGAAAAGGTGCAGGGCCGTACCATTTATCTCGGCCCCGAGGCCTACAGCTGTTACGCCTACCCGATAAGTTTTGTGCAGGGCGTGGCGGCCGACGAAAGCCAACCGCTCGAGGCGCCAATCCGAATCACACTGACCTACAATATGATACGTTAGTATCAAGCTGGAAAAGCGAAACCTAAGTCATCGAACTTAGGTTTTCGTGTTTTTAGATATTGAGCGAATAACAAGAGATATAGATAGCAACTTATGCAGGAAAATTTAGTAATTGTCGAGTCACCGGCCAAAGCCAAGACCATCGAGAAATTTCTCGGCAGCGACTTTATGGTACGCTCCAGTTTCGGCCACATCCGTGACCTGGCGAAGAAAGACCTGGGTATCCACGTAGGCGAGGGGTTTGCCCCCATCTACGAGATTCCGGCCGACAAGAAGAAGATTGTCAGCGAGCTGACGAAGTTGGCCAAGACCAAGACCGTGTGGCTGGCTTCCGATGAAGACCGCGAAGGAGAGGCCATCGCATGGCACCTGACCGAAGTGTTGGGTCTCCCCATTGAGAAGACGAAGCGTATCGTCTTCCACGAAATTACCAAGAAGGCTATTCTGGAGGCCATCGAGTCGCCCCGTACGGTCGATATGAACCTGGTCAATGCCCAGCAGGCCCGCCGTGTGTTGGACCGTCTGGTGGGCTTTGAGCTCTCGCCCGTGCTGTGGAAGAAGGTGCGTCCGTCGCTCTCGGCAGGTCGTGTGCAGTCGGTTGCCGTGCGTCTGATTGTGGAGCGTGAGCGTGAAATCATCGCCTTCCAATCGACCCCCTACTTCCGTGTAGTGGCTCAATTCTACTCGGAGAACGATGCCGAGAAGACCCTCTTCAAGGCCGAGCTGACGAAACGTTTCGACACCCGTGAGGAGGCCGAAAGTTTCTTGCAGTCGTGCAAGGGTGCTTCGTTTAGAGTAATCAAGAGCGAGGAGAAGCCCGCACAGCGTTTCCCGGCGCCCCCCTTCACCACCTCGACCCTGCAACAGGAGGCGGGTCGCAAGCTCGGTATGAGTGTATCGCAGACGATGTCCGTAGCGCAGCACCTCTACGAGCAGGGTTTCATTACCTATATGCGTACCGACTCGGTCAATCTGGCCACGCAGGCCCTGGCCCAGTGCAAGGAGGAGGTAACCAAGCACTTTGGCGAGGAGTACCACCGCTGGTTCAACTATAAGACCAAGAGCAAGGGTGCCCAGGAGGCCCACGAGGCCATCCGCCCCTCCTACATCGATCGCCAGACCATCGACGGCACAACGGCTGAGAAGCGTCTCTACGACCTGATTTGGAAGCGCACGGTAGCCTCGCAGATGGTGCCCGCCGAGCTGGACCGCACCACCATTACCATCGAGATTGGTGGCTCGGAGTATCAGTTTGTGGCACAGGGTGAGGTGATTCGCTTCGACGGTTTCTTGCGTCTCTACTCCGAGTCGGTCGATGAGGAGCAGCAGAACGAGGGCCACGAGGGGGTACTGCCCCACCTGACGGCCGGCGAGCAACTCACCGCCAAGCAGATTACCGCCACCGAGCGTTTCACGATGGCACCGGCCCGTTATAACGAGGCTTCGCTCGTAAAGCGTCTGGAGGAGCTGGGTATCGGTCGTCCTTCGACCTACGCCCCCACCATCACCACCATCATCAATCGTGGCTATGTCGAGAAGCAGAGTCGCGAGAGCCAGAAGCGCAACTACACGCAGCTCACGCTGACGGGTGGACGCCTGACGTCGAAGCAGCTCTCCGAAAG
The DNA here is from genome assembly GCA_017436185.1 of Alistipes sp. Next base: position 64,414 of record JAFSDP010000004.1, on the reverse strand, counting down.
CTTCGGCAAGGAGCGTAACCGCCTCTCGCCCACCGACATCGGTATGTTGGTAAACGACTACCTCGAGGCGCAGTTTGCCCCCATTGTCGATTACAACTTCACGGCCTCGGTCGAGAAGGAGTTTGACCGCATTGCCGAGGGCGAAATCACCTGGCACACGATGATTGACAGCTTCTACTCGCCCTTCCACCAGATGGTCGAGGAGGCCATCGGCACCCAGACCGACCGCACCAGCCAGGTGCGTGAGTTGGGCGTGGATCCCGCTACGGGCCACGTTGTGCGTGCCCGCATCGGTCGTTACGGCCCGATGGTTGAGATCGAGGGCGAGGAGGGTGAGAAGAGCCGCTTCGCATCGCTCAAGAAGGGCCAGCTCATCGAGGCCATCACCTTAGAGGAGGCACTCGAACTGTTCGCCCTGCCCCGCACGGTGGGTGAGTTGGATGGCGAAGAGTTGGTGGTCGGCATCGGTCGCTACGGCGCCTACATCCGCCACGGCAAGTCGTTCACCTCGTTGCAAAAGGGCGACGACCCCTACACGGTGACCTACGAACGTTGCGTGGAGCTGGTGAAGGCCAAGGAGGCAACGGCGGTGGCAGCCCGCACCCCGCTGCGCACCTTCGACGAGGATCAGGAGCTCTTGATCAAGCAGGGCCCCTATGGCGCCTACATCGCCTACAAGGGGAAGAACTACCGCCTGCCGAAGGGGGCCAAAATCGAGGAGCTGACCTACGAGGGATGCTTGGAGATTATCAATAAGTCGAAGCGCCGCTAAACCAAGAACAAACCTTAAAATTTATACCGCAATGAAGAAATTTTTAACCCTCATTTTGGCAATCGGTTGCACGATGGCAGCTGTTGCACAAGAGGCCGAGAAGGCCGAGGAGAAGAAGGGCTACCAGTTCACCGATGTGAAGGTGCTGGAGACGACGCCCGTCAAGAATCAGAACCGTAGCGGCACGTGTTGGTGCTACTCGACCCTCTCGTTCCTCGAGAACGAGATTATCAAGGAGGGCGGCAAGGCCGTACACCTCTCGGAGATGTATGTCGTACGCCTCTCGTACCTCGACAAGGCCGAGCGTTATGTGCGTATGCACGGCTCGCTGAACTTCGCCGAGGGTGGTGCTGCCCACGACGTAACGGATGTCATCAAGAAGCACGGCATCGTTCCCTTCGAGGTCTATAAGGGGTTGAACTACGGCACCGACCTGCCCGACTTCCACGAGCTTACGGCCGTGATGAAGGCCTATTTGGATGCCGTAATCCGTGCCGGTGAGTCGTCGCGTCGTGCCCTCTCGACCGCTTGGAAGCGTGGCTTCAACGCCATTTTGGATGAGTACTTCGGCCCGCTGCCCGAGACCTTCACCTGGGAGGGCAAGGAGTACACCCCCGCTTCGTATGCCGCATCGCTGCCCATCGATATGGACAACTACATCGACATCTCGTCGTTCACCCACCACCCCTTCTACGAAACGTTCGTACTGGAGGTTCCCGACAACTGGATGGGCGGTGAGGTCTATAACCTCCCCTTGGAGGAGATGATGCGTGTCGTAGATCACGCCTTGGAGCAGGGCTACTCGCTGGCTTGGGGTACGGATGTAAGCGAGAAGGGCTTCAGCCGCACGAAGGCCATCGGTGTGGTTCCCGAGATGGATCCCAAGTCGATGAGCGGTACCGAGGCCGAGCGTTGGGGTGCTATGACGGCCCGTGAGCGTGAGGCGGCTCTCTACTCGTTCGACAAGCCGGGCAAGGAGCGTGAGATTACGCAGGAGCTGCGTCAGGAGGCCTTCGATAATTGGGAGACCACCGATGACCACGGTATGGTAATTATGGGTACGGCCGTCGATCAGAACGGTACGGCTTACTACAAGGTGCAGAATTCGTGGGATACGGTGAAACCTTACGATGGTTTCTGGTACTTCTCGAAGAGCTTTGTGGCCTACAAGACGACCGACCTGATGGTCAATAAGAAGGCCCTGCCGAAGGACATTGCCAAGAAGTTGGGGCTTTAGTCGATGGTGACGGCTTGATAGATGCCGTCGTCGAGACTGTATTCACGGATGGAGAGCTGTAATGGCTCTCCATCTTTTATTTGTGCCGTGATGGAGTGGCCCGCCTCGTAGGCCACAATGCGTATCTGTTCCAAGAGCGACAACCCCTTCTCGCCGACATACTTATACAACGCCTCCTTGGCACTCCAGGCGGCAGCCATAAAACGGGCATCGCAGCCCAAACGTTGCTCTTCGGGAGTGAGGTATTTACTCGAAATGCGGTCGAAGCGACGGTCCAGACGCTCCATATCGACCCCGCAGCGTCGTTCGCTGAAGAGTACGGCAAGAAGGGATTTTGAGTGGCTGACCGAAAAACAGATCTCACTTTCCTCGACATAGGGGGCCCCCACCTCGTTATAGCGCACCTTTGCATCACGCCCCAAGACCCGATGCACTACGGCGTGCCATGTAAGCCACTCCGCACGACGCTGTTCGGAGCCAAAACGCTCCGACTCGGCCCACTCCTCGTCGGTGACCGAACTACGGAGCTGTGCCGAGGGCATAATGCGCTCAACAACTAAAAGGGGAAGAGGAAGGGGTGTCATAGAATCTCCACCTTGATTTTATCAATGCGGTGGTTGTCCATTTCGCTGACCGTGAAACGGATGTTGTGGGTGGTAAAACTATCGCCCTTGCGGGGGAAGTCCCGCTTCAGCTCCAGCATCAGACCGCCCAGCGTCTCGGCATTGCCCTGCACATCGGCAAAGGTCTCTTCGTCGAGGTCCAGGATACGCTCGAAATCGACAATGTGGGTCTTACCCTCGAACAGATAGGTCGAGGCGTCGAGTTTGGTGTAGTGCTTCTCGTCGGCATCGCTCTCGTCCGAAATCTCACCGATAATCTCCTCGATGATATCCTCCAGCGAGACCAGACCGAGCGTCGAGCCATACTCATCCACCACGATGGCCATATGAACCTTGTTGGTCTGGAAATCCTCCAACAGGTCGTTAATCTTCTTATGGGGCGGAATGTAGAAGGGCTTGCGGATAAACTGCTGCCAGCCGAACTCGTTGCCACGCTTGATGTAGGGCATCAGGTCCTTGACGTAGAGCGTACCCTTGATGTTGTCCAAATCCTCGTCATAGACGGGAATACGCGAGAAACCCGACTCGATGATGATGCGTTTCAGGGTCTCGTAGTCGGCCGTCAGGGCTACAGCCGTCATATCCACTCGGGGCTTCATGATGGCCTGCGCCTCCGTACCCACAAAGCTGACGATACCCGACAACATCACGTGCTCCTCGGGGCTTTCGGTCTGGGTCATATCGACGGCATCGGCCAACTCATCGAGCGAGATTTCGCTGCGGTGAGCCGTGCGCTCACTGATGGTGTTGCCGGTCTTCACCAAAATCATCGCCAAGGGGCTGACCAACGTGCGCATAATGAGCAACGGGCGAGCCACCAGACGGGCAAACTTCAGGGGGATGGTCTGTGCAAAGACCTTCGGCAGGACCTCACCAAACAAGAGCAGAAGGAAGGTGACCAGCACGGTCTTGAAGAGGAAGTCGAAACGGTGGAACTCGAAGAGCGAGTCGATGATGGCGGCCGTGAGGATGGTGATGCAGATATTGACCAGGTTATTGACCACCAAGATGGTCGCCAACAGTCGATCCACATCGCCCAACAGACGCAGGATGGTGGCCGAAGCGCTGTCGTTAGCCTGCTTAAGTTGCTGTATATCCTTGTGGGTGAGCGAGAAGAACGAGGTCTCGGAGCCCGAGGCCAATGCCGACACACACAACAATCCCAGGGTCAGGATACACATCCAGACCACCTGCAACGAAAAACCGTTAAAGACCATCCACGCCTCTGTAGCTACCTGCTCCACGCAATTCCTGTTTCGTTAAACTTCACTTTTCACTAATCGTCGTCGCCAAAGTTCAAAGCACCGTTGGCTACGGTATCGCTCGACTGCGGACCCTCCAGACTCTCGTCGTGTACCACCTCCTTGCGGCTCTTGGTGGTCTGCACAATGAACTGGGCATTGCGGGTCACATACGAGGGGGTCTCAAGCAGCTTATTGATGCGGCTGCCATAGCGGTTGGGAGGGGTACCCAACACCACAGGGGCCTCGTTCTGGGCAGGCGTTGCGGGCTGCACGGGCTTCAACGGCTCCAATACCGACTGTGGCTCGCTCTTCTTGGGCTGGGTCTCGATGGGGATGATGTCCGGCTCACGCAGGATGCGGGTCATCGCATCGTTCACATCGACCTGCTCTCCGGCAAAGCCCGTAGCCACCAGCACCACCTCGATGGCGTCGCCCAGCTGCGGCTTAACGCTGTTACCCCAGATGATGTTGGCCGTCTGCACCACGCCGTTCTCGTCACGCACGCTGGCGTGGGTCTGCACGAAGTTCAGCACCGCCAGCACCTCGTTGTAGATCAGCTCCTCCTCGCCCGAAACCGAAATGTTCAGCAGGATGTTCTTTGCACCCTTAATCTGGTTGTGGTCCAAAAGAGGCGAGTCGAGCGTCGCCGAAGCGGCCTCGACGGCACGGTTCTCACCCGTTGCCGAGGCAACCGCCATATGGGCACGGCCGCTGTTGCGCATCACCTTCTCCACATCGGCAAAATCGACATTCACCAAATCGCTCTCGACGGTGATAATCTCGGCAATACCCTTCGTGGCGAGCGACAGCACCTCGTCGGCCTTACCGAAGGCCTGCTTGAGCGAGAGGTGACCATACAACTCGTGGATATTCTCGTTGTTGATAATAAGCAGCGAATCGACATACTGACGCAGACGCTCGATACCGAGCTGTGCCTGCTTGTAGCGGTTGGCACCCTCCAAGGCGAGCGGCGAGGTGACGATGGCCACCGTCAGCAGCCCCATCTCCTGGGCCAACTGGGCAATCACGGGCGAAGCACCCGTACCCGTACCACCACCCATACCTGCCGTGATGAAGAGCATACGGGCACCAGACTCCTGCAACGCCTGGCGGATGTCGTCGAGCGTCTCACGGGCCAGGGCGGCACCACGCTCGGGGTCGTTACCTGCACCCAGACCGTCGCGACCGAGCTGGATTTTGCACTCGATGCGGCTGTTGTGCAAGGCCTGGCTATCGGTATTGCAGACCATAAAGGTCACCCCCTCGATACCCTCCTTATACATTCGGTTTACGGCATTGCCGCCGGCACCGCCGACACCCATTACCGCAATCAAAGCACCCTTCTGGCGCTCGCTTCTTACCTCTTCCATTATATTCGACATAAGGCTCTATCTGTTTTCTTTTTTATCCGCACTAAATTAAATCACATCGTCCTCGGGCGACTCGAAGGCCTTGGTGGCCTGACGCAATGCACGCTTCCACCACGGCTCCTTCTTCGGCTCGTCGTCCCATCCGTCGTCGATGTCGTCACCGCCATCCTCGTCGGGCAACACGGCAGGCTGTACAGGTTGTACGGGCTGCACCTCCGGCTGGGTCTGCTCCGAGATGGGCACCACGGGGGCCACATACTCCTTGGTCGTTCCACCCTGCGGCTTCACGGGCTCTTCGGCAGGCTTCGGCGGCTCAACGACAGGCTTCTCGGGCTTGGCGGGCTGCACCGGCTCACGACGAGGCGGGGTCGGAGGGGTCGGCTGCGTCGGCTTTGCGGGTTGCACCGGCTCTGCGACACGCTTCTCGGGAGGTAGTTCGGCATAACCTACGCCATTGACGCTGCGCTCGGCGCCCTGCATCAGCAGACCCACCACCGTAGCATACTGCGGATCATTGACCTTGGCACACGACTCCTCGGTGAGCGAAATATCGGGCACGGCGACACGCACCTCCATATTGAGCGAGCGGCGGAACAGTTCGTCGATGTCGGTCAGGTTGGCCGAGCCACCCGTCAGCACCAGGCCGTAGCCGAGGTTATCGGCATAGCCCGAGTAGCGCAACTCGTCACGCACCAAATCGACAATATCCTGGGCACGGGCCTCGATGACGGTGGCCAGGTTGCGCAGCAGGATGTCACGAGCCTCACGGCGGGGCGGCATACCCTGCACACGGATCACCTTCTCCTCGGGGACATTGGCCGCTACCGCCGAGCCGTAGCGGTGCTTGAGCTGGGTGATGAAACGCTCCTGCACGCCCATCGAGCGAATGTCGCGGTCGATGGCCGATGAGCCGATGGGAATCGACCCGATGTAGCGCACGATGCCACGGTGGCAGATGGTCACATCCGTCACATCGGCACCCAGATTTACAACAGCCACGCCATCCTCCTTCTCGTCGGCCGAGAGGACTGCCAGGGCCGTAGCCAGCGTGTTGGGAATCACACCCAGCTTCTTTACGCCGACACGCTTCAGGGCCATATCCAGACGCTGAATGGGGGTCTTCTGGCAGAGGATGAAGTTGAAGGTGGCCGAAAGTTTCTGACCAAACTCACCCACGGGGTCGGCCACCTCGTGCTGGTCGTCGATCATATACCGCTGGGGAATGCGCTCCATAATCTGCTCATCCTCGGGGGCTTGCAGGTTATTCATACGGGCAAAGAGGCTGTGTACGTCACTCTGCACCACGCCATTCTGGTAGTCCGACACATAGACAAAGTCGGTGTGGCGTGCGCAACGCACAAACTCGCCCGAAATACCGGCATAGGCCTCGACGATGCGGATACCGGCCTGCTGGCCGGCCTCATCGATCGCCTCACCGAGGGCCTGGCTGACCAACTCGATGTTTCCGATGCGCCCGATGGTGACACCCTTGATGGGCTTCGACACGAGCGACACAATCTCCAGGTTCCCATCCTCCTGCTTGGCGGCTACGGCCACCACGACAGCGTGCGAACCCAAATCGACAGCAACAATGTAATTCTTCTTCTCCACGGTATTGTGTGTTTTTATTTTTCTTCGTTTTCAACAGAGTGGGGCAATTTCTCTCTTCCTCCCCCTCTCCTCGGGCCGCTATTGGCAGACCACCCGATCCGAGTAGCGCACATCGACCACCCGATAACGCTCCCATCCCAACTTCGTAAGCCCCTCGCGATAAAAGTGCTCCAATCGCGAAAACTTCTCGGCCGTTTGTTCCAGCCTTCCGAAACGGATTTCGAAGCGGCCGCTGCGGGGAATGAGCGTAAGTTCCAACTCGCCGCTATGGGCCGTTTTCGCCTCGATTTCAACCACTTCCGAGCGCCAGAAGTCAAGCTCCTCAAGTTCTTCTACAAAGGTAAGGAGTTTCGTGAAATCTTCGTAGTTTTTTTCCAACTTTTTTTGTTGGCGGCGATATTCCTCCTGTCGCTCGGCCAACCGATCCAAATCAGCCTGTATCAAGCGCCCCCGATAGTCGAAGTAGCGACGTGCGGCAGCCTTCTTGGCACGGGTCTCTTCGACCTTTTTTTCGAAGATCTCCTTCGTCTCTCCGGCCCACCAACGGCGTTTGATGCGCACCGCCCGCACCGAGTCAATCTTCTTATCGTTGGCAATCTCTGCCTTCAAGAAGGGATACTTTTCTACCTCCACCCGGGCGATGAGCGAGTCGATTCGCGCTTTTTGGCGGTCGATATGATCCCGCACCAACCCCTCATACGTGCGAGGCACGGGGGGCGAGTAGGTGCCCGTCACCACCGGCACATAGAGGGCCGAGCGAGGCGGAGTGGCAAACAGGTAGCCTTCGGAGGTCGAGTAGCCATTCATTCCGCCACACAGCAGACGCACAATGGGCTGGTGTTGCGAGAGGGTGATGCGCAGTCGTCCGTCACTCGTCACACCCGCCTCAACCCGCTCCACAAAGCCGTTGCGGGCCACCAAGCGTTCGATGGCGGCCAAGTCGATGCTGTCGATTTGGCGACCATCCAAGCGGATGTTGCTCCGTCGCAACCACCCCTCGACACGTTGGGCCGTTAAGAGTGATCCGTCGGCTGTGCTGTCGGCCAGCACAATCTCTATCGAGGTCAAGCGACGCTCCGCACGCTTATGACGGGCCAGACGGGTAGCATAGACCACATAAAAGGCCACCAGCACCCACAGCAATACCACCAACACTATGCGCAAAACTCGTTGCATCGCTCCTCGCTTTTTTGGTTACTTCGTTTTGTTTTTCAGGGCCTCGGCCAGCGGCTCACAACATACGTCGATGTTGCCTGCACCGAAGGTAACCACTACATCCGTCGGCTCATGGCTCAACGTAGCGACCAACTCGTCCCGCTCGACAATGCGGCAGGGCTTGGTCACCCGCTCGGCAATCAGCTCGGAGGTAACCCCCTCGATGGGAAGTTCTCGGGCGGGATAAATCGGTAACAGAATCACCTCATCGGCCTCGGACAACGCCTCGGCAAACTCGGTGTAGAAGTCCCGTGTGCGGGTGTATAGGTGGGGCTGAAAGACCGCCGTCACCCGTCGCCCGGGAAACATCCGACACACCGACGTGAGGGCTGCTGCCAACTCACGGGGGTGGTGGGCATAGTCGTCCATATAGACCTGCTGGGGGCTGTTCAGGTAGAACTCGAAACGACGTTTCACGCCCGAGAACGAGGCCAACGCCTCGGCCAGACGCTCCCACTGGAACGAAACACCCTCCTGACGAGCCGCCACCCAAGTCATCGCCACTGCCGCTACGGCATTTTCGATATTGACCCATCCGGGGATGCCGAGCGTCAGGTCCTTCATCTCACCATCGGGCAGCACCAAATCGAAGAGGTAGTGCCCCCCTTCGATCAAACGGATGTTGCGGGCGTAGAAGTCGCACGGCTTATCGTAGCTGTAACGGTAGTAGTCGATCGCCTTGTTGTCGAGGGCAATCTCCACCCCCTCTTTAATAATGAGGGCGCCACCGTCCAAAATCTTGCACACGAATTGCGAAAAAGCCTCTTTTACCGCTTCGTGGGTGCCGTAGATGTCGAGGTGGTCGGCATCGCACGAGGTGATGACGGCCACGTGGGGCTGAAGACGCAGGAACGAACGGTCGAACTCATCGGCCTCGACGGCCAAGCGATCACCCTCACCCAAGACCAGGTTGCCCCCGAAATTCTTCGAGATACCCCCCAGAAAGGCCGAGCCGCCATCGGTCAGCTTGCGGTTGAGCCAGGCCACCAGCGTCGAGGTGGTCGTCTTGCCGTGCGTACCCGCTACGGCCATCACCCGCTTGCCCTCCGAGAGGTAACCAAGCATCTGCGACCGCTTCTCCAACTGAAACCCGTTCGAGATAAAGTATTGGTACTCGGCGTGGTCGGTCGGCACGGCAGGGGTATAGACCACCAGCGTGGTGGCAGGGTCACGGAACATTGAGGGGATGGCCTCGACCGACTCGTCGTAGTGAATCACCGCCCCTTCGGCCTCCAACTCACGGGTCAGGCGGGTTTCGGTGCGGTCATAGCCTGCTACGGCTGCCCCTTCGTGCAGAAAGTAGCGGGCCAAGGCACTCATACCGATGCCGCCGATACCCAGAAAATAGTAGTTCTTATAGCTTTTCATCTTATGCTTCAATCAGCTTCAAAATCTCATCGACAATATCTTCGGCCGCACGGGGTCGAGCCAGACGCTGCAAGTTGCGACTCATCGCCTCGAGGGCATTTTTATCCGCAAGCAGCTCCAACGCCTTGGGCATCGCCTCCTCTCGACAACGGGCATCGGTCACCAACCGCGCAGCACCCTTCTCTTCCAAGGCGCGGGCATTCATCGTCTGATGGTCCTCGGCCACGTTGGGTGAGGGGACAAACAACACCGGCTTGGCCACCAGACACAACTCCGAGACCGTACCTGCACCGCTGCGCGAGATGACCAAATCGGCCGCCTCATAAGCGTAGTCCATCCGATTGATGAAGGCACCCTGCCAGATGTGGCGGGTGGGATGGGCCGCCAGAAAGTCCTGCATCTCCTTTTCGTAGTATTTACCCGTCTGCCAAATCACCTGCACGGGGGCCTCGCCACCGAGCGTGGGCAGCCAATGCTTCATCATCTCGTTCAGCGTGCGTGTTCCGAGCGAGCCGCCTACGACCAGAATGGTCGGACGCTCGGCCGTAAAGCCAAAGTGAGCCAACGCTTCGTTTCGATTGACACTCCCTCGCAAAAAGCTGCCTCGCAGGGGGTTACCCGTCAGACGAATCTTCTCGGCCGGGAAGAAGTGTTCCATCCCCTCGTAGGCCGTGCAGATGCGACAGGCACGACGTGCCAGAAGTTTGTTCGTCAAACCTGCGTAGGAGTTCTGCTCCTGAATCAGGGTCGGCACCCCCATTCGCTGGGCCGCCCACAGAACGGGGGCACTTGCATAACCACCAAAGCCCACCACCACATCGGCCTTAAAGTCACGAATGGTTTTGCGTGCTTTGCGGATACTCTTCAACACCTTGAAGGGGACGAGCAGGTTGCGCCAATCGAGTCGTCGCTGCAGACCTGCAATCGGCAGACCCACGATACGGTAGCCCAACGCAGGCACCTTCTCCATCTCCATCTTCCCCTCGGCACCCACGAACAGCAGTTCGACCTCGTCGCCCAAACGACGCTTCAGGGCCTCGGCTACGGCTACGGCCGGGTAGATATGGCCACCCGTGCCGCCTCCCGAAAGAATAATTTTCTTCATCAGTATATCGCTTAAAACATTTCGAGCAAACCCGAAAAATTTTTAATTTTTAATCTTTAATTTTTAATCGACTAATCGCCCCAGGTGCCTCGGTCGAGGGTGCGATAGGCCAACGCCTCGGCAATATCCGAGGGGATAATCTCATCACGGTCGGCCAGGTCGGCAATCGTGCGGGCCAACTTCAAAACACGGTCGTAGGCACGGGCCGAGAAGGCCAAACGCTCCATCGCCTGCCCCAGCAGTCGCTCCGAGGCGGCATCCAACGGACAGTAGGCACGCAACATCGCCGAGTTCATTCCGGCATTGGTATGAACCCCCTCGACCTCCTTGAAGCGGCGACGCTGGCGTTCACGAGCACGCTCGACACGGGCACGAATCTGTGCGCTCGACTCCTCTTCGGTGGTGCTTTGCAATTCGGAGGCCTCGACGGGGGTCACCTCGATGTGCATATCGATGCGGTCCATCAAGGGGCCTGACACCCGCCCCATATAGCGAATCACCGACCCGGGCGAGCAGACACACTCCTTCGAGGGGTGGTTGTAGTAGCCGCACGGGCAGGGGTTCATCGCCGCCACCAGCGTAAAGTTGGCGGGGTAATCGACATTGTAGCGGGCACGAGAGACGGCAATCGTGCGATCCTCCAGGGGCTGACGCAGCACCTCCAAGACCGAACGGCCGAACTCGGGCAGCTCGTCCAAAAACAGGATGCCGTTGTGGGCCAGCGAGACCTCACCCGGGCGAGGGGTCTGTCCGCCACCGATGAGCGAGACGGGCGAAGCGGTATGGTGGGGTGCACGGAAGGGGCGACGCTGCATCAACCCGTTGAAGCGTTGCAGCCCCGCCACCGAGTGAATCTTGGTCGTCTCCAACGCCTCCTCGGCCGTCAGCGGAGGCAGAATCGTCGGCAGACGGCGGGCCAACATCGTCTTACCCGAGCCGGGCGAGCCGATCATCAGCACGTTGTGACCTCCTGCCGCCGCAATCTCCAGGGCACGCTTGGCGTGGCGTTGTCCCTTCACATCGGCAAAGTCCTCTTCGTAGAGACGGTGGCTCTCCACCATCGGTTGCTCTTCGGGGCGGGTCGGGGTAATCGTAAGCTCGCTATTCAAAAAGTCGAGGGCCTCACGCAGTGTCTTCACGCCAATGACCTCGATGCCGCCGACCACCGCCGCCTCCGAGGCGTTCTCTTGCGAGAGAATCATCCGTTTGATGCCCGCCGCACGGGCTGCCAGAGCCATCGAAAGCACGCCTCGAACAGGGCGAACACCGCCATCCAAGGCCAACTCGCCGGCCAGCATCGTCTCCGGCAGCAGATCCTGATCGACCCGCTCCTGGGCCGCCAGAATGCCGACAGCAATCGGCAGGTCGAAGGCAGCACCCTCCTTCTTCAGGTCGGCCGGGGCCAGATTGACCACCACCTTGCGCATCGTCATCTTCTCCTCCGAGTTCTCGAAGGCCGAACGGATGCGCTGCTCACTCTCCTTGACGGCATTGTCGGGCAGACCAACCAGGTACAAGCCCATACCGCCCGGGGCGATATTGACCTCGACCGTGACGGGCACGGCATCGATTCCGACTAATGCGGCAGCATAGGTGCGAACATACATAGCGATTCGGTTTTTTGAGGGTCGAAGCTAAATTAGAAGGGGACCTCGTCGTTCAGGTTGGGGGTCATATTCACGCCACCGGTCGGGGGCAGGCCGAAGTCATCGTCGCCCGTAGCACCTCCCAACGCTCCCGAGCCGCCACCGATGCCGCTGCTGGCATAGTCGTCGTAGGCCTGTTGCATATCCGAGGCCTGCTGGGGCGGAAGGGTCGAATCGTCGGGGTCGGCAAAGCGGGCCTGCTCCTTGATGAAGCGCAACGGCACATCGCACACGGCACCATTACGGTGCTTGGCCAGGATAATCTCGGCCATACCAGCCGTGGGCAGGCCGTTCTCGTCCTGCGTGATGCCGTAGTACTCGGGGCGATGGATGAAGGCCACAATATCGGCATCCTGCTCGATGGCACCCGACTCACGCAGGTCGGAGAGCTGCGGACGCTTCGAGCCGCCACGCATCTCGGTCTGACGGCTCAACTGCGACAGGGCAATGATGGGGACGTTCAACTCCTTGGCAATGGCCTTGAGCGTACGGGAGATGAAGGCCACCTCCTGCTCACGGCTGCCGCCCTTCGTATCGCCGGCGGTCATCAGCTGCAAGTAGTCGATGATGATAATTTTGATGTCGTTGTGAATCTTGAGTCGGCGGGCCTTCGAACGGAACTCGAAGACCGACAGAGCGGGCGTATCGTCGATGTAGAGCGGGGCCGTACCGAGGGGCTTGGTGGCCGACTCGAGGTGGCGCCACTGCTCGTTCGAGAGGCGACCCGACTTGACATCCGTACCACTCAGACCCGTCTCGGCAATAATCAGACGCATCATCAGCTGCACGGCCGACATCTCGAGCGAGAAGAAGGCTACGCCCTGGTTGTAATCGACAGCCATATTGCGGGCCATCGACAACACAAAGGCGGTCTTACCCATCGAAGGACGGGCCGCCACGATGATGAGGTCCGAGAGCTGCCAACCGAGCGTCACACGGTCGATGGACATAAAGCCCGACGGCACACCATTCAGCGAGCCGCTGTTCTTCGAGGCATCCTCGATCTGTTTCAGGGCACGGCTCAAGACATCCTTGGCCTCCTGCACCGAACGCTTGACGTGGCCCTCCGAGACGTTGAAAATCTCGCTCTCGGCAAAGCCGATCAGCTCCGTCACGTCGGTATCCTCGTCGTACGAGCGGCGTTGAATCTCCGAAGCCGAGCGAATCAGCTCACGCTGCACATACTTCTGGGCCACAATCTGGGCGTGGAACGTGAGGTTGGCCGCACCACCCACCTTCTGGGTCAGCTTGGCCAGGTAGGCGGGGCCTCCTGCCGCTTTGAGTTGGCGTTTCGACTTCAGTCGCTCGGTGACCGTATAGAGGTCGATGGGTTTCAGCTCGGTCGAAAGTTCGGTGATGGCCTCATAGATGATGCGGTGCTGCTCGGAGTAGAAGGCGGCAGCCTTGAGGTACTCCTGCACCTCGATGACGGCATCCTTTTCGAGCATCAGGGCACCCAGCACCGCCTCCTCCAATTCGAGGGCCTGGGGAGGTACGTTGCCGACCGTCTCGGTCAGCTGCTCAAAGGCGGCACGGTTGCGTGTCGAGGGGGTATATTCTCTTGCCATAGGGTTTTAGTTGCTTTCAAACTTCAAAAATAGCAAGAAGTAGCGAGATTTCAAAACCGAACCTACGGTTCGATGTGGAAAAAGGTGTTCACAACTCGCCAAAAAGGAGTCTGACCCCCACAGAACGGGGGTCGGGGTGTCGATAAAAGGGGGTAAATTGTCGATAAAAAGTTGTGCTACGCCTCCACCACGGGGCGAGGTGGCGGAGTGGCCAACACGGCAATGCTGATTTTGCAGTCCACCTGCACCTCCATAATGGCATTGGCGCACGCCTCCAGCGTATTGCCCGTTGTCAGCACATCGTCCACGAGCAAGACGTGTCTCCCCTCCAAGGCCCCTGGATTGACCACCCGAAAGGCCGAAGCGACATTCTTGTCACGCTCTCGGCGCCCCAATCGGGCCTGCGGACGGGTGTAGCGCACACGCCTCACGGAGCGGGTATCGACCTCGGCTTCCAAAGCCTCGGCAATGCCCCGAGCCAGGTAGTAGGATTGGTTGTAGCCACGCATCAAAAAGCGCAACGGATGGAGCGGCATCGGCACCACCACCTCGATGGTATTGTAATAGCCGCTCTGCTTGAGTAATCGGCCGTACCAACGCCCCATCTCCTCGGCCAAAGCCCACCGTTTGTGGTATTTGAAGTCGTGAATCAACCGCCGCCAGGGCGAAGCGGATTCGTAGAAGAGCATCGCCGAGGCCGACCACAAAGGCACACGACCCAGAAAGCTCTCGAACAAGGGGTTATAGGGTTTTTCCCAATAGCCCGTAACGGGTGCCAGAAAGCGACACGTCAGGCAGATGTGCTCCTCGTCATCGGCCAACATCCGACCACAAACAACACACACGGGCGGGTAAAGCAGGTGCATCGCCTCACGCCACCACCTACTGAGGATCGACATCAATTTTGACATGGAGCGTAGCATATTCCTTCTCTTCGAGCAGCGCCGTCAGGGCCTGCTGCAACAACGCGTTGGCACGGGCTCGGGAGGAGCGTGGTTCGATTTTGAGCATCAACTGCATCAGGTATTCGCCCCGAATGCGGTCGATGGCGGGGGCAATGGGTCCCAACACCCGCTGTGTACCCAACTTGGCACGCAACGAGGCGGCCAACTGCGAAGCGGCACGCACCACCGTCGGGCGGTCACGATGGCGCAACGTAAGGTAGGTCAGGCGGGCATAGGGGGGATAGAAGAAGTCTCGACGCTCGGCCAACTGACAGCGGGCCATCGCCCCGAAATCGGCATTGAGCACCTGCTGCAAGATGGGATTCGTCGGGTCGGAGGTCTGAATGACCACCTCGCCCTGGCGGTCTCGGCGACCGGCTCGACCAGCCACCTGCGTCAAGAGTTGGAAGGCTCGTTCGGAGGCTCTAAAATCGGGATTCAGCAGCAGGTTGTCGGCATTCAACACCCCCACCACCCCGACCTGCGAGAAGTCGAAGCCTTTGGTAATCATCTGCGTGCCGACCAGAATGTCGGTGCGGTGGGCCGAGAAGTCGTCGATGATGGCCTGGAAGGCCTGCTCGGAGGTGACCTGATCACGATCCAGACGAGCCACACGCGCCTCGGGGAAGATGGCGGCAATCTGCTCCTCGACCTTCTCGGTGCCGAAACCCATCGGCATCAAATCAACCACCTGACACGTAGGACATTGCGTCATCGCCTGCACCGTATGGCCGCAGTAGTGGCAGACCAACTGATTGCGCCCCTTGTGGTAGGTCAGCGTCACATTGCAATGGGGGCAACGAGGGGTCCAACCGCAGGTCGGACACTCCAAATAGGGCGAAAATCCACGGCGATTCTGGAAGAGCATCACCTGCTCGTTGCGCCCCAGCGCCGCCTCGATTTTATCCAACAACAACTTGTTGAAATGGCCTTGTCGCTCGCCTCGTTGGGCGGCACGACGGCTGTCCGAGAGGTAGATTTTCGGCAACACGGCATCGCCGTAACGCTCCGTCATCTCGGCCCGACCATAGCGTCCCGTCTCGGCATTGAGCCACGTTTCGAGCGAGGGGGTGGCACTGCCCAACAGCGTGTGACACCCCATCGAATAGGCCATATAGACCGCCGTATCACGGGCCGAATAGCGGGGAGCAGGCTCGGCCTGCTTGTAGCTGCTGTCGTGCTCCTCATCGACGATGATGAGCTGCAAATTGTTCAACGGCAGGAAGATGGACGAGCGGACACCCACCACAAATTCGCCCCCCTTCGAGCGACTCAATCGCAAAAAATTCTCGGCACGGCGAATGGGCGTGAGTTTCGAGTGGTAGGCCGTCACACGAGCACCGAAAATGCGCTCCATACGCTCGATGAGTTGGGCAGTCAGGGCAATCTCGGGGACCAACAACAACACGTCGCCACCTCGACTCAACACCTCGGCAATGAGGTAGATATAGACCTCTGTCTTTCCCGACCCCGTAATTCCCTGCAAGAGGGCCGTATGCCCCCCTTCCCGAAAACTCTTTTTGAGGGCCTCCAACGCCTCCATCTGGTGCATACTCAACAGTGGCAGGCGGAACGAGGGGGTACCATATTCGGCAGCGGGGCAATGCTCCTCACAGATCAAAAACCCCTTCTTTATCAGTGCATTGAGAATAGTCGAATCGGACATAATCAGACGGCGGGGCACCTCCTCCATCTCGGCCGAGGCCACCTCCAGCAGGGCGGCGTATTGTTTCGGGGCACGACGCTCCAACCGATCCATTTCGTCGCTCAGGCGATGCTCGTCACGCAGCTCCTCCGCAAGGCGGTAGTAGCGCTCCGTGCGGGGCTGAAAGGCCTCCTCCAAGAGGGTTGCCCGGTTGTCGGCCGAGGGTTTCATTAGGGCCGGCAGGGCCGAGCGCATCACCTCGCCGAGCGTACACATATAGTACGAGGCGACCCACTCCCACAACGCCCGCTGGCGCTCCGAAACCAACGGGTGGTCGTAGAGGCGGCACGTCACCTCCTTGATGTGTTTGAAATCGGGACGCTTGTCGTGCAACCGCCAAACGATGCCCGTGTAGTATTTCCGAAGGCCGAACTGCACCGACACGGCATCGCCCTCCCTGAGGGTCATCCCCTCGGGCACGGCATAGGTGTAGGTGGGTTGTGCCAACGGCAACACAATATCGGCGTAACGCATCGCAACAGGTGGTTTTTGAGCGGTTTTCGACAACGAAAAACAGGTGGTTCAGGAGCGTTCGCAACGGCCCTCAACCACCCGTTATTTTTTAGGCGTAAGTGCCTCTGTTTGTTTAGATTTTGTTGAGCGTCTCGAAGCCCTGACCATAGACGCCCATCACCGAGCCGACGGTCATAAAGGCTCCCGGATCGACCGACTTGACATACTTGAGCAGCATCGGCGTCTCACGCTTGCGGCAGACCACCATCACCACCTTCGTATCCTTCTTCGAGTACCAACCCTGGGCATCGAGCAGTGTCACGCCACGATGGACATTCTGGGCAATGGCATCGGCCATCTTTTCGGGATCTTGCGAGACAATGAGCACCTGATTCGACTGCTGACTACCCGCCTGAATCATATCGACCGTATAGCCAACCACCGCCGTCATAATGTAACCGTAGATGACTGTAGCGATGTTGTAGCCCACGAACAAGGACGAGCCAATAATGAAGAGGTCGCTATAAATCAAGATTTTACCGTAGCTTACCGTGCGGTAGTGGTTGATGATCACGGCGGCAATATCCGTACCGCCCGTCGAGCCGCCCTGCGAGAAGCAGATCACGATACCCAGACCGGCGCAGACACCACCCAGCACAATGGCCACAATCGGGTCTTGCAGCCCCAGGAAGTTGCCCGGGGGCAATATATCGATCCACATATTCATACTCATCGAGAGCACAAAGACGCAGTAGATGGTCTTGAAACCGAAGTTCCACCCCACGATAAAGCCCGAAATCAAGAGCAGGATGGCGTTGATAATCAACACCATCGTACCGATTTGCAGGTCGAAGATACCGGCCTGACTGAAGGCCTTGCACAATACGAGTGCCAAACCCGAAGCGCCACCGCCCGTACCGTCGTTAGGCAGAATGCAGGCTACCCAACCAAACGAGTAGAACAACATACCGCAGGCCATAAAGATGTACTCTTTAAGGACCTTGAAAACTTTGTCAAACGTAATCATCGTTTTATAGCGTGTTATTTTCTGGTTGCAAATGTATAAAAATTTCACCTTGGTAGGTATTCCGCTCGGCCAATCTTTTTTCGAGGCGGGCCAAAAACTCCTCGTTGCGCAGCAATCCCCACCCCTCGATGTGGTGGTAGCGGGGCGGTGCCTCGGAAGCAAAACGCTCGACCACCAGGTCGGGTCGCAGGCGTTGCAGCATGCTCACCATCAGCTCGATATACTCATCCACCGACCACAGGCGAAACCGCTCGGGGTGGCGGTCATACTCCTCGGCCATCGGGGTGGAGCGAAAGAGTTGCAGTTGGTGAAATTTCACCGTCGAGAGGGGCAGGGCGTTGATTCGCTCGACCCCCTTGAGCAGGGCCTCCTCGTCCTCGCCCGGCAGACCGACAATGAAGTGCGCCCCCACGTTCAGCCCCCGTGCGGCCGAAGCCTCAACGGCTCGTTGGGCGGTGGCGAAGTCGTGGCCTCGGTTGATGCGTTTCAGCGTGGCATCATAGACCGACTCGATGCCGTATTCGATGGCCACATAGTGGTCACGGGCCAGCTCGGCCAGGTAGTCCAACTTCCGCTCATCGACACAATCGGGGCGCGTTCCAATCACCAACCCCTCCACCTGCGGGTGGCGCAGGGCCTCCTCGTAGCGGCTTCGGAGCACCTCCAACGGGGCGTAGGTGTTCGAGAAGCTCTGAAAGTAGGCCAGGTAACGCTGGCTCTTGGGGTAGCGGCGGGTATGAAAGGCAATTCCCTCCTCAATTTGGCGGGTGATGCCCTCCGTACGGGCGCAATACGAGGGGGTGAAGGCGGCATTCAGGCAGAAGGTACATCCCCCCTCGCCCACCGTGCCATCCCGATTCGGGCAGCTGAAGCCTGCATCAATCGAGAGTTTCTGCAGGCGGCAGCCCACCTTGCGCCGAAAGTAACCCGCATAGGAGTTAAAACGGCGGCTATCCCCCCACGGATAGGTCATCGCCGAGCGGTTAGAAGGTCCAATCCGAGACGTTGTAGCTCTCCTTCGGGGCGTTGGGCACGTTGCCGAAGAAGCTCAAACCGGTCAGCTTCTCCAACTCGCTCACCGACATAAACAGCCCCTTCGACTCGTAGTCGGCCGGCTTGGGCACATCGGCCTTGGCGTAGGCCTTGTGCTCGATCATCACGGCAATGCACTGCAACTCCTCCTTGCTGCACTCTACGACCCACTTATTCTTGTGGTTCTTGGTGCGCAGCAGCACCTTGTAGTAGTGGGTCGGGATGGTCGTGCCGCTCACCTTCGTGGCCGACTTGGCGGGATCCCAATAGCAACCAATCACCTGGTAGGTGGTATCGGCGGCACCCACCCACTGCTTATCAACCCAGCTCTCGAGCGTGTTCCACGCACCACCACCCGTGTTGAAGTAGGTCGAGTGCTGCGGAGCGATGTTCGAGTAGTAGAAGACCTGATCGTTGGCCTTGCGGCTCACCAGACGCTCGGCCGAGCCCAGCAGGTGACCACGCGTATAGCCCGACCACTTGCCCGGCTGGGTGAAGTCGAAGTTGGGGTCGGTCTGGTAGTTGTCCTGACGCGAGGTGTTCTTCACGGCGTAGAAGTCGTGCATCGGGGCAGCCACCCAGATGGCACACATCTTCTCCTTGCTGTAGCAGGCGGCATAGTTGCGGGCCTTATTGCCATTCGAGAACTTCTTGTCGGTGATGTGGTAGGTGTAGTACCAGTCGCCCGCCTTCTCGATGGTGGTCGGAAGCTCGGCCCAACCGCTCACGAGTGTCGAGCCGCTCCCCACTACGGGGCTGTCCGTACCTCCCTCGCCCGTCGTAGTGAAGACCAGCGAGGTGCTCTTGTAGCTGCGCTCGCCAATCTCGGCTACCAACCAAGCGGTGTAGAAGGTGTTGGGCTGCAGGCCGCTGACCGTTGCCGTCTTCACACCTGCCGAGGTCGATACGGTCGCCTTCACCTCCTCGCCATCGTTGGGGCGGCAGAGGAAGTAGAGGGTCTTCACGCTCTCCTTGCCCGCATAGGCAAAGTCGCACGAAAGGGTCACCGACTCCTTCTCCAGATTCGAGTAAGAGGCCGTGCCAAAGGTCGGCGCATCGCCCGAATTCTCGGGCTCCTCCACCTCGCCATAGGGCTGGCGGATGGTCACCACCACCGGCTCGGCATCGCCGTAACTGATGGTGAGCGTGGCCT
This sequence comes from Alistipes sp., assembly GCA_017436185.1. Next base: position 44,341 of record JAFSDP010000004.1, on the reverse strand, counting down.
CACGGTTATCGCCACGGTTGGCCGTGACGTGGTAGGCAATCATTGCCGTGAAGGTGGGACGGCCGAGCTGGTCCGTGCCCGTCGAGCCTTTGGTCGAGATGGCGGGGCGCACCCACGCCACATCGCTCTCGGCCTTGGCAATCATCGTACCGTAGGGGTTGGTCACCGTGTAGGTGATCTGACCGTTGGTGGCATTGGCACTCGGCAGCGTCACCACGGGGTTGCACGAGATCTTCAGTTCGGCACCTTCGGGCAACTGCAACGAGTCGTTGTCGTCGTCACAAGCCACCAGCCACGAGGCGGCAGCCAAGAGAAAACAGAGGGTAAAAAGTCGCTTCATTGTTATTTAGTTTTTGTTCTTCGTATCCATACATATCGTCACCGGGCCGTCGTTGATGAGGGCCACCTGCATATCGGCACCAAACTCACCCGTCGCCACCTTTCGTCCCAGCAACTCCTCGACACGAGCCACGAAACGCTCGTACATCGGGCGTGAAACGGCCTCGGGTGCCGCCTGAATGTAGCTCGGACGGTTGCCCTTGCGGGTCGAAGCCAAGAGGGTGAATTGGCTCACCACCATCACCTCGCCACCCACCTGCTGCACATCGAGGTTCATCACCCCCGCCTCATCGTCGAAGATGCGCATCTTGACGAGCTTCTGCACCAGGTACTCCATATCTTCCTCCGTGTCGTCGTGGGTCACCCCCACCAAGACCATCAAACCTGCTCCAATCGAGGAGTGCAGGCGGCCCTCAATCGAGACCGAAGCCTCCTTGACACGCTGTATCACGACCCGCATAGGCTAAAAATCGGCAAAGTGAGCCCACAAATTATCCCCTTGGGGCACGGGGGCGGTGACGCTGATCAGCTCGTGGCGCACAGGGTGGTCGAATTCCACACGACGGGAGTGCAACGAGATTCCGCCGCCCGCAATCGAACGCTTGGCACCATACTTCAAATCGCCTCGGATGGGGCATCCGATGGCCGAAAGTTGCGCCCGAATCTGGTGGTGGCGACCCGTCAGCAACTCCACCTCGAGGAGCGTGTAGTGGGTTCCTGCCCCCTTGAGCGTGTAGTTCAGGCGGGCCTCCTTAGCCTCGGGGCGGGGCTTGAGGTAGGCCTTTGAGCGGTTGGTGCGCCCATCGCGCAGGATGTAGTGCGTGAGCGACCCCTGCTCGGCCTCGGGGCGATTCTCCACAAGCGCCCAATAGTATTTCTTAATCTCGCCGCTACGAATCATCTCGTTCAAGCGCACCAACGCTTTCGAGGTCTTGGCAAAGACCACCGCCCCGCTCACGGGCCGGTCGATGCGGTGCACCACCCCCAGGAAGACCTGCCCGGGCTTCTGGTCACGGCACTTGATGAAGGCCTTGATCTGGTCCTCCAGGGCGCTCTCGCCCGAGGGGTCGGGCTGCACCAGGTCGCCGCTGTGCTTATTGACAATGAGCAGGTGGTTGTCTTCGTAGAGAATATCGTCGGGTGAGAACATAGTCGTTTAGAGGATAAAGGTAAAGGGGAGCAGCAGTTCGGTCGAGCGCACCACGCTGGCCGTGCCTGCGCCATACATAATGACCCGAATGGGCGACTTCTGACGTCGCTCGACATCGACCAGCACCTGACGGCACTGCCCACAGGGGTAACACTCCCGCTCCGAGGGGTCGGAGGCGATGGCGATGGCCTCGATGGGGTCGTCGGCGTAGTTGGCCTGGGCATAGAAGAGCAGCGACCGCTCGGCACAAAGGCCTGCGGGGAAGACCTCGCTTTCGGAGTTGCTGCCCGTCAGGATGCGACCGCTGCGCAGGCGTGCGGCGGCACCCACCGAGAAGTGCGAAAAGGGGGCATAGGCGTTTTGGGTGGCCTTCACGGCCTCCTCCACCAGCTGTCTGTCAAGCTCCGACATCTCGCCGAGGCTTGCGTAGGACTCGTACTGAAAAAGATATTGCTTCTCCATAGCCTTACCATTAGTGAATAATCGTTCAAAGGTAGCAAATGAAATGCAAAATTCAAAATCCAAAATTCAAAATCGAAGGAAATCGGAGCTCTCGGCACAAAAAATCGGTCTTGCCGACCGACAAGACCGATAAACAGTTCCTAAAAAGGGGCAAAAACTAAAATTGTGCTACGGCACGAACGTGAAAGTTGTGGCATATATTCTCGTCCGATATCGCCCCATCGCCCATATAGACCACATAGGCCAAGAGGGCGCAAGAGGAGTTTTGCGTGGAAGACCAATAACCATACATCTGCCCCCGCCTCAAAAGGGGCATCCCGCCACGCATCTGCAACGTTTGATTCACCGCATTATACACCGCTCGATTCAACATAAGTTGTTTCAACTCATCAATGGCGGGCAAATACCATCCGTTACCCAAATCGGCGCACCAGGCAAAAGCGGGATAGTTTGTCGGCCAATTGGCGGTTTGCTCGATTTTGCGTTGGTTGAGCGAGCCGTTTTTGGGGTTTGTAGCCCCGGGCGATACGGCATAGTCGAAGCCCCACAAACACCACGACAATCGCTCGCCCGACTGGCTCAAACTCACCATCTTGCCGTGCCGACCCGAAGCATCCACCTCGAAGACTACGCCCTGCTTTACGCCATCGTCGTAGTAGTCACCCACGTTGTAGGTGGTGGCAGGTTGGTACTTCGGTTCGGGTTGCGGTTCCAAAGTATCACCCTTTTGCACATAACGACAAATCGACTCCAAAAGTTCGTCATAATGCAATTCGGGGTCGTCAGCAGCATCAATCCACTGCGAGAAGGCCAAAAAGTACTGCCACGAATTGGGGATGGACGATGCCTCGATTTTGAATGGAATGATCTTTTTTCTGTAGTCGAAAGCCAAACGCAACTCCGCCTTTACGTTCGGTGACTCGTACGCTGCCGGCGAACAGAGTGCCACAACCACCGTCGAGGCGATGATTGCCGACGGAATAGCCGAGCTGTAATCCTCACCGGGAGCAATATCACGAGGCGCCATCCAACAAGCAAATCCGTTTTGCTCCAACAACTCCAGAATCGTTGTAGCCAACGCTCTATCTGTGCTTGTGTAGCTGATAAATATCTCCTTGTTCATCTTGGTGGCGGTTTGGTTTGGTAAAGTTAAACCGAATTTTCGAAAATGCCAAAACCGCACCTACGAAAATCGGTCTTGCCGACCGACAAGACCGATAAAAGAGAAAAGCCGAAAGGCTAAAAATTAGAAAGCGGAGACAGCGCGCACATAGTAGAAGAAGTTCTTAGAGGTGTCGTAGGTGTAGCCATTGCCCATATTGACACGCCACGCGCAGAACTCATCAACTTCTGTTGATGACCAATACCAAGGGCTTAATTCAGCCCCACCCTGGCATTCCAACTGCTTTTTTACAACATTTCTCACCCTATATATTTTCTGCAACTCTTCGATAACCGGCAAATACCATCCTTCGCCCAAATCAGCGCACCAGGCAAAGGCCGGATATTTGTTGCGCCAATTGTCAATTTGCTCGATTTTACGCTGATTGGTCATTCCGTTAGCTTGGTCGGTTGCGCCCGTTTTTATTCTTTTGGCGTATTCTGCCACCGAACACCACCGCTGCTCCGACTGTCTCAGGCTCACAATTTTGCCGTGGCGGCCATCTTCGCTGACCTCAAAAACGACACCCTGTTTTTGGCCATCGTCAAAGTAGTCTCCTACTTTATAAGTTTTGACTGGTTGTGGTTTAGGTTGGGGCACACACCCTCCGCACCACGTCACCAGATTACTCATCAGCGTATCGACTTGGCGTGACTCATTACAGTCGATAAAGTTTATCGAACCAAACTTAAACAAGAACCAACCACGCAACTGACCGCCATCCAACACCACAGGCACCACCTTTTTTTGGGTGTTGTAGGCATAATTGATCTCCATCTTGGCGTAGGGCGACGCCATCGAATGGTCCGACACAAAGAAAAGCACCACCTTCACCTCGTCGATAGCGTTTACGATTTTCTCTTCAAACTCCGCTCCGCTTTCGATGCCGTTCCAGTCGATCCAACAACGTAAACCCGTGCGAGCCTCTATCTGCTTGACAAAAGGCTCGACCTCGGCAAGGTCATCTCGAGAATAGCTGATAAAAATGTCGCTTTTCATGGCAAATGTCGTTTTGGAACGTAAATGTAGTCAAAAAAAGTCAAAAGCGCAAAATCGCACATACGAAATCGGCCCGGGGGAGCGTTTTATAGGAAAATTCCCTACCACTATGAAAAAGATGATATTTGCTTTGGCACTCCTTGCGGGTGTGGCGACTGCGGCTTCGGCGCAGCAGACGGAGGCCTTTCCGAGTTTTATCGAGGTGACGGGCGTGGCCGAAAAGGAGGTCATCCCCAACGAAATATACCTCTCGATTACCATAAACGAGCGAGATTCGAAGGGGAAACTTTCGGTCGATATGCAGCAGCGTCAGATGATTGATGCGCTGAAGAAGCTGGGCGTAAAACCCGCCGAGCAGCTCCGTATGATGGACCTGACGAGCAGCTACTTCAAGCGTGGCAATGCTCTGGCTCGGGCGCAGTACGAACTGCGTCTCTCGACGGCCGTCGAGGTGGCTCGGGTGTGGCGTGCGCTCGACGAGTTGGGCATCTCGGAGGTGACCGTCAATCGTGCCACCCACACCGACATCGAGCAGTTCAAGGCCGAGACCCGCACCGAGGCGATGCGTGCCGCAAGAGATAACGCCCGTGCCCTGGCCGAGGCCATCGACCAGAAGGCAGGCCGCTGTTTCTGGATTGCCGACTACTCCTCGCCCGTACGCACGGTACTGGCCGTCGCCAATATGAAATCACGTGCAACCGAGATGGATTACGCCTCCTTCGAAGAGTCGGTCGAAGCGGAGGGGCTGGAGTTTCAGACCATCAAACTGCAACACCGTGTGCAGGCAAAGTTTGTGTTAGAATAGATGAAGATTGATTAAAAAAGGGGTCGTGAACGCATCACGACCCCTTTTTTGTGCCTTTGTTTCGGCTTATCGGCGCACCAGCTTCACCACATTCTCGACGTGGTGGGTGTGCGGGAACATATCCACCGGCTGAACAGCCACTACCCGATAGTCGGCATCCAGGATGGCCAAATCACGGGCCTGGGTAGCAGGGTTGCAGCTCACATAGACGATGCGGTCGGGAGCGGCTCGGCGAATCACCTCCAGCACCGGCTCATCGACACCGGCACGGGGCGGATCGAGGATGATGACATCGGGGTGACCGTTCTCGGCTACGAAGCTGTCGCTCAGCACATTCTTCATATCGCCTGCATAGAAGACCGTGTTGTCGATTTGGTTGATCGACGAGTTGATGCGGGCATCCTCGATGGCCTCGGCCACATACTCCACGCCCACCACCTTTTCGCAACGGCGGGCACAGAAATTGGCAATCGTACCCGTACCCGTGTAGAGGTCGTAAAGGGTGTCGGTCGGCTGCAAATCGGCAAACTCACGAGCCACCTTATACAGTTCGTAGGCCTGCTTCGAGTTGGTCTGGTAGAAGCTCTTGGGCCCCACCTTGAAGTGCAGCCCCTCCATCTCCTCCAAGATGTGGTCTTTGCCGTGGTAGAGGATGTGGTCCAGGTCGCCCGTCGAGTCGTTAAGTTTGGTATTGACCACATAGAAGAGCGACGTAATCTCGGGGAAGCGGACCAAGAGGTGATCCAAAAGGGCGGCGATGCGTGCCTGGTCGTTCTCGCCAAAGACCACAATGACCATCACCTCGCCCGTCGAAGCGGTGCGGATGGTGATGTTGCGCATCAGACCCGTATGGGCACGAGCGTTGTGGAAGGTGTAGCCGTTCTCAATGCAGAACTGCTTAACCGCCAAACGAATGCCGTTCGACGGCTCGGCTTGCAGGTGGCACTTTTCGATGTCCAACACCTTGTCGAACATCCCCGGAATGTGGAAGCCCAGGGCGGGCGACGCCTCCAGATCGGCCCCCGTAGCCACCTCCTCGTAGGTAAGCCAACGACGATCGGCAAAGGTGAACTCCAACTTGTTGCGGTAGTAGCTCGTCTCGGCCGACCCCAGGCAGGGGCGAATCTCGGGCAGTTCAACCTTGCCGATGCGCATCAGCTGATCACGCACCTGCTCGGTCTTGAAGCGTAGCTGCTCCTCGTAGGGCAGGTTCTGCCACTTGCAGCCGCCACACACCCCAAAGTGGGCGCAGAAGGGCTCCGAGCGCAGGGGTGACTGCTTCACATAGCGCACCACATAGCCCTCCATAAAGCGACGACGCTTCTGGCGAATCTGCACATCCACCACATCGCCCGGAACGGTCATCGGAACAAAGACCACCTGTTCGTTCCAGCGGCCCATCGCCTTGCCTTCGGCGGCGAGGGTCGTAATTTCGAGACCCTCTAAAAGAGGGTAATTATTCTTCTTTCGTGCCATAATGGTGCAAAGATAGCCAAAATTTGTTATCTTTGTGCAAATTCTTCACAGCTATGAAAATTGCAACATTCACCTTTAACCCCATTGGGGAGAATACATACGTGATTTGGGACGATACGAAGGAGTGCATCGTCATCGACGGCGGCAGCTGCAACCCCGCCGAGGATGCCCGCCTCGACAACTTCATCGCCCAAGAGGGGCTGAAGCCCGTCATTGCAGCCAATACCCACGGCCACTTCGACCACCTGCTGGGTGTCAGCCACCTGAAGGAGCACTACGGCGTGCAGTTCGCCTGCTCGTCGAAAGATGGCTACCTTTTGGAGAGCCAGCGGGCCGCAGGGCAGATCTACGGCATTCCGATTCGGGGCATCCCCGCCATCGACATCGACCTGGCCACTGCCACCGAGCTGCACTTCGGCAACACGACCCTTCGGGTGCTGCCCACGCCGGGCCATACGCCGGGCGGCGTGACGCTCTACAACGAGGCCGAAGGGATTGCCTTCACGGGCGACACGCTCTTCCGTGAGTCGATTGGCCGCACCGACCTTGAGGGGGGCGACTACCCCACCCTGATTCGTTCGATTCTCACGGTGCTGCTGCCGCTGGGCGACGAGGTGAAGATCTACCCCGGCCACGCCGAGAGTTCGACCATCGGCCACGAGTCGATGTACAACCCCTTTGTGGTGGAGGTGCTGCAGGAGCAGATTAACTATCGAAATTAGACCTTACTATGCGTATTGATATTATCTCCTCGGTGCCCGATTTGATGGCATCGCCCCTCAACGAGTCGATTCTGAAACGAGCCCAAGAGAAGGGGCTTGTGGAGATTGTGGTGCACAACCTCCACGACTGGGCCCACGACAAACGCAAGACGACCGACGACTACCCCTTCGGTGGCGAGGCGGGTATGGTGATGAAGTGCGAGCCGGTCTTTGAGCTCGTCGAGCAGCTGCAATCCGAGCGCCACTACGACGAGATTATCTACACCTCGCCCGACGGCATCCGCTACAACCAGCACGAGGCCAACCGCCTCTCGACGCTCGAGAACATCATCATCCTCTGCGGCCACTACAAGGGCATCGACCACCGCATCCGCGAACACCTCATCACACGCGAAATCTCGATTGGCGACTATGTGCTGACGGGTGGCGAGTTGGCCGCCTGCATCATTGCCGACTCGGTGGTGCGACTCGTACCCGGCGCCATCGGCGACGAGGCCTCGGCCCTGACAGACTGTTTTCAAGACAACCTGCTGGCCCCGCCGGTCTATACCCGCCCTGCCGAGTTCCGTGGCTGGCGAGTTCCCGATGTACTGTTGTCGGGCAACTTTGCCGAGATCGAGAAGTGGCAGGAGGAGCAGGCCTGGGAGCGCACCAAAGCCCTACGGCCCGATTTGCTCGAGGAGTAACTCGCAATTCAAAATGCAAAATGTAGAATTCAAAATGAATTTGAAAAAGGGGCTATGAAAAATGAAAATCTCATTCTCGAAAAGAGCTTTCTGTTTGCCAAGCGCATCGTTTTGCTCTATCAAGAACTCATTGCCCACAGCGATAATCGGGTCTTGGCCACCCAGCTCCTGAAGTGCGGAACAAGCATTGGTGCCAATGTCCGAGAGGCGGTTCGTGCGCAGTCTCGCAACGAGTTTTTGGCCAAGATGAACATTTCACTCAAAGAGGCCTACGAGTGTGAGTATTGGTTGGAGTTGCTGCACGCCACCTGTTACCTGAAACAGACCTCGTTTGATTCGCTCTTTTCGGAATGCCGTGATTTAACCAACATCATTGCGAAAATTGTCATCAGCACCAAAGAGAACAACGAAAAGCATAGCACAATGCCTGCCGAATAAGATGTAATCGCAGGCTTGTAATTTTGAATTTTGCATTCTAAATTTTGAATTTATGAGATACTATCTCATTGTGGGTGAGCCTTCGGGCGATTTGCACGGATCGAAACTGATCGAGGGGCTGAAAAAGGCCGACTCTGAGGCGCAGTTTCGTTTCTGGGGGGGCGACCTGATGGCCCAAGCCGGCGGCGAAGAGAACCTCGCAAAGCACTACCGCGAGACCTCGTTCTTCGGCTTTATGAATGTGCTGAAAAACCTCGGCACCATTCGCCGTCAGTTTGGTGAGTGTCAGGCCGATGTCAAGGCCTTTGGCCCCGATGTGCTGATTCTTATCGACTACCCGGGCTTCAACCTCAAGATGGCCAAGTGGGCCAAGGAGCAGGGCATCCGTGTCTTCTACTACATCGCCCCCAAAGCCTGGGCCTGGAAGGAGTGGCGAGTAAAGCAGATTGAACGCTATGTCGATCGGCTCTACATCATCTTCCCCTTTGAGCAACAGTGGTTTGGCGAACGTGGTATCTCCCCCATCTTCTGTGGCAACCCACTCGCAGACGACATCGAGGCTCGTCGCCGCACGATGCCCACACGGGAGGCCTTTTTGCAGGAAAACGGGCTCGACAAGCGTCCGATTGTGGCCCTGGTGGCCGGTAGTCGCAAGAACGAAATCAAGGAGAACCTGCCCGATATGGTGGCCCTGTCGAAGCGGCTACCCGACTACCAATTTGTGGTGACGGCGGTGCCCTGGCTCGACAAGGCCCTCTACGAAAAGCACCTCGCCGGAAGCGATGTGCGTTACCTCTGCAACCAGACCCAGCAGACCCTTGCCCACGCCGAGGCAGCCATCGTCACCTCGGGCACGGCGACCCTCGAGACGGCCCTGATGGGCATTCCCGAGATGGTGCTGTACCACATTCCCAAGCTCTATGAGGTGTTGCGCCCATTGGTGTTGAAGATTCCCTTTGTCTCGTTGGTCAATATCAACCTGGGGCGTGAGGCGGTGCGTGAGATTGTCTGCGCACGGGTCGATATGCAGGAGGCCGAGCAAGAGCTTCGTTCGCTGCTTGTCGGAGGGGGCAAGCGAGAGAAGATGTTGCAGGATTTTGCCGAGCTGCAAGCCATCATTGGCGGCCCGGGAGCCAGCGACCGCTTCGCCGAAGCGATGGTTAGAGAAATTAAAAATTAAAGATTAAAAATTAGGGGGGGGAATTTTGCAGGCACGAATGGATGTAACCAGGGAAGTGCAAAATCTGCCGCATATAAATCGAACAAACCATGAAAATCATCTGTATAGGTAGAAACTACAACGACCATATTGCCGAAAAGGACCTCGGCGGCGGGGGAAAACGACCCGAAGAGCCGTTGTTCTTTATGAAGCCCGACACGGCGCTGTTGCGCAACAACGACCCCTTCTACATCCCCCGCTTCTCGCAGGAGATTCACTACGAGTGTGAGTTGGTGGTACGCATCAATCGGGTGGGACGCTCGATTGAGGAGCGTTTTGCCCACCGCTACTACGACGAGGTGGGGCTGGGCATCGACTTCACAGCCCGAGACATTCAGCGTCGTGCCATAGCCGAGGGGCTACCCTGGGAGAGCTGCAAGTCGTTCGACTACTCGGCCGCCATCTCGCCCCAATTCATCCCCCTCGAAGAGTTGGGCGGCAAGATTCAGGAGCTGGATTTCACACTCCACCTGAACGACAAATTGCGCCAAACGGGCAAGACCTCGGAGATGCTTTGGACGGTCGATCAGCTCATCGCCCACGTCTCACAGTATGTGATGTTGCGGATGGGCGACCTGCTCTTCACGGGCACCCCGGCCGGTGTGGGTAAGGTGACGGCGGGTGACAACCTGCGTGCCTCGCTCGCCGGCCACGAATTGTTGAACTTTGATATTCGTTAGTGATGTTGCTGCACGAAAAATTGGCCCCCTACCGTCTGTTGCTCGCCTCGCAATCGCCCCGCCGTCGGGAGTTGATCGAGGGGTCGGGCATCCCCTTCACGCTGACCGAGAAGTACCCCTGCGAGGAGTGCTACCCCGCAACGCTTGCTTCCGAGGAGGTTCCCGCCTACCTCTCCCGCCTAAAAAGCGAAGCCTACCCCCATCCGCTGGCAGCCAACGACATTTTGCTGACGGCCGACACGGTGGTCATCCTCGACGGCGAGGTGCTCGGCAAACCCAAGGACCGAGCCGATGCCTGCTCGATTTTGAGCCGTCTGGCGGGCAACCGCCATCGGGTAGTGACGGGTGTGACACTCCGCACCACGCAGCGCAGCGAGACCTTCTCGGCCGTGAGTGATGTTTGGTTTCGGGCGTTAAGCGAGGAGGAGATTGCCTACTACGTCGATACCTACCGCCCCTACGACAAGGCGGGAGCCTACGGCATCCAGGAGTGGATTGGCTATGTGGGCATCGAGCGCATCGACGGCTCGTTCTACAACGTGATGGGGCTGCCCATCCAACGCTTGTATGTGGAATTGGAAAAATTTATTGCACTTTAATACTATGAAACGACTACTTCTGACCCTTTTGACCGCCCTTATCGCCCTGCCGACGCTGGCCGACGAGGGTATGTGGCTGCCGAGCCTGATTTCGTCGCGCGTGAAGGAGATGCGCCGTCAGGGCTTCCGCCTCTCGGCCGACGACATCTACAGCATCAACCAAGCCTCGATGAAGGATGCCGTAGTGCTCTTTGGCGGCTTCTGCACGGGCGAGATTATCTCCGATGAAGGATTGGTGCTCACCAACCACCACTGCGGCTACGATGCCATTCAGGCCCACTCCTCCATCGAGCACGACTACCTCACCAACGGCTTCTGGGCCCGCAACCGCCAAGAGGAGCTGCCGAACGAGGGGCTGTGGGTTCGCATCCTGGTGCGTATGGAGGAGGTGACGGACCGACTGGCCAATGGCGAGGAGGCGAAGGCCATCATCGCCCAGGCCGAGAAGGAGGGCCCCGCCTACCGTGCCTCCATCGAGCAGATGTACTACGGCAACCAGCAGTTCCTGTTTGTCTATCAACAGTTTGACGACGTGCGTATGGTGGGTGCACCCCCCTCGTCGATTGGTAAGTTCGGTGGCGACACCGACAACTGGATCTGGCCCCGCCACACGGGCGACTTCTCGCTCTTCCGCATCTATGCCGACCAAGAGAACCAACCCGCAGCCTACAGCCCCGACAATGTCCCCTACCGCCCCAAGCGTCACTTCACCATCTCGACCAAGGGGGTCAAGGAGGGCGACTTCACCTTTATCTATGGTTTCCCGGGCAACACCCAGCAGTATATCACCTCGCCGGCCGTGGAGTATGTACAACACCGCTCCGACCCGATGAAGATTGACCTGCGCACGCGCCGTCTGGAGATCATCGGCAAGGCCCAGGAGGCCGACCCGAAGGTGCGCATCCAATATGCCGCCAAGCACGCCAACATCGCCAACGCCTGGAAGAAGTGGCAGGGCGAGGTGATGGGTCTGGAGCGTCTGAATACGGTCGAGGCCAAAAAGCAGTATGAGGCCGACTTCCGCCGCTGGGCCGCCGACAAGGAGGAGTATCGCACGGTGCTCGACTCGCTAGAGGCCGCCTATGCAGCCACGGCCGATTGGTACTATATGCAGGAGCTGCTGAACGAGACGGTACGCACCATCGAGGTGGCCTCGTTGGCAGGTCGTCTGGCCGCATCGCATAACCCCAAACTCTCGGCCGAGCAGCGTGAGACGTTGAAGAGCAGCGTCGAGGGTGCCTACAAAGATTTCGACCCCGCCGTAGAGCGTGACCTGATGGTCTGCGTGCTGAAGGGCTTTGCCGACTACTGTCCCGAGGGACGCTACCCCGACGAGCTGCAACAGCTCATCGCCGCACACGGAGGCACCCCCGAGGCCTATGCCGACTACCTCTTCTCGACGAGCGTGATGCGCAGCGAAGCGACGGCCAAGGCGGCTACGCAAGAGGATATCAAGAAGGATCCCGCCCTGGCACTCTACGAGGTGGTACGCAACCGAGGTGGTCGCCTGCCCCGCAACCTGAGCAACGTGGCCGCCATCGAGAAGTGGTATCGCCCCTACCTGAAGGCCCTGATGGAGTTCGACCCCGAGCGCGCCTTCTTCCCCGATGCCAATATGACCCTGCGTGTGGCCTATGGCAAGGTGGCGGGCTACGAGTATGCCGATGGCGAGTACCACATCCCCAACACCACGGTGGATGGCATCATCGCCAAGGATAACCCCGAGATTTACGACTACGACATCCCCGAGTCGCTGCGCAGACTCTATGCCGAGAAGGATTATGGCCGTTGGGGCGTGGAGATGAATGGCCGTTGGACGGTGCCCGTCTGCTTTATTGCCACCAACCACACGACGGGTGGCAACTCGGGCTCGCCGGTGCTGAATGGCCGAGGCGAGTTGGTGGGTCTGAATTTCGACCGCACGTGGCGCTCGACGATGAGCGACATCGACTTCGATGAGACCATCTGCCGCAACATCGCCGTCGATATTCGCTATGTGCTGATGGTGGTCGAGAAGATTGGTGGCGCCGGCTACCTGATCGACGAACTGACGCTGAAGTAGCAACCACACACCCAAACAAGAAGGGGCTGTCTCACCTTGCGAGACAGCCCCTTCTGTTTCCGACAAGATATATAAAGCAAAACCCCTCCAGATTTTCATCTGAAGGGGTTCCAGTGCCCAGGACAGGAATCGAACCTGCACGCCTTGCGGCACACGCACCTGAAACGTGCGCGTCTACCTATTCCGCCACCTGGGCATTTCGGTTTTGCAGGTGCAAAGGTAAGCAAAAAAAAGCAACCTGCAAGCGTTTTTGCAAAAAAATTGAAATTTTACTCCAACTCCTTGAAAAAACGACGCTGAAACAGTAGCATATAGACCACCGCCACCGAGATATAACTATCGGCCAAATTGAATACCGGACCGAAGAAATAGTTCGACGAATCGACCAGGAACGAGAGCCAATCGGGGCAGCCGTTCCACTGGAAAAGGGGGAAGTAGAACATATCGACCACCTTGCCCATCATAAAGCCGGCATAGCCATCGCCGAGGTGTGCCACCGTGTAGGGGGTCGAGGCGGAGAAGCAGAGGCCGTAGAAGGCCGAGTCGAGGATGTTGCCCACCGCACCTGCCAAAATCAGGGCCAGGCCAACCAGCACCCCCGTAGGAGCTTTGCGCTCACGCACGAGCTTAACAATCAGCCAGCCGATGCCGCACGAGAGAACAATGCGGAACACACCCAACAGCAATTTGCCCCAATCGTAGCCCTCGCCCGTCACCAGACGCATACCGAAGGCGGCACCGGGGTTCTCGACAAAGCGCAACTGGAACCAGTCGCCACAGACCATAATCGCCTCGCCAAGGGCCAGGTGGGTCTTAATCCATATCTTCAAGAGTTGGTCGGCAAGGATAAGTGCCACCACCAACCAGGCAATGTGCTTAAGTTTCATAGCACAAAGATACATATAAATTCAAAATGTAGAATGCAAAATGCAAAATGAGATAAAGAAATTAAGGAAATTAAAGAGATTAAAGAGATTAAAGAAGCGGACCTAAAACGTTAAGCTCTTTAAGATCATTAAACTCTTTAAGCTCTTTATTCTCTTCCCTCTCCTTTTTTTATTTTTTCAACTAAAAATTTAGTTAAAACGGCAAAAATAGTTGCATAACTAAAATTTTAGTTTTACATTTGCCGTGTAAAAAGCACTTAACACACAAAAAGCTATGGTTGAAATTGTAAAAAATCGCCCCCAGGAACTCACTCGCGCCGAGTTGGAGGTGATGCAGATTTTGTGGCGCATCGAGCGGGGAGTGGTCCACGCCATCATCGACAAGATGGAGGAGCCTCGACCCGCCTACAACACCATCTCGACGGTGGTACGCATCCTCGAAAAGAAGGGTTTTGTCGGCCACAAGGCCTACGGCAAGACCCACGAGTACTACCCCACCGTCACCAAAGAGGAGTACACGAGCCGTTATATGACCACCGTGCTCGACAACTTCTTCGATGGGTCGCTGAGCCGTCTGGTGAGCTTCTTCTCGTCGGAGCGTGACCTCTCGACCGAGGAGCTGGACGAGCTGATGCGCATCATCAACGAAAAACGCTAACAAAAAAACGACCGCACCACCATGAAACCACTCTTGCTCTATCTATTCGAGACGCTCTGCTGCAGCGGAATGTTTCTCCTGCTCTACCGCCTGCTGGTGGTGGGACGGGTGAACTTCACGGCCGCACGTTGCTACTTGGTGATCACGATGTGGTTGTCGGTCGTAATTCCTGCGCTCGAACTTCCCCTCTACCCCGCCGAAACGCTCTACCTCACGGTGCCCCTCATCGAGGCCGACACCACACAAACCGCCGTAGCAACCCTTGCCGAAGCGGTCGCAACAGAGGAGGTGGGTCGAAAGTTGCCCACGACGGAGGAGGCAATGCGTCTGTTCTATCTGGCAATTACGCTTGTGGGGATAGGAATGCTGTTGTTCCACCTGTGGCAAATCGGCCAAATGCGTCGCAAAGCTCGCCTCACGCAGAAAGAGGGGTACACCCTGGCCGAGGGGGAGCACATCAAGACCCCCTTCTCGTTTTGGAAGACCATCTTCCTCGGCGTGGGGTACGCAGCCGACGAGCGGGCGATGATCATCTGCCACGAAGAGGCCCACATCCGCCATCGCCACTCGGTGGAGCGGCTCGGGATGGAGCTGCTGCGCACCCTTTGTTGGTTCAACCCCTTTGTGTGGATTGCCGCACGCCGCCTCGAGGAGGTGCAGGAGTGGCAAGCCGACCGAGACACGTTGGGCAAAGGGTGGGATGTGACCTATTATCGACTGACAATTCTTAAGCAAATCTTTGGTTATAATCCGGATATAGCCTGCCATTTGAGTAATTCATTCACTAAAAAACGATTTCTTATGATGACTCAGTCAAACGAGGGAGCACGTTCCCTCTGGCGCATTGGCGCAGCCATTCCCCTTGCTACAGCCCTGATTTTGGCCTTTGGTGCCACAGCACAAACCCCCGAGGTGGCCACTCCCGAAACTCCCTCCATCGGTTTTTGCGCCCCAGCGGCGGGTAAAACGTTCCGTTCGACCTTTGGCACCACACGCAATGGCGAAACGGGCGAAACCTATCACCACCCGGGCATTGATATTGTTCTCGACGAAGGGGCCAACATCTACGCCGTAGCCGAGGGCGAGGTGGTCGAAGCGGGCCACCAGGCAGGCTATGGCAACGGCATCCGCATCGCCCACGCCGAGGGGTACAGTTCGTTCTATGCCCACCTGAAAGAGATTGATGTAGCGAAGGGTGAGCGTGTCAATCTGGGGCGTGTGATTGGCACAGCCGGCAAGAGCGGTCGTGCTACGGGGGTGCATCTGCACTTCGAGTTGCGACAAAACGACAAGCCGATTGACCCTGCGTTCCTGATGGATAAGGGCAGCTCGACCATCCAAATTGCAGGCGAAGACATCTATATGAATGGCCTGCGTGTCAGCCGTGAGCAGATGGGGCAACAGTTGAAGGAGTACCGAGCCAACCAGCCAAACGGCACGCAAACGCCCATCGTCCTCGATGTGAACGGAGCAACCCCGATGGGCAAGGTGACCGCAGTGAAGGAGACGATGCGTGAGGCCGAGGTGCTACGCATCACCTACCCCACCCAACAGACGCAGGTGCTGCCTCCCGCCGCAAGCAAAAGCAACGATGTGAAAATTGTGACCACCCCACAGGTCAAGAGCCGAAACCTCTTCCAAATCTTCATCAATGCCCAAGGTAAGATTCTTTGCGGCACAAACGAGCAACTCGAAATGCAACGAGGCGTGGAGGGTGCGTTGGAGTATGCCCGCCTCTTTCTGACCAACCCCAAAGGGGTGCGGGAGTTGTCGGAGCAAACGAAAAGTTCGATTACGCTGCCCGACGGCACAACCGCCCAACGCAAGGTGAGCGAGGGATTTATCAGCATCGTGACAAGCCGTCAGACCCCCTACGAAGTCTATAACGGAATTCACGAGGGGTTGTTCAACCTCATCACCGAGCTGCGTGAAGAGGCCGCCCAATCGCTCTTTGGCAAGGAGCTGGCCAACCTCACCCGCCCCGAATTGGAGGTGGTGTGGCAAGCTGTTCCGATGCGCATCTTCGAGACCGACCAACGAGACTAACACCCAACCATAAGCTTTTTACTCGGCCCTTGCAGTGATTACGACTGCAGGGGCTTTTTTTAATTCAAAATGTAGAATGCCAAATTCAAAATGAGATAAAGAAATTAAAGAAATTAAAGAGAATAAAGCGATTAACGAAGCGGACCCCGAAACCTTAAGCTCTTTAAGATCATTAAAATCTTTAAGGTCTTTTCACCGCTCCCCACCACCCTCGTTTTTTTGATTTTAGAGGTGCAGATTTTGTCACAACGCAGTCGAGCGAGGCAGGAGGCGGCTTAAGAAGCCGCTTCTGGGATTAGGCCACCTCAACCCCATTCCCCGTTTTTTGATTTTAGGCGAGAAGATTTCACACTTCGTGAAGTAAGCCCCGGATGGGTAGTACTTGACGTACGTCCCATTCGGGGCTTGCAAGGGAAGTGCGGAAGGTTCCGCATAAAATCGAAAAAAACTAAAAGTCGAAGTGAAGCGACAGATTAACCGCAAAATTATCGTGCTTGTCGGCTCCGGGGAGTTGGGTGCGGTGGGTGAGTCGCCAGATGAAATCGACGCGGATGAGGCGCAGGATATTCTCGACGCCAAAGCCCATTTCAAGGTAGGGTTTGGAGACGGAGGACATTCCACGAGGGAAGAGCAACAGGGCATCGGTAGTGGGCAACGAGCCGTCGTTGCGGTCGGAAAGTGTGCCCCACACCCCCTTGAAAACCAGCACCTCACGCAGCTTGAGGTGCTTGAGAAGCGGCAGCTTACCCAGCAGCACACCGCCAAAGTGGTGCTCATAGAAGAGGGCCAGCCAACGGTCGGAGGCAAACTCGTAGTAGTTCATACACGAGAAGGCGAAGGGGTCGTAGAAGTAGGTGCCGTTGCCCTCGTGGAGTTTGAGCAGCGGGTAGGGCAGCTTGCCCCAGATGCAGCCCGCCTGGAGGGTCAGCTCGGAGTAGCCCAGCGGAGGCAGTTCGGGCCGATAGAAGATGGAGGCATCGGCACGGTAGTATTCGTGGCTCTCGGGCAGCACCCCCTTCAGCCCCACCGTACCCGAGAGGGTGAGGATGGGATAGCGGGAACCGAGCGAACGTTTGTCGAAGATTTGGCGGTAGATCTTCTCCTCCTTCGAAAGGCGCAGCCCAAGGGACAGGGAGGCATCATCGACATAACCTACCGGCGTGGGAAGGTCGGGGGATGGGGCCTCCATCGGGACATAGCGGTTGCTATGGATGCGTCGCAGTTGCACCCCCACAAAGCCGCTGATGCCGTGCACAAATTCGTGTTCGTAGCTCACCTCACCCCGATCGACCAACGAGAGGCGCTGGTCGCCACGGTTGAAGATGGAGGAGAGGATGTTGCTCTCGGTCAGGGCATTCTGACCCGCACCGAGCTGCATCACATCGTGAGATGCCTTGGCTGTGAGTTTGCGGGTCAGCTTGCGGCCCACCATCCACTCGACACCTCCGCCCCCCTTAAAACGGCCATCCTTTGTGCCATAGGCCGCGTAGCCCGAGAGGCGGATGCGGCGGCTCCAAGCCGAGGTGGTGCGCAGTCCGAGTTGGGGTCGGAAGCCCTCCAAGCGGTTGAACGAGGCGAGCTTGTAGTAGGGGCCGATGCCAATGTACTTGGTGTTGTAGTAGCCCACCAGAGCGGTGTTGATGATGGTGTAGATGTTGCGGTAGAGGGGCGCTTGTTGGATGGAATCGACCATTCGGTAGATGCCCCGCTCCCGCTCCGAGAGGGCGTAGGGGCGCACCTCGTCCCAATATCCTTCGTCGAAGTCGGCAGGTTTGTCGCCCGCCAGTACCACGTTGTTGGTCATCCCGAGAATCGAGTCGGGCAGGGTGATGCCGACCTGCGTATCGCGGTACGAGGTCTCACGAGTTCCCAGGAAGGAGGTGAGCTTCGAGGAGTCGGCCATCGCAATCGAAAATTCGGCCTGCACCCGATCTCGGCGACGCATCCAATGAAGAGAATCGACCATTTCGTTCTCGTTCTCGAGGACCATATGTTTGATCCAGTTGATGTTGGAGCGGCGAGGCAGGCGTGCCGTAGCCGAGTGGAGGGCGTAGGTGGCCGAGTCGATATTGACCTCACCATCCAGCACAGGCGAGGCCAACGAGCGGGGATGGAAGCGGATTTTATAGCACTTACGTCCGTCGAGGTAGAGGCTATCGACCAGGAAGTAGTTGTAGAACATCCGTCCGCCATCGGCCAACGGCGAGGCGAAGCGGACATTGAAGATGTCGATGAAGTTGTCGTAGAAATTGACCCGCCCGGGCATCTGACCCGTAAATTGGGCAATGGAGAAGGTGTCCTCGACGCCCGAGACCCGATTGGCCCGTATCACCTCACGATCGAGAGATGGGTTTTTCGAGTGGAAGTAGTCGGCATCGCTCTCCGAGATCATCGCCGGCAGGTAGCGTTGGCCCGTCAGGGCGGCGGTATCGACATAGTCGAAGACAAAGCCGAAGTTGCGCTGCAGACGTTTGCTGCGAAAGGACTCCTTGATGTTCGTCAGACCCAGCTCCATCTTGGTGTAGGTGCGGGTGTGGTAGGACGAGAGCTGATCAGGGTCGAGTTGCCGTTTGCGCCGTATAAGGCTGTCGAGGATGGGGTGTGCGGGATTCTCGCCCGGGGTGACAACCACCCCCTCGATGGCAAAGTCGGCCGTAGGCAGCACGAAATCGATTTGGGTGAAGACCCCCTGCTTAACGGGGCGTTCCTGGGCGATATAGCCCATCATCGAGGCCTGCAACACCGCCACCGAGTCACGGGTTTCGAGCGAATAGATGCCTTCCGAGTCGGTCACCATACCGATGGTCGTACCGACAAAGGCTACCGAAGCAAACTCCAACGGATTGCCCTCCGAGTCAGTCACCCGACCACGCACACGCGTAGGCTGTGCCGAGGCCACCACGCCCAAGCACAACAACACCAAGAGGATTATCGACCGCCGAAACATTGTTTGCATACCTAACTAACGAACAAAGTTGGGAAAAATTTCGGTACGATGTATCGCCGATGCCGAAAAAGAACAAAATTAATGGGAAACAGACAAGCCGAAGGCTTAATTCAAAATGCAAAATGTAGAATTCAAAATTCAAAATGAGATAAAGAGATTAAGGAGATTAAAGAAATTAAAGAGATTAAAGAGATTAAAGAAGCGGGCCTAAAACGTTAAGTTCTTTAAGATCATTAAAATCTTTAAGGTCTTTATTCTCTTTCCCCACACCCCCGTTTTTTGATTTTAGGCGAGAAGATTTCGCACTTCGTGAAGTAAGCCCCAGATGGGGCGGCTTAAGAAGCCGCTTTTGTAATTAGGTCTTCACGACCTTCCTACCCCGTTTTTTGATTTTAGAGGAGCAGATTTTATCACAACGCAGTCGAGCGAGGCAGGAGCATACTGTGCGTATGTGACTGTCTCGCTCGGCAAGGTGGGGCAAAAGCTGCCCTATAAAATCGAAAAACTACCAACCGGTGAGGGTGGTCAAGGCTTCGATAACAACGGCTGCCATCTTCTCTTGTCCATAACGGTTGGGATGCTCGGAGGCTCCCAAATCGGTAGTGCGGTTATAGACACCCCACGAAATGTCGGCCATAGCGGTGTGGGGAATCTCCTTGACCATCTCCGAAACACAAGCTACGGCTGCGGGCGAATGGACCACGCACAAGACGGGAAGTTGGTCGTTGCCCCACGACTCACGCAGGGTCGAGATGAGTTTTTTGTAGCCGGCTACAAAGGCCTCGGGGGTGGGGTGCGGCGGGGTACTGAAGTCGTTGGTGCTCAACGTAATCACGATGGCATCGGGGCGATAGGGACTCGACTGAAAATCCCAAGCCGAGCCGGTCTCTTCGTCGTAGAGGCGCAGGGAACGGCCGCTCATCGTGGTCTCGAATGCGGACAACGAAAGCGAGTCGCCATAGTTGCGCACAAGGCCTCGGCCCGAGTGCGAAACAAGGTTGTAGTCGGCATCGAAATGGGCAGCGGTCACGGCGGCGTAGCTGTAGCAGCAGTTCTCGGTCTCGGGCAGGAAGGGCTCGCTACCCGACTTGCTCTCGGTGCCGTAGCCGCAGGTGAGCGAGTCGCCATAGTACTCGATGTGCAACGGACGCTTCAGGTGGTCGGTCGCAAGGAAGCGGCCATCGGTCGTGAGGCTGTGGAGCGTCACACGCCCCTGCTCGGCCTCGGTGGCCTTCTGGATACGGATGTGGTGTTCGCCCTCGGCCTCGGGGTTATTGAAGAGCACGACGGTCGTGTGGTCGCCCTCCGAGATGAATTTCTCCTGCGGCACGCCGTCAAGGGTGAGGTTGAAGTAGTTGCGCTTCGTATCGCTCAGCTCGACTGCCAGGTAGCTGCCTTTGAAGCGGATGTCGATATAGACACCGCTCCAATCAAACGAGATGGCACCGTCGGCAAGTTGCTCGACACGGCCCACCACACGAATCGGGGCCTCGGCGGCCGTCTTCGTTCCACTGCCGCCACATCCACACAGGGTGGCCAGGGTTGCACACATCATTAAAAATCGTCTCATGATTGAAAATCTCCGTTAATGGTTACCTCCCGCTCGAAGGGGCGCAAGAGGGCATCGATCACCACGGCGCACTCCTCACGGGTCAGCGGGCGGTTGGCATTGTAATCGGGCAACCCCCACGCATTCCAAATAGCATCGTTAATCTCGCCAAACCACCCCTCCAAATCGGCAAGGGTCACCATTCGCTCCTCACTTCGAAGCGTAAAGCGGTCGCTGTCGAAGCGGTGCAGACCCGCCGAGAGTTCGGCTACCGAAATCGGCTCATCCTTGCGCAGCCAGGTCTGGTTCTCCCAGCCGACCGTCATCCCGACGCACTCCATCACACCCGTCACGGCGACCCGTTGCAGGGCGGCAAAGTGGTTGTCCGTAGCGGGCAAATCGAGCAGCGGCAAGAGGTAGCCACCGCCACGCAACACCTCACGCTGCACCTCACGCACCGAGACCTCACGCGGCTCAATACCCTCACGCACAGCCAGGGCAGCAATGATACCTGCCGCCTCGCCAATCTGCATCACAACGGGTTGCAGGCGGGTCGAGCCATTGACAATGTTGCTCACCGAGATCGACTTCTCGGCCACAATCAATCCATCGACCCCCTCGGGCAGGAGCGTACCCATCGGCAGGCCGTACGAAGGCACCGAGTGGAAATAGAGATTGGGCAACGCCTCCCAACCCGTGTAGCGGGTGTGGTGCTGATCGACCGGATAGTCGCCCACACCGATGGCGGTGCGGTAGAGCGTGTAGTCGTAGGGCGAGGTGATGTGTTGCAACTTAAAGCGCACCAAGCCGTGCGTACGGCGCGACTCGCGGTGGTAGGGAATCATCGGCATCAGATCCTCGGTCGGGAACTCGTCGTCGGCCAGGTAGAGGGTATTCAGCCCCAGCTGATGCTGAATGAAGTAGAGGAAGTTAAGGGTGTGGGCCTTGGCTTTGGCCACCGCCTCCTGGCGCTCCTCGGGGGTCATCTCGACCATATTGACATAGTAGTCGTTGCCCTCGATGGGCCAATTGATCATATACTTGCCCCCCGGCAGACGGCCGTAGGTGAGCATCATCTGCTGCGACCAGAGGCGGTTGGCCTCCTTGGGGGTGTGGCAGATGGCGTTGTCGCAAGCGCAGGCAAAAAGGGTCGAATCGTAGTCGGCAGGGCGAGGGATGGTCATATCTCGGCCGTAATCCTTCAGTATCATCACCATCGTCAGGTCCTGAATGATGCCGTTGGCCTCCTCGGGGGCGATATCCTCGCCCGTCACCGCACGGCTCTCCATACCCAAATCGTAGCCTACCCCCTGTGCGGCCGCCACATCGCCCAGCTCCGTAGCGTCGATAACCACACGGGCCTCGACACGTTGTTTGCCCTTCGGGCCTCGGAGGGTAATGTGCCATACCCCGTCGATGCGCTCGATGGACTCCACACGGCTCTCAAAAGCCACACTGAGTTGCTCCTCGGCCGAGGCCATCGCCGCAAAAATCTCGGCACCGACGTGCGGCTCGAACAGCAGGTTACTCACCCACCCCGTCTTAAGCGCCTCCGCACCTCCGTAGCGGGCCTCCAGCGAATCACGCAACTCGCCCCACATACCGCCACGCAGGCGATAGTTGCCATCCGTAGCACTCACACCAGCCGAGGTGAGCATACCGCCTAACCAGGGCCCCTCTTCAATGACAAGGGTGTGGGCACCCAGACGGGCCGCACGAATGGCTGCCGTAGTACCGCTGACGCCACCGCCAACGACCACAACATCGTAGGTTTGGGGGCTACACGCACCCAACAGGGCCATAGCAACCACTGCCACGGCATAGCGAAGAAATCGTTTCATCGAATGAAATTTTAGTCAAGGTTAATGGTTTGGGTGTAGGTGCGGCCAAAGGGGTCGGTCGCCTTCACCGTCACCTGCTTTACGTCGGTCGGCACGGCCACCTTGAAGAAGTGGTCCGAAACCGAAGGATAGACATAGGGGTGGTCCAACTTCTCCCGATCGGCATACATCTGCTGTGCCCCGGGGTCGTAGGCCGAGAAGCGCTCCATCGGCTGCCACTTGCCGCCATCGAGCTGCGCCTCCACACGCCAACGCTCATCGACGGCCCAGATGTTGGCCACCACCGTGCCTTGGAATTGGTCGTAGTCGGCACCCGAATAGAGGGTCATCTGATGGTCGGGGGTGCAGGCGGTCGATTTGTAGTACCACGACACCTCGTCTCCCTTCACCTCAAAGACCCCGTAGCCACGAGGCGTACCGTCGGTGCAGAGCGTACCCTGCCACCAGGCACCACTCAGGGCGGGGATGACGTGCTCGTAGAGGTTGTCGTTGATGATTTGGTTGTAGGTCGTGTGGGTGTGACCCGAGAGGATGTGGCCCTTGTAGGGGGCAAGCATCCGATGCAGTTGCAGGGCGTTGGTCATCACGTTGGCAATGTTGCCATACTTAAACTGCTTGCGGTCGTCGGGCTCGCAGGTGGTCGGGATGTGGAGGATGACAAAGACCGTCGAGCCGGGCTCCACGTAGCTCAAATCCTGTTCGAGCCAGGCAAACTGACGCTCGTCGAGGTAGCCGATGTAGAAGTAGTCACGGCCGATATAGAAGTTGTCGTTTAGGACCACATAGTGGGCCTTACCTACGTTGAACGAGTAGTAGGTGGGGCCGAAGGTTGCCTCCCAGAGGCGGGTCGAGGTCTCGTGCGAACGGCTGTAAAGGGTCATATCGTGGTTGCCCGGGGTGGAGAAGAAGTCGAGCCCCGAGGTGGCCGCCACCTCGTTGTAGGTGGGATAGAAGGTGTGGTCGTACGAAATCACATCGCCGCAGCAGATGCCGTGGAAGGGGATGTCGTACTTCTCGACCGTTTGGCGGATGTCGGCCATCCCCTCACGCAAGGCGGGGAACTCCTTTTTGTGCCAAATCTGGGGGTCGGCAACCACCACAAAGCCGTGGTGGGTGTCGTCTTGCGATTTACGTTTGAGGGTAAAGTCGTAGCGGCTCACATCGGGGGTCACGGGGTGCCAAAATTGGGGCACGCTCTCGCGACTCTCCACCTCGTAACCCGAAGGGATGGTGATATAGACCAAGCCGTTGTCCGAAGCCGAGGGCAGGGTGTAACGCCCCTTTGCGTCAGTCTGCGTGAAATGTTCGCCATCGGTAACAACCACCTCCGCAACTCCCACACCGTCGCATACCACACGCCCCTTCAGGGTGCGCTTCTCGGCCGACATCGCCATCGTGGCCATCAGCAGGGCCACCACCGCCAAAACAATCCGCTTCATCGCTCCTCCGTTCTTTGATTCCTTGTCCCCTTTATTTTTCCAACTTGGCCTTCAGCTCCTTCAGCAGCCCCTCGCATTTGTAGAGGCCGCGAGGCACGTGGAAGCAACCCTTCCACTTGCCGCCCTTGAGGGTCAGCAGCACCTCGCCACGGCGATTCAGGTAGCCGTACCACTCGGGGTGCTCGGCATCACGGAAGTGCGACCAGGTGTAGTCGTGCAACTTCTCGAACCACGCCTTGCAACGCTCATCGCCCGTCAGGAGGTAGCCCTCCAACATGGCAATGGTCGATTCGATGTGGACCCACCAGAGTTTCTGGTCCCACTCCAACTGCTGGGGAGGACACCCCTTGCGATCCATAAAGTAGAAGATGCCTCCATACTCCTTGTCCCAACCGAACTCCAACGTATTCAGGCCAATCTCCACGGCCTTGCGGGCCAGCTCCTCGTCACCACGACGACGAGCCAAATCCATCACAAACCACATCGTCTCCAACGTATGACCCGGATTTACCAGGCGGCCATCGAACGTATCGCTCAGCGTTCCGTCGGCATTCAGGTGCTCGACCACCAGCCCCAACTCGGGACGGTAGAAGGTATCCATCACGTCCGACAGCACGATGTTAATCGACTCCTCGACACGCTCCGGCTCGATGAGGTGTTCAATCTCCAAAAGCAGGTTGCACAGAATCATCGAGGGGGCCAGCGCACGCATATCGCGCGACCCGGGGTGGGCCTTGCTCCAACGGCCCTTGGGATTCTCCCAACGCTCCATAATGTGGTCGAAGGTGCGGCGGGTCACCTCGGCATAACGCTCCTCGCCCGTCGCCTTGTGCAGCTGGGCAAAGGCCATCGCCGCAAAGGTGTAGGAGAAGATGTTGTAAGGCTCAACCAGCGGTTTGCCGTCACGGGTCAGGGCGAAGTACCAATTGTAGTCGCCGTCGTGGCCGTAGCGGAGCATAAACTCGGCACCCTGACGGGCACACTCCAACCACTCGGGGCGCACCCCTTCGCGGTTGCACAGCATCGAGAAGAGCCACACCTGGCGGCCCTGCAACCACATAAACTTATCGGTATCGAATACCGAGCCATCACGGTCAAGGCAGGTGAAGAATCCACCATACTCGCTATCCTGCGAATGGTTCAACCAGAAGGGAAGCACACGCTCGAAAAGCTCGTCGTGGTATTGTTTAATCAAGGCATCTATCTGCATCATAAGGCTTCTATAATATCGTTTTAAGGTGTTTTCGTGAAAGGGGTTTCGGCACTGTTTTAGACAACCGAACTTTACTTGGGGTTACAACTTCTCGCCCAGAAAATACTCCCGATAGCGGTCGAACAGATGGTGGGCCGAGTGGTACACCGACTGGGGCGAAAGGAAGTGCGAGAACTCGAAGGTGATGGCCTTGTCGTATCCGGCACGAGCCGCCGCCTCCAACTTCAGACGCAACTTCTCGAACTTGATGGGCAGGAACTTGATGGGCATATCTCGATCGAAGGTCTCGGCATTGGTCCAGCACTCCAACCCATACTTGTCGGCCAGGCGCTTATTGACCTCGAAGAAGGCATCCAACTCGTCGTAGTCGATGTGGCCATCCTGGAAGGCAACGGCATCGACCGCACCGTGAATACCGGCAAAGATCTCGTCCCACTCCCGCTCGTGGTCGGCCACCGAGACGGCATCCTCCTTCGAGAGGGTCGAAGAGGCCGCCAAGACCGCCTTCTTGCCATCGATCCAGGGCGAAATCAGGGTCGGCAGACCGCCCGAGACGGCCTTGCAATGTTCGCCCTGCTCACGGAAGGCCTCGATGACCCCCTTCGTGCGGCGCGAAATCTCGCCACTGAGGTACCAACCCCCGAACGAGGGGTGGTGCTGACCGTAGTTCTCCCACACCTCGTCGATGACGTAGCGGTTGTACTCGGTCTCCTTCGACATATCGCCCGTGTCCCAATAGTGACCCGAGTCGTAGAGGCCGAAGTAGAACTTCAGGCCGTGTTTGTCGGCCAGGCGCAGGAACATATCCAGCAGGTCGGTCGAGGGGGCATAGCACCCCTTGCCGATGAGGTATTTCGAGGGGTAAGTGATAAACTTACGGTAGCCCGAGCGAATCATAATCACCGTGTCGATGCCAATCGAGCGCATATTTGCAAAGTCGGCATCCCACTCCTTCTCGCCCCAATTCTGATGGGGAATGTCGTGGCTGATTTCGTCGATAAAGGTTCCGGTAATCTTCATAACTCTTACGATTTCCAAAAGTAATTTTTACGGGTGAAGGGGTAAGTAATCGCCATCACCAGCAGGGCAAACAACACACCCCGCAAAAATCCGCACCAAGGGGTCAGGGCGGCCATCCGCTCGATATAGACCGAGAGGCCCGTCAGCACCGCCAGTGGCTGAATCAGGTAACCCGAGGCCGTATAGGCAAACATCGGATTGGCACCCGAAGCCTCCAAGAAGCGGAAACGAATGCCGAAGCGCAACTCCAACACCAGGGCGGCAATCAAGACAAACGTGGCCATAGCGCCCGTCACAAAGAAGTAGCCAATCGTGGCGGGATCCTTCTTGATGCCCCCCTCCAACGGCTCGGCCAAAAGACCGAGGAAGAGCATCACCACCGCAAGCGACAGCAACGACTTCACAAGGGGCTTTTCGGGGCTTGTCATCGAGCGCACCGACCAGGCGGCTGCACCACACAACAGGGCAGATAACACCACCGTCCACCCCACTTCACGCACAAACAGTCCCCACAGCTGCACCCCGATAAGGGCCGCCATCAAGACCACCACCACGATATTCCACGCAGGGGTGGCAGTGGGTTTCGACTCGGTAGTCGCCTCGCTTGTTTGGCGGAAGCGGTAGATTAGATCGCCTGCCAACGTACCCGAGAGGACCATACAGAGGTATTTCACGAACTCGAAGCGGAACAACCACACGGCAGGCGTCTGTTGCCACAGCCATTGGCACCACGACCCCTCGACCGAGGAGGCCATCTTCAGGAGTGCCACGCCCGCAATTACCGCCACACGCAACAACCAATTGCCCCGAGTCAGCCAATAGAGCACCGTACCGAAGAGGGCCATCGAGGCCAAAATCAGGATGATGATGTCGCTGTGGTGGAGCGAGGTATTGACCCCGAACAGGGGTTTGTAGCAGAGCGTCACGCCAACCAAGGCGGCCAAACCACCCCAATTAAGCCAACTGTTGCGGCGACGTTCCATTTGGGGCAGGCGCACAAACATCACAAAGAACAAGGCCCACACCCCCAGCGTCGCCAAGGCGGCACCCCAGCGGGGCAGTTCGGAGAGCAATCCCATACGGGTGTTGCCCAAAATGATGGCAAAGGCGGCCAACCAGACAAAACGATGCAGCGCACTCCGTGTCACCTGCCACCCCGTAGCCCCCTGCTCCTCACGGCGACGCAGCGCCAACGGCATAGCCGCACCCATCGAGAAGAGGAAGAAGGGGAAGACCAAATCGACCCACGTCAGCCCCGGCACTTCGGGGTTGAAGGCAAAGGTCGGAGGCGGCAGTTGGGCGTGGAACATCCAGGCCGGCAGTTGGGCATTCCAGAGCATCTGCCCCGAAACAACCATACCGATGATGGCCAACGCTCGCAATAGATCAATCGCTGCTACTCGTTTCATCTCCCGAAAAGGTTATTTACGCAGGTATTTCATCTTTTTGAGGTGGTTCACCCACACCACATAGGCCTCGGGATAGAGGTGAATACCATCCTTGGTGTACTCCTCACGCAGTTCGTCCTGCTCGTTGTGCAGCAGCTTGGTCAAATCGACCCACGTTGCCAGCCCCTCGTCGCACATCGCCTTCAGACGGGCATTCAACTCACGGGTCTGAGGCTGCTTATTCTTGATGTAGGGATAGGCCAAGACCTCGTTGTTGGGGGTCACGACACTCTGCACATAGACCTCGCACGAGGGGGCCTTCTCACGAATCATCTCCAACATTTTGCGGATGTTCGAGGCGATCTCCTCGACGGGGCGATTGCCCGAAATGTCGTTCACGCCACCCATAAAGAAGATCTTGCGGGGCGAGGCCTCCAAAATCTCGGGCAGACGTGCCAACATACCTCGGGTATTGTCGCCACCAATGCCACGATTGACCAGCGGGCGCTCCTTGGTCAAAAAGCCCCACCACGCCTGCTCGGTGATGCTGTCGCCAATCCACACCACGGCACCCGTCGGCATCCCCTCCTTTTGGTGGGCAGCCAAACGGCAATCGTAGTAGGCACCGAACTCGGACTGGGCCGAGGCCGACACCATCGCCACCAAAGCGGCACACAAGAGCAACAGACGTTTCATTGCAAAGGACTACATTGCCGCCTTCACCTGGTCGATACCGGCCTTGGCATACGACCACGTGTTAGCCTTCTTGAGGTGAATCATATCGAAGAGGAAGTAACCGTTGCAAGCGTCGTAGCAAGCCTTTACCGAGTTGGTGATGGCCTCGTACTCCTGCTCGTCGGTGTACTTATCCGAGCTGTCCCAGTTGCCCACATCCGGGCCACCGCATACGAGCGGGCACGAACCGGCCGTATATTTCATTGCCAGCGAGCAGAAGCCCTGCATCGTCCACTCCGACGAGCCATAGACACTGCCCGGCGAGGCGTATGCACCAATCAACATATGGTCCATCACGTCGGCATAACCGAAGTTCTTGTACTCGGGCGTAGCCCACGTGAACGAAGCCGAGGTGTTGAAGTTGGGGCTAGCCCAGTTCACACCCACATCGTAGTAGGTGCTGTACCAACCACCTACATAGACACCGAACTTGACGGTCGGGTTGGCGGCACGCACTGCCTCCTTGGCCTTGGTCATAAAGTCGTGGATGGTCTTGGCACGGAACTCCAGCCACTTCTTCAGGTGCTTGTGCTCGTAGGGCATATCGGTCGTAATGGTGCCCGTGTGGCCTGCCGGCATCACATCGTCGGGCAACGTAACCGTCTCACCCACATACTCCTCGAAGGCCTTCTTGGTGATGTCCGAGAAGTCGCTCATCATCGAGTCGTAACGACCACGGTCGAGGATGATACCGTCCAGATCTTTGTAGGCAGCCAGGTCCTTCAACAGGTCGATCAGGTAGTTCTGCACATCGGGGTGGAGGGGGTTGAAGAAGAAGGTCGTCTCGTCGGTATCGAGCGTGTTCTTCAGACCCGACTTCGTATTGAGGGTCGTAGCCCACTCCTTCTTCGAGGAGTCACGTACCAGCACACCCTGCGAGCCCAAGCTCGACTTGTTACCGCCCACCATCGTGTTGAAACCTGCGTGGATGCGCAGACCCAACTCGTGACCAATCTCGATGAAGGCACCCAGGTAGTCGAAGTCGGCCGTGCGCTCATACTTCAGATAACCACCCTGTCCCCAGGCGCCCAGCCAAGCCACCTGCTGGCAGTGGTCGCTCTTGAAGAGCACGTCGCCATTCGTGGGACGTACATCCACCACCACATCCGTGAAGCCGGTCTCCTTGGCCAGCGTCAGGTCGCGACGGATGTTGTCCTTGCTGTTGGCAAAGTCGGGGAAGTTGGCAGCGGCATCGACCCAGATATACATCGGGTTGGTGGCCGGAGCGGGAGGTGCGGGGGCCTCGATGGTGGACATCTTGATGGCCGAGATAGCCACCTTGTCACCACGGCGCACCGCCGCATAGATGTTGTGCTCGGTCTTGGGGAAGAGCCCCTCGGCACGGTAGCTCTTGGCCTCCACAGCATCGGCTGCCACACCCTGGGCAATCACCTCCGAAGCCGAAAGCTGCACATCGTCATCAACCGTCTCGAGTACCAGGTAGGCGCACTCGTCGGCATTCTGCGGAGCAATGGTAAACTCCAGCGCAGCCGACTCCGAAGCACCGGGCGTGATGGTCACAGCGGGCATCGGCTCCACATCGGGACGAGCCGGGAAGTCGTAAATCGGATTGCTCTCATCCGTACAGGCAACCAAAGCGGCAGCCAGACCAATAGTGAAGAGAATTTTTTTCATTGTAGTTTGGTTTTTTATCGTGTTTTTGTACCCATAGCCCCACCCAAGGGGCTATGGATAGAGTCGCTGTTACTGGGCGATGCAGTCGAACTGCACACAACCCACATAACCATTGCAGAACATAAAGTAGCCATACATAAAGTAGCCGTCCTTCGAGACGTGCAACTTCACATCCTGCACAGCGTTGCTGTTCACACCGTCGTTGGCACGACCGCCATAGAAGCCGTAGCAATTACTGTTGTCGTTACCATCGTCGTTATTGAGGTTGAAGATCGTGCAGTCGGGATAAGCCATCAGACCCGTTGCGGTATCCTGCTCCAACGAGCCGGAGAAGGTCTGCGGATACTTCGCCTCGA
The DNA here is from genome assembly GCA_017436185.1 of Alistipes sp. The sequence goes on along the minus strand of JAFSDP010000004.1, from coordinate 13,828 downwards.
AGACCCACATATCACCCGCAACACCCCACGTGAAGAAGCTCTCCATCGTGGCAGCCACGTAGTTCACACCATTGAACGGAATGGCATCAACGGCCTTCATACCCTCGTTGCCCGACAGCACACCGTGAATGTAGGTCAAAGCGGTGTTGTTCGTACCATCTACCCACGTCAGTTTGTTCATCGAGTAACCGCAGGCCAGGAAGTCCGACGTCAGCTCCGTACCCAGACGGATGGCATCGCCGTTGGTCCAACCGCCAACACCCGAAATCTGGCACCAATAGGGGTTGTTATCCACCGTCTGACCACCCTTCACCTGCCAGGTGAGCGTCGAGGTCGTACCCGTCGAGGTCCAACCGCAATAGGCAGCCTGAACGGTTGCATCGCCATAGACATCACCCCATACCGAGATGTGGTCGCCATAGACATCCGTCGTCGGGAACTCGATGAAGAGCTCGGGCGTCGAGTTGATGTCACGCATACGCCATACACGGAATACGCCGCCATCGTCGGGCACACGGTTGTTGATCACGAGGTGACCCTTGTGGTCCGAGGTCATATAGTAGCTCGACGTGGCACCCTTGATCGAACCGAGGTTGATGGTACCCACCACAGCACCCGTCTTGGCATCGAGAATGATGGGATCCTCACCCCTGGTGTTGATGATAAGGTGGTCGTCGGTCGTGGCGATACCGGTCGTAGCGTTGAGCGTCGAGACACCCACCTGCGACAACTTGGCCGTCCACAGCATCTTGGCACTACCCGAACGCACACCACCCTCAACGCGGGCAGGCTCGGTCTGCTGCAGTACCCAATCACGCTTCGTGACACCATCCTGGGCAATCACCGTAAACTTCTTGGGCTCGGAGGGCGAGCACCAGAAGGCGGTCTTCGAGGGGTCGGGAACGATGGTGGCGTGGGGCGAGATGACCGCCTCACCAAAGACATTCTGCAGCTCCTCGAAGTAGATGAGCGACGCCGTACCACCCGCCTTGTCAATCACAGCCGACAGACCCAGCGAGGGAATCGAGAAGCTCTCGATGTCGCAAGCCGAGCTCTTGGCCAGCGTGGCCTTGATGGTCCATACGCTCTTCTCCTTCTTCTGGTCGGTGAGCGTCACGGTATAGGTCTGGCTCAAATCGATGGTCGTCAGCATCGGCTCCAACGTAGCGTTGTCGTCGAGGTTGAACAGCGCCCACACCTTCGGGTAGTCCTCCAGACGCTGTACGTTGTCCGACTCGACGGGCAGCGTATAGGGCACCTGGATGGTGATAAGGTGTTTGTCGTAATCAATTTTGCTTGCAAAGCCCGAGGCATCGGCCGTGTGATAGCCCTCCCAGGTGGGATAGACCGTCAGGTTGTTGATGCCTTTGTTGGCGATCGCCGGAATAAGCTCCTCCGGCTCCTGGCACGCCGTGAAGGGAAGCACGACGGCCAATAACATCCAAAATATACTCTTTTTCATCGTCGTAGCTCTTTTAGAAATTCCACTCGGGGAACTGTTCAATCGCGTTGTTGTTCTGCAACTCGGCATCGGGAATCGGCAGGCGATACATACGGTTCAGGAACTTGCGGTCCTGACCATCGACATCGACATACTGATAGCGGTAGCCCGAGCCCTCCTTCGTGATCTTCAGACCGTGGGTGCGGTAGCCCGTATAGGCCTCCTCCGAAAGACGCCAACGGCGCATATCCCACCACAGGTGACCCTCGTAGGCCAGCTCGATCTTGCGTTCGTGGATAAGTGCCTCGAAGGCCTCGTCGCCCGTCAGGGTGGTGTCGGTCGGCAGACCTACACGGCTACGAATCTTGGCAATGTGGCCCATCGCTACATCGTAGTGACCCAGACGCATCTCGGCCTCGGCCAGGTTGAGCAGCACCTCAGCCAGACGAAGCTCTACCCACGTCGAGGTCGAAGCCACGTTCGTCAGGTCGAGGTTCGACTCCTGGCGGAACTTACGCATATAGTAACCCGTCACGGTCTTGCCGTAGGGATAAGGCTCTACGCCGTAATCGACGTAGGTACCATACTTACCATCGACGCAGCACTCCAGCTCCACGCCCTTCCACACGGCACCGTTGTAGAGCACCGTAGCAGCAAAGCGAGGCTCCAACTTCTCGTAGGGAGGATACTCGGTCGTACCCTCAGCCGAATGCCACTTCGACCAATCTACCTGCGAGCCATCCTTTGCCTCGTAGCTCTCGACCATCTCCTGCGTAGGAGCGGCACCACCGGCCGTGGTGTACTCGTGGTACATACACATATAGCGGTCCCAATAGTGGTTGGGGCCCGTTACCTGGTAGTTGAACTCCAGAATCGACTCCGTGTTGCCACCCTTCGTAGCAGCCTCGTACGAGGGAGCCAACGCATAGCCCAACTTGAGGACCTCCTCGGCAGCAGCCTTGGCATCGTCCCAACGCTCGGCATAGAGCATGGCACGCGACAACAGGGCATAAGCAGCACCCTTCGTTACACGACCCGAGTTCTGGGCGTTCCACTCCTGGGGCAGGTTCTGAGCGGCGAACATCAGCTCGTCGTAGATATACTGCCAGGTCTCGCTAACCGACGTAAGAGGGGTATTCTTCACCGTCTCGGCCAGGCTCTTGAAGATAATCACCTGACCACCGTGACGCTTAGCCAACTGGAAGTAGAGGAAGGCACGGAAGAAACGGGCCTGAGCCTCGTAGAGGGTGTTCACCTCGGCCGTGTAGGTCGAGTAGTTCTCCATAGCGGCCAAGAACTCGTTGATGCGGCGGATGCGGGTATAGGTATTGGTCCAGCAATCGAGCATCGAACCCGCACTCGACATCGTCTCGGGGGTGAATACATAGTAGTTCGAGTCACCGGCACGGTTACCCAGAATGGGCGAGCCATACTTAAACGTATCGGTCAGACCCTCGGTAAGGTTACCTTGGAACTGCTGATCGCCAAACTGGCCATAGACGGCGATGTACTCGTAGAAATTGTTGATATACAAATCGGTTGCCTCCTGCAACTCCCACGCCGACTTGTCCGACACACGGTCGGTGGGCGTGAGCTCCAACCAGTCGTTACAACTCGTCAATCCGAGCGCCGTGAACGACAAGAGCAGGGTTAAAATTCTCGTTTTCATAGTTTTCATAGTTTTCGGATTAGAGCGTAATGTTCAAACCTACCGACATCACACGCTGCTGCGGGTAGTAACCGTTGTTCACACTCGGCTGCTCGGGGTCGATGTTATACTTGCTCACGTGGCTCAACGTGAGAAGGTTCGAGCCCTCAACATAGATGCGCAGCTTGCGGATACCGGCCTTGCGCGTCAGCTTCTCGGGCAGCGTGTAACCAATCTGGGCCGTCTTCAGACGCAGGTAGTCACCCGGACGATACCAGCGGGTCGAAGAGTAGGCGTTGTTCGACGACGAAGCCAACGACAGACGGGGGAAGTAGGCACCCGTATTCTCGGGCGTCCACGAGTTCTCAACCAGATAGAGCGGCGAGTTACCGTCGTGGTAGAAGGGCTTGGTCATCGAGGTGTTGTCCATAATACCGCCATCATAAACACCCGTCAGAGCGATGGTCGAGCCAACAGCACCCTGCAACAGGAAGTTCAGGTCGATGCCCTTCCACTCGGCGTTGAAGGCCAAACCGGCCGTGAACTTGGGATAGACACTCGTGCCTACGTAACCACGGTCCTGCTCGTACGAAATTTTGCCGTCACCGTTGCGGTCGATGTACTTAATATCACCCACACGAACATCCTTACCAATCATCGTGGGCGAGTTCTCTACCTCTTCCCAGCTCTGGAACAGACCATCGTCGATGAAACCAATCACCGAGCCAACCTCCTTGCCCGTCAGCTTCTGATAGTCGGGGGCATTGGCGGCATCGCCCGAGTAGAGCAGCCAACGACGCTTGGCATACGAACCCATAAACTTGATGCCGTACGAGAAGTCACGACCCACACGGTTGTTGTGCGAAAGGGTCAAATCGAAACCGCGCACATCCTGCTTGTTCTTGTTCTCCCAAGCGGGGAAGTAACCACCCACCGAGGGAGGATAGGCACCCGATGCGCTGGCCAGCATATCATATTTATAGGTATAGAAGACGTCGGCCTCAACACCCAGCTTGCCACCCCAGAAGGTAGCATCGACACCGATGTTGTAGTTCAGGTTCTTCTCCCACGAGATGTTGGGGTTGGCCACCGACGTGGTGTAGATGCTCTGCTGACCGGCACCACCGATGATGACGGCGTTACCGTCCGAAATCGACATCGAGTTCAGGTACTGGTAGGCGCTCACGGCCGACGTACCCGTCAGACCGATACCACCACGCAGCTTGAGGTTATCGACCCACTCGGCACCAAACCACTTCTCCTCCGAGATACGCCAACCGGCCGAAGCGGCGGGGAAGAAGCCCCAGCGCGAGCCGTTCATACCCGAGAAGAGGTAGGTACCGTCGTAGCGACCCGACAGCTCGATGTAGATGCGGTTGTCGAAGTCGTAGTTCAGACGAGCCACGAAGCCCACCTGGCGCGAGCGGTTCGACGTACCGCCAACGGCACGCTTGTCGCTCGAAGCATCACCGAAGTTCAGCTCGGGCAGATTCTCGAACAACAGATCGTACATACGACCATAGTGGTTGTTGCTCTTGTGGTCGCGCGTCTCCATCAGGGCCAACGCTGCCACACGGTGCTTACCGAAGGTGTTGTCGTACGAAAGCGAGGTCTGCGTGATACCGTAGTAGGTGTAGTACGAAGCCTCCTGCAACGAGGTCTCCGAGCCCAGACCCGAATAGGTGCTGCCCACCGTGTAGTTCATCTTGCTGATGTAGCCGTTCTCGTCGTACGAGAAGTTGGCCAACGCCAAATCGTAGGGGGTCGAGAAGGCCTTGGTGTGCTGGAAGGTCATATCGTACGAAGCGAAGAACTTGGCCGACAGACCCTTCACCCACGGCAGATCCCAACGCAACGAGATGTTGGGCTGGATGTAGGTGGCACGGCTCTTATACGAACCCGACTCCTCGTAGGCAGCCACGGGGTTTACCGTAGCCGAGGCGGTCGGCGTTGCGGTGTGGTACTCCACGCCGTCGATGGTTACCTTCTCGGGAACGTAGGGGTGTACACGCATTGCCTGCTGTGCCACGTTGTTCCAAGCCGAAGGATCGGCCGAGTAGGTCGGCTGGTCGTGGTCCTGAATACGGCCTGCCACACCCACCTCCAGGGTGAGGTTCTTGGCAATCTTGGCCGAGAGGTTGGCACGAGCCGTATAGCGACGGAAGTTGAAGTTATCGACGTTACCCTTCTGGTCGAACATACCCACCGAAGCAAAGTAGTTCATCTGGTCGTTACCGCCGTTGGCCGAGAGGGTGTGCGACATCGTCGTACCCACGCCAAAGACCTTGTCGTACCAATCGGTGTTGCCCCAACCATTGCGCTCGTTGAGCATATCCTGCACGATGTCGGCCGTGAAGATGGGCTGCTTGCCATCCAACTCAAGGGCCTTGTTGTACCAATAGGCATAACCCGGACCATCCAACAGATCCATCGGGTTGGCATTCGAGCTGACACCAAACGTACCCTTGTACGAAATGGTCGATTCGCCCTTCTGGCCACGCTTCGTGGTCACGATGATAACCGTGTTACCATCCAGACCATAGACGGCAGCCGCCGAGGCATCCTTCAGAATCGAGATCGACTCGATATCCTCGGGGTTGATCTGGTTGATGTCACGGGGCACACCATCGACGATGTAGAGCACCGACTGGCCACGCACCATAATCGACGAACCATCGGCACCGGGCTGACCCGAGGTCTGCACAGCCGTTACACCGGCCACACGACCTGCCAACATATTCGTCACGTCGCCCACGGGAGCCTTCTCAAGCTCCTCGCCCGAGATCTGCGAAATGGCAGCCGTTACCGAGGCCTTCTTCTGCACACCGTAACCTACAACCACCACATCTTCGATGTTCTCGGCGTCGCTCTTAAGCACCACCTCCAGATTCGTGACGCCATTGACAGGCACGGTCACGGTCTGATAGCCGATGAACGAAATCTGCAAAACACTCTCTTTCTTGATGTTCTGCAACATAAACTTACCGTCAATGTCGGTCGAGGTACCCGTTTGGGTGCCTACCACAATGACCGTGGCGCCGATGACCGGTTCTCCCGCTTCATCGAAAACCGTTCCCTTGACACTGTTTTGTGCCCAAGCCGAACCCGGGCTCAAAACCACGAAGAGTGCACAAAGAGTAGCCACCATACGGCTCCACAACTTTGCACCTCCCCCTGTTTGGGATAAATGTTTCATAGTTATTGAGTTTTAAGTTTGTGAATTTTTTCGCGTATTTTCGAGTTCCGATGTGGGAAACAACCTACTTTTCGGCCTTGATATTCTCTTCAAGAATGTCCCACCAGTCGTGGTTGATGATGTGCACCAGGTCGAAGATCATCAGACCGCCCTCGCAGCTCTTCATCACCTGCGCCACAGCCTTGCCAAACTGCTCGGGATCATCCACCTGCTTGCCATCCTCGCCCTGCTTCTTGTACTGCTCGACATAGAGCGAGCCGACCACCGGCACCACACCGCAGGTGATACCCTGAGCCAATTCGGCACCACCCTCGACCGAGTAGCAGTAGGTCAGATCGTTGGGATCCATACCCGACTCGGTACGCTGACCCACGATGGGGCGACCCTGAGCGGCATCCACCTCGTCCTTCGTAACGAGCGTGTAGTAAAGACCCGTCATATAGATATCCAACAGCTCGGCGTAACCCGTCTTGTGGTAGGTTGCCGATGCCCAATCGGGATAACGCTCCGAGGGGTCATACTGCTCACTTGCCCAATTCACGCCCAGCTGATAGTAGGTCGGATACCAAGCACCCGTATAGTCACCGATGAGGATGTCGGGATTGGCGGCGTGGATGGCCTCGTGAGCCTCCTCGACAAACGACTTGATGATCGTGGCACGCCACTCGACCCACTCCTTGAAGTACTTGCCGGGCTTCCAGGTCTTCTCGTCGGCCCACGTCAATACATCCTCGGGGTAGTTCTCGAGCTTAATGCCGCTCCACGCCTCAAACTGCTCGCGCGAGAGGGGCGAGAAGTCCGAGGTGATGTTGTCGTAGCGCAGACGGTCGAAGATGATACCGTCGGCATCCTTATAACGCTCGGCAAACTCCACCAGAATGTTCTTCTGATACTCGCGCACCTCGGGGTTCGAGGGGTTGAGCATACCGTTGTAGTTGGTCTTGATCTGGCTGATGGGGACCAACTCGCCATTCGACTTATAGACAATCGACTGCCACTCGGGGTGGTCGTTGTAGATGATGCCGCGGTTGAAGAAGTTGTGACCGCCGGCAAAGATGTTCAGCGAGCCGTGCACACGCATTCCTGCGGCGTGGCCCAGGTCGATGAAGTGGCGCATCATATCGTAGCTGCGCTCACGCACCGTACCCTCGAACTCGCCCATATAGGGGGCATACTTGCTGTCGTAGAGGGTCTCGCCCATAATCGACTTGACATCGACCACGATGTCCGTCACGCCAATCTCCTTCATCTTATCGACATAGAAGGCAATCGAGTCGGGATAGCTCATACGCTCGAAGTTGGCCTCACAATCAACCCACATATAGACGGGTTTCGTCGGCTGCGTTTCCGCACAGCCGACAAACATCACCAAGGCCGCCAGAGCCACCGTGAAAAATGCAAAATATCGTTTCATATCTTTTTCTGGAAAATTTTGCTGGAGTGTTTACCTATATTATATAATAATTGCTCGTTACTCGACAGCCGAGATAACCACCGCCGTCGGCACGGCACGCTGACTGCCATCGCTCGGCGTGTTGCAGAGCTGACCGTCGTAGCCCACGATGGCCGACGAGCCACCGCCGTCGAGGTTGATGGCGTAGTCCATACCCATCTCCACGAAGATGTCGGCCATCTCCTCGAGGGTCAGACCATTCGAGCCGTTGTTGCCACGACCGTCGCACACCAGCACCATCACCTTGCCATCCTTCGTACCGCCCACGGCCGTACGGGGCTGACGCGACTTACCTGCCGTACCACCCGTGTGCATAATCTCACGGTAGTAGTAGTCCATAGCGACATTCTTGCCCTTATAGACCAACATCGGGCCGCCACCGATGGCCTGCTGCGGCTCCCAAAGGGTAGCACCAGCCGTCGAGGTGGTCGGAGCCGACTTCATATAGGTCTCGGTCAGCTCGTCATTGTCGAGCGGCGAGGGGAACGAGTAGGGTTTGTTGTTGATGCAATAGACCCACGTAGCCTCAAACGAGCCGTCGGCCATCTGACCCAGCGCAGCACGCACGGGGTAAGCGATAATCTGCTCGCCATTGACAGTCGGGTAGGCCAACTCAGTGGCAATCGACTTCACCTCGCCATCCGTGATGCAGAGGCTCAACGAAGCGCCATCCCAGAAGTAACCACCATTCGACACCACATAAGGAGTACCCTTACCCAGCGACGAGAACGACCCAAAGATCGAGGTCGGGGTCTCGGCGGGCTTGAGGTGGGTGGGGGCAAAACGCAGCTTGGGGTTGGCCTTCAGGTCGGCGATGGCGATGTAGCCCTTCGCTACGCCACCATCCGAGAAGGTGCGCTCGAACTTCTCGAACGACATACGCTTCGGATAGTTCGACTCGGGGGCGTCGCTGGCCGTGATAACCGTCACGGGCACACATACCGAGCCGTGCAGTTCATCCTTGGCGGCGGCGATGAAGGTGTAGGCCGTAGCGGGGGTCAAACCCTCGACCTTCACCTCCGAAACCTCCTCCACAAGGGGCGTACCCTCGGCGAAGATCTGATCGAGCGTCTTGCTCAACGACTCACCCTCGGCATAGAGGTAGGCGCAGTCGGTTGCGTAGTAAGATTTGATGCGTACGGTGATATAGTCCGTACCCTTCTCGACAGGGGTAATGGTGACGGTCGGCGTCGTCTCGGGCGTCGGGAAAACATACTCGGGATTCACCTCCTCCTCACAGCTGAAACAGAGGCCGATGCAGGCCACAAAAAGCGTCAAAAGGTAAAACTTCTTCATTGCAAAAATAGGGTTATAGTTCTAATTGTGCGTAAAATTAAATAAAATTATCCATATAACAAATCTTTTTAAATAAATTTTAATATGGATTTTTGGCTCAATTTTTGGGTTATTCATTGATTTACAGCAAATTAAATGCTTTTTAAGAAGAATTATTCAAAATAAAATTTTTTCGAAAAGTTTTCACCCTCCGCCCTGCAACAAAAAAAGTGGCTGCCCAACACTTGTGTTGCGACAGCCACCGTAAGCTTTTCCGAGCCTCGACTACTTCTCCTGCGGATCGGGATAGGTGAAGGGCAAGAACCACGTCAAAATCAACGCCGGCACGGCACTCAACAGCGACCAGATGAAGAACTGCTCGTAACCGATGGCATCGCTGATGACACCCGAAATCATACCCGGCAGCATCACGCCCAAGTTGGCCAGGGCCGAGCCGAATGCATAGTGGGCCATCTGGTGTTTTCCGGGGGCAACCTGCTGCATAATAAAGAGCGTAAGACCCACGAAACCAAAGCCATAGCTAAAATACTCGAAGACAATCGCACCGCACACCAACCACATATTATCGGGTTGATAAACGGCCAGCAGGGCATAAATCACAAACGGCACATTGAAGATGCAGCAGAGCGGGAAAATCGCCTTTTTCAACCCTCGCCACGAGATGAAATAACCACCCAAAATCGAGCCGAGAATAAAGGCCACTACGCCAAACGTACCGTAATAGAGGCCGATCTGATCCTTCGTCAGACCCAGGCCCTGCACCGCCGTGTCGGCCTTCAGGAAGAGAGGTACGATTTTGATTACGAGTCCCTCCGTAAAGCGGTAGCAGACGATCCAGGCAATATAGAGCCAGATGTATTTCTTCCGGAAAAATTGGGCAATCACACCCCACGTTTCACGCATCGTTTCGCCGAACGTAGCGTGTGTTTTGGCCGCCTCGCCACCCGTCGGAAGCACTCGCCAATGGTACAGGCCGAGCACCGCTAACAGAATGCCACACAGCAACATAATGATGACCCAGGCGTAGAGGACACCCATCTGCGCCTCCAACTTTCCGGCCAGCCAAACCAGACCGCCCATCGCCGTCACCTTGGCCAGGTTGTAGAAGGCACCCTGCCACCCCACAAACTGCGCCTGCTGGGTCTTATCCAGCTCGGTGATATAGACTCCGTCGAGGGCAATGTCGTGCGTAGCACCGCTGAAAGCCAACACCGCCATAATGGCCACCACGTAGGGGAAGAAGTTGGGCAGCGGCAGAGCCATTGCAACGAGAGCCAGCGAGATACCCGACACCAACTGCGTCGTGACGACGAAGAATTTTTTGGTACGATACATCTCCATCAGCGGGCTCCAGAAGGGCTTGAGCGACCACGGAAGAATCAAGAGCGAGGTCCAGAAGGCCACCTGGGCATCCGAGATGCCGAAATCGTTAAACATCAAAGGGGCCACCAGGTTGATGAGAATCAACGGCAGACCCATCGCAAAATAGGCGGTGGGAACCCACCACAGAGGCGATTTTTTGAGTTGCGCCTGTTCCATTGTTTTATTTGTTTTAGTAGTTAAAATTCAACGCTTTACAAACCGAGCATCTTATTGCGCACGATGGCACAGATACCCACCAGACCGGCCGATTCGCCCAACTTCGAGACCTTGATCGACGTATCCTTCGAGACGAAGTTCAGGGCAAATTTATTGATGGCGCTCTTGATAGGCAGCAGCAGGTAATCCTTCGCCTCGTAGAGGGTTCCACCCAGCACCACCACCTCGGGGTTGAACATATTGATCAAGCCCGCAATGGCACGCCCGAGCGAGGCGCCAATCTGCTCCATCACCTCGATGGCCAGCATATCCTCTTTGCTCAGCGCATCCAAAATGTCACGCACCGTAATCTGCTGACCTGCTTCGAATTGCGACGAAAGCATCGAGATGTTGCCCTGCTTGAGTTTTTCGACAAATTGGCGGTGTGCGGCGCAGCCCGAGACCTCCGTTTCAAGACAACCGCGCTTGCCACACGAGCAGATAATTTCGTTATCGAAGAAGGGGAAGTGGCCATACTCGCCCGAGAAGCCCGATTTGCCGTAATGCAACTCGCCCCCGAGGATCATACCGATGCCGAAACCCCAGCTTAAATTCAAAAAAATCATATTCTGCTCGCCATTGCCGACGCCATAGACATACTCACCGTAAGCCATTGCACGTGAGTCGTTTTCGATAAAGACACGACACCCCACACGCTCCTCCAGCACGTGGGTCAGCGGCTTCTCGTCGAAGAAGAAGTAGGAGTAGCTGTAACCCGTCTCGGGATTGACACGACCCGAGAGGTTGATGCCGATGGCCAGAATTTTCTCTTTGCGAATGCGGGTCGAGGCAATGAAGGTGTTGATGTGGCCGCACAACTCGTCGAACGACTGGCGGGTGTTTTCGATGGTGAAATCGTACTGACGCTGCACCACCATATCGCCCCGGAAGTTGATGATACCCAATACAATAACATCACGCTTAATATCCACGCCCATAAAGTAGCCGGCCGACGGATTCAGTCCGTAGATGCTCGGGCGACGACCACCCGTAGCCCCCTGTTTTCCCAGGTCGCAGACGAAATCTTCGTCGATGAGTTCGCCCACGATTTTCGTCAGGGTCGGCACACTCAACCCCAGCTCACGACTCAAATCGGCTATGCTCTCACCGCCGTTCAACATATATCGGCGCAGGATCTCCCGCTTGAGCTGGGCCGACTTCTTGCCGCTGGTCAGGGCCTCAAGAAAGTTCGATTTTACCATAGTAGTGACCGTTTTTAGGACGAAAACCCTTTGTTCCCGCCCCGTTTTTGATGGTTGGTTTGGGACAAAGTTACAAAAACTTGCGAGAAATCACAACTTTATCGCTCAAAGAGTAAAATTTTAGGGTACATTTTCCGAAACTTTCTAAACTTTTTTAACAAGATTGTAATTTTTGTCAAAATATTTTTTTCTTTTATTTGGAAATCAGATATTATTTTTATTATCTTTGCCTTTGTAAAGTGTACCTATGCCCAAACTGTACCCATCGGGAGGGTCGAGGCGGCGGAACACCTTATATATTAAAGAGGTAATGAAGCAACTAAAAAAAGAAAAAGAGATTAACCTAAATTTATTAAACTTTCACACTATGAAAAAATTATTCTATCTGGTGGCAGCTGTGGGTTTGCTGTTCGCTGCGTGTGACGACTACGATGATACGGGCATCAACGACCGTATCGACGATCTGGAGGAGCGCGTGACGACCTTGGAGGAGACCATTGCCAGCCTCAATCAGGACATTGCCGGCGTACAGACGCTCGTGGGTGCTATGCAGAACAATGTCTATGTATCGAAGATCGTGAAGGGTGAGACGGGCTACGAGGTCTATTTCACCAATGGCGAGAAGATTGAGATCGCCGACGGTAAGGCCGGTGAGGCCGGTAAGGATGGCGTTACGGTAACCGTAATGCTCGACGAGGAGGATGGTCAGTATTACTGGGCCGTTACGAAGGACGGCACGACCACCTTTATCGAGGTTGATGGCAAGCGTCTTCCCGTGAAGGGCGAGAAGGGTAACACCCCCAAGATGCGTGTTGTCATGGAGGGCGAGACCGGCTACTGGGAGGTAAGCTACGACAACGGCGAGACGTGGGAGCGTGTGCTGTTGGAGGATGGCACCCCCGTGACCACCTCGGGTGGCGCAGGCGGCCTGTTCAAAGAGGCTTACGTGGATGAGGATACCAATACCGCCGTATTCGTATTCCTCAATGGCGAGAAACTCGAGATTGAGCTGCGCAGCGACCTCTATATCAACTTCAAGGGCGAGGCTGTTGAGTCGGCCGACTTCAAGTATGGCGAGACCAAGACCTTCGAGATGGAGGCTGTAGGCGTTCTGAAGACCGTTGTTACGACCCCCGACGAGTGGAAGGCTTCGTTCGATAAGGAGACCGCCGTTTGGTCGATTACCGCCCCCACGGCCGAGCACGCTGCTTGCGCCGACTCGGAGGGTGAGGTTGCCCTGATCTACTTCGGCGAGGAGAACCAGAGCTCGGTAATTGCACTGAACGTGAAGATTGGTAAGTTCGTTTCGGTGGCTGACGAGTATCTGACCATCGAGGCTGCCGCCGAGGAGGCTACCTACGAGATTCCCTACACCGCCGATGGCGAGGTAAAGGTTGAGGCCGTTGATTCGTGGATTTCGGGTACGGCTGCCGACGGTGTTGCTTCGATCGTGGTTGCTGCCAACCCGGGTGCCGAGCGTACGGGTACCGTCAAGCTCGTAGCCGAGAGCAACGAGGTGGTTCTCACCGTAGTTCAGGCCGAGGGTGTGAAGTTGCTGCCCTATGGCTACCGTGCCGGTTCGGAGGAGGTTGTCTTCGCCAAGCCGCTGTCGGAGATTTCGGGTCTTTCGGCTGCTGCTGCCGATCACATTGCCGTAACGAACGACTATGTAATCATCAGCTCGCCCGGTGCAACGCCTGTAGTACTGAGCGCTACGACGGGTGAGTACGTTGGTACGCTGAACGTGGGCGATTTGACGGTTGCTGCCGTTACGGCCGATGATGCAAACAATATCATCATCAGCACGTTCCAGGATGCTGTCGGCTTCCGTATTGCTCGTATGAAGTCGATTACCGACACGCCGGAGGTATTCATCGAGCGTGCTTCGACCGAGTATGGTAAGGATATTTCGGTTATCGGTGATGTTTATGGCGATGCCCGCATTACGCTGATGTACTCGCCTTGGTCGTCGGGTACGACGGGTCACCTGCTCTATCAGGTAAGCGGTGGTGTA
>JAFSDP010000014.1 GCA_017436185.1 Alistipes sp. | reverse complement strand
CGGGTGTCGTCGGTTACGTTACCCTCAGCATCTACGGGCACGTTGAAGTCCACGCGGATAATGGCGCGCTTACCTTTGAAATCATAGTTGTCAATCGAAACCATAACTGTTTGTCTTTATAGTTGTTTGATGTTAGTCGAATTTGGGAGCAAAGATAGTGCAAGCCGAGCGCAATGCCAAATTTATTTGGAAAAAAGGCACCCGACAGGGGGCGGAAATTTATTTCCAGACCCCTTGTCGGACGCCTTTTCTAAACGAAGTTTAGGGGATTGTGCGAGGCGCCGCCTATCTAAACCAAGCTGCGAGCATCGCAGCGCAGGTAAAGTAGTGCAAGCCGAATTAAAAATTAAAGATTAAAAATTAAAAATTCTTTTTCTTTTTGGGCAGCACGGGTTACATTTTTGTAACCCGGCCTATAAAGACCTATGAGACCTATAAGACCTATGGGTCGTTATAAGAGGTTTCGCTCCCGTCATATTGAGGGAGCATAGCGACCGAAATATCTCTGATGGTCACCCTACTTACAAAGAGATTCTTCACTGCCGTTCATAATGACATTTTGCCCATAGGTCTCATAGGTCCTATAGGTCTTATAGCGACCCAAAAAGACCCAAGCCCCCATACCGCCCCATGCCCCCTTATCGACGATATATCATTGTATAATCAATCTATTATCATTGATAATACGTTGATAATACATTGGTAATAGTTTAATGGTTGATTTAGATCCTTTTATGGGTCTATACAATAAAAAACACAGGAACAAAAACTGCTCCTGTGTTGTGTTAATCCCACCTTGCTTAATAAGGTAAGGGTCGGTGTATTTTGCGAGTATTTCGACTCGGTTATCGTCCAATATCACAATTTTGCGTTCAAGCCGTTCGTTGCTGAAGCCTTCAATGACAAAGGTTGCTTCATTTAATTGGGCAATCACTTTGCATTCGGTCATTCTAGATACCTCTTCGGTTAAAATATACTCAAAAACAGTCCCTTCAAACGAGGCGTCACGAAAAAAGTTATACCACCAAAGATCGGGGTCGAAGGTTACCTTGAAACATTCCCTTATAACAGAATTATCGGGGAAGGTGGTGTAATGTGTAACTACATTTCCTGAGACCATATCCTTACTCCATTTTCCGTCTTGGTAGTAATAGTAAAAATGAGTAAGGACTGTAAGCGTATGGGTTGTCTCTAACTTATTCTCAATAGCCTGAAAATCTATCTCTTTGTCTTGTGCAAGTTTTACCAAAAAGTTCAACCCCTCACCGCTATCAAGATATTGCTCAAATTCAGCGGGACTTAATTCGTCAATCGAACCAAATTCATCCTCGCACGCCACCAACGCAAAGGCGGCAAGCAATAAAAATAGATACTTTTTCATAGGCGTTTTTTTGTTTATGTCCAATATGCTAATGACAAAGTTAAAAAAAGTTGAACAACTATGGTTGGTTGGGCCATTTTTTCTTGGCTCTACTCTATAAATGCAGCGAAAGGCGAAATACTGCATCGGGGAAGCAACTTTTTTTTGGGATTTTTTTGAGGATGGGTCGCAATAAGTCGCTATGGGTCTTTTAAGGTCACTATAGGAAGGTACTGTCTCGTTAATCTCATTAAATTCCCTAAACTCTTTAATTTCCTTATTCTCCCCTCCTTTGCAGCACGGGTTACATTTTTGTAACCCGGCCCATCAAGACCTATGGGTCGTTATAAGGTGCTTAGCTAATCCCCATAGCGACCTAAAGCGACCTTAAAAGACCCATAGCGACCTTATCAACTACCTACCAAAATGAAATGAGGGTCGTAGCCACCGCCACAACCCCCATTTTGAATTTTAATTGTACTTCATCCAGCGCCACAACTCCTTGAGGCTCGGTTTCTTGCCATACATAAAGATGCCCACGCGGTAAATCTTGGCGGCCATCCAGACCATTGCCGTGAACGAGAGGTACAAGACCACCAGCGAGAGGACAATCTCCCACACGGGGATGTCGTAGGGCACACGGGCCATCATCACGATGGGCGAGGTGAAGGGGATCATCGAGAACCAGAAGGCGAGCTTCGAGGTGGGGTCGTTGATGACGGCCATCATCATCAAGAGGGCCAGGATGATGGGCAGCGTGATGGGGGTTTGCAGTTGCTGGGCATCCTGCACATTATCCACCGCCGAGCCGATGGCGGCAAACATTGCCGCATAGAAGAGGAAGCCTCCCACCACAAACAGTAGCAGCGAGACAAAAATCTTCATCAGGTAGCCCCCATCGGTCAGCATCGTGACGACCTGCACCATCTCGGGGTCGAATTGGCTCGTCTCGGCCATTGCAGCCGTGCCGGCCACCAGCTCCTCGGGCAGCATCATCGGCAGCAGCACCGTGCTGCCAACCATTACCAGCACGCCCCAGATGACCACCTGCACCAACGCTACGGAGGCCACACCCAGGATTTTACCCATCAGCAAATCGAAGGGTTTTACCGACGAAACCATCACCTCCAGCACACGGTTGTTCTTCTCTTCGATGACCGACTGCATCACCATCGAGCCGTAGATCAACAGGAACATATAGAGCACAAAGCCCAGGATGTAACCAATGATGGTCGCCACCATCGAGGACTGCATACCCCCCTCCTCGGCCTCGTCCGAGGCCTTGTCGGTGCGGATGACCTGCAACGAAACATCGGTCTCGATTTGGTCCAGAATGGCTTGCAGGTTGTCGATGTTGTAGCTGTTAAGTTTCTTGTTTTCAAGAATATCCTCGATGCGGTTGGTGATGGCCATCTCGAGGGTCATCGAGGTTGAAGACTCGGTGTAGAGGGTCACCTCGTTGGGGTTGGTCAGCACCTGCTCCCCGATGCGCAACACACCAAAGCAGTTGTCGAGCTGCGCCTGTGCTTCGGCAACGGGCAGCGACGCATCGACCACCACAAACTCCACCTCGCTGTTGCTCTCCAGCTGCTCGGCCACCAGACCGCTGCGGTCGATGACGGCAATGCGCTTTGTGTCACCCTGTGCAAACTCCATCACCAGGGCGGGAGCCACCATCAACCCCACCATCAGAAGAGGCATCAAAAGGGTAGTAATTATAAAACTCTTTTTGCGGACACGTTCCGTGAACTCACGTCCGACGATTATGCCGATATTGCGTAACATAAGCCATTGAATGTTAGTTGGTTAAAGATTGCCATTGACGGCACGGATAAAGATGTCGTTCATCGAGGGAATCAGCTCGCGGAATTGGCGCATCTCGACCGTCTCGTTGGCTGTAGCGATGACCCGACGCACCTGGGCCTCCTCCTCGACACAGAGTTTGAGGGTGTTGTAGCCCACGACCGACTCCGTACCCTCCAAAATCTGACACCGACCCTCGAGGGCCGCACGCAGCTCCTGTTCGTTGCCTCGGTACGAAATCTCGAAGATGTTGGCCCCGTAGTGGCGACGAATCTCCTCGACATTGCCCGAGAGGATGTTTTTCGATTGGTTGATCAGCGTGATGTGGTCGCACAACTCCTCGACCGAGGACATATTGTGGGTCGAGAAGATGATGGTTGCCCCCTGGTCACGCAGACGCAAGATCTCCTCTTTGAGGAGGTTGGCGTTGATGGGGTCGAAACCCGAGAAGGGCTCGTCGAAGATCAGCAGCTCGGGCTCGTGCAGCACCGTGACGATGAACTGCACCTTCTGGGCCATACCCTTCGAGAGCTCCTCGACCTTCTTGTCCCACCACGACTCGATGCCGAAACGCTCGAACCACACCTTGAGGCGTTGCAGGGCATCACGACGCGAGAGTCCCTTGAGGCGGGCAAAGAAGAGGGCCTGTTCGCCCACACGCATCTTCTTGTAGAGGCCACGCTCCTCGGGTAGGTAGCCGATGCGGGCCACATCCTCGGCCGAGAGGGGCTTGTCGCCAAAATAGACCTGACCCGAATCGGGGGCCGTGATGCGGTTGATGATGCGGATGAGGGTGGTCTTGCCGGCACCATTCGGGCCGAGCAACCCATAGACCGCCCCGCGCGGAATGGTGAGCGAAACATTATCCAGAGCCGTGTGGCCGGCGTAGTGTTTCGATACGTTTTCGACACGTAACATATCCATAAGCGTAACTGTTTTTAGTAACTAACCGATGCAAATATAGGTATTATTTTCGATATTCGGCCAATTTTTATCGAAAAACAATAAAAAAGATAAAAAAAAAGAGGTTGCCACTCGGACAACCTCCCTCTACTTTGCGGCTTGCTATTTGGCTGCCTGACGCTGTTTGCGACGCTTCTTGATGCGGTCGCGGTGGTCGATCAGGGCAATGCGGAAGGCCTCACGGCGGGCACGCAGGTTACGACGCCACCCCTCCCAGCGCATATAACGCTCCTTCTTTTCGGGGTAGATGTCGGGCACGGTGACCAAAATACCCGTCTCCTCGACGCCACCGAAGTCGGGATTCGAGACCGTGTCGAAGACACGCATCGAGGGCGAGAGGTTCATATAGGCGTTGATCAGGGGCGGGATATGTTCGTTCACCTCCCTGATTTTCTGAATCAGAATGCGGTAGTTCTCCTGAAAACTGTCGCCCGAGAAGATCTCCTCGTAGTAGGGGTCGTCCAGATCGAGTTGCAGGGGGTGGATACCCTCCACAAGGTGGTCCTTGTCGGGGAAGTAGTGGTGGAGGAACCAGATGAGGGCGTTGCGGGCGTCGGTGCGGTAGGAGGTGTACATCGTCACCTTGCCGAAGAGGTATTTCACATCGGGGTTCAATACCAAGATGGCACCAATGCCGTCCCAGAGGTTGTCGAGGGCATAGATGCTCTTCGAGTTGGCACGGGCCTGGTAGGCGGGTTGCACAAACGAACGGCCCAACTCAAGGGTGTGGGGCAGGAAGCGACGACGGAATCGGTCGCTGAAACGGAAGTAGTGTTCGGTCGAGAGGTGTTTTTGTTGCTCCCCTCCGCAGACGATGAAGCGGTAGCCGCCCACAATCTCCTCGGCGGCAGGGTCCCAGACGATGAGCTGGTAGTAGCCATCGACGGCCGTATCCTCCTCGTCGATATCGACCTCCATTCCCGTACCGCCACCGGCAGCACGGAAGGCCTCCTCGCGCAGACGGCCCACCTCACGCATCAGATTGGGGCACTCGTCGGCATCGAAGACATAGATCTCGTTGCCGGCACGATTCGTGTCACGGACCTTACGCTCGGGGGTCAGTTCGGCTTTGAGCAACGCACGCTCAATGGGGGCAATGATAGGTTCCATTGGGTCGAATTGTTCGATTTAGGTGCAAATATAGTACATTTCTTGATTATTTGCCTTTGTTGAGCAGCTCTTTTTGTAAATCGTAGCACTTTTTGCGTACCCACTCGGTCTGCTCAGCCAGGTCGCCGACGGCCTGCAAGTCGCTCAACGCAATCGGCTCGCCGACCCGAATGCGGAAGTGGCGATCGTGCTGTGCAAACATCTCATCGACAAGCCACAGCATTTCAATGTTGGCCTTCACACCAAGGGCTTTACGCAGCCGATGCAGCCCGTAAAAAAAGTTCGACAACCGCCCCTCGACAAAGATGGGCACAATGGTACGATGCGAGGCGTAGGCCTTTTTCAGAAAGTTGTTCTTCCAGGGGGTGTCCTGTATTCGACCGTCGATGTAGCGGGAGCACAAGCCGGCAGGGAAGGTGAGGATGGGTTTGTCGCCAAAGAAGGCCTCCTCGAAGCGGCGGGCATATTCGGCCTTCTGCGCACCGTGTTTATTGACCGGAATCCACAACTCCTCGAGGGGCGAGACCACCTTCAACAGGTCGTTCACCACCACCCTCACGTCGCCAAAGTGGGAAATGAGTTTGTCCGAGAGCATCAGTCCGTCCATTCCGCCGAAGGGGTGGTTCGAGACAAAGAGATAACGCCCGTCACGGGGCAGGCGGTCGAGCCCCTCAATCGAATAGGTGACGTTCCAATCCCGAAAACAGGCCTGAATGAAGGGCTGCGGAGCGAGGTTCCAATAGTTGTCGTAGATGTGGTTGAGGTCATCTTCGTGGATGACACGGCGCAACCAATCGACCACCCAACGGGGCAGTTTTTTGGCCAATTTCGGGGCTTTATCTTGCAGTACGAGGGCGATATCGACTTTCTTTGCCATAGGCTGTTGAAAAATAATATCGACAAATATAGGCAATCTTTTTCGAAAAATCCCTAACTTTACACCCAAATCGACCTACGGTCGAGAAAATGATGCCGTGATGACCAACTTTTACCATACACCGGTCCTGCTAGAGGCTTCGGTCGAGCTGATGGATATTCAGCCCGACGGCACCTACGTGGACCTCACGTTCGGAGGTGGCGGACATAGCCGTCATATCCTCTCGAAGCTCGGACCGAAGGGGCGACTCTACTCCTTCGACCAAGACAAAGATACGCTGGCCAATGCCCCCGACGACGACCGCTTCACCTATGTGGCGAGCAATTTTCGTTTCCTGCGTGGTGCGCTGCGTTGGCGTGGGGTGACCGAGGTGGATGCCGTGCTGGCCGACCTGGGTGTCTCGTCGCACCACTTCGATGCCGTTGAACGCGGCTTCTCGTTTCGTGGCGAAGCCCCGCTCGATATGCGGATGAACCAGCGTGGCCGCCTGACGGCTCGGGAGGTGGTCAATAACTACTCGGAGGAGGAGCTGACCCGCATCTTTCGGGATTGGGGCGAGTTGGAGACCCCTTGGAAGGTCGCCTCGTGCCTGGTGCGTGCCCGCCAAAAGGGGGAGATAGCCACCACCGCCCAACTCGTCGAGGCGATAAAGCCCTGCACCCCCCGCAAGGATGAGTCGAAGTTTCTGACCAAACTCTTTCAGGCCCTGCGCATCGAGGTCAATGGCGAGATGGAGGCCTTGAAAATGGCCCTCGAACAGAGCCTCAAGGTGCTGAAGCCCGGTGGACGATTGGTGGTGATTTCGTACCACTCGCTGGAGGATCGACTGGTCAAGAATTTCCTGCGCAGCGGCAACTTCGAGGGACGCATCGAGAAGGATTTTTATGGCAAGGCCTTGGCCCCCTTCGAGATTGTGACCCGCAAGGCGGTCGTTCCGACCGACGAGGAGCTGGCGAGAAACCCCCGCTCGCGCTCGGCCAAACTGCGGGCAGGAATTAAACTTTAATGTGCTGATTAGCAGTATATAACACGCTGTAAAAAATGAGCAACATCGACGATTTGGATTTTCACCCCGAACGTGCCGACGAGGAGCGTACCCGCGAAGAGGAGGAACGCTTCCGCCGTCGTGTGCGCCGTGAGGTGTTGCGTGTGCAGCGTGGCGAGGCCGACGAGGATATAGCCGCCGACGAGGCGGCCGAAGCCGAGGCCCGCACCCTGGAAGAGGAGGAGGAGCGTCGCCGTGCCAAGCGTCGTGCCCACCCCTTCTTTCGTCTCTTGTCGGGTACGGTGCTCGTGACCGAGCGTGCCACCCGCTACTACCCCTACTTAGTGACCATTGCCGTGATGTTCTTCCTGAACATTGTGGTGGTCTTCTGGTCGCTGCACCTCGATATGCGCTACTCCCGTCTGGAGCGGGAGGTGCAACGCCTGCGTGAGCGTTCGGTGCGCCTCGAGGAGCAACGCTACCGCATCTCGACCCACTCGGCCGTTGTCGAAGAGATTGCTCGTCGAGGCTTGGGGCTGAAAGATCCCGAACACCCCAACCCCAAAATTCCCTAACCGATGCAGAAGGAGCCTTCAGAGATTAAAAGCGACATCCTGCTGCGTGTGCGACTGCTCTACCTCTTCTTCATCGTGGTGGTGGCGGTCATCTTGGTGCGTTTGGCCTGGGTGCAGTTCTTCAGCGAGGAGACCCGCTACAATGCCGAGCGTCTCTCTCCCCGCATCTTCCTGCGTGGCACCATCGAGCCGCAGCGAGGCGGCATCTTCTCGCGTGACGATGAGCCGCTGGCCATCTCGATTTTCCGCTACCAACCCCTCTTGGACTTCGACTCGGAGGGCTTTTTGGATACGCTGCGCTTTCAGAAGCAGGCCGACTCCCTGTCGAAACTCCTTGCCGCCTACTTTGGCGACCGCTCCTCGGCCGAGTACTACAACCGCCTGAATAACCGCCTGCGCTATGCCCGTTCGCACTTCGACTCGTTGGTCGAGCGTCGCACGGTCATCTATCGGGATGAGCAGGGGGTACTGCCCTTGATGTTCTACCTGGCCATGGGCTTCGGTGCCGATACGGTGACCGTCATCGATACGATTCGTGCCCACCGACCTGTCCCCCTCTTTCCGCGTGATGTAGATTACTCGGAGTGGGAGCAGCTGCGTCGCTACCCGATTTTGAACTACAACCTCGGTATGACCTACCGCCTCGACAAGCAGGATCGCCGCATCTACCCGCAGGGCGACCTGGCTCGTCGTATCGTCGGACGCATCAACCCGCTCAACGACCGAGGCTACGGACTCGACTCGCTCTATGCACCGCTGCTGAATGGCGAGCGGGGCTTCGAGGTGCGCCAGCGCATTGCCCGAGGCTTCTCGACCCGTGTGTTGGATTCGGCCTATCGGGAGGTGGTCAATGGGGCCGATTTGATTACGACGCTCGATTTGAACATCCAGGATGTGGCCGATAAGGCGTTGCGTGCCCAACTCGAAACCGAAAATGCCACGTGGGGCACCACGCTGGTGATGGATGTGCGGACGGGCGATATTTTGGCGATGGCCAACCTGGGGCGTTCGGGCGAGGGAAAACCCTACACCGAGCGTGAAAACTACGCCCTGGAGTATGCGATGGAGCCGGGCTCGACCTTCAAATTGGCCACCGTGCTGGCCCTCTTGGACGATGTGGGGATGTCGCCCGATCAGACCTTCCAGACCAACAACGGTGAGTATGTCGATATCGGTCCCGCCAAGAAGATTCGTGACTCGCACTACGGCGACCACGAGATTGCCCTGAAGCGTGCAGTGGCGGGTTCGTCGAATGTCTATTTTGCCCGTGCCTTCTGGGAGTACTACGGCCGCACAGGCAAGAAACAGCAACTCTCGGACTACTACCACAACCGCCTCGGATTGGGCGAAACGGTGGGTTTGGAGGCGTTGGGCGAGAAACGTCCGAAGGTGACCCACGATTGGCGGGTACCCGACCCGGGGGTGATGCTCGTGAAGATGTCCTACGGCTACCGTGTGCTGATGACCCCCATCAAACTCTTGACCCTCTACAACGCCATTGCCAACGGCGGACGAATGGTTGCCCCACGTCTGGTCTTGGAGGCAAGGCGAGATGGTCGGGAGGTCGAGGAGTTCCCCGTGCGGGTGTTGCGTGATACGATCTGTTCGCCCCGTGCGTTGTCCATCGTGCGGGAGTGTTTGGAGGAGGTGGCCAAGACGGGTACGGCAGCCGACTTCTTCAGCGACACCACCCGTGTGCGTGTGGCAGCCAAGACGGGTACGGCCCAGGTGACCTACGGCGGTGCGGGACACTACCTCGGTACGATGGTGGCCTACTTCCCCGCCGACAACCCCCGCTATACGGTCTTGACCTCGATTCAAACCCACCAGCAGCGAGGCAAACACTACTACGGAGCCTCGTTGGCAGGCCCGGTGGTGGAGCGATTGGTCGATTACCTCTACGCCCACGAACGTGATTTGGCCCCGACCCTCACTTCGACCGAGGAGCACCGTCCCCGCCACTTCAAGGGGGGCAATCTCGAACGAGTGCACGAGGTGGCCGATGAGCTGCTGCCCCGTGTGGAGCGTCCCGAGCGCAACGGCTGGGGTACGATTACAACGGACAGCCTGGGTGGGACAACCTACCAAACCACCACACCGACCCCCCGAACGATGCCCGATGTGCGGGGTATGGGGTTGCGTGATGCCCTCTTTTTGACCGAACGCTGCGGTGTGAAGGTGCAGGTCGAAGGGAGTGGCCGTGTGGTGACCCAAAGCCCCCAGCCGGGTGCGACATTGCGCCCCGACGAGGTCGTTCGCATCCAACTAAAACGCTAAAAAACGAAGAAGAAACAAAATATGATGAAACAACTCAAACAACTGCTCGCCAAGAGTGCCACCAAACAGGTGGTGGGGTTGCACAGCGTCTCGATTGGCGGCCTGAAGTACGACTCCCGCGCCGTTGAGGAGGGTGACTGCTTCTTTGCCGTCCGAGGTACGCAGGTCGATGGTCATCGCTTCATTCGGATGGCCGAGGAGCGTGGTGCCGCTGCGGTGGTGTGTCAGGAGTTGCCCGAGGAGTTGAACCCCCACGTTACCTATGTGGTGGTGGAGGACAGCAACCTGACGATGGCCGAGATGGCCGCCGCCTTCTACGACTACCCGAGTCGGGAGCTGAAGTTGGTGGGTGTCACGGGCACGAACGGCAAGACGACAACCGCCACGCTGCTCTACGAATTGGTGCAGCAGATGGGCTTTCGGGCGGGTTTGATCTCGACGGTGGTCTATAAGGTGGGCGACGAGGAGATTCCCTCGACCCATACCACCCCCGACTCGATTCGCCTGAATCGAATGATGCGCCAAATGGTCGATAGCGGTTGCGACTACTGCTTTATGGAGTGTTCGTCGCACGCCATCGAGCAGCACCGCACCCACGCCCTGCACTTTGCAGGTGCGCTGTTCTCGAACCTCACGCACGACCATCTGGATTACCACCTTACCTTTGCCAACTACCTGAACGCCAAGAAAAAACTCTTTGACGGCTTGTCGAAAGATGCCTTTGCGCTGGTCAATATGGACGACCGCAACGGTTTGGTGATGACCCAAAATACGAAGGCTCGGGTGCGGACCTACTCGCTGCGTGCGATGGCCGACTACCGTTGCCGACTGATGGAGATGCACCTCGACGGAATGATGCTCCACCTCGACGGACAAGAGCTGTGGAGCCCCCTGACGGGTCGGTTCAACGCCTACAACCTCTTGGTGGTCTATGCTGCCGCTCGGGAGCTGGGATTTGAGCAGGCCGAAGTGATGACAGCCCTCAGTTCGCTCTGCCCCGTGAGTGGTCGTTTCGAGGCGGTGCGTGCCGAGGATGGCCGCCTGGGAGTGGTCGATTATGCCCACACGCCCGATGCGTTGGAGAATGTGCTCACCACCATCGACGAGGTGCGCAGCCCCTCGAGCCAACTGATCGTGGTCTGCGGATGTGGTGGTGACCGTGACCGTACAAAGCGTCCCAAGATGGCCCAAATCGCCCTCAACCACGCCACTACGGCCATCTTCACGGCCGACAACCCCCGCTCGGAGGACCCCGAAGCCATCCTCGATGAGATGACCTCGTCGCTCGACTCATCGGCCCGCTACCTACGCATCACCGACCGCCGACAGGCCATTCGTACCGCCGCTATGATGGCCCACCGAGGCGATGTGGTCTTGGTGGCAGGCAAGGGTCACGAGACCTACCAAATCATCGGCGCCGAGAAACACCACTTCGACGACCGTGAGGAGTTACGCAAAGCCTTCGGCTTGGAAAATTAACACGAAAAAAATTAAAAAATTCGATACCGGTATATGTTTTACCATCTGTTTAAGTTTTTGGACGAGGCCTACAACCTCCCCGGCTCGGGTATGTTCCAATACATCTCGTTCCGTTCGTCGGCAGCCATCATCGTTGCGCTGTTGATTGCCATCATCTTTGGTCGCCGCATCATCGACTTCCTGCGCAGCAAGCAGATTGGCGAGGAGATTCGTGACCTCGGCCTTGAGGGTCAGCTCAAGAAGCGGGGTACCCCCACGATGGGCGGTGTGATTATCCTCCTCTCGATTTTGGTGCCGACGCTGCTGTTTGGCAAGTTGGACAACATCTATGTGCAGTTGATGTTGGTCTCGACCGTCTGGTTGGGACTCATTGGCGGTCTGGACGACTACATCAAGGTCTTCCGCCACAAGAAAGAGGGTCTGCAGGGCCGCTTCAAAATTGTGGGTCAGGTGGGTCTGGGTCTGATTGTGGGCACCACGATGTGGCTCTCGACCGATATTGTGGTGCGTGAAACCCCCACCGAGGAGGCGCAAACTTCCGCCATCGAGCAGCAGTTGCAGGATGTTAAAACCACCAAAACGACCATTCCGTTCTTGAAGGACAACGAGTTGGATTACAGCCTCTTCACGGGATGCAACACACTGCTGGCCTGGCTGTTGTATGTCGTGGTGGCCATCTTTGTCGTGACGGCCGTGTCGAACGGTGCTAACCTCACGGACGGCTTGGACGGGTTGGTGACGGGTGTCTCGGTCCCCATTGTCGGGGTGCTGGGTGCGCTGGCCTACCTCTCGGGTCACGTCGTCTATGCCGACTACCTCAACATTATGTACATCCCCGACAGCGGTGAGTTGGTCATCTATGCGGCGGCGATGATGGGTGCCTTGGTGGGCTTCCTGTGGTACAACGGCTTCCCGGCCCAGATCTTTATGGGCGACACGGGCTCGCTCACCATTGGCGGTGTGATTGCCGTCTTTGCCCTCTGCATCCGCAAGGAGCTGTTGCTGCCCCTGCTGTGCGGTGTCTTCTTGGTGGAGGCACTCTCGGTGATGATTCAGGTGAGCTACTTCAAATACACCAAACGCAAGTATGGCGAGGGTCGTCGCATCTTCCTGATGTCGCCCCTGCACCACCACTACCAGAAGAAGGAGATGTTCGAGACGAAAATCGTGCTGCGCTTCTGGATTATCTCGCTGCTGCTGGCGGCAATGACCCTTGTAACCCTTAAAATTCGCTAACGCACTATGGCTCGCAAAAAGAATATCGTGGTATTGGGTGGCGGCATCAGCGGCTACGGCTCGGCCATCCTGGCCAAGAAGCAGGGATTTCGTGTTTTTCTCTCCGATAGCGGGAAGATTGCTCCTCGTTATCGTGCCAAACTCGACGAGTGGCAGGTCCCCTACGAAGAGGGAGGCCACGATGTGGAGCGCATCTTGGCGGCCGACGAGGTGATCAAGTCGCCCGGCATTCCCGACAAGGTGGCCATCGTGCAGCAAATTCGTGCAGCGGGCATCCCCGTCATCTCCGAGATGGAGTTTGCCTGCCGCTATATGGGTCGTGCGAAGACGGTCTGCATCACCGGCTCGAACGGCAAGACCACAACCACGTCGCTCATCTACAAAATTATGCAGGATGCGGGCCTCAAGGTCGCTTTGGGTGGCAACATCGGCGAGAGCTTCGCCTACTCGGTGGCTACGGGCGACTACGATTGGTATGTGCTGGAGCTCAGCTCGTTCCAGTTAGACGGTATGTACCGCTTCCGAGCCAATGTGGCCGTGCTGATGAACATCACGCCCGACCACCTCGACCGCTACGACTACTGCTTCCAGAACTATGTCGATTCAAAGATGCGCATCACGCAGAACCAAAATTCGCGCGACGTCTTTATCTACTCGGCCGACGACGAGGTGATCTGGGGCGAATTGGAGAAGCGTGACCTGCGGGTGCGCCAACTCCCCTTTGCAGCCCGCACGGCGGTGGCAAGCAACGCAGGCGATGCGCTCCTTTCCGAGGGGTGTTTTACGGCTACGGTGGGCAAACGCAGTGTCAAGGTCGATACCCGCAAGATGCAGATCTCGGGTCTGCACAACGCCTACAATGCGATGGCGGCCTCGTTGGCAGCCTTGAGTGTCGGCATCTCGCCCACGCGTATTCGCCGCTCGTTGTACAGCTTCTCGCCTGTCGAGCACCGTCTGGAGCCTGCCGGTGAGTATGACGGTGTGCTGTGGATCAACGACTCGAAGGCCACCAATGTCGATTCGGTGTGGTATGCCTTGGAGAGTATGACCCGCCCCGTGGTTTGGATTGCGGGCGGTACGGACAAGGGCAACGACTACGAGCCGCTGAAGGGCTTTGCCCGTGAGAAGGTCCACACGCTCATCTGTATGAGTCTGGACAACCAAAAACTTGTCGAGAGCTTCACCGGTGTGGTGCCTCGGGTGATCTCCACCTCGTCGCTCGACGAGGCGATGACGGCAGCCCGTGAGGCGGCCCGCCCGGGCGATGCGGTGTTGTTGTCACCCGCCTGCGCCAGCTTCGATTTATTCAAAAACTACGAACATCGTGGCGACTGCTTCAAAGAGTGGGTTGCCACGCACTGCAAATAACTAACGACTAACACTTACGGCATCTATGGCGCAAACACGCACTCAACCCTCCTCGACCGAGACCCCTCGCCGCTACCTGACGGGCGATCGGGTGCTGTGGGTCATTGTGGCCGTGCTGGTGGTCTTCTCGGTCTTGGTGGTCTATTCCTCCACGGCCAAGATGGCCTACGATGCTCATACGATGCGTACTACGGCCCACTTCCTGCATCAGCAGATCATCATTCTGGTGGGCAGCCTCGGGGTCTTGTACTTCGTGCAGCGACTCAACAGCAGCTTCTATCACCTGGCCGCCCGCTGGGTCTATTATGCCTCGCTGCTATTGACCGTAGCGGTCTATTTTATGAACGTGAGGACGAACGGTGCCGCCCGTTGGTTCCCCATCGGACCCTTCCAATTCCAGCCCTCCGAGGCGCTGAAGGTGGCCACCGTAATGTTCCTCGCTATGCAGTTGGCGGCTCGCCAAACCAAGATTGATCGCATCCGCATTGTCCCTTCGTGGCAGTTCTGGCGGTGGCACAAAGATCCCAAGCAACGCCGCATCTGGCAGGAGGGAACCTACCCGATATTGCTGCCCGTGGTGGGGGCTTGTGCCGTGATTCTTCCGGCCCACACCTCCTCGGCGGCCCTACTGTTTTTGGCCACCTGGGTGATGATGCTCATTGGTCGTGTGCGAGCCTCCGAACTCTTCAAACTGCTCGGCTGGGCTTTGGTGGGCTTTGCGCTGCTGATGGCCCTCAATCTGGGTCGTGGCGAGACGGCCGAAGGTCGCCTTTCGACCTGGGTGAAGCTGTGGATTTTGCCCCAAACCGAGAAGTCGGTCGATCTGCTGACCGATACCGAACGCTCGATGATTGCCATCCAAAATGGCGGTGTCTTTGGCGTGGGGGCGGGTCAGAGTGCCGTGCGTGTCGAAATGATTCACCCCGAGAGCGACTACGCCTTTGCCTTTATGGTCGAGGAGTATGGGTCGCTGTTGGCGGTGACGATGATGATGCTCTATCTGTGGATTTTCTTCCGTGCCATCGAGATTTTCCGACGATGCGGCACGGCCTTTCCGGGGTTGTTGGTCTTGGGATTGGCCTTGCTGATCACCTGCCAGGCCCTATTGCATATTATGGTGACGGTGAACCTGATTCCCGAGACGGGACAGACCCTGCCGTTGGTCTCGAGGGGCGGCTCTTCGACCCTCTTTACGGCTATTGCGTTGGGAATGATACTCAGTGTGAGCCGCCAAAACGACGAGCAGTCGCACGACAAACCGCGTGGCGAGAGCCTGCTCGAAAAAAAGTAACGAGCGATGAGTGAAATAAGATTGGACAAATACCTGTGGGCGGTCAGAATCTTCAAGACCCGCAGCGATGCAGCGGATGCCATCCGCAACAACCGTGTGTTGGTCAATGAGGCCTATGCCAAACCCTCGCGCGAGGTGAAGGTGGGCGACCAGATTTCGGTGCGCCGCCAGGCGGTGACCTATAAATATAAGGTGTTGGATCTGGTGTCGAGCCGCCAGGGGGCGAAGAGTGTTCCCCAATACTGCCTCGACATCACGCCGCAGAGCGAGCTGGACAAACTCAACGCTCCGCGCGAGACCATCTTTGTCTATCGTGACCGAGGCACGGGCCGCCCCACCAAGAAGGAGCGCCGTGAGTTGGACTCGCTGATGGAGGGCTTCTTCTTCGACGACGAAGGCCCCTCGGACGAGGAGTAAATAGTTGATTTATTGCCAGATAAGCTGTGATAGTTGGCATGATCCAACCACTTATCGGATAAACTTTTTTAGAAAAAAGCGGCTTTTTGTTGGTTTTTCAAAAAATTCCCTCTATATTTGCACTCCCGAAGCGTTGAAAAACGCGCAATGCCCAGGTGGTGAAATTGGTAGACACGCTACTTTGAGGGGGTAGTGAACATTAGTTCGTGCAAGTTCGAGTCTTGTCCTGGGCACCAAAAACCGTCAGAGAAATCTGGCGGTTTTTTGTTTGTTTGGTGGCCCCACCTCTAAAGACCTATGGGTTGTTATAAGCGGTTTTGCTCCCGTCATATTGAGGGAGTGAAACGACCGAAATATCTCGGGTGGTCGCCCTGACTCGAAAGAGATTCTTCACTGCCGTTCAGAATGACGCTCTTCTCATAGCGACCCATAACGACCTTAAAAGACCTATAGCGACCTTATTACCCCTCGCACCTCTACCAACAACAAAAAAACACAGGAACAAACCTGCTCCTGTGTTTTTAAGGTTGATTGACGATTATTCTTCTGTTAGTTTGCGGATTTGCTCTTTGGCTTGTGCGTTGGATAGACTACGCAAATTAGTAACAAATCGCTTTGTCTCTGCGGGCTGATTGTACTCCTTTGGCATTTTGTCGTAGGTTAGCGTAAACATAAGTATCGGACTGTTGTAGTAGAGCACCTTCAAACGCCACTCATTATAGTAATTAGTGGGAGCAATAACAATATCTCCGGTCTCTTCCTTATAACGCCACAATCTTTCATCGCAGTTGCGATAGGTTATGGGGCTCCCATTTAAGTAAGATCCCGTTTCGCTATAGTTTAGAGCTGTTCCGTTCTTCTCGAAGACCCACCAATAGCAATAAAAGCCACCACCATAAACCGGATTATACACCCACTCTTTGCTATCCTCCATCCAGGTATCCAAATAACGAACATCCCAAATGGCGCCCTCTGTCAAATCTGCAATCAATTGCTGGTGGTCGATCTTTGTGGCGTCAAACCCTTGACTCAAAGCCTCCAGCTCCTCGGTTGTGAAACCATCTACGTCGGGCCCTGCAGCAACAAATTCGTCGTCGTTGCACGCCACCAAGCAACAAACGGCAAGCAACAATAAAAGGTACTTTTTCATAGTTTAGGCGTTTTTGTCTGTGTCTAATTTGCTAATTACAAGGTTAGAAAAAAAGTTGAACAACAATGGTTGGTTGGGCCATTTTTCTTGGCTTTACTCTATAAATGCACAAAGGGGCGAAATACTGCATCGGGAAAGTAACTTTTTTTGAGATTTTTTGGGATAGGTCGTTATATGTCGCTATGGGTCTTTTAAGGTCGCAATAAGAATGCCCTGTTTCGTTAAACTCCTTAATATCTTTAATATCCTTATCCTCCCATCCGTTAGCAGCGCGGGTTACATTTTTGTAACCCGGCCCATCAAGACCTATGGGACCTATAAGACTTATGGGGCGTTATAAGGGGCTGACCTAATCCCTATAGCGACCTTATCAACTACCTACCCAAAAGAAATGAGGGTCGTAGCCACCGCCACAACCCCCAATTTTTAATTTTTAATCTTTAATTTTTAATTCTCCTTCGCTGTGCTCCAGCCGTAGTACATCACCACCAAGAAGCAGATGAGCGGCAGTAGGAACGACCAATTGACTGCGGGCCAGCCGAGGAGCGTGCCCTGATCGATAATCATCGCCTGCACGGGAGGCAGCACCGAGCCACCCAGGATGGCCATAATCAGACCTGCGGCACCAAACTTGGCATCCTCGCCCATCCCCTCCAGGGCAATACCGTAGATGGTGGGGAACATCAGCGACATACAAGCTGAAACAGCTACCAGGCAGTAGAGGCCCAGACGACCGTCGATGGCGATGACACCCGCCGTGGCGATCGTAGCGGCAATGGCCAGGATGAACAACAGGCGACCCGGGTTGATGTATTTCAGTAGGTAGGTGCAGACAAAACGCGACGAGCAGAAGATCACCATCGCAATGATGTTGTAACGCTGCGAGAGCACCTCGGCGTCAATCTCGGCCATACCCTCGCCCACGAAGACACGCGTTCCGTACTGAATGATGAAGGTCCAGCACATAATCTGGGCACCCACGTAGGCAAACTGGGCAATCACACCGTTGCGGTAGCGCTTCTGCGAGAAGATACGCTTCAGGGTTGCCAGCAGACCATCCTGCTTTGACGACTCCTGCACCTTGGGCATTCGGGTCAGCCAAATCACGAGGAACATCGTGGTAATCACCGCACCGATAATCAGATAGGGGGTGATGAGCACCTGTAGGTCGGCCTGCTTCATCGCCTCAAACTCCACCTCTGACAGCGTGGCACGACCTGCCGTATCGAGCGGATTGAGCTTGGCCTGGATGAAGTTCATTGCCACATACATACCCAGCAGCGAGCCCATCGGGTTGAAGGCCTGAGCCAGGTTCAGACGACGTGTGGCGGTAGCCTCCGAGCCCATCGAGAGGATGTAGGGGTTGGCGCTCGTCTCCAAGAACGACAGACCGCACGTAAGGATGAAGTAGGCGGCCAAGAAAGGGTAGTAGCTTCCCGTCATCTTGGCGGGGAAGAATAGGAAGGCTCCAATGGCATAGAGACCCAGCCCCATCAGGATACCCGCCTTGTAGGAGAAGCGACGGATGAACATCGCCGCAGGGAAGGCCATGGCAAAGTAACCGCCATAGAAGGCCACCTGCACCAGCGCACCGTCGGTGACGCTCATACGGAAAATTTTGGAGAAGGCCTTGACCATCGGGTTGGTGATGTCGTTGGCAAATCCCCAGAGGGCAAAGCACGAGGTGATGAGGATGAACGGTAGGAGGTAGTTCACTCCGTTGTGCTTTAGAATTGACTCTTTGATTTTGTTCATAGGTATTTGTGGTTTTAGTTATTCTTCTTATTCTTCGTTTTCCTGCTCCGACTCCTCACACAGGTCGGCCACTATGGCCTCGGTGTAGGCCACAAGGTCCGTAGGCGAGAGCTTGAGCTGCAGGCCACGCACGCCGGCCGAGATATAGATGTACGGAAAGGCCTCGGCAGTCGTGTGCAGGAAGGTCGGGAAGCGTCGCTTCATCCCGATGGGCGAGCAGCCACCCCGAATGTAACCGGTGGTGGGCAGCAGCTCCTTCATCGGAATCATACGGGCACTCTTGTTGCCCGAGATGCGAGCCGCCTTCTTCAGATCGACCTCCCGATCGCCCGGCACCACACAGACAAAGTGGCCTGTGCGGTCGCCTTGCAGGATGAGGGTCTTGAAGACCTGCTCGATTGGCTCGCCCAGCTCCTCGGCCACGTGGGTAGCCGCCAGGTCCGACTCATCGACCGTGTAGGGGATGAGTTCGTAGCCGATTTTGGCCCGATCCAGCAGGCGGGCGGCGTTGGTCTTCTCGGTGCGTTTGGCCATTGTTTAGCAGCAGATTTCGTGGATGCGACGATACAGTTCGGCCTGCTCCTCGGGGGTCTCGGCGTAGGTCACCACAATGAGTTTCATCCCCTTTTTCCAGAGTTGGCGTACCTTCTCCTCGACCAGCTCCACATCGCCCACGATGCGGGCATTCAGCACGGCACGGCCGGCAAAGGCATCGGCGAACCCTTCGGTGGGGTTGGCTCCCGGGTCGGTGGCCAGCGAGAAGGCGCCATCGGCCATTTGCAGTCCCTCGATTTGGGCAATCTCCTCCTTCTTGTCGGACCAGTTGCCGCACGAGTGGAAGACCGTGCCGCCAAAGCGGTTGCCCGCCTTGGTCATCGCCGGCACGCATAACGGGAAGTAGAGGTCGGGCGAGAGCATCGTCACGGTGTCGTCGCTCATACCCAGACCGTCGAACATACGGCTCGAGGCAAATCCGTGACCCGGCTTGACGAGGGCATCGCCAATGAGCTTGCGCTGCGCCTCGGTGAAGTCGATCAGAAGGTCGGAGGTGCGCTCCATCGCCACCTCAATCGACTCGGGGTCGAGCATCAGGTCGAGGTAGAAGGAGTTCGAGTCGATGATGTTGCTCAAGGTGTTCAGGGGCGACTGCACATCGCAGTACGACATCGGCAGACGGCCCTTCGTCTTGTCCAGAAAGTACTCGACCATCTCGAGCGTGTGGCGACCAATCTCAGTCTCGGCCACAGGGCGGTAGGGGGCAGCCACCAGGTCGGCCGTCGTGGCGAACTTACCATCCACGGCAGGGGCCTGACCCTCCTCCCAACGGTAGTTGAAACCATAGGCGGCGGCTACGGTACCCAGTCCGTACCACGGCTCGAGGAAGTTGGGCACATCGGCCTCGAAGCGCATCGACTGCTCCAGCGCACCCAACTGCCAAGCTAGCGAGCGGGTCATATCGTGCGAATCCTCGGCGAAGACCTCCTTGACACGCATACGGCGATAGACCAAGACCCCTTCGTCGGCCTCCCAGAAGGCTTTGCAACGCTCATCGAGCGCAGCAGCATAGTCGGCATAGCGACTCAAATCGAACTTTTCGGGAGCAATCGGCTCCACACGGGTTGCCTGCGAATCGGCAAGCGAAGTATTAAACGAATCTTTTGCCATAGCAAAACGAAATTCAAAATTCAAAATGGGAGAATGGAAAGATAAGGTCGCTATAAGTCACTATAGGTCGTTATAGCCCCCTAACTTTCAACTTTTAATTTTCAACTTTCAGCTCCTCGGCGATGCGGTAGATCTCTTTCACACGTTCGTCGCTGACGTTGCCGTCCATATTCACGCAACAGATGCCCGTCTTGTAGCGATCGCCCGAAGCCTCGACACGCTCGGTAATGATCGTTCGCAACTCGTCAGACGTGTAGTCGTTAATCTCCACGGGGTTGAGGCGCAACGAGAAGAAGGTCTCGGGCAGGGCCTCACGCAGCGTCTTTACGTCGCCACCCCAACCCAGGTCGAGGAACGAGAGGTGGGGAATTTTGGCAAATTGAGCGGCGTGGCGGTGGGGGTCTTTACCACAGTAGTGGATGCCGTAGGGTTGGTATTTCTTGCTCCACTCGATGTCGATGTCGAGCAGCAGATCCTCGTAATCCTGCTCCGAAATCATCGTGTGCGAACACTCCGAATGGATGTAAATCGGCTCATCGAGGAGACGTGCGATGCGGTTTACTGAGATCGAGGAGGTGCCCGTTTCGGCCTTGATGTAGCTGAAGAAACGCTCCACCACACGGCCAATCTGGGCGAAGTAACGCTTCACCCCCTCGGGGTCCATCATCATATCCATCAAGACATTTTCGCCCTTCAGGTCCATGGCCAGATTCAGCACGCCACCCCAGTTGATGTCTCCCGTGACATAGCCGTGGCGGGCCTTCAGCTCCTCAATGAGGGCTTGCAGCCGCTTGAAGGCGGGCGAACGGAAGGGGGCCTCCTCGTCGATCTCCAACTCCTCGCGGTGGGCGCAGATGACCTGCGGTGCCGAGTCGGCGAAGTATTCGATGCGGCAGCCGAGCATCTCCGACAGCAGATAGCCGGCAGCCAGATGCACGGCACCGATTTCGGGTCGGGCCTCGTTGCGGTGGAGTCCCAGTCCGCAATCGCCGAAGCGGTCGTAGAGGGTCTGCTCCATCAGTTGCTCGTCGCTTACACGGCGGCGGGGGTCGTAAAAGAAATCTTCATCGAAGCAGATGCCGACGTGCTTGTTCCACCACGAGGGGTGGAAGACCACATCTACGGGCAGGGGTTGCGAGGCCAATTTTTTCATCTTCAGTTTTGGTTTTAGGTTTTGTGACACGCACATATTGGATGCTAATTTACAATTTTTTTGGCAAACAAGCCCCCTTTTTCTCATAAAGCTGCACCCGAAGGGTGATTTTACCCGCTTTTTGTGGTTATTTACTTTTCTTTGACTATTTTTGTGTAACGAATTAACCCCGATTTATGAAACGACAGTTGCTCCCGGTCTTGTTATCGGTCATCCTGCTCTCGGCAGGGTGGCTCGGTGTGACAGGCCTCGGACTGCTCGTGGCCCTCGTGCCGCTGCTCTACATCAGTGCCGAGGCCGAGCCTACCCGTCGGGGTTGGTGGCGTACCTTCGGCTGGGCTACCCTCACGTTTGTGGGGTGGAACGTCGCCACCGTCTGGTGGATCTGGAACGCTACGCCCGTAGGCCCCATTGCCGCTACGATTGTCTCTTCGGCTCTCAACCTCTTTGCCTTTATGCTCTACCACACGATCCTCAAGCGAGGACCGAAGCCCCTGGCCTACACCGTGTTGGTGGCCGCCTGGGTGGCGACCGAGTATTGGTATCTGGAGGGGGAGGTATCGTGGCCCTGGTTGCTGCTCGGCAACGGTTTCTCGCACGATGTGTGGGCCGTGCAGTGGTATGAGTGGTGCGGCGTGCTGGGTGGCTCGGTGTGGGTGTTGGTGTGCAACTTGTTGATTTTCGAGGCGTTGCGCAGTCGCACACCCATCCGTATGCTGAAGGCGGTGTTGGGCGTGGTGGTGCCGTTGGTGGTCTCGCTCGTGCTCTACTTCAGCTACGACGAGCCGACCGAGCGGGTGCAGGTGAGCATCCTCCA
This sequence comes from Alistipes sp., assembly GCA_017436185.1. Next base: position 48,845 of record JAFSDP010000014.1, on the reverse strand, counting down.
ACCCAATGTCGATGCCTACGAAAAGTTCGATGGCGACACCGATCGCCAAATCGACAATATCTTCTCGCTACTGAATGAGGTGCCCGCCGAGAGCGATTTTGTGTTGCTGCCCGAGACGGCCGTGCCGGGCTATTGGTGGGAGCCGACGCTCGCTGAGCAGATCGAGGGCGACGAAGCCGAGGTGTGGAGCCGCCTGCGTGATACGCTGCGTCATCGCTTGCCGAATACGATGTTGGTGACGGGTGCCAATACCCGCCGCTACTACCCCGCAGGGGCGGAGAGCCGCACGGCACGACCGCTGTGGAATCCCGCCTTTGGCAGCTACGACATCTTCAATGCGGCCATCGGCCTCGACACCACTCGAACCCTCATCCACCACAAGGGACGCCTGGTGATTGGCGTCGAGAAGACCCCGCTGTGGATCTTCGATGTGTTGGACTTCCTGGTCATCGACCTGGGGGGTGTGGTGGGTCAGATTGGCGAAGGCAAACACGGCTCGGCCTTTGACCACCGAGGGGTGAAAATCGGCCCTGCCATCTGTTACGAGGGGGTCTATGGCAACTTCTACGGTGACCACGTGCGTCGTGGAGCCTCGCTGATGGCCATCCTCTCGAACGATGGTTGGTGGGGCGACACGCCCGGCTACAAGCACCTCTTCACCCTCTCGCGCCTGCGTGCCATCGAGCACCGTCGCAGTGTGGCCCGCTCGGCCAACACGGGGCGCTCGGGCTTCATCAATGGCCGAGGCGATGTCAGTTCGACCCTCGGCTGGGAGGAGCGTGGCGTGCTGACCGAGGAGGTGGCACTGAACCACCGTGTGACCTTCTATACCCGCTATGGCGACTATTTGGGGCGCATTGCGGGCTACCTGCTGCTTTTGTGTGTGCTCTACTTTGTGGCCTATCGCATCAAGCGGCGCAACTACCTTGTCCCTTAATTTCCCGTACCAAAATAAGTTATGAATTACACCCAAACGCTCGAATTTTTGTTCCAGTCGCTTCCCGCCTTCGAACAGACGGGGGCCACGGCCTATAAGCCCGGCTTGGAGCGCATCAGCGAATTTTGTCGCCACCTGGGCAACCCCCAGCGCAACTTCTTCACCATCCACGTGGCCGGCACGAACGGCAAAGGGTCGGTGTCGCACATCCTGGCCTCGATTCTGCGTGAGGCAGGCTACCGCACCGGCCTCTTCACGTCGCCCCACCTGAAGGATTTTCGTGAGCGCATCCGTGTCGATGGCGAGATGATTCCCAAACAGAAGGTGGTCAATTTTGTCGATAAGCACCGTGAGAAGATGGAGTCGTTGGACCTCTCGTTCTTTGAGATGACGGCGGCCCTGGCCTTCGACTACTTCGCCCAGAGCGATGTCGAGGTGGCGGTTATTGAGACGGGCCTTGGTGGTCGCCTCGATGCGACGAATGTCATCATGCCGATTGTGAGCGTGATTACCAACATCGGCCTCGAGCACACCAACCTGCTGGGTTCGACCCGTGCCGAGATTGCCCGCGAGAAGGGCGGCATCATCAAGAAGAGCATTCCGGTGGTGATTGGCGAGGGCGACCCTGCCTACAACGGCGTGTTGGAGGAGATTGCTGCCCAGAATCGCTCCCGTTTGGTCTATGCCGAGAACGAGTTTGTCTGCGAGTGCCAGGAGATGCACGCCGAGGAGCAGTGTTTCTCGCTGCGTCGCAAGCGTGACGGCTTCCTCTATGCGGCCGAGTTGGACCTGTTGGGCAACTACCAGCGCAAGAATCTGGTGACGGCTGCCACGGTGGCCGACCTGCTGCACGAATCCACGCCGCTGACCATCTCGCGTCGTGCCTTCCTGGAGGGTATCCGCACGGCAGCCGAATCGACCTCGCTGGGTGGCCGTTGGCAGAAGATTGCCGACTCGCCCCTGACAATTTGCGATACGGGCCACAACGCTCACGGCCTGAAGTATGTCGTGGAGCAGCTGGCCGCTACGCCCCACCGCAAACTCTACTGCGTGATGGGCATCGTGCGTGACAAAGATTTGCAGGAGATTCTGCACCTGTTGCCCACCGAAGGCTACTACATCTTCACCGAGGCGCAGAGTCAGCGAGCCATCCCTGCCGAAGAGTTGGCCCAAGCGGCTGCGGCGTATGGCTTGCAGGGCGAGGTGGTAAAGCCCGTTCCGATGGCCGTAGCCCGAGCCAACGAGTTGGCCAAGAAGGACGATATGATCTTCATCGGCGGCTCGACCTACGTGGTCGGCGAGGCGTTGTAATGATTCCTCCAATAAAGCAAAAGAGTCTGTCTAACAGTTAGTTAGACAGACTCTTTTTTGTGTTAGCAGCTTTGCTCTTCCTCCTCCTTTTTGGGCTTGAAGAAGCCGGCCAGGCTTGAGAGAGCGGCCGAGGTATCGACCTTCACCGTGGGCTCTTCCTCCTCCTCTTCCTCTTCGGCGGCAGCCTCCTCCTTCGGCTCGATGGCGGGTGTCGGCGTCTCGGGTTGTGGGCGGGTCAGCGTCGGGATGACGGGCGGGGTCGGCGTGGGCTCCTCTTCCACCGCCTCTTCGGGCTCGGGGGCAGGAGCAGGGGTTGCCGTTCCCTTCTCGGTCTGCTTGGTCTCCTCCTCAGGTGCCTGCGGGATGACGGGACCCACCACGGGAATCACATCCGAGTTCTCTTCGCTACCCTTGCATTCGGCCAGGCTCGAGTTAATCTTGTCCAACTCGATATTGAGGCGGTCCACCTCACGCACGACGGCCGATATGCTCTCCTTGCGCTTGCGAAGGGCCTCTTCGAGGGTAGCCATTTCGGCTTGCAGCTGCTCCAGCTGCTCGCTTTTCACCTCAATCTCCTCCTGCAACACCGCCCGATATTCGGTGTAGATCTTCAGCTGGCCGAGCAGTTGTTCCTTCTGCGTTTTCAGCGTGTCGAAGGTCTCCTTAAAATCTTCCTCCGGCTGAATAATCGGTGCAATCGCCTCGATGAGTCGCTCGGCGGTCAGCTCGGGTTTGTGCAGGTGGTCGATAAACTCACGTCCGGCCAACCAGATGCCGATGCCCGAGGGGAACTTCTCGAGGTTCTTGACGATGATCATCGTCTTCTCCTGCTCTACGGCATAGCTTACCTCCATTTTGCAGAAGCGGGAGTGGCACGAGTTCTCGGTGGCAATGAAGAGGAAGATAGCGGCTTCGTCGATGGCACGCGAAATTTTCTCCATATAGTCGGGAGTCGTGGCACTGATTCCCTCCTCGTCGAGCCAATAGCCGATGTTGTTCTCTTCGAGAATGGATTTAATCTCCGAGACGATGTTGCCCGGGATAATCTCGCCATTTTCGAGCTTGTAGTCCTTGCGCGAGTAGCTGATAAAGACGCTCTTCTTCTGCTGTTCCATAGCGGGTCAGGGTTTTTGATGTTGGTGGTTGGCCTGTGTAGGCGAAAAACCGGCCCACACCTATTTATATTAAGGTGCAGGCTGGTTTGTGTGGGTGAGTGCTATGCGCCCGTTACTCGCCACGCATACCCTCGGCGAAGTCGGAACGTACGCTCGAGAGCAGGTTGAACAGACGCAGCAGGATGCGCTTCAGCTGCGGATCGTCGGGGCTGATGAACATCTCGCACTGGGCGTGGGTGTTGTCGTTGTTCTTGTTGATGGTCACCTTGGCCACCTTGTACTCACGATTCACCTTGTTGGCCACGAAGTGAGCCTTGGCAAACTCCTCGTTGTTCTCAATCGACCAGAACGAGGGGAGCCATACACGCAGATAGACGTCGTCGTCCGAGTCGCAAATGACGTAGTAGGTCAGACCCTGAACCTTCAGTTTGATATCGCCATCGTCGTCGATGGTAGGCAGGTAACCCTCCTCACGGAGGATCTCCATACAGCGCTCTTTCAATGTTGCCATAGTGTAAAAGTATTAAGTTGGTAGTTGTTTATCTCTTTTATAGAGTGTACTTTTTACAAAGATATAACATTTTGCGCCAAAAATCCTAATGCGACGACCAAAAAAATCCCCACATCCGTGTTTTGATGCAGGGATTTTTTTCTTTTGAGGGTCGTTCGAGCTTCCCGACGGCTTAAATAAACCCGAGGCTGTCGAGGAAGATCAGTACCAGCAGCAGCGGGCAACCCACCCGCCACATCAGGCGCAGGTAACGCATCACCCACTTGTTGGGGTGGGTCTCGGGGTAGAGCTGCTTGGTGACGAACTGTTTATCCAATCGCCAACCCACAAAGAGGCAGGTCAGCAGGGCACCTGCGGGCAACATAATGTTGGCCGTGATGTAGTCCATCGCATCGAAGATGGTCATTCCGAAGAACTTCACGTCGCTCCAGTCGCCCAACGAGAGCGAGGCCACCACTGCCAAGACGATGGCAATGCCCGTTGTGAGGTAGGCGGCCGTCTTGCGTTTCAGCTTCCAATCATCGACCAGGTAAGCCGTGAAGGATTCGTGCATCGAGATGGTCGAGGTGAGGGCTGCCAGCACAAGCAGCAGGAAGAAAAGGGTCGCCCACACACCCCCAAAGGCCATCTTCGAGAAGATGGAGGGGAGGGTAATGAAGACCAGCGAGGGACCCGAGCCCGGCTCAATACCCGCACTGAACACCGCCGGGAAGATAACTACACCGGCCAGCACGGCTACCAACGTATCGAGTATCGAAACCTCCACCGCCGTGCGCTGCAGGTTGGTTTTGGGGGCGAAGTAGGAGGCATAGACCACCATCGTACCCAGACCAATCGAGAGCGAGAAGAAGGCCTGTCCGACGGCTGCCAGAATGGTAGAGGCCGAGACCTTCGCCAGGTCGGGCATCAGGAAGAAGCGAAGACCCTCCAACCCGCCGTCAAGGGTGCACGAGCGGATGGCCAGCACCACCATAAAGAGCAGCAGCAGCGGCATCATCACCTTCGAGCTGCGTTCGATGCCCTTCTGCACACCGAGGGCGATAATCAGGTGCGTAGCCAGGGCAAACAGCACGGCATACAACAGCGGTCGCCAAGGGTGGGAGATGAAGTTCTGGAAGGCGGCAGTGTGCGCCTCGGCATTGGGTTGGGCCATCAGTTCGCCGGTGAGCGAAGCGACGGTGTATTCGGCCGTCCAACCCGCCACCACAAGGTAGAATCCCAAGATGATGATGGCGGTCAATACGCCAATGTAACCCACTATCGACCAGCGTTTTCCGAGCTTGCGATAGGCCATAACGGCACTGCTACGCGAGGCCGTTCCGACCGAAAATTCGGCCAACATCAGCGGCAGACCAATCAGCAGAATGGCCAAGACATAAATCAGCAGAAAGGCGGCACCGCCGTTTTCGCCCGCCAGGTAGGGGAAACGCCAGATGTTGCCCAGTCCGATGGCGCTGCCGGCCGAGACCAACACCGCACTGATGCGCCCCCCGAAGGTGGCACGTTTTTTTGCACTCATATGTTTCTAACTTAACCTAAATTCGGGTAAAAAAGCCCAAGGGAGCAGAGCGGTTTTTCTCCCCCTCCACTCCCTTTGCACTTATTGGGTAATCTCGACGCTGACCCCCTCGACCTTACCACCCAGGGGTGGTGCGAGTTTCGTGACACGGCACGTTACCTCGACAATGGCGGGGTAGTGGGCCTTCAGGGCCGAGATGATATTGACGGCCACACGCTCGATGGTGCGCTGTTTTTGGCGCATCACCTCACGGGTGAGTTCATAGACCGTCAGGTAGTTTACTGCCAGACGCACATCGTCTTTTTCGGCCACCTCGCCGAGCGGTGTGGTAATCTTCAACTCCACACGGAAGCGGTTGCCCACCACCTGCTCCAAATCGTAGCAGCCGTGGAAGGCGTGAAACTCCATTCCTTCGAGGTGAATCGTGTAGTTCATCGGCAGCCTTTTTTCGGTTTTTGTTACTCGGCGATGACCAGGTAGTAGTTCTTCTTGCCACGCTGCACCAAAAGGTACTTGTCGGCAATCAGATCCTCCTCGGTCACCTTACGCTGCGGATCGCTTACCTTCTCTTTGTTGAGCGACACGCCGCCACCCTGAATCATCTTGCGGCACTCGCCCTTCGAGGGGAAGATGTTGGTCTTCTCGGCAGCCAGATCGATCATCGTCAGCTCACCCAGGTCGCTGCGTGCGATGGTGAACTGGGGCACACCCTCGAAGACCTGCAACAGGGTCTGCTCGTCGAGCTTGTGCAACGCCTCCGAGGTGGCACCACCAAAGAGAATCTGCGTAGCCTCGACCGCCTTTTCGTACTCCTCACGCGAGTGAATCATCGTCGTAATCTCCTCGGCCAGACGCTTCTGCAGGATGCGCAGGTGGGGCGCCTCGTCGTGCTGGGCCGTAAGCGTCGAGATGGTCTCACGATCCAGCAGGGTGAAGATCTTGATGTAACGCTTTGCGTCCTCGTCGCTCACGTTGAGCCAGAATTGGTAGAACTTGTAGGGCGAGGTGTAGCGGGGCGAGAGCCATACGTTGCCGCTCTCGGTCTTGCCGAACTTCGTGCCGTCGGCCTTGGTGATCAGGGGGCAGGTGATGGCAAAAGCCTCGGCCTCCGAGCCGAGCTTGCGGCGAATCAGCTCCGTACCGGTGGTGATGTTACCCCACTGGTCGGCACCGCCGAGCTGGATTTTGCAGTTCATCGTCTGGTAGAGGTGCAGGAAGTCGTAGCCCTGCAAGAGCTGGTAGGTGAACTCCGTGAAGGACATACCCTCGCCCTCGCCGTTGAAACGCTTCTTGACCGAATCTTTGGCCATCATATAGTTCACGGTGATGCACTTGCCGATGTCGCGGGCAAAGTCGAGGAACGAGAACTCCTTCATCCAGTCGTAGTTATTGACCAGACGGGCGGCATTGGGGGCGTCCGAGTCGAAGTCGAGCAGCTTGGCCAGCTGGGCCTTGATGGCCTCCTGGTTGTGGCGCAGGGTCTGCTCGTCCAAGAGGTTACGCTCCTGCGATTTGCCCGACGGGTCGCCAATCATACCCGTAGCACCGCCGATGAGTGCCAGGGGACGGTGGCCACACATCTGGAAGTGCTTGAGAATCATCACACCCACCAGGTGGCCGATATGCAGTGAGTCGGCCGTGGGGTCGATGCCCAGGTAGGCCGTCGTCAGCTCCTTCTCGAGCTGCTCTTTGGCACCGGGCATAATCGTGTGGATCATCCCGCGCCACTCCAATTCTTCGATAAAGTTTTTCGTCATATCTGTTCGTTGTTGTTTCGTATGTGGTGCTACTCGAACTCCAGGCCCAAGGCCTCTTTCAGCTCTACGAGCAGCGGATTCTTTTCGGTCATATAGCGCACACGGTCCTCCAGGCGGAAGGGGCGTGCGGCACGTATCTGTTCGTTTACGCTCACCTCCAGATCGATTTTTCCCTCGATGCCGGCCTCACGGGCAATGGCGGTCAAAAGGGCGGTCTGGTTGCGCACAATCTCGTCGTGCAACTCCTGCGTCGGCACGCTGATGCCGATCGTGAAGTTCGAGATGGTCATCTGCTCGAACGAGGGGACAAAGCGGGGTCGCTCGTGGCTGATGTAGCTAAGGATGCGCTCCCGTGCCGCATTGAGCTTCTCTTCGCACTTGGGGTCGTAGAGAGGGCGTTCGGTGTGGCGTACCTCCTCGGCTGGCTGCTCGTTGAGTGTGGGTGTTCCGTTCAGGAGCGACGAGAGCGAGGTGCCGAAGTGTCCGCTGTGACTCGCCGGGCGGGGTTTTGGCTCGGCTTTCGTGGTGGGGGCCTCCACTACCTTTGGCACTGCCACCTCCGTTGCCTTCGGCGTTTCGACCACCGGGGTCGGCTCGACCTTTGGAACCTCCACTGCGGGGGCAACCACCTTCGGCTGCTCCACGATGGGGGTCGTCGGCACGGCTGCGGGCTTGGGGGCTTCAACGACTACCTTCGGTTGCTCGGCCGCACGCACGCGGGGCGTCAGCTCGGGCAGGGGGTAGTGATCATCGTCCGCTATCTTTTTTTTTTGACCGAGTCTTGCGATTTTCATCAGACCCAGTTCCACAAGCAATCGAGCGTTGGAGGCTTGGCGTATGCGGCCATCCAATTCGGTAAGGATGGCGATGGAGCCAAACAAAAATTCGGGGTCGCAGTTTTGCGCTTGTGTGCGGTAGCGCTCCATCAGCGTACCCGTCATCTCGATTAAGGGGAGGGTGTCGGGCTGCTTGGCCATCAACAGATCACGCAGGTGACGATTCAGCCCCGCCATAAAGGTCTGCCCCGAAAAACCCTTCTGCAACACCTCGTCAAAGCCGACCAGCGCATCGGTGTAGTTGCCCCCCACCAGCAGATCGGTCATTCGGAAGTAGGTGTCGTAGTCCAGCACGTTCAGGGTCTGAGCCACGGTGCGGTACTCGAGTGTCGAGCCGCAGAACGATACGGCCTTGTCGAACATCGACAGCGCATCACGCATACCGCCATCGGCCTTCTGGGCGATGAGGTTCAGCGACTCCTCGTCGGCCGTGACCCCTTCGTTCGAGGCGATGTATTTGAGGTACTCCACGGCATCCTCGACACGAATGCGGTTGAAATCATAGATTTGGCAACGGGAGAGGATGGTGGGGATGATTTTATGTTTCTCGGTGGTGGCCAGGATGAAGATGGCGTGCTGGGGCGGCTCTTCGAGGGTCTTGAGGAAGGCGTTGAAGGCGGCAGCCGAGAGCATATGCACCTCATCGATGATGAATACCGAGTAGCGACCGATTTGGGGGATGATGCGCACCTGCTCGATCAGGGTACGGATATCCTCAACCGAGTTGTTCGATGCGGCATCGAGCTCGTGGATGTTGAGCGAGCGGCCCTCGATGAACGAGCGGCACGATTCACACTCATTGCAGGCCTCGGCACCGTTGGGCGAGAGGCAGTTGATGGCCTTGGCGAAGATGCGTGCGCAGGTGGTCTTTCCCACACCGCGGGGACCGCAGAAGAGGTAGGCGTGAGCCAACTGGCCACGCTCGATGGCATTCTTCAGGGTCGAGGTGATGTGCTTCTGACCCACCACGGACTGGAAAGTCGCCGGGCGATATTTACGGGCACTGACGATAAAATCACTCATAGGCTACAAAGATAGTGCAAGCCGAGCGCAATGCCAAATTTATTTGGAAAAAAAGGAGACCGAATGGGGCTGTGAATTTATTCACGTTGCCCCATTCGACCTCCTTTTTCTAAACGAAGTTTAGGCCATTGCCTCGGCGCCGCCTATCTAAACCAAGCTGCGAGCATCGCAGCGCAGGTAAAGATAGGCCAATCTCGTTGCACTTGCAGTTACCTTGCGCAATGCCCCTTTACGCTACACGTTTGCCAGGCGATAGACATCCTCCATCTCCTTGCGGTAGAGGACTTTGAAGTTGCCCTCGGTGTGGGTGTCCTGACGGCAACACTTGTCGGCCATCGTTTTGATCTCCTCCTCGGTGGCGGGGCGACCAATCAGCTCGGGAATCGAGGTCGGCATCCCGATCGAACGGTAGAAACGCTCCATCGCCTCGATGCCCTTCTCGGCCGTGCGACGGGGGTCGGTAAAGTCGTTCTCGACACGCATCACATTGACGGCAAAGCGCACGAAGCGTGACAGACGGGTCTCCATCACGTAGCGTGCCCAGCTGCCCCATACGGCGGCCAGACCGGCACCGTGTGCCACGTCGAACAGGGCGCTCAACTCGTGCTCGAGGTGGTGGGTGGCCCAGTCTCCCAGCGTACCGCAACCCGTCAGGTCGTTGTGTGCCAACGAGCCGGCCCACATAATCTGGGCACGGTGGCGGTAGGCGGTCGGCTCACGCAGCACCTCGGGAGCCTCGTCGATGACGGTGCGCAAGATGGCCTCGGCCACGGCATCCGTCACGGTCATATCGTCTTCGAGCGAGAAGTAACGCTCCATCGTGTGCATCAGAATATCGGTTACACCGCACGCCGTCTGGTAGGCGGGCAGGGTGTAGGTGCGCTCGGGGTTCATAATGGCGAACTTGCAGCGGGCCAGGTTGGTCGAGTAGCCACGCTTGTGCCACCCCTCTTCGTTCGTGACCACGCAGCCGTCCGACATCTCGCTACCTGCAGCGGGGATGGTCAGCACGGTGGCAATGGGGATGCACTTCTCGGCCTTGGCCTTGCCCAGGAAGAAGTCCCACACGTCGCCCTCGTAGGGGGCGCCGAAGCCGATGGCCTTCGACGAGTCGATGACGCTGCCGCCACCCACCGCCAGGATGAAATCGACCCCTTCGCGGCGGCAGATTTCGATACCCTCACGGACCTTGCTTACACGGGGGTTGGGTACCACGCCACCCAGCTCGACAAACTGCATACCTGCACCGGTAATCTGCTCACGCACAACGGCTAACAGACCCGACCGCTCGGCCGAGCCGCCACCATAGTGGACCAAAACTTTGGTTGCTCCGTAGCGTTTGAGCAGTTTGCCGAGGCGCTGCTCCGCCCCTTTGCCGAATGCCACCTCTGTGGGGGCGTAGTAGGTAAAATCACGCATAATGTTGATGTAGTTTTGATGGTTGGAAGTGCTATTTTTTGGGGGTATAAACCACCTTTTTAGTCTCGAAAAACTCCTCCTCGAAGAGGGTGTGGATGTCGTACAGGTCCCAGGGTTTGCCCGTCAGTGCCAACTCCTCGGCCAGGTCGCCGCCCTTGAGGTAGAGGATGCCGTTGGGGAGCGTGCCCGCCTGCCCACGACGAATCTTGTGCCAAATCCACCCCACAAATTCGGGCATCGCCGTCACGGCTCGTGAGACGACGTAGTCGAACTGCTCGTTGAGCTGCTCGACACGCCCCCAATGGGGACGCAGATTCTTCAGTCCGATGCCCTTTGCCACCTCCTCGACCACCGTAATCTTCTTGCGTATCGAGTCGGCCGAGACAAACTCCGCCTCGGGGAAGAGGATGGCCAGCGGCACCGACGGAAAACCTCCGCCACAACCCACGTCGAGGATGCGTGCCCCGGGGTTGAATTGGCACACCTTGGCGATGGCCAACGAGTGCAAGACGTGGCGCAGGTAGAGCTGGTCGAAATCCTTGCGGGAGATGACGTTGATGCGGCTGTTCCACTCCTCGTAAAGGCCGTAGAGGGCCTTCATCTGGTCGCGTTGGGTGGGGGTCAGGTCGGGAAAGTATTTCGTGATGAGTTCCATAACGATGCGATGTTGTAAGCGGCTGTCGATTAGATGGTTTCGCCTCGGCGTATGAGGTCGCACATCTGCTCTCGGGCACGGTGAATCTGGGTCTTGACGGTCCCCATCGGCAGCTGCAACTTCTCGGCAATCTCCTCGTAGGTGTACTCCTCGAAGAAACGCATCTCGATCAGGCGGCGGTATTGGGGGCGCAGGGCCGTCAGGTAGCTCTCGATTTGGTCACGTTGCTGACGGCGGATGACACTCTCCTCGGGGGTCGGGGTGGGCGATGCAGGGGCCGAAAAACGCTCGTCGATGGGCAGCTCCTCCTGGCGGCGACGCACATAGTCGATGAAGGTGTTGCGGGCGATGGTATAGACCCACTGCCCGAAGGTGTATTGGCTGTTGTAGTTTTCCAGGTGGAGATAGACCTTGACGAAGGTCTCTTGCAGCAGGTCGTCGGCATCATCGGCCGAGCCGGCTCGTTGTTGCAGGAGCTGACGGATGGCCTCCCGATAGCGGGTGAAGAGGTGCTCAAAGGCCTTCTCGTCGCCCTCCAACGAGCGGGTGACCAACATACGGTCGTCCAGCGCAATATAGTCGCTTACCTCCATACACGTTCGTCCTTACGCAACATAATGCACCACAAGACGAAGGTCCAGTAGGGGCTGAACAGGTCGTAGATGGGGTAGTAGGCCAGCAGCCGTTTTTCGCCCAGACGGCGGGCAATGCGCTTCACCTCAAAGAGCACCCAACCCAGACGCAGCAGCCACAAGGCAGCGGCTCCGATCTTGAATTCGAGGGGCAGGAGGAGGATGACCAGCAGCGTGGAGAGGTGGAAGAGAAGGCGTGCGGTCGGCTCCCAGAACTTGCGCCAACGCACCCCCGAGGGGTAGAAGGGGGCCGCCGAGCCGTAGTAGCGACGCTCCGAGATCCACCACGACAATCCACCCCACACCTTTTGGCGAATGGTGGCTCGGGGGGTCAAGACGAGGCTGGTGTTTTTGCGGCTGGCGATGCGCTCCAAGAAGAGGTCGTCCTCGCCGATGTTCATACCCAGCTGGTTGAAGCCCTTGACACGGGGGTGAAAATAGAGTTTCTTGGTAAATCCGAAGTTGTGCAGCGTACCACGATAGGGTTTTCCCGAGGCGGCACGCGAGAGCCATTCGGCGCTGTGCATCATACGCCCCGTACGCATCAGGGTGTTCATCAACCCGGGCAACTCCTCCAGACCGCAGTACGAGAGCACCACGTTGCCACGCTCGAAGCCTCGTGCCACCACGTTGAGCCAGTTGTCGGAGGTGGGGATGGCGTCGGTCGAGGAGAAGAGCATACACTCGTATTGGGCCGATTTGATGCCGATGTTCAGGGCCATCTTGCGGGAGATGGGACGGCGGGGGTCGAAATGTATGCGGCTGATAATCAGATGGTGATAATGTTCACGGATGCGCAGCAGGTCTTCGTGGAAATCGCTGCTCAATCCCACATAGACCACCACCATCTCGAAGGGGACATCGGCCCCTTTGTCGTTCTTGTAGTTTTGTTGCAGAAAGAGCGGCAGACGCTCCTCGACGAAGCCGTAATCTTCGTTGAACAAGGGGATGATGACCGAGACCGAGGGGTAGCTGTCACGCCCCTGTCGGCGGTCGCTGTTGCGGTAACCCACCAGGGTGGCCAGGCGGGCATATTGGATGAGCTGAATGATAAAAAACAGCACGACGACGCCGACCAAAACGAGGGCGGCGGGACCGTATGAGAGGATAAATCGTTCGATGAATTGCATAGTTGGGAGCAAAGATAGTGCAAGAGGAGCGCAATGCCAAATTTATTTGTAAAAAAAGGAGACCGAATGGGGCTGTGAATTTATTCACGTTGCCCCATTCGACCTCCTTTTTCTAAACGAAGTTTAGGACATTGCCTCCTCGCAGCCTATCTAAACCAAGCGGCACGGGCCGGAAGGCTCCGTGGAGCGCAGGTAAAGATAGGCAACACCATTCCACAACCAACAAACATTTCATAGAATTACAATTCCGAAAAACAACCGAAATACTCCCCCTTCCCACAATATCCGTCATCGGCCTAACGTTATAGCGATAAACAACTTACACCTAAACAAAACAGAAGATGAAACGGTGGTTATTGATGGGGCTTGTTGCGCTGCTGGGTTGCGTGGCTTGCGAGAAAAATGAAGATTCGATAAAAATGACCCCTCCCTACGAGGAGGAGATCGCCTCGTTTGATTGGGCGACGGTCGATGGAGAGGCACTCAAACAACGACTTATGGCTGATGCCTGTTCGCTGTCGGCAGAATGGAGTTTTCGGGGCGCACAGGGTTGGTTTGAGAGCTCGATGCTGCATTACTTTAATCGTTATCTTGTAGAGGGTTATCTCTTCTTCGAGGATGGAATCGGTTGGAAATGCGTTATGAGGGGAAGTTGGGAGGACACCTCTTTTTGGGAGTACTACCACGTCCCTTTCCAATGGGAATTTGATGTCGAGAAGGGGGTGTTGCTCGTTACCCCCGAGAAGAGCCAAAAAACCGAAAGTTGGTATGTGCTCTACTATGACGGAGAGACGCGTCTGGTCATTGGCAATGAACCCCGTCCGGGTGTCGAGGCTTCGCAGCAGCTTGAAATACGTTTTTCCAAGCACAACTATGCCGAGTGGCTGGAAAAATATGCGCCGACCAAGTAGAAGGAAAATGGAGGGTTTTTAGGGGAATGCTTTGGGAGGCTTTCTGTTGTGGAATGGTGTTGCCTATCTTTACCTGCGCTGCGATGCTCGCAGCTTGGTTTAGATAGGCGGCGTCTCGCGCAATCCCTAAACTTCGTTTAGAAAAAGGAGGTCGAATGGGGCAACGTGAATAAATTCACAGCCCCATTCGGTCTCCTTTTTTCCCAAATAAATTTGGGATTGCGCTCCTCTTGCGCTATCTTTGTAGCCGGTATGAAGCGTTTGAATTTTACTCTGCAACATAAAGACCCCGCATCGAAGGCTCGAGCCGGTGAACTCGTCACCGACCACGGGGTAATCCATACGCCCATCTTTATGCCTGTGGGCACGGCTGCAACGGTCAAAGGTCTGTTCCATCGCGATGTGAAGCAGGAGGCCGGGGCCGAGATCATTCTGGCCAACACCTACCACCTCTACCTCCGCCCCGGAATGGATATTCTGGAGGCTGCGGGCGGCGTGCATCGCTTCTCGTCGTGGGAGGGCCCGATGCTGACCGACAGCGGTGGTTTTCAGGTCTTTTCGTTGGCCGAGTGCCGCAAACTCAAGGAGGAGGGGTGTCACTTCCGCTCCCACATCGACGGCTCGAAGCACCTCTTCACGCCCGAGAGTGTCATCGACACCGAGCGCACCATCGGCGCCGACATTATGATGGCCTTCGACGAGTGTCCCCCGGGCGATGCGCCCCGTGATTATGCCGCCCGCTCGTTGGCCCTCACGCAGCGTTGGCTCGATCGTTGCTTCAACCGCTACCACCAAACCGCACCCAAGTGGGGTCACTACCAGGCCCTCTTCCCCATTGTGCAGGGATGCGCCTACCCCGACCTGCGTGCCCAAGCGGCCGAGCAGGTGCAGCAGTACGACGCCGACGGCTATGCCATTGGCGGTCTGGCAGTGGGTGAGCCTACCGAGGTGATGTACGAGATGATCGAGGTGGTCAATGCCGTGCTGCCCGAGGATCGTCCCCGCTACCTGATGGGGGTCGGTACGCCGTGGAATATCTTGGAGGCCATCGATCGAGGGGTCGATATGTTCGACTGTGTGATGCCCACCCGCAATGGGCGCAACGGCCAGCTCTTCACCGATCAGGGTATCATCAACATCCGCAACAAGAAGTGGGAGATGGACTTCACCCCCATCGACCCCAACGGCTCGGCCTTTGTCGATAAGGTCTATACGAAGGCCTACCTCCACCACCTGGCCGCCTGTCAGGAGATGCTGGCTGCCGAGATTGCCTCGCTGCACAACATCGCCTTCTACCTGCGTTTGGTGCGTATGGCCCGTGAGCATATCCTGGCGGGCGACTTCCACGACTGGAAGGAGCAGATGGTCGTAAAACTCACTCAACGCCTGTAAGTTATGAAGTTCTCGTTCCCCGGATTCAAAATCTTGGATCGCTACATCCTGGGTAAGTTCCTGGCGACCTTCTTCTTTGCCATTGCGATGATTATCGTCATCGTGGTGATGTTCGACTATGTCGAGAAGGTGGACGACTTCACCGAGTTGCACGCCCCCCTCTCGGAGGTCATCTTCGACTACTACCTGAACTTCATCCCCTACTTTGCCAACCAATTCTGCTCGCTCTTCACCTTTATTGCCTGTATCTTCTTCACCTCGAAGTTGGCCTACCAGACCGAGATTGTGGCGATGCTGTCGGGTGGTATGTCGTTCCGCCGTCTGATGTGGCCCTACTTTCTGGGTGCGCTCATCATCGGCTCGCTCTCGCTGACGCTCAACCTGTGGGTGATTCCCGTTACGCAGCAGAAGATTGTCTCGTTCGAGGCCAAATACATCAAGCGCCGCCAGAATGTGCAGTTCGATCGCCACATCTACCGCCAAATCGAGCCGGGCACGTTTGCCTACATTCGTGGTTACCAGAACTCCTCGAAGCGTGCTTCGTTTTTCGCCCTCGACCACTTCGAGGAGGGGACGATGACCCGTTCGTTGGAGGCCTCGGAGGTGATTTTCGACCCCGAGACGAAGCGTTGGAGTGCCCCCCGCTACATCGTTCGCACCTTTGACGAGGAGCACAACGAGACCTTTACCCAATACCGCAACCTCGACACGCTCATCAACTTGGAGGTGGCCGAGCTCTCGAACGTAAATCAGCTCATCAAGACGATGAACATCCACGAGCTGAACGACTTCCTCGAGCAGCAGCAATCGAAGGGTGCCAACACCATCAACCTCATTCAAGTGGAGCGCAATGCCCGCTTTGCCTACCCGATTGGCACCTTCATTCTGACCCTGATCGGTGTCTCGCTTTCGTCGCGCAAGGTGCGAGGTGGCACGGGTCTGCATATCGGTGTGGGTATCGCCCTCTGCTTCTCGTACATCCTCTTCTACCGCTTCTTCGAGGAGTTTGCCAAGAGTGGCTCGCTGCCCCCCGGCCTGGCCATCTGGCTACCGAATCTGATCTACCTGGCCATTGCGGTATATCTCTACCAAAAGGCCCCGAAATAGTCGCTAACGCCAAACATAAAACACTATGGCTCAAAAGAAAAACGAGGGCGGCCTGCTGAAAAGCCCCCTGCTGAAAAATATCGTCGTGATTGCCCTGCTGATGGTGGCAATGTTGGTCGTAGCCCACATCCTGATGTTGTGGGGTACGCGTCACGGTGCCCGCCGAGTGGTGCCCGATTTGAGTGGTGTGGCCCTCTCGGATGCCGAGCGCATTGCCCGTGAGAACGACCTGGAGCTGCACATCAACGACTCGCTGTTTGTCCCCGCCTATGCCGGTGGCATCATCCTCGACCAGCTGCCCGAGGGGGGCGTGGAGGTGAAGCCCGGCCGCACGGTCTATATCACCATCAACTCCTTCCGCCAGAAGATGGTCCCCGTCCCCTATGTGGCGGGCCGCAGCCTGCGCCAGGCGAAGAATATGTTGGAGATTGCCGGTCTGGAGATCAAGGAGCTGATCTATCGCCCCGATATGGCGACGAACTACGTCTTGGAGCAGTTCTACGATCGCCAACAGATTTTGGCCGAGAGCCGCGTGGAGGCCGAGATGGGGTCGGGCATCACGCTCTATGTGGGTGTCGAGCCCGAGGAGAATGTGGCCCTGGTGCCGCAGGTGGTGGGTCTTTCGTTGCGTGATGCCAAGAGCCGCCTGTGGGAGTCGGGTCTGAATGTGGGCAAGATCGACTTCGAGGAGGGCATCAACCTCTTGAATCAGAAGGAGGCCCGCCTCTATGCCCAGTCGCCCTCGGCCGAGACGGCCACGACGCTGGGTAGCGAAGTGACGCTGCGCCTGACGCTTGATACCGAAAAGGTGAAAAACTCCCGTACCGAGGCCGAACGCCAAGCCCGTGAGGCGATGGAGGAGCGTCTGAAGGCCGAGCAGGCCGAGCAGGATTCGCTGGCCCGCCTGACGCTGGAGCAGACCTTGGAGCAGGCCATCGAACAGACCGAGGCCGCCGCATCGGAGGAGAATTTTTTTGAGTAGAAAAAGGATGCTGACCCAGGAGTATATACCCACCGAGGAGCCGCTCGTTGAGGAGCCGCTGACCGCCGACGAGAACCTCGATGAGGAGGGCGAAGAGGGGGGACTGTACGAACACTTCAACGTGACGGTCGATAAGGGCCAGTCGTTGTTGCGTCTCGATAAGTTCCTCAAGGCCCGTATGGAGCGTTCGTCACGCAACCGCATCCAGGCCGCCATCGACTCGGGCAACGTGCTGGTCAATGGCTCGGCCTCGAAGTGCAGCTACAAGGTCAAGCCGCTCGACTACATCCAGGTCGTGATGCCCTATCCCCGACGGGATGTGTCGCTCATTCCGCAAGATATTCCGCTCGAAATCCCCTACGAGGACGACGACCTGCTATTGGTCAATAAGCCGGCAGGTATGGTGGTCCACCCGGGTGTGGGCAACCACTACGGTACGCTGGTCAATGCCCTTCTGTACCACCTGCAAGGCCCCGATGCCACGGCCGAAAGCGAGGAGCGTGCCGGTCTGGTGCACCGCATCGACAAAGATACGTCGGGTCTGCTGGTCATCGCCAAGAACGAGGAGGCCCACGCCCGCCTGGCCAAGCAGTTCTTCGACCACACCATCTACCGCCGCTATGTGGCCTTGGTGTGGGGTAACTTCGAGGAGGACGAGGGTACCATCATCGGCAACATCGGCCGTTCGCCCCGTGAGCGTCAGAAGATGTATGTCTTCGAGGATGGCTCGGACGGCAAACACGCCGTGACGCACTACCGTGTGCTGCGTCGCTATGGCTATGTCACGTTGGTCGAGTGCCGCCTGGAGACGGGTCGCACCCACCAGATTCGTGTCCATATGTCGTGGAAGGGTCACCCCCTGTTCAACGATGCCCGCTATGGTGGCGACCGCATCCTGAAGGGTACAACCTTCTCGAAATACAAGCAGTTCATCGAAAACTGCTTCGAACTGATGCCCCGCCAAGCGTTGCACGCCAAGGCGTTGGGCTTCATCCACCCACGCACGGGCAAGGAGTTGCTACTCGAGAGCGAGCTGCCCGACGATTTCCGTGCCGTGCTTCAGAAGTGGGATACCTACACCTCGGCGGTCGATATGGCCGAGGTCTAACTGCATTTAACCCGACTTTCAGATGGCCTTTCTTCCGACAACGATAAAAGAGGTGCGTGAGCGTGGATGGGATGAGCTGGATGTCATCCTCTTCACGGGCGATGCCTACATCGACCACCCGTCGTTTGGTGCGGCGGTCATCGGTCGTCTGTTGGAGGCCGAAGGGTATCGGGTCGCCATCGTGCCGCAACCCAACTGGCGAGACGATTTGCGTGACTTCAAAAAGTTGGGTACGCCCCGCCTCTTCTTCGCCATCACGGGCGGAGCGATGGACTCGATGGTCAATCACTACACGGCCAACCTGCGCCTGCGCCACGACGATGCCTACACGGCTGGGGGTCAGGCGGGTTTCCGTCCCGACCGCACGGTAACCGTCTATAGCCAAATCCTCAAACGTCTCTTCCCCCACACCCCTGTGGTGGTGGGCGGCATCGAGGCTTCGTTGCGCCGTTTGACCCACTACGACTATTGGGAGGATCGGCTGATGCCCTCGATTTTGGCCTCGTCGGGGGCCGATTTGCTGGTCTATGGAATGGGCGATCGTACCATTGCGGAGGTGGCCCGAGCGATGCGTAACGGCTACAATGCCAAGTTGTTACGAAAAATCCCGCAGGTGGCTTTTCTGGCCGATCGAAGTTATGTCGAGCGCCTCGACAGCGCCACGACGGTACGTCTGCACAGCTTCGAGGTGTGCCAAAAATCGAAGGATGCCTTTGGCGAGAACTTCGCCATCATCGAGACGTTGAGCAACCTGATGCACCCCGACAAGACGTTGGTCGAAGGGGTTGGCGAGCAGTTTGTGGTGGTCACTCCGCCCCATTCGCCCCTCACGACCGAGGAGTTGGACCGCTCGTTCGATTTGCCCTATGAGCGTGCGCCGCACCCCCGCTATGCCAATCGTGGAGCCATCCCGGCGTGGGAGATGATCAAACACTCGGTCAATATGCACCGAGGCTGCTTTGGCGGCTGCTCGTTCTGCACCATCTCGGCCCATCAGGGCAAGTTCATCCAGTCGCGCAGCGAGCAATCCATCCTGCGCGAGGTGGAACAGGTGGTGGCGATGAAGGATTTTCGGGGCAACCTCTCCGACATCGGCGGCCCCTCGGCCAATATGTATCGGATGGGCGGGCGTGATCGTGCGTTGTGCGAAAAGTGCCGTCGCCCCTCGTGTCTGCACCCGAAGCGTTGCCCGAATCTCGATAACGACCACCGCCCCTTGTTGGAGCTCTACGCCAAGATTCGTGCCGTGAAGGGGGTCAAGCACGCCTACATCGGCAGCGGCATCCGCTACGATTTGTTCGACGACAGCCCCTACCTCTCGACCGTCTTGAAATACCACACCTCGGGTCGCTTGAAGGTGGCCCCCGAGCATACCGAGGAGCACGTGCTGCACCTGATGCGCAAACCGCCCTTTGCCCTCTTTGAGCGTCTGAACGAGGATTTCCGCACCATTTGTCGCCGTGAAGGGTTGCGTTTTCAGCTTATTCCCTACTTTATCTCCTCGCACCCGGGGTGCCGTGAGCAGGATATGAAGGCCCTCTCGGAGCGGGTGCTGGGCAAACTGCACTTCTCGTTGGAGCAGGTGCAGGATCTGACCCCCACGCCGATGACCCTCTCGTCGGTGATGTTCTACACGGGCAAGAATCCCTATACGGGGCGTGAGGTCTTTGTGGCCCGCACGCAGGAGGAGAAGCGCAAGCAGAAGAGCTATTTCTTCGACTCCCGTCCTCGCTCGTCGAAACCCCTCCCGAAAAGGGTCGTCAAAGGAAAGCGATAAACCACAAAAAACCGCCTCGATCAGTTTCGAAGCGGTTTTTTCGTTTAGCGCGAGGCTACCAGCGATGAGGGGGTGACCCCCTCCGAACTCTTGGCCCAATCGCCTCGGGCACGCAGCACCTGCTCGACAATGTCACGCACGGCACCACGCCCTCCCTCGAATTGCGAGACATAGCGCGATACCTCCAACACCTCGACGGCCGAGTCGGCGGGGCAGACCGGCATACCCACCTCACGCATACACTCCAGGTCGGGGATGTCATCACCCATATAGAGTACATTTTCGGGCTTGAGGTTGTACTTGGCCATATACTCCCTTAAGGTGGTGATTTTGTCCATACAGTCGATGTAGAAATCCTGCATACCGAGCATCCGCAGGCGGCGCTCCAAAATTTTGCCGTAGCCGCCCGTGATGACACAGACCCGATAGCCGTGGCGAATGGCATATGCCAGCGCATAGCCATCTTTGCAGTTGTAGCAGCGGATGAAATCACCCTCCGCTGTGGGGATGATGCGCCCGTCGGTCATCACCCCGTCCACATCGAAGATCATCGCTTCGATGCGGGCTATATCTTCTTTGAAGTTTCCCATATCAGTTGGCTTAATTCTTTGTAGATCGTTTGCAGTACCTCCTGCTCCTTCAGCAGGGTCAGGTGGCGTTGTTGGGTGGCTGTATCGCCTCGCTTGGCAGGGCCCGTCTGCACCAGCTTCGGAGCCTCGGCCTCAAGGGCCTTTTGGGCCGTCTCCTCGATCAGCGGCTTCAGCACCTCGAACGGCAGCCCCTCCGAGGCCAGCAGGTCGGTGGCCGATTGGTAGAGCTGATTGACGAAGTTGTTGGCAATGACTCCCGCCAGGTGGATTTTGCTGCGTCGCACCGAGTCGGCCTCATAGACCTGACGGCTCAGGGCCGAGGCGGCTGCCCACAGGGTCGATTTGACCTCATCGTCGATGGCCTCGATGAAGATGGGGAGGTGCTTGAAACAGACTTTGCGCCCCGCCGAGAAGCCCTGAAAGGGGTAGAAGATGCCCCGTCGGGGGTAGTGGTTGAGTGCCTCCATCTCGACGCTGCCCGCCGTGTGGGCCACGATGGCCGTAGGGGGGATGGGCAACAGCTCCGCCACCTCGCGAACGGCTCGGTCCGAGACGGCAATCAGGTAGATATCGGCCTTCTCCAACGCTTGGGGGTCGGCGGTGGTGGGGCAGTGGGCCAGGTCGGCCACCACACGGCCACGCGCGGGGTTGCGGGCCCAGAGTTGCAGCAGGTTCAACCCCTCGCACTCGGCCACAGCAATGGCCAACGACTCGGCCAGATTGCCCGAGCCGATGATGACTACGTTAGGCTTCATTGGTTTCGATAAGGTCAATAATGCGTTGATTCATAGGTGACTGCAACGCCTCCTCTTTCAACCCCTCGAGGAGTTTTTCCACGTGGGCGGCATCGCTTTGCGGGTCAAATTGCAGCGGGCTTTGGCTATGCTTCTCGACCGCCTCCAAGATGCTGTAGATGGTCATCGTGTTGATGTCGTAGGCGGGGGCGTAGGCGACCCAACGCTCATCTTCGCTCTTGCGCACCTCGATGAGTTGCTTGGCACGGCTCAACGAGAAGAGGATGTCATTGACTACACGGGTCGGCAACTCCAACTCGGCCTGCAGCTCCTCGACAGGCACCGCACCCCCCTCCTTGCGGAAGCGGCGCACGATGGCCATCATTGCGGCCAACATCACCTTGCGGCGGCAGTCGTAGCTGATGAGTTTGGCCTCCTGCTCCTCGCCGAAGCGGCTGATGTTCTGGTGGGCAAACGACAGTTCGCCGCCAATCAGCAGAATCTGCCACGAGAATTGCAGCCATACCAAGAAGAGCGGCAGGGCGGCAAAACTACCGTAGATGGCATTGTACGAGGTCATCGAGGTTTGCAGATAGACATATCCCCACTGGAACAGCAGGAAGGCCGTACCGGCCAGAATACCGGCCACCATAGCACTCGAAAGTTTTACTTTGGCGTTGGGGATAATCAGGTATAACAGCGTGAACATCACCCAAATAAGCACCATCGACATCAGTCCGTTGAGCAGGCGGAAGTACCACGTATCACGCAGAATCTCCTCGGTGAAGTTGCCCACCGAGTTGGCCACAATCCAGAAGATGGGCACGATAAGTATGACGGCCAGGTAGTCGCTCCATTGGCGGGCGATGCTGCGGGTGGTCTTGACCTCCCAGATGTTGTTAAAGGCACTCTCGATCGAGCTGAAGAGCTGGATGATGGACCAGAAGAGCATCACCAAAGCCACCGCAGCCACCACACCTCCCTGGGTGCGGGCTAAGGCATTCTCGGCAAACGAGAGGAGGTATTCGATAATCTCGGGATTTTGCGGGAAGAGGTCGTAGAGCGAAGCGACCAGCACCTCCGAGAGGCCGAAACCCTTGACCAGCGCAAAGGCGACGGCCAGGATGGGGACAATCGAGGTGAGGGTGTAGTAGGTCATTGCCGCACTACGAACCATCGTGCCGTGGCGGAAGAGTCCGTGGATGAGCCAATAGCCCACTTTGTAGATCTTGGCACCGAGGCGGCTATACCAATGTTTCCACTCCGAGTCGGGTCGCTCGATGAGGGTCTCGGTGAAGAAGGTGTAGAGTTTGTTCTGCTGCATGGTCAAATGCTTTTTACAAAGCTACTTATTTTAGGTGGATTGTCCAAAACTCGTTGGCTGAATTTGTGAATGCGAGCCGTTTTTCGCTGCCGGAACGTACTCCGAGGCGATGTTGCAGCTCCTCGACCGAGAGCGGAAAATCTCGTTTGAGCAGCTCCACACGCTTTCCTTTGAGGCTCTTTTTCAGCCCCTTGGGGTCGAACTTTTCGATTCTTTCGATCTCCAACACACGCCCCAAAACCCCTTCGGGTCGCTCGACGGCAAAGCCAAAGCCGTTTTCGCTCCACACATCGGCCACCGAGTCGAGGGCCTGACGCACCAGACGGGCCTTTTGCAATGCCACATCGGGGACAATCAACCACCGATAGGCCTCGTTTCTAAACACCTCGGGCTGCGGAGGCGTTTGTGGCCGGGTGGTCGAGTAGCTCCCCAAGCCGAGGGCCGTAGCGGTCAGGCGGTGCGAAATGCCCTCGCCCACATAGATCAAGACCTCCTTGCACTCACCTCCTAACGAGAGCACCTCGACGTGGCTTTCGGGGAAGCGGTTTAGGGCCTCATCGACATCGAACAGGGGCGAATTTTTCAGACACAACCTCGGTGCCAGACGCTTCAGGTGGGGCATCAGCTCCACGATGTTGGGCGAGCAATCCTCCAACCGCACCAACTTGCGCCCCTCGGCCGAGCGGCGGTCGGGGTCGGCATAGATCCAATCGAAGGTCTCGGTTGCCGAGGCCAGATACTCCTCGGCCGAGGTGTTTTTCAGGGTTACGTTTTTCACCCCCAGGCGGCGGAGGTTTTCTTGGGTGACGGCGCACAACACCTCGTTGCGCTCCAGCGAGACCACCTCCTTGAATTTGCGGCTAAGAAAGAGGGTATCAACTCCCAATCCGCAGGTCAAATCCAACACTCGTTCGCCCGTAAGTGGTTTGTGGGCAGCACATTGCTCGCTCGACGACTGCTCGAAGGCCAACGGCGGCAGGATGCACTCCGCCTCGGCATACGAGGGGAGTTTCGTGCGGGCACGTTGCAGGTATTTGACCTCCGTAGCCACCAATCGGGCCTCGGGAATGCGCCCATCGAGGGCGATACGCAGCGGATCCCGATCCCGATTTTCGTGAATGGCCCGCCGTACCTCCTCGGTGCAGAGTGCGTGGTATGATTCCAAAGTAAGCATCACCACAAAATTACACATTTTTTCTCGTCTCCCAACACCAAAAGGCCATTGTAAGCAGTGCAAACAGCAGATAACAGACCACCACATCGCCTTCGGTGGGGTGCCAACCGATTGCTCCGTCCGAAATCGAGGCACACCATTCGGCCGTTTTGTTTTGCAGGCGGGCTATCCCCAACAACCCATCACGCAACAGCCCGAAGGGTGAGCCGACAAGGAGCATCACCAATCCGCCCGCCACCAGTAGGGCACCAAGCGAGACCACTACAGGCGAGAGAAGCGTTCCCGTCCAGGCCACCGTCTGAAAACTCAAGGCGGTAAAGGGGGCAACGGCCAGCGAGGCGGTGAGGGCGACTATCCACCCATCTACGAGGTAATTCACCACTCGGTAGCGGCTCCTGCAACGGCGCATCAGCGGCACACCCCACAAGAGAATGCCCGCCACAGCGGCAAACGAGAGGCGAAAACCGATATCTTCTGTGAGCGAGGGTTTCACGATCAGCAGCAACAGGGCTGCCGCTGCCCAACTGTTCATAGCCACGTAGCCCGACCCCCGATAGAGGGCGAATTGCAGCAGCGAACACATCACTGCCGCACGTACGGCACTCGGTGCCCCACCCGCCATCGCCACATAGCCCCAGAGGAGCAGAAGTGAGAGCAGGTTGCGCCAACGGTGTCCGTTCCGAACAAGCGGCATCCACCACAACAGCAGGTTGATCAAAAGAAAGACAAAGCCCGTGTGGAGTCCCGAGACGGCCAACAGATGTGCCATACCACTTTGCGAGTAGGCTCGGCGTAGTTGCGGCGAAATCTCCTCCGAGGCTCCGACGGTCATCGCCAACAGCGTGGCACGCTCGTCGGACGGGGCGCCCAGCATCCCTTTCAGTCGGTTTGTGGCTCGGTTGTGGAGCGACGGGCGGGTGGCCGGAGTGAGTTCGATGAGGTTGTTTTCCGAAAGGTAACAACTGCCTGCTCGCCGTCGAGCCGGGTAGATGCGCCCCTCCATACGGATGCGGTCGTTGCCCTGCAACCGAGGGGCGAGGGTGTCGATGTAGAGGTTGATGCGTTGCGAGGAGCTGTGCCACTCGCCCCCTCGGGTCGAACGCCAGGCCAACAGACGGGCCTCGCTACGTAGGCGATCGCCCATCCGAACGGGGTCACGCAGCAGTTCGACTTGCAGTTCGAGCCGCTCTTTGGGCAGGGTGATCTCCGTCGAAGGGTTCAGCCAACCCGTCAATGCGCCCACCCCCATCGTGGCGATGCCGATAAAGAATTTCGTTCGACAAAACGAGTAGGCGGCCCAACAAATCAAGGCCACCAATCCACACGCAAGGGCCGTTCCCCGCGCCTCGGTTGTAAGGCACAGCCCCGCCATAAAGCAACACAAAGCACCCAGCAGGGGCATTCGGTCGAGGCGTTCGGCGATGGCTTTGAGGGGATTCATCGGTGTGGGGTGTGGAGCGGTTGAACGGAGGCGGTTAGGGTACGGGGTCGTGGCCGTGTCCGCCCCAGGGGTGGCAGCGAGCCAACCGTTTCAGGGTGAGCCATCCCCCCTTCAGCGGTCCATACTTCTTCAGTGCCTCGAGGGCATACTGCGAGCAGGTCGGCGTGAAACGACACGACGGCGGCGTGAGGGGCGAGATGCAGAGTTGATAGAAGCGCACCAGCAGAACGAGGGGCAGGGTGCAGAGCCACTTACAGCCTTGCAGCAATCGTCTCCAGAATTCGTTTGAGGGAGTGTTCGATTTTTGCATAGGACACAATCTCGTTTGAGGAGTAGATGAGGGCCAGGTCACCGTGGCGAGGGCCGAGTTGGCTCAACAGGTGGTGCTTCGAGAGGCGATAGGCCTCCTTGGTGCGGCGACGCAGGAGGTTACGTTTGTTGGCCCGCTTATGATACTTCTTGGGAACCGAGAACAACACCTCGACATTCGGCTCGGTGTCGGCCTCCGCATACCACACATAGCGAAACGGAAAGACAAATCCGGCCTCCCCTTCCGAAAAGAGGCGGCGGATGGCTCCCAACGTACGAAGCCTTTCGCTGCGGGGCAACGATCTCTCCATTGTAGGTGGGTATTTGGGGTTGAGCTGAAAACTATTTTGCAGCCGAGGTCGTGGTGCGACGGGTGCGGCTCTTCTTGGCCAACTTGTGCTGCTGGTTACGGATAAACTCCTCCTTCTCGTTGTCCACCACCGGCACCACGGGGGCAATCTCCTCGCCCTTCTCCAACTTTTGCAGGTAGATATCGATGGCCTTGACCATCGAGGGGGCTGCGGGGGTGGGGGCATTGGTGACGATGTGCATACCGGCCTCGAAGGCGGCACGCAGCGTCGCCTCGCCAAAGACGGCAATGGCGGGGAGCGAATCGACCTCGTAGTGCTCCAGGATGGCCTTCACATCCGAGGGCGAATAGAGCGTCAGCAGGTCGTAGTCCTCCATCTTCAGCTCGCCCAGGTCGGCCGACACGGTACGCGAAAGAATCACCGGATCGACATTGAGCTTGAGCTTTTGCAGCGTCTCGGGCAGCTCGGGTTTGTGGGGCTCGCTCAGAGCCAAAAGGAACTTCTCCTCCTTGTGCTTGACAATCTGCTCGACAAGCGAGGTGAACGAGCCATCGGCAAACGAGATCTTGCGCTTGCGATAGACAATGTACTTCTGCAGATAGAGGGCTACGGCCTCCGTCTGGCAGATATATTTCATCGTCTCGGGAACGGTAATGCGTGCCTCCTCGCAGATGTGGAAGAAGCTATCGACCGTAGAGCGTGAAGTGAAGATGATGGCCGTGTGGTCCAAAATCTCGATGCGTTGTGCGCGAAACTCTTTCAAGCTTACGCCAACCACCCGAATAAAGGGCTTGTAGGTGATGTCAAGATGGTGTTTTTGTGCGACTTCGTAAAAGGGAGATTTCTCGATGACGGCCGGCTTGGGCTGCGATACCAATATACTCTTCACTATGCTAATACTCTTATTTTCAAACCTTTACCTCGCCAATGCAATCAAAATTGTGGCAAAGGGGAGGATTTCGACGGTGCAAAGGTACAAAATCCAATGCAAAAGTGAAATTTTTTTTGAAATAAAGAGCATCAACGACTCATAGAGGTATAAAAATGCCAGGATAAACAACTCGATGATTATCACCCACAACCACACTTCGCCCATTCCTCGGGGGCTCAACAACACCAACCCCAGAAAGGGGGCGGCGATGAGTGTGGCAATCGAGAAGATCGACCGTTTGATTTGGTAGAGGTGGCCTACCACCGCCTGGCTGTAGGTGAGTGCCGAGACGGCCGAAAGGATTACCCGCTGATAGAGCACCACCAGATAGAGGGCCCCCGTCACGGCCATCGAGGCCAAAAGTCCCATCCAGCCGGGCAGCCACGCGGCCCACTGTTCGGGCATCATCGGGTCGGCAAAGCGGACAATGGTTGCACCCAGCAGAAACATACCGAGTACCCCTAAAATCGAGAGGACCCGATCGGTGGAGTTGCGCCCCTCGACCAGTCGTTCGGTCGAGCCTCGGTCCATAAAGAGGCGGCCCATCAGGAAGCGCACATCGCCTGTATATTGGCTCAACGTGAGGACAAACAACACGACCAGCGTCAGCACCAAAAAGCCGTATGCAGGCTCCTCGGTGACGGGGTGCAGGGTGCGTTCGCCCATCGGAATCTCGGCCTGCACCGAGTGGGGACCAAACAACTCACGCCCCTCGACGGTGCGGTAGAGCGGAGCTGTCAGCGGGTCGTCGTACGAGGCCCAATCCGAAAGCGACGTGTAGGCATAGGGGGGCAGCTCGGCCACCGCCTCACGCACCACGATGGTGGTGTCGGTCGGGGTGATGAGCGTATCGATAATCGGCTCCGGTGCTACGGGCTGCGGCGGACGAAAGGGGACGGTTACTGCCATTGGTCCGGGTCGCGTTTAAGGGTGATACGGAAGGTGGTACCCTTGCCCACCTCGGAGTCGATGACGGCAATTTTACCTCGGTGATACTCCTCGATGATGCGCCGTGAGAGCGAGAGTCCCAAGCCCCAGCCTCGGGTTTTGGTTGTGAAGCCCGGCTCGAAGATGCGTTTCCAGTTGCTCTTGGCGATGCCCTTGCCCGTGTCCTTCACATCGACCATCACGTTTTTCTGATCGGTGTGGATATAGACCGAGATGGCACCGTGCCCCTGCAGGGCGTCGAGGGCATTCTTCATCAGATTCTCGACCACCCATTCAAACAGCGCCACGTTGATCGAGGCACGCACGGGGGCGATGGCCAAGCCGTTGTAGTCGAGCGTAACGTTGCGGGGGATGCGCTTGCGGAAGTACATCACCGAGCCACCCACCACCTCGTTGATGTTGGCGGGCGTGAGGGGGGTCTCGGAGCCGATCTTCGAGAAGCGATCGACAATCTTCATCAGGTGTTGCAGGTCTTTGTTCATCTCCTCGACCGCCCCCTGATCGACGGGTTGCGTGCGCAGGAACTCGATCCACCCCAGCAGCGACGAGGTGGGCGTGCCGAGCTGGTGGGCCGTCTCCTTGGCCAGACCAATCCAGACGCGGTTTTGCTCATCCTGCTTCGAGGAGCGGAAGGCGATGAAGACCATCATCACAAATACGGCGATGACAACCAGCTGAATGTAAGGGTAGTAGAAGAGGGCTTTCAGCAGAGCCGACTTGCCATAGAAGATGATGTGGTAGTGCTGATCGGTCCACCAGAAACGCACTTGGCGGGGGGTGTTCTCCTCGGTAAATTTGTCGATTTGGCGACGCAGACGGTCGGGGTGGTCGATGATTTTATCGGGGATGAGGTGCGAACTGATGACCTCCAGATTTTCGTTCGTGATGATGAAGGGGATGTTGTTGTTGCTCGAAATCAGGTCATCGACCAGCGGGTCCTCGACCTGAATGGTGCCACCCAGCACATCCCGATTCAGACGCTCCATTGCGTGGGCCCACAAGGCTACGTCGTGTTGCTCCTTCTCCTTGAGGCGGAAGGCCAGATTGTTCGTATAGAGCAGCGACAAGCCACCCAGCAGGGCACCGATAACGATGACCACCACACGTTTGCGAAACGAAAGTATTTTGCTGACCTTCATTGGTTTAATCTCTTCTTTGTAAGTTATTTGCGCTCCGTATCCTGCTCACGCAAGATGCGTGCGTACTCTTCGCCTTGTTGCAGCGTCTCGATGGCACGCTTGAGGGCCTTGTCGCGCGGAATGACATTTTCGGTCACACCTCGGGTGTAGGCGTGGCGTTGGATGATGTCGTGGCGCAGCTGCTCCTCGACCTCCTCACGGTAGGTCTCAAGGTTGGTCTGCGTGTCATCCTTCACCTCGCTTTCGAGCCGGGCCAACTCCTCCTCCAGCTCCTTGAAACGGTCGTTCTTGGCCGCCTCCTTAATCAGACGCAGTGCCTGACGGCTCTCCGACTCATAGGGAATCTCCTTGTCCTTCAAGAAGGCCTTGAAATCCTGAAAATCGGCCTCGGTGATGTTGAAGGTGCGGGGGTCGATGGGTTGGTAGCCTTTGCGGCGGATGTAGTCGTCGCCGAAATCCTCGATGTAGCCCAATCCGTAGAGGGTCATAGCAAAGCGGCTGATGTACTCCGGCTCAAGGCGGATGTCGGGCATCACGCCACCGCCGTCATAGACCTTGCGGCCGCCTCGGGTCTTGAACTCGGTGATGAGCGAGTCGGGCACCTGGTGCACATCGCCCTGCTGCGAGTTGGAGTAGTCGATGGCCTGAATGCAACGGCCCGAGGGGATGTGGTATTTCGAGGTGGTGATTTTGGCCATCGAGTTGTAGCCGATGGGGACGGTGGTCTGAACCAACCCCTTGCCGTAGGTGCGCTGACCGACCAGCACGGCACGGTCCAAATCCTGCAGTGAGCCCGCCACAATCTCGGCTGCCGAGGCCGACGAGCCATTGACCAGCACAGCCAACTTCAGGTCGGGGTAGAGGGGGTCGGTCTGGGTCTTGTAGCTCTTCTCCTCCTTGCGCCCCTTGGTGCGGACCACCTCGGTGCCTTTGGGGGTGAAGAGGCTGACGATTTTGACCGCCTCCTGCATCAGACCGCCACCGTTCGAGCGGTAGTCGAGTACCAACCCCTCGAGCGGCCCCGTGCTGCGCAGCTTCTCGATGGCGGCACGCATCTCCTCGAAGCTCCCTTCCGTAAAGTCGCTGTGGCGGATGTAGCCAATCCCCTCGGCCACCCAGCCCACATAGGGGATGGCGGGAATCGAGATGCGCTCACGGGTCATCTCCACCTCGTGGTGCGAGCCGTCCAGACGCTCGATTTTTACCTTCACGGGGGTACCGGCATCGCCCTTCAGGCGCGACGACACCTGCTCGGTGGTGAATCCTTTGGCCGACTCGCCGTTGATTTCCAGGATGCGGTCGCCGATTTTGATGCCCGCACGGTCCGAGGGTGACCCCTCGTAGGGCTGGGCAAAGATGACATAGTCGCCCTTCAGACGGATGAGCGACCCCACACCGCCATATTTGCCGGTGGTGAGTAGCTCAAATTCGCTCATCTCCTGCTCGGGGATGTAGGCCGTGTAGGGGTCGAGGTCTCGCACCATCCCCTGGGTGGCACCCTGCAAGAGTTTTTCGTAGTCGAGCGTATCGACATAGTTCAGCGAAAGCTCACGCATCATATTGACCGTCAGCTCCATCGCACGCCCCAACCCGAAGTCGTTGCGTTTGGCATAGAGTAGCGACACCAGGGCCGTGGTCACCGCCACAGCCACCAGCATACGACGTAGGAGGTTATTTTTCATTGCGGTTGGCCATTTCGATGTAAGACTCCAGACGATAAAGCGTGCGGGCTACGCCTCGGCGGATGCCCTCGATGCGGATTTGGTCGCCAACTTGCTCGACCCGAATCTCATCCTCGAACAGCAGCGACAGACGCTTCAGAAGGCCGTTGCCCTGGAAGTAGAGCACGCCGTTCTCCTCGCGTTGCAGCTTGAAGCCGCTCATCTCGAAGGCGGTCAGCACCTGCTGACGGTGCTTTGCCAGATTGCCCTCGGTCGTGCGGGTGATGAAGCCGAACTTGGGGTAGGTGAGCGAGAGGACCACAATGGCGATGCCGAGCATCAGAAAGCGGTCGGTGAAGAGCAACTCGAGGGTCTGCTCGGCGGTCAGAGCCGAATAACCCGTCCAAATCATTAGGGCCATCATCAGGGCGCAGAGCACCACGAGGGCTATAAAATACTTCAAGGCACGAAGTGCATAGGTTGTCATAACGTTATCTTGTTTAGTGTTCGCTTGTCAATCGGATGATGCGGTCTCGCACCTGCTCCATCAGCCACTTGGGGGTGGAGGTGGCACCGCAGATGCCTACCGACGAGACCCCCTCCAACCAGGCGGGGTCCAGCTCACCCGCCTCCTCGATGTTGTAGCTGCGGGGGTTGGTGCGGCGGCAGACCTCGAAGAGGACCTTGCCGTTTGAGGATTTGCGGCCACAGACGAAGACCACCAAATCGAAACGGGATGCAAAGCCCTCGAGGTGTTGTTCCCGACCCGAGACCTGACGGCAGATGGTATCGACGATGCGTACCTCGTCGGGCGAGGTGTGGCGACGCAGAATCTCCTCGCCGAGCTGCTCGAAGAGGGCGATACTCTGCGTGGTCTGCGAGAGGAAGAAGATGGGGCGGGTGAAGTCGATCTGCTCCAAATCCTCTTTTCGCTCGACGACGATGGCACGGTCCTCGACCTGGCCCGTCAGCCCCACCACTTCGGCGTGGCCACGCTTGCCGAGGATGACCACCTGACCCGCTCGGGGTGCCATCTCCTCGTAGGCCTCGACCACCCGTCGTTGCAGACGGGCTACCACCGGACAGGTGGCGTCGATGATCTCGATGCCCAGCTCCCGAGCCGTGCGGTAGGTGCGTGGCGGCTCACCGTGGGCACGGATGAAGAGTCGCTTGCCACCCAGTGTCGGCAGGTCGCTATGGGTCACCGTCTTCAGCCCCAACGCCTCGAGACGCTGCACCTCCATACGGTTGTGTACGATGTCGCCCAACGACGACACCTCACCGCCATCCGACAGGGCACTCTCGGCCTCGGTGATGGCTCGTACCACCCCGAAACAGAAACCCGATTTATCGTCAATCTCAATCAGCATACCAAAAAAGGGGGATTGCTCCCAAAGTTGTTGTCAAGCACTATGCCAGCTCGGCAATGCGCTCCATAATCCACGTCATCTGCTCCTCGACGGTCATCTGCGAGTTGTCGAGTACGATGGCATCGTCGGCCTTGCGGAGGGGCGAAATGGCACGATGCTCATCCTGGTAGTCGCGATCACGCACATTCTGCTCGATCTCCTCCAACGACACCTTGTCGCCCTTGGCCGTCAGCTCGTCGTAGCGACGCTGCGCACGCACACGGGGGTCGGCCGTCATAAAGATCTTCAACTCGGCATCGGGGAAGACCACCGTGCCGATGTCGCGACCATCCATCACCACGCCACGACGTTTGCCCATCTCCTGCTGCATGCGTACGAGCATCTCTCTTACCTTGCCGATGGCGCTCACGGCGCTCACGCAGTTCGAGACCTCGATGCTGCGAATCTTGCCCTCGACACGGTCGCCATTGACGTAGATGTCGCTGGCACCACGCTCGGGGTTGAAGCGGAAGGTAATCTGCATCTCGGGCAGCAACTTTACGACCTCCTCCTCATAGACCATCCCCTGACGGATGGCTCCGTGCTCGAGGGCGTAGAGGGTCACGGCACGATACATAGCGCCGGTGTCGATGAAGATGTAGCCGAGGCGAGCTGCAATGGCCTTGGCGAAGGTGCTCTTGCCGCACGACGAGTAGCCGTCAATGGCAATAACGATTTTCTTGGCGGGTTGCGTATTAGTGGACATTCGGGAAAATATCAAAGAAGGTGGATAAAATGGTATATATGCCGAGCAGCGCAATAATCAAGCCTGCCACTCGGTTGATGGTCAGCATATGGCGGGGACGGAATCGACGCCGAAAGAGATTGATGACAAAGGCCACGAAGGTCCACCAGGCCACCGCTCCGCAGAAGAATCCGCCGATGGTGCAGGCGGCACGCAGGAAGCCCCAGAAGCCCGAGCCGGTGATGTCGCTCGACGAGATGTCGAAGACGGCAAAGAAGGCCAGGATGTAGGGGATGACCATAATGAAGTTGGCAATCGTGAGGCCGAAAATCGAGGCAAAATCCTGCCACAGCGAGCTGCGACCCTGGCGGTTGCGGCGTATTTGGGGGACCGGATTCTGTGTGAAGACATAGACGCCTACCACTACCACAAAGATGCCGCCCACGACGCGCAGCAGGGTGTTGTATTGGTGGATTTGCTGCTCGAGCATCGAGTAGAACAGCAGGGCGATGATGGCCATAAAGGCGTCGGCCGAGGCGACTCCGAAGCCCGAGACAATGCCCGAGCGGCGGCTCTTCGAGAGGGTGCGCTGGATGCACAATACCGCCACCGGCCCGACCGTGATCGATGCTGCGATGCCGACGGCGATGCCGCGAAAGAGAACCTCGATGAATGATACTGACATAACTTTTACCCTTTGGCCACTATTATCCCGACAAAGATAGGTAAAAAAGCTGTCAATCAAAAGACGAAAAGCGACTATATGTTGATAAAATATCGAAAACTTTGTCGTTTAGTGGGTTTCAAGAGGGTCGAAAACCTCTATTTTTGCATCAACGAAACTGCGAAACTATGCAAGAAAAGCAACCTTTCAACGTGCAGGTCGAGCTTCCTGCCGATGTGGCCGAGGGCATCTACTCGAATTTGGCCCTCATCACCTACTCCACCTCGGAGTTCATTCTGGACTTTGCCAAGGTGATGCCGGGTTTGGAGAAGGCTAAAATCAAGAGCCGAGTGGTCCTCACGCCCGAACACGCCAAGCGTCTGTTGCGTACGCTTCAAGATAACATTGCTCGCTACGAATCGACGATGGGCAAGATCGAAATTCCCACCCCCGCCCCCTCGGCAACGGGTCCGAAGATGGGCGAAGCGTAAGAAAATTCAAAATGCAAAATTCAAAATGCAAAATTAAAGGGTCGCAGCTTTTGGCTACGACCCTTTTTGTGTACTTGTAAGTGCCGTTACTTTTGGATGCGTTGCAGGTGGCAGAACAATAACTTACCCTCCCCATCCCGCAGGTGCATGCCACTGCCCTGGCAGTAGCGGAAGAAACTGCAATCGGCACATTGGTCGGTGCGCATCCAGGCTCGGTTGCGGAACTTCTCGAAGCGGGTTTGCCACACCTCCCAAAAGTCGTCTTGATAGATGTTCCCCTGGTGGTAATCGGCACGGATGCTTGCGCAGGCCGAAATGGATCCATCCGCGAGTACAGACCCTACCGAAATACCTGCTCGACAGCCAAAGAAACGGTTGCGCACCTCCCCTTCGTAGCGTCCCAAGAAGCCTTCACAGCCGTAATCAACACGAATTCGTCCCTCTTTGCGGGTCTTTTGGATATACTCCATCAGACGACGGAACTCCTCGTTGGTGAGTTGCAAATCGGGGTCGGTGGCGGCACGTCCTACAGGAAAGACGGTGAAGATGCGCCAACGCTTCACCCCCAAGCCAATCAATAACTCTTTCACCTCGTCCAAGCGGTCGATGTTGCGACGGTTGCAGCAAGTCACTACGTCGAAGAGGAAGTCGGGGGTTTGAGCCATCATACGGATGGCGGCAACGGCTCGCTCGTAGCTGCGGTTGTGGCCACGCATAAAGTAGTGATCCTCTTCCAAGCCGTCGAGGCTCACCGTGGCAGTGTGCATACCGGCAGCCAACAGACGCCGAAAACGAGCCTCGCTCATCGCTAAACCGTTGGTGACCATTCCCCACGGAAATCCCTTGTCGTAGATGGCTCGACCACACGCCTCCAGGTCGGGGCGCATCAATGGTTCGCCACCCGTGATGATGACAAAGACCTTGTGGGGATCGGTATGAGCGGCTATGTTGTCAAGCACACCGAGAAAATCGGCCAGGGGCATATCTTGTTGTGTAGCCTCTTGCTTGCAGTCGCTGCCGCAATGGCGACAATGGAGGTTGCAGCGCAATGTGCACTCCCAAAAAAGTTGTTGGAGTTTGTGCTCCTGCGCCGCTCTGCGCTCCTCGATACGCCACAGCTCAAGCGCCAACCTGCGTCGTAGCGACAATTCACCCATAGCTATTCCTTCTTTATGAGTTTCACTTCGGCTTTGAGCTCGTAGAGACCCTTGTGCCATCCCGACCCTTTCTCAAGAAGGGTACGCTCAAACTCGGGATACCTAAGCGTATCGTTAAGGAATTCACCACCGTTCTCCGAGCCATCTTCATCGGTAAACAAGATTGGAGGGGTAGCTGGCCCTAACCCTTTCAGCGTGTCCATTTTGAACATACCGTTTTGATCAGCGTAGGCCACAGGTACCATCTGTGGGTCTATGAGGTTCCCAAAGAAGGGTTTGACTGCGATTCCACGAATCGGATTTCCCGCTTCATCGGTAACCCTACCCGTGACGATGAAGTCGGTTGTAGGTGATCCGTACATATCGTAACCGCCCTTGTTGGGATCGTCGATCACCTCCTCCGAGCAGGCCGAGAAACCAAGCAGGGCCAACAGGCTGCCAACAATCCATCGTTGGCACGTCGCAAATAAGGTTGTCGTCTTTTTCATACTATTCTTTCTTTTTGAGTGTTGCATTTGCCGTCACTTCGTACAGATAATCAACCCCCCCATCGCCATATCCGATTTTGACCATTGTCATCTCTTTGTAGCTCAAGGTGTCGTTGATAAACTCGCCTCCGTTTTCGATGCCATCTTCGTCGGCAATGGCCAGAGGTCGTACCCCTCTATCTATATATTTTTCAAATAGGAAGCGACCCTCTTCGTCGGTAGTCGTTGAGGGGAAAGGAAAGATTTTATCAGCTCCTCCATAGTAAAGAGGCGTGACGGTGAGGCCCTTAATCGGATTGCCTGCTTCGTCGGTAACCGTACCTTTGACAATGTAGCCGTCTTGAGGGACTCCATAGAGCACAAGCATATCTTCCTCCTCCTTCTCATCCGAGCAGGCCGAGAAGCCCAACAAGCCAATAAGGGCAAAAGAGAGCAGGTGCATCCATCGATTGAGTTTTGCTTTCATAAACAGCGGTTTAGTAGTTAGAAAGATAGTCTTTTCAACTTATAAATGCACGAAGGGGCAAAATACTGCATCGAAAAGAAAAAAAAATTGCAACCGGGCTGCAAAATTACTCGCGGCCAATGGTATCCTTGATTTCGTTCAGTTCGACCAACTTATTCACAATGGCATAGATCGTCAGACCCGCTGCCGAGTGGATCTGCAGCTTCGAGGCGATGTTGCGGCGGTGGGTGATGACCGTGTGGGTCGAGATGCAAAGTTCGTCGGCTATCTCCTTGTTCGTCAGGCCCTTCACGACGCAAACCACGATCTCCTTTTCACGGGCACTCAGGCTCTCCTGCTCCGGCTCGGGTTGGGGCGTGTGCTCCAACTGCGAGGCCAGCAACTCGACCGAGGGGATGTAGAGCTCGTCTTCGACGGCGTTGTGGCCCGTCAGCTCCTGCTCGCAGGTGAAGATGTCGAACAGCGCATCGTTCAGCTCGTTGGTACCCCCCGCAGGGTAGTATTTGATGATGATGTTCTTCAACTCGCTCAGGTGCTCGGCCACCTTGTCGTGCAGGCTGCGGAACGAGGCCATCGAGTAGTCCGAGCGGGGGTTGCCGGCCAGGAGCGACTCGACATAGGGGAAGACCGTCTCCTCCTCGTAGGCCATATGTTTCTGCACCTCCGAGACATACTCGTCGTAGTAGCGCATAATGGCAAACGACACATCACTCAACGAGCAATCGACCGCCTCGATGAGTTTGCGACGAATCGAGGGCAGGCGATAGTCGAGGAAGTAGCGGTGGGCGTTGCGCAGGTAGTGGGTTAAGGTACTCACCGAGATCTCCTCGATGGCTGCGGTGCGGCTGTTGCTGTCGAGTAGCAGATTGACCACAGCCAGAAAGGTGGGGGCATCGACCTTGTTTTCGGCACACACCTCGCCAATGGTGCTGTCGCCAAAGCCGAGCGCAATGCCGAAGCGGCTCATAATCTGCAACACGGCGTAGTGTTCCGACACCAGGTCACACATTCTGTTCTCTACCGTATAACGCTTCATCGTCAAAAAGTTTTTAGTGGCTCAATCTGCAAAAATACTTCGTTAGGTCGCTTATCGCAATACCTAATTGTGGGGAGTTTCTGCCCCCCGTCTTTGGCAATGTATCAGCGGCGGGCAATATCTTCGTAGGTCTGTTGCAGCAGGGTGCGTCCCCACGAAATATGCTCCTCCAAGGCCCCGTCGGTGGTGCGATCCGAGGCGGCATCCCAGCCCGATTCGCCCCGCTCATCGATCACCACAAACCCCTCATTATAGGTGTAGTAGCCAAATTTCGGCAGCGCAGGATCCAATAAATCCTTGCTGTAATCGAAGTCGCTGTGATCCACGCCCATCTGCCCCAATAGCGTGGCGGCAATATCGATTTGCGAGCCGTAGGCCGAGACGATTTGTGCCTCCTTGACGGCTCCGCCCGTCCATATCATCGGCACGCGGTGAACCTCCGTTTCGCTCCAGCGGCCCTGCTTGTAGGTGGGCATTCCGTGGTCGGGCGTCAAGACTACCAGCAGGTTCTCCCACGCCTCCGTGTGGCGCAGACGGTCGATCAGGTGGCCGATAGCTGCATCGGTGAAGGCGGCCGAGTTGGCCTGCTTGTCCTCGAATTTCTCGAAAGGCACCTCGAAGGGCTCGTGGCTCGAGAGGGTGAGCCATCCCACCAGGTAGGGTTGGCCGCTTTGGTCGGCCTCCAAGACCCGTCGTGCTACCTCGTCGG
This sequence comes from Alistipes sp., assembly GCA_017436185.1. The sequence goes on along the minus strand of JAFSDP010000014.1, from coordinate 11,056 downwards.
CCACCACACGGTCGTCGTAGCCCCATTTCGCGGTGGGGGCGTCGAGCTTCATATCCTTCTGCCAATAGAGCTCCTGCCACCCCGTGGCAAACAGATAGGAGGCTTGGTTCGTGAAGTTCAAATCGCCGCCGTGGATGAAGAGCGTTTTGTAGCCTTCACGACCCACCGAACGGGCAATCGACGGCAGCTCCAAACATTTGGGAGTCAGCTTCATCAGCGAGATGCGGGTCTGGGCCGGAAAACCGCTCAAGATGGACATCTGACCTCGGTCGGTGCGGAACGAGTTGGCGTAGAGGTGCTCGAAATAGACCCCCTCCCGCTTGAGTTGTTGGAGGGTGGGCATCACCTCCTCCTCCCCCTCACGGCCCTCCATCACGGTGGTGCCGAGGCTCTCCATCACGATGAAGAGGATGTTGGGACGAGCGGTGCGCAGCAGCGTATCGGCAGGGGCCGAGTCGGGGCGGTTGCCTCTGAGGGCCTCAAAATTTTCAGCCAACTCCTCGGCCGTGTAGAAGGGGTATTCGGCGGCATAATCCTCCTGCTTGCCGATGGTCGAGAGGAACGAGAAGATGGGGTTGGTGGCGGCGTGGTTCAGGAACAACTCCGACGAGAAGCAGACCTTCGAGACGTTGGCCACCGAGGGGCCTACACCACCACGAATCGAGAGGAAATCCAACCCGATGAGCAGCACCACCAGGGGGGTGAAGAGTGCCGCCTTGCGCCACGCAAGACGCTCACCGTCAAAGAGATTTGCCACCTTTAGGTAGGCCCAAATCATCATCCCGCCATAGGCAACGGCAATAAGCGACTGCTTGAGAAAGAGCGGCAGATCGACACTCGCCATCGCCTCCTTCGGCTCCGAGAGGTAGATCAAGATGGTCGAGTCGAGTCGGAAGCCCCAGAAGCCGTAAAGCCCCAAATCGACAGCCAGCAGCACGGCCACCACCACGGCGATGAAGCCGAAATAACCCTTCATCAGGTTGCGACCCAATCGTTCGCCGATGCCCGTCCACATCGTGATGAGCACCACCAGAATCGGCAGGGCCGTGATGTAGCCTGCCACGGTCGAATCGAGCAGCAGACCGTGCCAAACAACCTGCCACCAATCACCTGCGCCGTATTCGGCTGCCCGTGTGTGGTAGTAGGCCAAAAAAAGCGGCTTTTGGATGACCATCAGTACAAACGAGGTCAGCCACGCAGCCGCTATGAAACGTAGTTTCTTAATCATAGGTTTTGTGTTAAATCTTCTCACCGAAGGCCAGGTCGCCCGCATCACCCAGACCGGGAACGATGTAGCACTTCGAGGTCAGCTCCTCATCCACCACGGCGGTCCAGAGGGTTGCCGACTGGGGCAGATGGCGCTGTGCATAATCCACACCCTGCTCCGAGGCAATTACGGCAGCCACGTGGAGCTTGTCGGGGTGGCCGCAACGCTCGCACATCGCCTCGTAGGCCAGCACCAGCGACTGACCCGTCGCCAACATCGGATCGACCAGCAGCAGCGTTTTGCCCTCCAACTCGCCACACGAAATGTACTCCACCTTGACCGTGAACGAGCCATCTTTGTGGTTCTTGCGATAGGCCGACACGAAGGCGTTTTGGGCGTCGTCAAAGTAGTTCAGAAAGCCCTGGTGGAACGGCAGACCGGCACGCAGAATGGTGGCTACGACCAGCTTATCCGAAATAACCTGCACCTCGGCCTCGCCCAGCGGGGTCTCCACCATACGGGGGGTGTAGTCGAGCGTCTTCGAGAGCTCGTAGGCCGTCACCTCGCCAATGCGCTCGAGGTTGCGGCGAAAACGCATCGAATCCTGCTGAATCTCCTTGTCACGAATCTGTTCGATAAACTTGTTCAGCACGCTGTTCTGCTCCGAGAGGATGTTGATTTTCATAGTTTGAAATGAAGTTTTAAGTGGCTTTAATAGAGGAAATTATTGAATGGGTAACGGCCTGCGTGAATCTCGCGCACCATGCCGTAGAGGTCCGAGCGGAACTTCTCGATGTTGATCTTCTCGATGGCCGAGAGGAAGATGCAGGGGGTATTTGCCTTGGCAATCCAACTCTTCTTCAGGTCGTCGAGCGAGAGGTTTTCGCGGGTGGCGGGGGTCAGGTCGTCCTCCTCCTTTTCAATATAGGTATAGGCATCGATCTTGTTGAAGACCAAAAATACGGGCTTCTCGCCTGCCCCAATCTCCTGCAAGGTCTGCTTTACGACGGCAATCTGCTCCTCGAATTGGGGGTGCGAAATATCGACCACGTGAATCAGCAGGTCGGCCTCACGCACCTCGTCGAGGGTCGATTTGAACGACTCGATCAGCTCGGTCGGTAGCTTGCGGATGAAGCCCACCGTGTCGGACATCAGGAACGGCAGGTTGTCGAAGACCACCTTACGCACCGTCGTGTCGAGCGTGGCGAAGAGTTTGTTCTCGGCAAAGACCTCGCTCTTTGAAATGAGATTCATCAGCGTCGATTTACCCACGTTGGTGTAGCCCACCAGGGCCACACGCACCATCGAGCCACGGTTCGAACGCTGTACGGCCATCTGGCGGTCGATCTTCTTCAGGTCCTCCTTGAGCTTGGTGATGCGGTTGCGAATCTGACGGCGGTCGGTCTCGATCTCACGCTCACCGGCACCGCCACGCGTACCCGTACCACCACGCTGACGCTCCAGGTGGGTCCACATACCGCTCAGGCGGGGCAGCAGGTATTCGTAGTTGGCCAGCTGCACCTGCGTCTTGGCATAGGCGGTCTGCGCACGCGAGAGGAAGATATCGAGAATAAGGCGCGTTCGGTCCAGGATGCGGCAGGGCATCGCCTGCTCGATGTTGCGGGTCTGCGAGGGGTTCAGCTCGTCGTCAAAGATGACCACGTCGATTTCGTTCTCCTTGCAGTAGTCGGCAATCTCTTGCAGTTTGCCCGGTCCCACGTAGATGCGTGACGAGGGTTGAGACAGTCGCTGCGTGAAGCGGCGCACGGTCTCAATGTCGGCCGTCTCGGCCAAAAATTCGAGTTCGTCCAGATACTCCTCGGCCTGGCGGGGCTCCTGGTTGTCGCGGATGACGGCGACTAATACGGCTCTTTCCAAACAGTAAATCTTTATAATTCATAAAAAGGGTATCTCCCTCTCGGCAGATACCCTCTGTTTTATGTATCGTAGCTAACGATTAGTTCTGAACGCGGAATACAACGGGCAGGTTGTACTTTACACGTACCACCTGGTTACGCTGCTTACCCGGGGTCCACTTCGGCGACTTCTCCAGCACGCGAACGGCCTCCTCCGACAGCGAGCGGTCGGGCGTACGGAGTACCTGGATGTTGGTCAGACGGCCGTCCTTCTCGATCACGAACGAGAGAACTACCGTACCCGAGATACCATTCTCAAGGGCGATCTGGGGGAAGCGAACGTTCGACTGTACCCAGTTACGGAAGGTATTCAGGTCACCGCCCTGGAACGAGGGCATCGTCTCTACGATGAGGAACGGCTCGTCATCAACGATCTCCTCCTCAACAACCTCAACCTCCTGGAAGATCTCAACGTCCTCGTCGAACTCGGCGAAATCGACCTCGGTGGTGATCTTGGTATCGTTATCTACAACCTGGAGCAGGTCGGCAATAACCTTCACCTCTACCTTCTTCGGAGGGGGAGGAGTCTTCTCGGGCTGACGGGTAATCTCGGTGATGACCTCCTCAACGGGGCCATAGTTCATATCGACTTGCTCGATACGCTTCTCCTTCGGCGTCCAGGCAAAGGCAAGAATCACTGCCAAAAGTGCCACGGCCAAACCGATCTCCAGCAGAAGACCACGCTTGTTTTGCAGGTCTGCTTTGGGGCTCTTTTTAATCTCCATTTTTATTGTAGTTTTTAATTGTTTTAGTCGCAATCAACAGCGCCGTATGTGGCGACATACGGACCCAATGCACCACAAATATAAAGAGAAAAAATCAAAAATGCACACGTTTCGATAAAAATCTTCAAAAAATCGCTAATTTTGTCCCTCGGAAGCCCTTAAATGAACGAGTTGATGGCGATGAAAACCCCCTTATACGGAAAAAATCCGACCGAGTTGGCCGCTTTGTGTGCCGAGTTGGGAATGCCCCGTTTTGCTGCAGGGCAGCTCGCTCGTTGGCTCTATAAGGCCCACATCGAGGAACCGCAGCAGATGAGCAACCTCTCGAAGCAACACCGCCAGTTGTTGGCCGACCGCACCGAGCAGGTCTTGTCGGCACCGGTGGCAGTGAGCGAGTCGAAAGATGGCACCAAGAAGTACCTCTATCGTACTTTGCAGGGGGTCTATGTCGAGTCGGCCTACATTCCCGACGGCGACCGAGCCACGCTGTGTGTCTCCTCGCAGGCAGGATGCCGTATGGGGTGTCGCTTCTGTGCTACGGGGCGTCAGGGGTTGCAACATAACCTCACGGCGGCCGAGATTCTGAATCAGATTGTGCGCCTTCCCGAGCGGGACAAACTCACAAATTTGGTCTTTATGGGGATGGGCGAGCCGCTGGATAACCTCGACGAGGTGCTGCGAGCCTTGGAAATCATCACCTCGGAGTGGGGCTGGGGTTGGTCACCGACCCGTGTGACAGTCTCGACGGCGGGTGTGGTGAGCAACCTGCGCCGCTTTTTGGATGAAACGAAGGTCCACCTGGCCGTCAGCCTTCACAACCCCTTCCGTCAGGAGCGAGCCGAGATTATGCCCATCGAAAAGGGCTTTCCGATTCACGAGCTTTGCGACATTCTGCGGGAGTACGACTTCACGCACCAGCGGCGTGTCTCCTTTGAATATATAGTTATGAGCGGACTGAACGACTCAATGCGCCACATCCGCGAGTTGAGCCGCCTGTTGGATGGCATCAAGTGCCGCATCAACCTGATTCGCTTCCACAAAATTCCCGATTCGCCCTACTTCTCGCCCGACGACGAGGCGATGATCCGCTTCCGAGACACCCTCACCGCCCGAGGCATCCAGACCACCATCCGCGCCTCCCGAGGCGAGGATATCCAGGCCGCCTGCGGACTGCTCTCGACCCAAGAAAAACTCAACAAGGAACTATAAAAAAGGAGGCTATCGGGCCTCCTTTTTTGTGGTGTTGTGTCGGGTGACAATCTGCCGCAGATACTCCAAAAACTCCTCGGCAGGGTAGGCCCCCAGGATGGTGGCCAGGCAGACCCCTTCGGTGTCGAAAATCAGGTACAACGGAATCGACCCTCGCCCATAGTTTTGCATCAACTGACGCCCCGTCGGACGATCGACATCGAATTTGGCCGCTACGAAGTGAGTGTCGAAAAATTCGCCCACCTCCTTCTTGGTAAATACCTGACGCTCCATCTGTTGGCAAGGGCCGCACCACGAAGCAAAGAGGTCGATGAAGACCAACTTGTCGGCCGCAATGGCCCGTTCGCGCAACTCGTCGGTCGAGCAGCGTTCCCACCTTACCTGTGCCTCGGCACCCATCGCTCCCAACACCACGAGGAGCAGTAAAATCAGTCGTTTCATAGCGGATTATAGGTCAAATAGTGGGCCAAATATACAAAAAAAGAAGGAAACCGTCGAGCAGAACGCTCGTGCGATTTCCTCACCAACCTAAAACTACTAACCTAAAATGAACCTTAAAACTTCGTTGCAAAGATAAGGCGAAATGAGAAATTGTGCAAGTTTTTTAATAAAAAATTTTCAAAAATTTTGAAGAAATTTTAATAATACAGTGTAACATGCTGATTTTCAACGCCTAATTATTTGGTGTATTGGGCCACTGCATCGGCCACTCGTTCGCCGTCGAGGGCTGCCGAGATGATTCCGCCGGCATAACCGGCCCCCTCGCCCGACGGGAAAAGACCCTCGATTTGGGGGTGCATCAGTCGCTCTCGGTCACGGGGAATACGCACGGGTGTGGAGGTACGCGACTCGACGCCCACCACCACCGCCTCGTTCGTCACAAAACCCTTCAGGCGGCGACCAAAGGTCGAAAGACCTGCCCGCAATCCGTTGGCAATGAACGAGGGCATCCACTCATCGAGGCGTGAGGCGACAATGCCCGGCACATACGACGTGCGAGGCAGCGACGACGAAGCACGACCTGCTACAAAGTCGGCAACCGCCTGAGCAGGAGCTACTTGTCGGTCGTCGCCCATCTTGCGGGCCAACTGCTCGAACTCTTGCTGGAAGCGCAGACCTGCCAGCGGGCCCCACTCCTCCACGAGGTGGGCGTAGTCGCTCTCACGCACCTCCGTGACCAGTCCCGAGTTGGCAAAGGGCGAGGTGCGACCGCTGGGCGACATACCATTTACGACCGACTCCCGAGGATCGGTCATCGCAGGGACGATGAATCCGCCCGGGCACATACAGAACGAATAGACCCCTCGGCCTCCCTCCTGACTCACCAACGAATAGGAGGCGGCAGGCAGCCACTCGCCACGCTCGGGTTGGTGGTATTGGATGCGGTCGATGAGGCGCTGGGGATGCTCGATACGCACACCCATCGCAAAGGCCTTCGGCTCCAAAAGAATGTGGTGACGGTGCAGCAGATAGTAGATGTCACGGGCCGAGTGCCCCGTGGCCAATACCACCGCCACGGCCTCGATACGCTCGTCGCCACACACCACGCCACGCAGTTTGTTCTCCTTGATAATCAGGTCGGTAACCTTTCTTTCAAAGAGCACCTCACCGCCACACTCGGTGATGGTGCGGCAGATGTTGCGGATGATGTAGGGGAGCTTGTCGGTGCCGATATGGGGGTGTGCCTCGAAGAGAATTTCGGGGTTGGCGCCGTGAAAAACAAGCGTCTGAAGGGCCTTGTTGTAGTCGCCACGCTTCTTGCTGCGGGTGAAGAGCTTGCCATCCGAGAAGGTACCTGCTCCACCCTCTCCAAAGGCGTAATTCGAGTCGGGATCGACCTCGTCGCCACGGTTGATGCGGGCAATATCGACCTTGCGGGCCGATACATCACGCCCTCGCTCCAACATAATGGGACGATAGCCCAACTCGATGAGCCGTAGCGAGGCAAACAGACCCGCCGGGCCCGAGCCTACGACCACCACCTCGGGCTTGCCGACGCACGACGGATAGTCGAAATGAAGCGGTGCGGGCTGCGGCTCTTGGTCGATGTAGATCTCCAACGTGAGATTGACCATCGGCTGCCGACGACGTGCGTCAATCGAGCGCTTGATGACCCGCACCAGGGCAATCTCATCCTCCTTGATACGCAGACGTCGAGCAGCCAAAGCGGTGTAGTGCTTCGGATTGGCCGCCTCGCGCGGCAGGAGTTCGAGAGTCAGTTTTGCAGGCATATCCTTGGTGGTGTTACGGAGGACAAAAGTAACGAAAAATTTGCAATGTTGCCTCGCCGATGGTTGTGATTTGTAAATTTTTGCCTACCTTTGTAGTCCTGACCTGCGGATATGGTGTAATTGGTAGCCACGACAGACTTAGGATCTGTTGCCGAGAGGCGTGGGGGTTCGAGTCCCTTTATCCGCACGAGCGACTGCATATGGCAGTCGCTTTTTTTGTGCGTCTAAAGGGACTCGCACTGCTTGTGGCGGCTCGGCAGAGTTGTCTGCGCTTGTGTTGCGGAGGCGTATTGCTACGCAAATAGAAGCCTTGAGCCGATAGCCTAAAAGCAAATAAATTTTCTTTTAGCCCATCAGCCCAATGCTTGCAACTTCGTTGTTCGCCTCCGCCTCACTGTGCTTGCTCTGCGCTCGCCTGCTGCCGCAGTTCGAGCCAACGTGGTTGATTATGGGGATGGTGGGTCTATCGGTCAATAAGCCACAACAGTGCCTTCTCCCACCATTGGGGGCGATGGTGTTTGTTGAGGTATTCCACCTCGGGAGTTTTCAGCGTCTCGATGCCATACTCCTTACGGATGCGGCGGGCTTCTCTGCGAAAGCGGCGGCCGTGTCCAAAGGTGCCATCGTATCGGTGGCCCTCGATGCGATGCACATACATATGGATCATCTCGTGAATCAAAACTCGTTTCAGCCCCTCTTCCGTCCATTTTACGCACGTCCCAATCCATATCTTGTCATTCGGACGGCCTCGGCTATCCTCTTTAGCGCAGTACCAACCCAAGAACGTGCTATTTTTAGAGAAAAACGAAAATCTGCACTTCCCTAACTTGCCATCGAAATACGACGTGTTGTATGCTGCGAATAGCTCTTTTAATAGTTCTTTGGTGACAATCATCGGCGGCTGATTTTTCGTATAGAGATGGACTTCAAGCCCCCTTTCTATCGCCACCCGTGTATAAAAATCCACAACGAGGTGTCCCTCGCGGAACGCCTCGTTGCTTCACCTTAAAATTATTAACCTAATTGTCTTTGATGGGTCGTTAGAACATCTTGACGAAGACCTCGATGGCCTGATATTCGGCCATACCGAGCTTGTCGTAGAGGGCGGCCGTGTTTTGGGTACGCTCCTCGGCACGCTGCCAGAACTCACGGGTATCGCTGCCCGGGAAGGGGACAATGTCCTTCTGCGAAACGTGGCGGTAGATGGCGTGGCGCTTCTTTACCAGCTCGTCGGGCGAGAGGGGTACGGCCATATCGACCATTCCCAGATCCCACTCCATCCAGGCACCTCGGTAGAGCCACATATGGCAGTTCTGCATCCACTCATCCTCCTTGACAACCTCCAGTGCACCCAGCACCGCCTCGATGCAGACACGGTGCGTGCCGTGCGGGTCGGCCAGGTCGCCGGCGGCATAAATCTGGTCGGGCTGAATTTCACGCAACAGCTTGACAATGATGTTAATGTCCTTCTCCGAGAGTTGGCCCTTCTTGATGCCGCCCGTCTCGTAGAACGGCAGGTTGAGGAAGTGGGCGTGGTCGGCCGGAAGACCAAACGAGCGGACAGCCGCCTTGGCCTCGGCACGGCGAATGGCCCCCTTCAAATCGAGCAGGGCACGCGGCTCGGCCTGCTTCTTCTCCTTCTTGCGGATGATGGCTTCGACCTCGGCGTAGCGGTCGCCGAAGCCCAGCTCCTTGGCCGTGTCGATATGTTGCAGCACCACATCGTCGTGTACGGCCACGTTGCCCGACGTCTCGTAGGCGACGTGTACGTCGTGTCCGTGCTCCACCAGACGGATGAACGTTCCGCCCATCGAGATGACATCGTCATCGGGGTGGGGCGAGAAGATGAGCACCCGCTTGGGGAAGGGGGTCGATGCAACGGGGCGGGTCGAGTCGTCGGCATTGGGTTTGCCGCCCGGCCAGCCGGTGATGGTGTGTTGCAGGTCGTTGAAGACCTCGATATTGATCTTGTCGTACGACTTAAGCTCCAGCAGCTCGCCGAGCGAGTTCTCGATATAGTCGGTGTGCGTCAGCTTCAGGATGGGCTTCTGCACCTTGCCGCAGAGCCATACCACCGCCTTGCGCATAAACTTCTTGGTCCAGTTGCAGGGGCCAACCAACCAGGGGGCCACCTCACGGGTCAAGAGGCCGGCGGCATTCTCGTCCACCACCACCTCGATGTCGTCGTGCTCCTGCAGGAACGAGGCGGGCACCTGGCTCGTCACCTCGCCCTCGACAATGTCGTGTACCACACGGGCCTTATCCTCGCCCCAGGCCATCAGCACAATTTTGTCGGCACGCATCACCGTGTCGATACCCATCGTGATGGCCATCTTGGGGGTCTCGCCGATGGTGGCAAAGAAGCCCGACTGCACCTTGCGCGAGTGGTGCGAGAGCTGCACCAGGCGGGTGCGGGACTTCTCGTACGATCCCGGCTCGTTGAAGCCGATCTGACCCTGCTCGCCCACGCCGATGATCATCAGGTTGATGCGGCCGATCTTGTCATAGACCTCGCTGTAACGTGAAATCTCGTCGGGGGCAATCGTGCCGTCGAGGATGTGGATATTCTCGGGGCGGATATCGATGTGGTTCAGAAACTCGTGGTGGATGCGGTAGTTGCGGCTCTGGGGGTTTGAGCGCTGGATGGGGTAGAACTCATCGAGGCTATAGACAATCACGTTGCGGAACGAGACCTCGCCTCGCTCGTAACGCTTCACCAACTCCCGATACAGACCCACGGGCGTACGACCCGTCGTCAGACCCAGCACGAAGGGGTTGAAATCTTCGTAGAAGTCGTCGTGGCCGTGCATCTCGTTATGGTCGTGCAGCATCTGCACAATCATATCGGCCACATAGTTTACGCCCTGCGTCTCGGTCTGGAAGACCTGCGTAGGCATCTTTTCGTAGCGGTGCAGCAGGTCGTGCGGAACATTTTGCTCTACCAAACCGCCATCTTTGGGTAATGTGTACTTACCTTCCATCTTTTTTGTTCACTCATTAACGTTGCCCCCATTCGAGGGCCGAGCGGCCGCAAACGGCCCTAAAAAGGGCTGCAAGTGCAACTCCGTGAGGAGGCCTCACAGCCCGTTGTTGGTGCCCATAGCCCCAACCAAGGGGCTATGGACTAAATGGTTCTGCTCAGCAGAAAGTGTGCCTATTTGTCGAGGCAATCTACGCGGATGCAACCCAGGTGGCCGTTCGGGTGCAGTACATAGATGTACATGTAAACACCGTCAGCCGAAACCTTCATTGCGCAGTCGGTATTACCACCCATCGAAGCGGCATTCCAACCGTAGTCACCCGTCGGGATGCGAACCGTACCGGCCTTGAAGTTGTCAATCGTCGTTACATCGGCCATATAGACCGAAGCATCGCCCAACGCCCAGGTGAAGTAGGTGTCGCAAGCCGTCATCAGGTAGTAAGCACCGTTGAACTGCTCAACATCGATGCAGACAGCACCGCAGTTGCTGTTGGTGGTCACCTGAATAGCCTGAGCCGTACCGTTCTCTGCCCAAACGAAACAGTTGCTCGAATAACCCGTCATGAAGTAGGGCGCACCGGCGGCCATATCACGGTAAATAACATCACCATTGTTATTGTCAATCTTATCCGTAATCGAACCTGCGGCAATCTTCGACCAGCTACCACCATCGGCTACACCACCGCTTACCTGATAGAGCAGGTGACCCGTCGTACCCGACGACCAAGGCGAGTACATCAGCGTAATGCGGGCATCGCCATAAACATCACCGATAACCGAAATATCCT
>JAFSDP010000013.1 GCA_017436185.1 Alistipes sp. | reverse complement strand
GTTTAACGCACACGCGCCATCTCGCCCCTTTTCTTGTCGCCAAAAAAGAAGTAATAAAAGCCGTATGCAAAAAAGTTCGTCATATCTGTTTGCAAATTTAGGCAAAAAGTGGAAAAATCCAACCCTTTGTACCAAATTTTTGATTAATATATCACAGGTGTAACCTAAAAAAAGATTTCAGATAGTCTAATTTATTCTATACCAACATCTTAAGGGCCAAACACATTATGTGCAATATTCAGTAATTTCCACTGGCTCAATGAGTTAAATGATTTAACTGGGATGTTGGGATATTGGGAATTCTCTGTTACACTTGGAGCATATTGATCTTTTTTTGGGGGCTGCGCCAAACCCCATTTCATACATCCAACGACCCATTTGGTACATTTGCTCCCGAAATGTTTGGGGATTCGCCTTTCGCTCGCTAAATTTGCTACACGAAACAACCAATGGCACGCCACCTTGTCATATCAACCTCGACCGAATTGGTCCGCATTGCGCCCGAACGAATTATCTATATTTCGTCGGACGGCAACTACTCGTTGCTCTACCAGACCAACGACGAGGTGCGCACGCTCACCTTTCAACTCGGTGAGATTGAGCGTATGATAGGCGAACAGCTGGGTACGGCGGGCAAGGATTTTATCCGCATTGGTCGCAGTCTGATTATTAACCGCTCCTACATCTACCAAATCGATATGCGCCGACAGCGGCTCGTCCTCTCGGACGTCGATCGCTTCAGCCATACGGTCAATGCCTCGAAGGAGGCCCTCAGGCAGCTAAAGGAGCTTGTTGAAAAGGAGAACACCTTATGATGCACGAAACGGACATACGGGATGATGAGATTCGCATCATCGGTTGTGACGCAACGCCCATAGAGCCGACCATCGAACCACCGAAGCCCAATCGAAGAGGGTTGTGGTTTACGCTCGGTGTCGTAGCAGCCATCGTGGTGGCGGTGTGCGTGTGGATTTTTGCAAGCCGTGAGACGACACCCGAAGAGGAGCCTGCGCTCTTTGAGCCGCTGCCGACGGTTAGCTACGAAGCCCCGCAACGAGTTCGCTTCGGCACGCCGACCGACTCGCTCAAGGCGGGCCATTGCGAAATCCGAGACACGACCATCAACGACATTCCCTTACGCATCTACATCCCCCACAACGCCTCGTTGGAGCTGCACGTGGGGCGCATCGACAAGGCCGACACCACCATCATCTACACCGCCCAGGCGGCCGATGTGCGTGCCGACAACGGCAAAATCGTGGGAGCCTTTGTGCTGCGTGGCGAGCCCAAGGCGTGGGGATTGTCCAAGCGGGGATTCTGCGCCTCGATTGATGGAAAGGTGACGGTCGGCGTGGCCGACAACTCGCCCCTCTTCGAGGAGGCTACCGAGCGGGGTGGCTACTTCTTCCGCCAATATCCGCTGGTGCAGCACGGCGTGCTGGTCGAGAACAACCCCAAGAACAAATCTTACCGACGGGCCATCTGCGACCGTCTGGGCGAGATTTTTATGGTCGAGACGCAGACCCAGGAGTCGTTCCACGATTTCTCGCAGGCGTTGGTCGATTTGGGTATCGACGAGGCGGTTTCATTGGTCGGCTCGACAGCTTATGGCTGGGCGGTGGACGAGAATGGCGAGCGTCACGAATTTGGCGACGAGAACATCTACCGCTCACGACGCTATCGGATGCCCCGAAACATCAGTTATATTGTTTGGCGTAAAAAGTAGCGTGTATGTTGCGTGATTTTGCAGCCATCGACTTTGAAACGGCCAACACCTCGCCCACGAGTGTCTGTTCGGTCGGTGTGGTGATTGTGCGAGGTGGGGAGATTCAAGCGCGTTACTACTCGCTCATCCGCCCCACGCCCAACTATTACAGCCGCTTCTGCACCGCCGTACACGGTCTGCGCAGTTGCGACACCCTCTCGGCACGACCCTTCTCGGAGGTGTGGCAGGAGTTGCAACCCCTGGTGGAGGGGTTGCCGCTGGTGGCCCACAATGCCCGCTTCGATGAGCGGTGTTTGCGTGCCGTCTGCAACCACTACGGCCTACCGTGCGATGTAGCTCCCTTCTACGATACGTTGGCCGCCTCTCGCCGTTCGTTTGGGCGTACGCTTCCCAACCATCAGCTCCACACTGTGGCTGCAGCGTGCGGCTACGATCTGAAAGCGCACCACCACGCCTTAGCCGATGCCGAGGCGTGTGCCGTCATTGCAATGCAGCTGCTCTAAAAGATTCCGCCAATAATCATCCAGACGATAGCCACCACAAAGAAGAGGATCGCCAGCACAATCTTCACGGCCCAGGTCAAAAGGGGCATCACGCCAAAGAAGGCCATCAGGACCGCCAGCAGGGCAAAGAAGAAGAACCATCCGAAACCGTATCCCAACCCCTTCATAAAGCGCACACGGGGCGAAGCGACAAGAATCGACGAGGGGGGCAGCTCGAAGCGGTAGAACTTCATACTTGCAAAGAGAATGAAGAGGTACGAGATGCCCATCATCAGTTCGGTCCGAATCTCCAGCCAATTCATCAGCCAGCGACTCCAAGGGGCATAGAAATCGAAGTGGGTGTATATCAGATACATCAGCGGTGCAAAGAGGAATCCTGCCAGCACCAGACCGATATTGGCACCCAGGCGGGTGACCATCTCCATACGCTCCTCCAATTGCTCCTTCATTTGGGCCTCGGCCGAGCCTGCCTGCGGGAATTTATTGACCTCATTCAACAAGGCCCACGCCTCGCCATAGCGGTGCACCCGACAGAGGGCATTGACCTGCTCTTTGAGGTTGTTGAGCCGCTTGGTCATCGGCGAAGTGGCCGTCACCAGACGCCACTCGTCCCCGAGCAGCAGGCAGTAGTAGCGACTGCCATCGACCTCGTAGATGACCGTCTTTGCCGCACACTCGCACGTCTCGACCCGATGGAAGCAGACCGCCGTATGGTCAGGATGCTCGACCCACGAGGGGAGTTTAGCCATAATGTGGCCCACCACGGGACGAGACTCCAGCCCCGCCTCTTTGAACTTTTCGCCCTCGATTTGCAGACGTTCCACCACCTTCCAGGGGGCCGAATCGCCCAAAAAGTCGCTCATCTTCGAGAGCTCCTCCTGCGGAATCTGCGAGGGATAGAGGCGTCGGAACAGGACCTTGGTATAGAGGTGACGAGCCAGGACCGTATAGTTTACCATCTGTCCCTCGCCCTTGCAGGTGGGGCAGATCAGGCGGCCCGATGCGCCACACGCCTTGCACCCCTCATCGACATAGCTAACACGCTTCAGTTCACGGCTACCCTGACAAACGGGACAGGTCACCTTCACCGACTGCTCCTCCTTCACATAGCGGAGTTTGAGTTTGCCTCCATCGCTATAATCCTGCACCTGCTTCTGCACCTCGACCAGCTGCTTCTGATAGATGTAGCCATAGCCGCTGCAATGGTCGCAACGGCGTTTGGTGGTCACCTCACGCTTCACTCGGCCCGTGCCGTGACAGGTGGCGCAGGTAATCTTGCCCGCCCCCGAACAAGAGGTGCAGGTGGCGGCGTAGGCCGTGCCATCGATGGGCGTGGAGGTGTTGCTTGAGGTAAAGAGGGTCGGATAGGGAGCCATCGACCAGCGTTTGATCTCCGCGCGGGAGATGGCCGGCTTGACGGGAAAATTACGCCCACCCAGCGGTTTGGAGGCCGACTCCAGGGTGCGGCAGTCGTATTGGGTCTTCAACAAAACCCGATAGAGGGGCGAATCCCACACCTCAACAATCCGCAGCTCATCGCCCAGCGTGGGGCGGTTGAAACCCTCGGCCGAGGCGGCCCAACGATTCATCAACTGACGAAAACGACTCTCCTCCGAAGCAGAGAAGGCGATCTTCTGATTCATTCTGTACTGTGCCATCTTGCTCCCCTTTCTATCGTTTGGAAGTAAATTGGGTTGCCGAGACGGTAAAGTCGAGCGGTCGCATTGCCCGGATGCGGAAACGAATCGCCATCACCAACGCCACACCCAGAAAACATAAGAGATAGATGGGCAGGTAGAGGGGCAGCAGATAACGGTTGCCCAACTCCTTTTCATAGACATCCATTGCCTCCCAGCAGTAGCCCAGACGGGTGAAGCCGCTGTATTTCTTGGTGGTTTTGCCCTCCGAAAGCTCTTTGTCGTAGAGTTGTCGGCCATACTCATCGGCCTTGCCTGCGGCCTCAACAAATCCCCAGGGGGTGTAGGCGTTGTAGGTCGTCAGCAGGGTCTTGAGGGCCGACGGACGCTCTTCGTCGGCAGGTTTGCTTACGAAGAGGTTACAAACAAAATAGATACCGAGCGCCACGGCCAACAACAGCAGCAGGCTCTTAAGCGAAGGTCGATCCTCCAAAAAAACGAGAAAACCGGGCAGATTCATTGTCAGAAAGGTATTGATTAAACGGGCTGCTTGTCAGCCACATTTGACAAAGATAGCGATTTTTTTCATTTATCGCCCTCCAATCACTCAAATTTTGAATTTTCTGAACTACGGGCTGCCGAATGATGCGCTCCTTTTATCTCGGGTTACAAAAATGTAACCCACGCCCGTAGAGACCGATGGGGCCTATGGGGCATACGTGACCTATAGGTCTTATAAGTCTTATAGGTCTTTACCCCACCTTTCTCAAAGAAAAAGGGGGCGTGACGCCCCACACCCCCAGTGTTGAATTTTGCATTCTACATTTTGAATTAAAAAAATCCCCCGAAACTGCTTCGGGGGATTTTATTACTTGCGGGCCTCTTTGGCCTCGATGCACTCCGTGGCGTGAGGCACCTTCATCAGGCGCTCCTTCGGAATGAGCTTGCCGGTGGTCTTGCAGATGCCGTAGGTCTTGTTCTCGATGCGAATCAACGCCATCTCCAGGTTGCGTATAAATTTCATCTGGCGCATTGCCAGGCGGCCATTCTCCTCCTTCGAGAGGGTTGCAGCACCCTCTTCGAGCACTTTGTAGGTGGGCGAGGTGTCGTCTGTGCCATTGCCTGCCGTGTGCGTAATTGCCTGACGGAGCAATTCATAATCGGCACGAGCGCTCTCCAACTTGGCCAGTATCAACTGCCGAAACTCTTCCAGCTCGGCGTCGCTGTAACGGGTTCTCTCCTCTGCCATAATCGTATCCTTTTATTCGTTAGTTGCTTTGGTTATAATGTAAAATTAAACATTATTCTACACTCTACCAAATTTTAGACCTATTTTTTCTGCAAAAATGGCTCGGAGGGGGATACAGAGGCTATTCGGTCACCAGGGGTGCATCGCCCGTTTCCACCTCGAAGCCCAGCGACTGCATCCACTCGATGGTCTGTTGGTCGAGGCGGTCGGTGCGGTCGGCCCAGCGGCCCTCACGCACCAACTCCTCACGCTGACGGTCGATCCATTGGCGAATGGGGAAGTCGGGATGGGGAGCCGATTCACGCTCCTCACGCATCGAGGGACGCACCACCCTGTCGAAGACCTCCGAGCGGGTGGGACGTCGGTCGCCCTGCCACTTGAAGCCCTCCAGATAGAGGCTCCGATCCTCGGGAATTTTATCGACGGGGAAGATGGGCCACTCGGGATTGACTCGATAGATAATCTTCTCGACCTGACGCTCGACAATGTAGAACGAGGCATCGCCACTCTCGATGAAGGCGACCATCACCACCTGTTGCGGATAGCCGTCCTTGTGGCAGAAGATGGTCTGCACGTTGCCATCCACATTGAGGCGATAGATCTCGTTATCGTGGAAGAGGGCCTCCATCGTCTTGCCCTTGATCTGGTCGTAGTAGGTGGTGTCGAACTGGGAGCACATCATCGGATCGCCCACAAACTCGGCACGATCCAACTTTTGGTTGGCCGTATAGACATCCATCACCGTAGCGGTAATCTGATTCTGCTGATTCCACAGCACCGGCTCAAGGAAAAGGTGCAGGGTCGAATCGGAGGTGTTGGCCGTCAGCGAGTCACAGACCACCTGGAAATCGGGGCGATAGATCTTCACATTACGAAATCCCTTCACAAAGCGGTAGGTGCTATCGACAAGGGCCGAATCAAGAGGCACCTTCACGGCAGCCACCGAATCCAACGAGTCGGACCAGCGTTGCATCACACTATCGACACGCGGCCACTCGGCCTGCCACAGCGAATCCATTCTAAGGAGCATCATCGAGTCGGGCTTATAGCTGATACCTCTTTTTCTATCGCGCGCGATACGGGCTGCCAACTTGGCCTTCGCCTTGGCACGCTGTGCCACACGACGCAACGAATCCTTCTCCTCCTGCTTGCGCAGCTTGGCCGTCGCTTTGGCCTGACGCACAATGGCAATCGAGTCGAGCAGTGCCTTCTTGGCAGCCGCCTTCTCCTTGCGCTTCAGCTCGGCTGCACGGCGGGCCTCCTCCTTGCGTTGGGCCTTCTCAAGGGCCAGACGCTCCTTGGCCGTCAGCGTATCTGCAGCCATCGTATCGAGGCTGTCGATGGCCAACGTATCGGCAACGAGGCTGTCGGTCGAAGCCGCAACCTCCTCGCCGCGCTCGTTCTCGTTCTCCTCCTCGTTTGTCGTAGTCTTCTCGGCAGTCGGTTGTTCGCCCATCTTTTGGGCCACCGCCTCACGAGGATTCAACCCCAGCGGATTGCCCGCCATTGAGGCACGATTGACCGTAGGTGACTGAGGTACTACCCCCTCGCCTGTCGCTTCGGCCTCGACTGCCAGCTGTGCGGCACGAGCCAGGCTGTCGGCCTTCGCCTTGAGGGCATACTCATTGGGGATGGGGTCGCCCAACTTGAGGGTGTAGAGGTAGATCGAATCGCTGCGCATAAAGACCGAGTCGGGATTCTGCTCGGCATCGTAATTGACAATGACGGGATTCTTCGTCAGGAAGCCGTTGCCCTCCACCTGCCAATACTCGCCATAGTCGCCAAACGAAAGGGTTTTGTGGGTCGTCTCGTCGATTTGCAGGTTGTGACGCAGGATGACGTGCTCCGAGGTGCGGTAGTAGTCGAGCGTATCGCTCCACAGCTCCTGCTCCTTGGTCAGCAGGTAGCTGTTCTCGGTCACCATATAACGTTGATCGGCCTTGCTGTAGTTGCCCCGATCGCCATAGAGGAAGTTGCCGTCGGCATCCCAGATGTGGGTTTTACGGAAGAATTGGGCATAGTCCGTTGCGGTGTTGTAGCAGACCGAATCGCCCGTCATTTCGTACTCGTCGTTGCGCATCTGGACATCGCGCACGGCCACCAACTCCTTCAGGTCGGTGTAGTAGTAGCCCTCCTGCGCCTCCATCACGTTGTCACGATTCAGCAGCACGCCGCCTCCGCTGAAGCGACCCACATTATCTTTGGTGTTGAATTGGAACGACGAGGCATAGAGCGTCGCCTCGCCATCGATGACCTTGACCAATTCGGAATAGACCGTCACGAGGTTGTTGGCCCCGTCGTAGTCGGCACGGTCGCCGTACATATAGGTCGAGTTCTTGTTAATGAGCACGTTGCCGAAACACTCGACGTGGGTATCCGAGTAGCGCACGGCACTGTCACAGGTGATGACCGCCCCGTTGTGTTGGGCCGCCACGTTACCCACCAGGAAGATGACCGAGTCGCCCTTGGCAATGGGACCCGAGAGGTCGGCTTTGAGGTGGATAATCTTCTTCTCGGCCTCACGGTCGGGCGCAACTGTTCGACCGCTCTGGGCAAAGAGCAGCGACAAGAAAGCCACCGTGGCCAACGCTATGAGCAGTCCCCGACGCACTACTGCACCCAATTTTTATTCTCGAACGCTCCGCCTCGGAACTCAGGGTCGATATAGACATACATCCCCTTGATGCGCTCCGAGAGCCACTTATCGAAGACCTTTTCACGCTTGTCGGCCAACGCCATCTCCTCCAGTCGGAGGTAATCTTCGTTGAGCGAGGCGGTGTGGGTGGGAATCACCTCGACGAGCTTGACGATCTTGGCCAGCTGGTTCATCAGCAGGTCCTGCGTCAAATAGGAGTCCGACACCTCGCCCACCTCGAGGCGTTGCAGGTTGTTGTAGTCGTCCAGCGCACCAAACTGGGCAAAGTCCTCACGCAGGAACTTCGTTACCGTCAGTTTGGCATCGAAGGCCTGGTAACGCTCCAGAATGTCGTGGTTCGAGACGATACCGCCATTCAGACGCGAGTTCTTATCGTCCGAGTGCTCCATAGCGGCCTTTTCGAAGGTGATCGAATCCTTGCGAATCAGGTTGGCCAGCGAATCGAGGGTCGTCAGTGCCTCGGTCAGCTCATCGGCTGTGTAGGAGGGGCGCAACAGGATGTGGCGGAAGTGGTAGAGTTGGCCACGCTTGTCCAAGAGTTGGATGATATGGAAGCCGAACTGCGACTCCACAACCTCCGAAATCTGACCCTCACGCAGCTGCTCCAACGCATCGGCAAACGAGCGATCGAGCGACGCCAGAGGCGAAGGCTCCATCTCGCCGCCACGCAGTGCCGTACCGGGGTCCTGCGAATACATACGGGCCAGGTTCTCGAACTTGGCCGAGCCCGAAATCACACGGGCACGCATCTCCACCAGACGCTCACGGGTACGCTGTTTGGCCTCCTTGATCGACTTGGGGAACTTGGTGATGTGGGCATAGACATACTGCTCGGCAATGGTCGGCAGGCTGTCCTTCGAGATGGAGTTGTAGAACTGCTCCACCTCACCGGGGATGATGGTCACCTTGCCCGTCACCTCGGCACGCATCGACTGGGCATAGGACTGCTCCTCCATACGGCGGTGCAACATCTCGCGGATGTTGAAGATGGGCATATGGTGAATGGCCTCCAGCTCGGAGATCGAGCCGGCCTCGGTAATCATCGCCTGCACCTGGTCCTCGACACGCGAAAGGATTTCGCTCTCGCTGACCATCACCGAGTCGATCTGACCCTGGTGGTACAACAGTTTCTGGGTCATAATGGTCTCCAGCGCCTCGTTCATCGGGTCACGGTCCGAGGTGTAACCCTCGGCACGACGCTGCTCGACGAGTTGGCGGGCATACTCGGCCACCTCGGAGTGCAGAATCGACGATGAGCCTACCACGGCCACCACCTTATCGAGCATCACCTGACGCTTCTGTGCAAAGGCGGCCGTAAGCACTACCACCGCCGAAACAATAATCAATAAACCTCGTTTCAACATATTCTGTTTGCTAATTTTTTCGTTTTTACTCCTCCGTTGCCGCCTCGTCGGGTGTCGTCTCTTCGTCGTAGAGCTTCAGCAGCCCCTGCTCCAACGAACTTTCGTAGAGGGTCTGTTCGTATTGGCGCAGGATCTCCTGCTGACGCTGTTTGAACAACACACGTCGAATCGTCTGGCGCAACTGCTCCAACGGCATCGGGTCGCCCTCACGCAGCACCCGATCGATGCGGAAGAGGTAGAGATACTGCTTGTCGGTCATCTCCTGCACACCGCTCTTCGTGAGCAGTTTATCGTAGTTCTCGGCACGCAACGTGGGCAACAACATCAGAAAGTCGGCCCAATCGACCCACTGTCCCTCGAAGCGGTGCAGTTCAAACTCCTGCTTGAGGCACATATCGACAAAATCCTGGCGGCGGGCCTCCTGCTCGGAGCCCATCAGCTCCTTGAGGCGGCTGCGACGCAGGTAGTTCTTGGGCAATCTCACCACCGCTCCCTGCACAATGGTGTGGTCCAACCGATGGTCGGTCGAGTGGGCGGCGTAGTAGTCGGCAATCTGATCGTCGGTAAAGGTCGTATCGACCATTCGATCGACGTAGAATTGGTCGAGTTTGCGAATCAGCAGGGTCTGACGATACTCCTCTACCTGGCGGTCGATGTCGGCCTCTGACGAGCTGAAGAGTTGCTCGGCCTCCTGCAATTTGAGTTGGCGGCGCACCCAGCGATCGACATAGACACGGGCATAGGCGGCGCTGTCCGACGGATTGAGGTCGGTGGGCAGCATTTCACGCAACTCCCTCAACTCCAAATCCTTATCGCCCACCGTAGCCAACACCTTATCGCCCGTAAAATAGCGAGGCAGCTCCTGACAAGCCGTCAGAAGCACCACCACAAGGGCCAAGCCGTATCGTGCAATCGTGCGCATACAAGGGGCAAAGATAGTTTTTTTCGGTGAAATAACGTGCGCCGAAGGCGGATTATTACGCCTCTACATCGATTTTCTGCTCCGCAGGCTCCACTTCGGGGGTCGTCGGCACCTCCATCGGCACCTCGGTTTGCTGCTTGAGCGAGCGCACCATCCCCCACACCGAGCCAACGGCCACCACCAACGAAAGGCCATAGAGGATGGCATACCACACGGGGTGTCCCTCCAACAGCTGACTCATCGTCGTCTCGCCATAGCCGAGCTGCATCATCACAAAGGCCACACCGTTGTTCAGGGCGTGCAGCATAATGGGGGCCCAGATGGTTTGGCAGCGGTCATAGACAAAGGCCAATACCAGACCCATCAGCACGGCGTTGATCATCGGCACGGGCTGCACGTGGAGCACACCGAAGAAGAGGGCCGAAAGCAGCATCGACAGCCACTTCGAGTGGTGACGAAGGAGCGAGCCATAGACCAATCCTCGGCAGATAATCTCCTCAAACAGAGGGGCAAAGATCACCACTGCCAAGAAGGTGCCAAACCCCTCGCCAAACTGCTGATCGAACGACGGCAGGAGGTTGTACAACGGCTCCATCACCACGCCGAGCGACATCATCAGCACGAAGCTCCACACCACCAACAGCAGGTTGAAACGCCCCACCGCAAAGTGGATTTTCACCGCCTCGCCACGACGCAGACGACGATACAAAATCAAGAGGGCGAGGGTCAGCGTCATCGAGATGCCCGAGACCCAAGCCATATAACTGCCGAGCGTAGCGGGGGCCAAATTCGTAATGGGCTGACCCATAATGGCCAAGACCACCATACCGATACCGCCCACCAGGAGCTGCACCACAAAGAAGATACCCGCCATCGCCACCAAATCGAGCAGCGTAGGGAAGGTCGAAGGGGTCACGGGAGGCCACGGCGAGGTGGTCGTTGTCGAGTTTTCGAGATTTTGCGACATAGGATTCGAGATATACGATTGTTATCGGATTAAACGTTGTCAAATACGGTCCAAAGGTACTTAAATTTTCCGAGAATCGTTAGGCTAATTGAGAAGAATTATGTAATTTTGTCCCGCATTATGCCCCTTTGATTCGGGCAAATGCCTGATACAAAAACCGAACCCCGAACAAACTATGGCAAAAGTTGTCGCATTAGCCAACCAAAAGGGCGGCGTGGGTAAAACCACCACCGCAATAAACCTGGCCGCCTCGCTGGCGTTGCTGGGCAAAAAAGTATTGCTTCTGGATGCCGACCCGCAGGCAAATGCCACGTCGGGATTGGGCTTCGATATCGACCTGGCAGGCATCTACGAGTGCATCACGGGCCAAGCTTCGGCCGAAGAGGTGCTGCTCCACAGCGAGGATGTGAAGAACCTGTGGGTACTCCCCTCGTCGATCGACCTGGTAGCCGCCGATACGGAGCTGGAGAAGATGGAGAATCCCCACTTTGTCATCAAGGGCATTGTGGATAGTCTGCGCGAGAAGTTCGACTACATCTTCATCGACTGCTCCCCCTCGTTGGGCTACACGACGGTCAATATCCTGACGGCTGCCGACTCGGTGCTCATCCCCGTGCAGTGCGAGTACCTGGCCTTGGAGGGTCTGTCGAAGCTGCTGAACACGATTCGCAAAATTCAGTCGTCGCTGAATCCCGAGCTCAAAATCGAGGGTTTTCTCTTGACGATGTATATGCGTAACCGTCTGAACAATCAGGTGGTTACGGAAGTTCGCAACCACTTCGGTCCGTTGGCCTACGAGACGGTCATCGGCCGCAACATCCGCCTCGGCGAGGCCCCCTCGCACGGCAAGCCCGTGATGTTGTACGACGCCTCGGCTTCGGGCTCGGTGAGCTACCTGCAGTTGGCTCGTGAGTTCTTGAAGCGCAACCGCCGTCGTGCAGCCAAAACCGCTACCGAAGAATAACATTAGACGCAACCATACTACAATGAAAAAGAAGGGATTAGGACGTGGCCTCGATGCCATCTTTACCCCGGGCGAGAAGTTCGACCTGCAGGCCAAACCGATGAGCCGTATGGCCGAAATCGCAATTGACCAGATCATTCCCAACCCCACGCAGCCCCGTACCGAGTTTGACGAGGAGGCGTTGGAGGAGTTGGCCGACTCGATTCGTCAGCTGGGCATCATTCAGCCCATCACCTTGAGCAAGGGCGACGACGGCCGCTACATCATCATCAGCGGCGAGCGTCGTTGGCGTGCCGCACAGCGTGCCGAGCTGAAGACGCTGCCGGCCTACATCCGTGAGGTCGATGACGAGCAGCTGCACGCAATGGCCCTCGTCGAGAACATCCAGCGTGAGGATCTGAATGCCATCGAAATAGCCCTCGGTATGCAGCGCCTCATCGAGGAGTGCCACCTGACGCAGGAGGCCCTCTCGGAGCGGGTGGGCAAGAAGCGTTCGTCGGTAGCCAACTACCTGCGTCTGTTGAAGTTACCCGCCGAGGTACAGTTGGCCATCAAGGAGGGGCTGATCTCGATGGGCCACGCCAAGGCCATTGCCGGTGCCGAGGGCGAGAATCAGCTGAAGGTCTTGAAGAAGTGCCTCAAGAAGGCCCTTTCGGTGCGTCAGACCGAGGAGCTGGTGCGTCAGCTTTCGGCCAAGGCCGAGCAGACGACCGCCCCGACCGACGAGGAGGAGTATCCCGAGAGCTACCTGCGTCTGGTAGAGCGTCTGGAGCAACTCTTCAGTTCGGAGATTGCCATCAAGCGCTCGAAGAACGGCGGTGGCAAGATCACCATCGGCTTTGCCAACGATGCCGAAATCGAACAATTCATCAGCCGTCTGGGCTAAAAAAACGGAACGACCTATGCAGTTTGTGAAGCGAATCCTTTGTCTTGTACTGCTGGCAGTCAGCGCACTGCCCGCCCTGGCGCAGTTGCCCCACATCGAGGTGACGATGCCCCGAGGCAAGCGTACAATCATCCGTAAGGGTCTGCTTCAACAGACCGACTCGGTGAGGGTCAAGGCCGACTCGGTGCTACTTCAGCAATTACTCACGGAGGCCGACTCGCTCTTCGATGCCGAGTACCAAAGCGACTCTACGGCCTTGGCATCCTTGCGTACCGACGACCTAAAGACACTCGACTCGCTGGCCCTCGTTGAGTTCAACAGCGCAGGCATCCAGGCCGACACCACCCGCAAATTCTTCCGCAAAGGGTGGTTTATGAGCGACTCGATGAGCCTTTCGCGCGTGAGTTATATGTCGGCCATCGTGCCGGGCTACGGCCAAATCTACAACAAACAGTATTGGAAGCTGCCCATCGTCTATGGTACGCTTGCTACAGGTTTGGGCCTCTACATCCACGAAAACAGCGTCTATAAACCCCTGCGTCGCAAGTACGATGCGATGACCGACATCTCGTTGGAGCGCACCCCCGAGTTGGATGCCTTGCAGGAGAAGATGATTCGCAGCAACACCCGCCGTCAGCTCTACCTGGGCTTCACAATCGCCTCCTACATCTACTCGATTGGCGATGCGGCCGTGAACTACTCGACCAACGATGTCTCGACGGTCAAGAAGGCCACCACGCTGGCCTGCATCTGCCCGGGTGCGGGACAGATCTACAACAAGAGCTACTGGAAGGTGCCCTTCGTCATCGGTGGTTTTGCCACGCTGGGCTACTGCATCGACTGGAACAACCGAGGTTTCCAACGCTTCAAGAAGGCCTACAACCTCTTGGCCGACTACGAAGCCCACCCCGAGAACTACCCCAACGGCCCGACCGACGAGTTCCGAGGACGCTACTCGGCCTCGTTTATCCGTAACCTCAGAAACAACTACCGCCGTAATCGTGACCTCTGTATCATCCTGACCGGCGGACTGTATATTCTTCAGATTGTCGATGCCCACGTCGATGCCCACCTGCGTGACTACGACGTATCGGACGACCTGACGATGGACATTGAGCCGATGGTGGACTACACCTACCTCCCCGCCGAGGGCAACCACGCCCCCGTGATCGGTTTCAACCTGAATCTGAAATTTTAACAACCCCCATTTCACGAAATTTTTTTCACGAAAACTCATTCTCGAAAATTCCCAAACACACCTATCCGATAGACGATGAAACGTATTCTCCTCCTGTTGCTGACGGCAACGCTGACCCTGCAGACGGCCGAGGCGGCCGATGGCCTTTTCAACCGCAAGAAAAAAGAGCGCAAGCGTAAACGTAAGACCGAACAGGTGGAGCCCGTCAAGGTGACGGCCGAGCCGCAACCCATCACCGCATCGACCGAGGGTGTCACGGAGGCCGACACGGTGAAGGTGGAGGCAGTCAATGATATCACCCTCAACCTCACGGCCGAGCAGGCCGACTCGCTCGTGGCCGCTTGGCACGAGTTCCGTCAGGAGATCAAATACGAGGAGTTCTTCCGCCAATTCATCTTGGCCGACACGGTCCTCATCGAGGGAACCGACTCGACGGCCATTGCCCGCAAAGACGCCCTCTATCGCGAGCGTCTGGGCCATCTGGCATCGCCTATTCCGTTGGCCTACAACGGCGTGGTGCGTGCCCTCATCACCCGCTATGTGGAGACCTACCCCGACACGATGGGGCGCATTCTGGGCCTCTCGAAATACTACTTCCCGATGATTGAGGACAAGCTGCTGGCCGCCGACCTGCCCATCGAGCTGCGTGCCCTGCCCATCATCGAGTCGGCCCTGCAAACCAACGCCGTATCACGTGCCGGTGCGGTGGGTCTGTGGCAGTTTATGCCCTCGACGGGTAAGAGCTACGGCCTGGAAATCAACTCGTTGGTCGATGAGCGTCGCGATCCGATTCGTGCCACCGAGGCGGCCATCCGCTTTATGAAGGACCTCTACCGCATCTATGGCGACTGGACGCTGGCCATTGCCGCCTACAACTGCGGTCCGGGCAACGTAAATAAGGCCATCGCCCGCTCGGGAGGCAACACCTTCTGGAACATCTACGACTACCTGCCCCGTGAGACGAGAGGCTATATGCCCGCCTTCATTGCGGCCACCTACGCCTTCAACTACCACCGTGAGCACCAAATCAAGCCCATCGAGGCCCCCATTCCGCTGGCGGTCGATACCATTCAGGTGCGCCGTGTGATGCACCTGCAACAGGTGGCCTCGACCATCGACGTCGATATCGAGACGCTGCGCCTTTTGAATCCGCAGTACCGCAAGGACATCATCCCCGCCACCACGAAGCCCTACACGCTGGTGCTGCCCCAACGCCGCATCAACGACTATCTGGCGCACGAGACGGAGATTATGGCCAAGGATTCGCTCTACCTGAAGGAGTTCCTCAACCCCGTCAATCTTGAAAAGAGCCGCCAGGAGAAGGCCATCGTCTATCACCGCATCAAGCGTGGCGAGACGCTGGGCGGTATCGCCCGCAAGTACCGTGTGACGGTCAAGCAGCTGATGCGTTGGAACAACATCAAGAATGCCGCACGCATCCGTGAGGGGCAGCGTCTGCGCATCGAAAAATAGGCTATGTACTCCCCCACCGATACGATTGTAGCCCCCGCAACGGCGTTGGGCGGTGCCCTGATGGTCATCCGATTGTCGGGTGGGGAGGCTGTGGCGATTGCCGACCGCATCTTCCACGCCAAAAAGCCCCTTACAGAGGCCGCAGGCTACACGGTGCATTATGGCACCATCGGTCCGCAAGAAAACCCGGTGGATGAGGTGGTTGCCACGCTCTTTCGTGCGCCCCGCTCCTATACGGGCGAAGATACCGTCGAATTCTCTTGCCACGGCTCATCGTACATCACCTCCGAAGTGCTGCGCCTGGCTATCGAGGCGGGGGCCCGTATGGCCGAGCTGGGCGAATTTACCCGCCGTGCCTACCTCAACGGCAAACTCGACCTCTCGGAGGCCGAGGCGGTTGCCGACCTCATTGCTTCGGAGAGCAGAGCGGCTCACCACCTGGCAATGCAGCAGATGCGAGGGGGCTACTCGTCGGCCCTGGAGGGGCTGCGTGAGGAGCTGTTGGGGCTGACCGCACTCTTGGAGTTGGAGTTGGATTTCGGCGAAGAGGATGTCGAATTTGCCGACCGCAAACAACTCAAACAGACGATGTTGCACATCGACGAGGAGATCGCTCGCCTGCGCCGCTCGTTCCGCCTGGGCAACGCCATCAAGGAGGGCATTCCGGTCGCTTTGGTGGGTGCACCGAACGTCGGAAAATCGACCCTGCTGAACTGCCTTTTGGGCGAGGAGCGTGCGATGGTCTCCGCCATTGCCGGCACGACCCGTGATGTGATTGAGGAGTGTATGACCATCGACGGAGTGCGTTTCCGCCTGCTCGACACGGCGGGGCTGCGCCACACGGAGGATACGCTGGAACAGATGGGTATCGCACGTACCCGCCAATCGTTGGAGCGTGCCGAGGTGGTGGTCTGGCTGGTCGATGCTACGACCATCGGCGAAGAGCTACCCTCCCCCGACTTTACGCTGCACGAGGGACAGAGCTGCCTGATGGTGGCCAACAAAGCGGACCTTTGCCCGAATTGCACGCTGCCCGACGGAGTGATTGCCCTCTCGGCCAAGGAGGGCAGGGGGATTGAGGAGCTGCACCGACGACTGCGTGCCGCCGTTCCGACCGACCACCTCGAGGGGCAGACCATTGTCAGCTCGCTGCGCCATTACGAGGCCCTCACAACCGCCTCTACGGCCCTGGAACGTGCCCTGCACGGCCTGCAGGAGGGGCTTCCTACGGACCTTTTGAGCGAGGAGATCCGCTCAGTCATCACAGCCATTTCAACCATCACCGGCCGTGGCACCATCCTCCCCGACGAGGTCCTCGCCCACCTCTTCTCCCACTTCTGTGTGGGTAAGTAACTAACGCCCTCTAATGCACACTAACAAACGCTAACGCCTACAAATAGCGACAGAAATTCCTACAAAAAAGACGAATAAATCCCGAAAGTTAGACTCGACTTTCGGGTCTTTTTTATGCTTTAATCTCTTCAATAAAAATATCTCGCCAAGTTTGCAATGGAGTGCAACGAGGCGCAATGGAGTGCAACGAGCTGCAATAACAGGGCGAAGAGAATTGTACTTTCCACAAAACAGCATTGGTTGTCGGTGGCGAAAGTCGTTCACAACTTTTTTTTGCAAAAAAATCACTAATTCTCAAACCTTATCACTAACGCCCCTCTACTCTTAATATGAAAAGGTTGCCAAATTGTTTAACTTAAAAATTTAACACTATGACAATGCAAGAAAAAACTTTATCATTTGAGCAACTACCAGAGCTCATTCAAAATCTGGTAGAGAGAATCGAAGCACTCGAAAAGACAGTTCGCGAGAAGCAGCAGCCACATCCACTCGAAGGGGAACTGATGAGCGTGGAGGATGTTTGCAAGCTACTTGGCAAATCCAAATCTGCGGTGTACCGAACGGTGAGATGCCACGACATTCCGTTCATTCGCCAAGGTAACAGGTTGTACTTCGACCGACCGACAATCAAGAAATGGCTCGAGAAGAAGCAAAATATCGAGTGCATCACCAATATGGAGGAGTTTGAAAAATTTATGACTCCCGACCCATGGCGATATAGAAATCGACGCTAGTAGATTATTGTACAACCATACAAGACGGAGTATAATCCGCCTTGTATGGTTATCGTAACTAAATGCCGATATACCACATTTTATAGTAATAAAATATACATCTTTATTACTTTAAAATCCATCCGTTATAGACTAGTTCAGTCATCCTATACCCATAAAGGCATCATTTCTATGTTTTCTTATATCAAAACTATTATTACAATAATTTTGAAACCGAGGCAGTTTTTATTATATTTGCTATGTTTTTATACTGTGTTATATCAAACACATTTATTGAGCATGAAAAAATTGTATACAAAATATAAGTATAAACGTTACCAAGCTAAATGTATAAGGAGAGGAGAACGTTCTCGGAAAAGGTGTATATCTCGACCAAAAGGATATATTGTTGGCCATGGTAAAAACAATACAATGTTTGGGAAAACTGCATATAAGAATATAGTTGCCCCATCAAAGTTCTGCATAAAAGATAATCCAAACGAGGTTGTAAGATTTATAAATAAGTTAAACACAAACTTCGAAAAGCACATATCAACTTTTGTAGATTTATCAAAAGTAATAGATATATCACACGATGCAATTGTTGTACTACTTTCTATCATGTATCAGTTTAAGAAGCATCGAATAAAATTCAATGGAAATTTCCCTGATGACCCAAAATGTCGCGCAATATTGTCACAATCGGGATTCCTCAGTAATTTATATGAGAAACAAGATGTAAAATATGACACTAATGCAAAGACAAGAAATATTATTAGAAAACATGGAAAAGAAGCGCTAGGACAAGTAGCAGAAGATCTTATTAAGATTAGCTCACAAAACATATGGTCCACAACCTGTAGATGTCAAGGAGTGTATAGAATTTTAATTGAATTAATGCAAAATACCCATGCTCATGCGCACATAGATAAAGCTGGTGCAGAAAACTGGTGGTTATCCGTAAACTATGATTCAGAATATAATAAAGCATGTTTCTCATTTGTGGATTATGGAATAGGTGTTTTCACTAGTTTAGAGAAGAAGAAAGAATCAGAGAGATTTTATGGCATTCTATCCGAAATCAAAAAAGCGATTATCAATCCTAGCAATGCCAAAGTCTTGGAACGAATTTTGGACGGAGATTTGCATAAGACCGCAACTGGGCAATCATATCGTGGAAAAGGATTGCCTGGAATAAAAACTGCTTTAATTCGCAACCAAATAAGCAACTTATACATTATTACTAATGATGCTTACGCTAATGTGTGCAATAACGAGTATCAAAACTTATCACATGCCTTTGATGGCACATTTGTATATTGGGAATTAACGGAAAATAATATTAAATGTTATGACACAACTGCTTAAGATTTTAACAGACTTCAGTAGTACCCCTGGTCCTAGATATAGAGCAGAGGGAACATTCTCCGGAGAACAATTTAGGGAAGAAATTTTGTACCCCAAATTATCAGAAGCTATTGATAATAATACAATATTGGTAATTGATTTGGATGGAGTACAAGGATATGGAACTTCGTTTTTGGAGGAAGCTTTTGGTGGATTAATCAGAAATGATGATATTGAATACGGAACAATCATAAAACATATTGACATCGTATCAGAAGAAGAACCATATCTAAAAGATGATATTATGGAATATTTGCAAGCGGCAAACGATGAAAAAAAGAAATAATATTTCTACAATATTAGTTGAAGGTGTATTAATTGTTGTTATTGCATTTTTACTCAATGCCTTAATATTAAACAACTTTGATTTTCAATATAAATTTGAAATCTCTTTAACTGAAATAATTGGATTATTATTAACAATTATTTTGGCTCTTTAATTGGCACATGTTGTAGAGGCAGGGCGAGAACAGAAAAAAGCTATAGAGTCTATTATATGCAATATAATACAATCTCTTTTGTCCGAGTGTGATGAAATACAGCAGAACGTATACAAGAATAACCTTTGTTATCTACAAGCAATAGCATTTTCTAAGAAAGTATTCTTGTCTAGCAAAGATATCCGAGATGTAATGCAAAAGGCAGGCGTTGCTAATAATGAAGCTGATCGTTTACTACGGAAATTATCTCAAGTATCACAATTAAAGAAGGTTTTATCTGATATTGTTTATAGAGATAATGATCCTAATAAATATATGGAAGTTAAAGATAATATGTGCGATATCTCTCCATTCCGAGCGGGGCAAATTCAAACTAAGTTATCTAGCGTAAAAAAAGATCTCTATAATATTTGGTTGGAAATAAGCATGAGTAATAATTAAAATAGTCCGTCTAATTATAATGGTAATGATGCAAAAAGCGGCGCTTGGATAAAAATATAAGTATCTGAATTTTTGTAAATTACAGCGATATTTTAGAGATTAGTAGAAAACGGTTTCTACTAATCTCTTTTTTTATGGCAAAAAGGCGCAAAATTCGATGTCCTCGATGTGGGGATTTAGACACGGTTAAAAAGGGTAAACGAGCGGGATATTCTCG
>JAFSDP010000003.1 GCA_017436185.1 Alistipes sp. | reverse complement strand
ACACGAAATTCGTACTCCGCCAGGCTGTCACGCATCGCGGCCAACACCTTCCGCTCCTCCGTAGTGGCCGTTTTTGCCAGGCTGCGCACCCTGCGCTGCTCAATGTTGATGCGGTCGCACTCACCCCAAAGGTCACGCGCCACATCTATATAGCGTTGTTCGGCCCGGAGCGCAGGATGCTTACCCTTCACTCGCCAGGTGCGGGTAAGGGTGTTGTTACCCCGAATGCGCACCCGCTCACCCGGTGAGGCCCACACATGGAGCGTAGCCTTCGGGAAGTTGGGATGATCCGGACAACCCACATAAAAGAGTTCCGGCTCGTCGGAAAGGGGGGTAATCGTCATCGAAAACCGTCCATCGCGCAATGTATCCGCCCCAATCGGCTCACCATAATCGCCATTCGAGCGGAAAAAGCGCACGACAACAGAATCGGGGACTTGGTCGATGTAACCCTCGATGACGATACGGTCACTCGGCACATCTTGGCAGGCGACAAGACCGCATAAGGCGGCGAAAAACAAGAGATTTCGTATCATAGGCGATTGGTTGTTTCGAAACAAAAGTAGCAATTATTTTTCGAAAATCATGTTAAAAAATGTTAATTCGGCCCATAAATAGTTCATCCCGAACCGGAAAAGATGAATCCCTTTCGTTTTTTTTGCTGACCAAGCAGAGATCCGGCCCTCCGATTCAGGATGATTTTAGCTTTTCAACCTATTAGACACCTTTTCGGGTAAAAGGTTACTTAAGCCTTAAATTGAACGGGCAGGGTAACCTTCACACGTACCGTTTGGCCACGTTGGCGGCCGGGCTCCCATCGGGGGCTGCTCTTCACGATGCGGGTTGCCTCCTCCAAAAGGCGCTTATCGGGCGAACGCAGAGCCGCCAGTTCGCTCAATGAGCCATCCCGCTCAATGACAAACGAAATGATTACCATCCCCTCCAGCGGCTTACCTGCGTCGTCGGTTTGGGGTTGAATCTGCTCCTCGACCCAGCGACGGAAAGCGTTGATGTCGCCCCCCTCGAACGTAGGCATCTGCTCCACAACGAGGAACGGGGTATTCTCATCCTCCAACGGAAAATTGACCGTGATGCCAACTTTCGAGCGGAGAAACTTGTGCTCACTGTTGTTGGTGGCAGGGGTCCACTTGGGCGAAGATTTCACGACACGCACCACCTCCTTAGCCAATCTTTTGTCGGCCTCACCGATAATATCCACATCGCCGATTTTGCCGTTGGGCTTCACCTCAAACGTCACGAAGACCTTACCGCCGACCCCCTCCTTTTTGGCATCGGCAGGGTATACGACACGCTCCTGCACCCAGCGGCGGAAGCCATCGATCGTACCCCCTGCAAAGTCGGGTACCGAAGGGGTAACACCATTCGTGGTCGAGGTTTGAGGGGCTGCATCCGAATGCGACTGAAATACAATAGGCATCGTAAAGGCCACATTGACCAATTGACTGCGTTGGCGGCCGGGTTCCCACTTGGGCGACTGCTTCACAAGGTTCTCGACGATCTCCGAAAGGCGACGATCGGGGGTGGCAAGAGTCTTGACGTTGGTCACCTCACCTGCCTCATTGACCTCGAACGAGACAACCACACGGCCACCGATACCCTGCTCCTGTAACTCCTTGGGGTACTGCACACGCATCTGCACCCACTGACGGAACTTATCGATGTTGCCGCCCTGGAATTTGGGCATCTGCTCGACAATCAAAAAGACCTCCTCTTCGGCATCAGACTTGGCCTCCTCCATCTTCGTTTCCAACTCTTGCTTGGCACTCTCCGACGTTCGATGGGCCTGTCCAATTTCAATCTTGACATCCTCATCATCGACAAGCATAAAGGGAACGGCCTCTTCGTCCTTAGCGGCAGGTGTTGCAGAGTAGCCACGCACAACAATCTCGTCGATAGACTGCGGCTCGGTCTTCAGCGTCAAACGAAGCGGCTCGGCCGACAACTCCTTTACCTCCCAACGCAGGGTCTCTTTGCCGATGTAGCTGCACACCAGGTAATCACCCACCTTGACCTCCATCGTCACACGGCCCGAAAGGTCGGTGCAGGCACCTTCGACCGAGCCCTCCTTCACGATGATAGCACCCACAATCGGGTTGCCCTTGTCGTCACGCACCTCCATCTGAAGGGGTTGTCCCTTCTCGGGTTGCGAAATCTCATTTTTTGTCGTACCTTTGTCGTCAGTAACGACATAGACGGTCTCGGCAAAGGCCCCCAGAGCCACGCCGACGAGCGGCAAGAGCAGCAGCACCTTGGCAGCTGCCCACCGCGATGATCGTTTTTGAATCATCATAGTAATACGGTTTTTAAGTTTGCTGTGATTGAAGCTGTTGGCGACCGAGTACCACCTCTCGCCAGCAGCCTTTTTTATCAGTAACAGTTGGTAGTGGCGTGCATCTACCCCACTCGCCAAGACCACACGGTCGGCCTCGTACTCGTGGATGGCACGCAAATCACGTCTGAGGAGCCACAACGCAGGGTTGAACCACTGCATCGTCCCCAACACATCGAACAGAAGCAGGTCCCACGAGTGGCCCAAGCGAATGTGCGCCCGCTCGTGCAACAGAATTGTCTCGCCATTCTCGCTCAAATCGCCCCGACCGACCACCACATAGCCAAACCAGCTGAAGGGGGTTTGGGGGTGGGTCGCCTCGACCACCACCGTGCCATCGTCAAGCAGGCGTCGCTCGCCCCGCCGCACCACACGCCAAAGGCTCCACGCCGAGCCAACGACCCGCAGCAAGACCACCACAGCCCCCACTACGAAGAGCACGCCGAGCAACTCTTCCCAGGGGAAGGGGGTCGGAACCGTCACCGCCTCGGCCTCGATGGGCTGCAGGGTCACCATCGTCGGCTCCTGCTCCACGAAGGGAATCTCCTGACGGATGGTCACCACACAGAAGGGCAGCACAAACGAGAGCACCAAGACCGACAGCACCACCACCCGATTGAGGCGATGGAGGGTCTCACGGCTCAACAGGAGCTTGAAGAGGAGGTAGAAGGCGGCCAACAAGGCCCCGACACGCAACGTATAGAGGGCAAAGGCGGAGAGCATACCTATATAATTATTAAAGCGATTGTTTCTCGATTTGTTCAATCAGGCGGCGCAACTCCTCGACCGAGATCTTCTCCTCCTCGACCAAGGCCGAAACCGCCCCCACATACGAACGCTCGAAATAGCGGTCGATGACCGAACGGAGCGTGCGGCGCGAGAACTGCTCCTCGCTCACCGTCGGATAGTATTGGTAGGTACCCCCAAAGGCCTTGTGGGCCACATAGCCCTTTGTTTCGAGGGTGCGCACCATCGTCGAAAGAGTGTTGAAGTGGGGTTTCGGGTCGGGCATCATCTCGACCATCTCGCGCACAAACAGCGGTCCGTGTTGCCAAAAGAGCTGCATCAGCTCCTCCTCGCGGCGTGTCAGTTTTTCCATCGTAAAAAAGTTTTGTTTCCACAAAGGTAACTATAAAATTTAGTTTTGCAACTATTTTTCATAGTTTTTCAACTAAAAATTTTCGTTTTGCGGGAATTTTGGACTTTTCGGCGGATTTTTCTACCTTTGTAGTCGATGGAAAGAGAGCAACATAGCAGTTGGCAAGGTGGAGTTTTGTTACTCCTTCTGGCCCTTGTGGTAGCCATTATCTATGGCGTGGCGGTGCGCCGTCCTGCGGTGGTGGAGGCCGAGCGACTCAACGAGGTCGCCGAGGCCGACTCGCTGCGGAAGGCGGAGGCTGCGCCCGACTCGTTGGTGTTGCATCCGTTCGACCCCAACACGGTCGAGTATGCCGAATTGCGTGCGATGGGCATCGACCGCAAGGCGGCCGTCTCGTTGCTGAAATTTCGGGCAGCGGGCAAGGTCTTCCGCATCCGTGAGGATGTGGCCCTCTGCTACGGCATCACCGATTCGCTCTACGCCCTGCTTTCGCCCTACATCTCGATTGGCGAGGAGTTTGCCATTAAGTCGCATACACACGACTACCCCACTCGCTTTGCTCGGCGTGACGCGGTCAAACGCCTCCAACCCGAGCCCTTTCTGATTGATACCGTCTCGGCACCCTATCTGGTGGCCATCGGCGCATTGAGTCGTCGCCAAGCCGAGGTCTTTGTACGGTGGCGCAACCGCAGCGGTTTTCGCTCGATGGAGGAGGTGCGGGCCTGCTATGTGGTCGATGACTCGGTGGCGACGGCCCTCGAGCCCTACATTCGCTTTACCCCCACGCCGAAAGACCCCTTCGAAGAGCCAATCGAGCTGAATCGGGCCGACTCCGAAACCCTCGTTTCGCTCTACGGCATCGGGCCGAAGAGTGCCCAAGCCATCATCGACTACCGAAAAAGGCTCGGCGGATTTCATCGTGTGGAGCAACTCAGTGAGGTTAAGGGGGTCTTGGAGCGCAATTATGAAAAAATTTTGCAACAAATTTGGTGCGATAGCAATGAAATATCAAAAATAGATATTAACTTTGCAGCCCCAAGCCGGATGGAAGGTCATCCTTACCTCCCACCTCGGACTTTGAGGAGATTACTTAAACAAAGACAGTTGAAAGGAGGTTGGACCTGCACACAAGAGTTAGTTAAAGAGAACATATTGACCCACGAGGAGGCCGAGCGATTGGCACCCTATCTGGTCTTTGGTGTGCAAGCGACAGAATCCGAGTAAACCACCTATCAAAAAAACGCAAGGCATCGGGCGTAAAAGGGATGCAAACCAAACAAACGATTTAACAAAACAAAAAAAAGAATACAACTATGATTATTACCACGGTAAAGGAGGGCGAGAACATCGAGCGCGCCCTGAAGAAGTTCAAGCGTAAGTATGAGCGCACGGGTGTGCTGAAGGAGCTGCGTCGTCGTCAGTTCTTCAACAAGCCCTCGATGGTTAAGCGTGCCAACAAGATGCGTGCCATCTATGTACAGCACACCTACCACTTGGACGACTAATCCTGCGGAATAAGGATAAACGACAACCCCTGACTTTTTCGTCAGGGGTTTGTTTTTTTGAATAATACCGGGTGTGGCTAGGCTACTAAAAAGAGGTTGTCCTCGGGACAACCTCTTTTTTATCCGACAGCGGTTCGGATTGTGGATGATGTGCCGATTTTTAGGCTTGCGCAGTGCTCGGAAGCGCAGCATACACAGCGTATGTGAGCATTCCGAGCGCAAGCGTAACACCAAAATCGGCCATCAGGCGCAATCTTGAGATGCCTACTCCTCCGAGAGGATCTCGAGCATCTTGATGGCAGCCGTGGCAATCTTCGTACCGGGGCCGAAGATGGCGGCAGCACCGTCACGATAGAGCTGATCGTAGTCCTGGGCGGGAATTACACCACCTACTACCACGATGATATCCTCGCGACCGAGCTTCTGCAGCTCCTCGATGATCTGCGGAACGAGCGTCAGGTGACCAGCGGCCAACGACGACACACCTACGATGTGAACGTCATTCTCCACGGCCTGCTTGGCAGCCTCGGCAGGGGTCTGGAACAGGGGACCCATATCGACATCGAAGCCGATATCGGCGTAACCCGTTGCAACCACCTTGGCACCACGGTCGTGACCATCCTGGCCCAACTTGGCAATCATAATACGGGGCTGACGACCCTCCTTCTTGGCAAACTCGGCGCACATCTCCTTGGCGCGCTCGAACGACTCATCGTTTTTCACAGCTGAACTATATACACCCGAAATGGAACGAATAACGGCCTTATAGCGACCAACAACAACCTCGCAAGCATCCGAGATCTCACCCAGCGTAGCACGCACCTTGGCAGCCTCAACAGCCAGCTCGAGCAGGTTACCCTCGCCCGTCTTGACGCACTCGGTAAGTGCAGCCAGCGCCTTATCAACGGCAGCCTGGTCACGCGAAGCACGCAACTCCTGCAGACGCTTCACCTGGCTCTCGCGAACAGCCGTGTTATCTACGGCCAGAATATCGATCGGAGCCTCCTTCTCAAGGCGGTACTCGTTCAGACCGATAATCTTCTGCTCACCCGAGTCGATGCGAGCCTGCGTACGAGCAGCAGCCTCCTCGATACGCATCTTGGGAATACCCGTCTCGATAGCCTTGGCCATACCGCCCAGCTTCTCGATCTCCTGGATGTGCTCCCAAGCCTTGTGAGCGATCTCGTTGGTGAGGTGCTCTACGTAGTAGGAACCTGCCCAAGGATCGACCTGACGGCAAACCGAGGTCTCCTCCTGGATATAGATCTGCGTGTTACGGGCAATACGAGCCGAGAAGTCGGTCGGCAGGGCGATAGCCTCGTCCAGTGCGTTGGTGTGCAACGACTGGGTGTGACCCAGCGCAGCACCCATTGCCTCGATAGCCGTACGAGCCACGTTGTTGAAGGGATCCTGCTCCGTGAGCGACCAACCCGAGGTCTGCGAGTGGGTACGCAGGGCCAGCGACTTGGGATTCTTCGGATCGAACTGCTTGACAATCTTGGCCCACAGCATACGGGCAGCACGCATCTTGGCAATCTCCATAAAGTGGTTCATACCGATTGCCCAGAAGAACGACAGACGGGGTGCGAAGGCATCAACCGACATACCGGCGTTGATACCGGCACGCAGGTACTCCAGACCGTCGGCCAGCGTGTAGGCCAGCTCGATGTCGGCCGTAGCACCGGCCTCCTGCATATGGTAACCCGAAATCGAAATCGAGTTGAACTTGGGCATATTCTTCGACGTGTACTCGAAGATGTCGGCGATGATACGCATCGAGAACTCGGGCGGGTAGATATAGGTGTTACGCACCATAAACTCCTTCAGGATGTCGTTCTGGATGGTACCCGCCAGCTGGTCGAGCGTAGCACCCTGCTCCAGACCGGTAACGATGTAGAAGGCCAAAACGGGCAGCACAGCACCGTTCATGGTCATCGACACCGACATACGATCCAAA
The DNA here is from genome assembly GCA_017436185.1 of Alistipes sp. The sequence goes on along the minus strand of JAFSDP010000003.1, from coordinate 130,402 downwards.
GGAATGCCGTTGAAGAGCACCTTCATATCCTCAACCGAGCAGATCGACACACCGGCCTTACCAACGTCACCCACTACACGGGGGTGGTCGGCGTCGTAGCCACGGTGCGTAGCCAGGTCAAAGGCTACCGACAGACCCTTCTGACCGGCCGCCAAGTTGCGGCGATAGAAGGCGTTCGACTCCTCGGCGGTCGAGAAGCCTGCATACTGACGGATGGTCCAGGGACGCATCACATACATCGTCGAATAGGGACCGCGCAGGAAGGGAGCCACACCTGCTGCATAGTTCAGGTGCTCCATACCGGCCAAATCCTCGGCCGTGTACATACCCTTCACGGGAATCTGCTCGGCGGTCATCCAAGGCTGCTTCTCCTCGCAACCCTTGGTGCAGCACTGCTCGGCTGCACCCTCATATTTCAATGCAGAAAATTTTGCTCTCATAATTAGATGCCCATCTCTTTAAGGTAGAACTTCAGTGTTTCGAGCACGTTCGACTTCACGTTGATGAAGTTCGTGATGCCCTGAGCCTCGAGCTCAGGCGTGCAGGCGGGAGCACCGGCAACAACCAGGATTGCCTTGCCACCCAGCATCTCCTTGATCTTGGGAGCCACCTCGGCGTAATCGTCGTCCGAAGCGCAGACTACCACGATCTCGGCCTTCGAAGCCAAAGCGGCCTCTACGCCCTCCTCCAACGACTTGAAGAAGGTGTTGTCGATAACGCGGATACCGGCGCAAGCGAAGAAGTTGCACGAGAACTGGGCACGAGCGCGAGCCATACCCAGCGAACCGCAGGTCAGCATAAAGGCCTTGGGCTCCTTGCCCGAGCGATCTACCTCCAGACGCATCTTCTCGAAGGCCATCGCACCACGATAGGCGTTCAGCACGTTACCCTCCTTGAGGTCACGCTCAACGGACTCCATCGTAATCTCCTCCGAAGCCACCTCCGTGAAGTTGGGGAACTGGTTGGCACCCAGCAGAATCTGACGACGGGTAGCGATGTTCTTCTCCTTCAGGGCAGCCGAAGCCTCGATCTTCTCCTTCACGAAACCGGCCTCGTAAGCGGCAGCAAAGCCACCCTTCTCCTCCACCTCGAGGAAGAGTTTCCAAGCCTCCTCAGCAATCGATTTGGTGAGGTTCTCGATGTAGTACGAACCACCGGCGGGATCCACTACCTGGTCGAAGTGCGACTCGTGCTTCAAGAGCAGCTCTACGTTGCGGGCGATGCGCTTCGAGAACTCATCAGCCTCGGCATAGGCTACGTTGAAGGGCAACACCTCCAGCGAATTTACACCGGCAATGGCAGCCGACATAGCCTCGGTCGTGCCACGCAGCATATTCACATAGGGGTCATAAACGCTCTGGTTCCAGCGCGAGGTCTCGGCGTGTACATACATCTTCGAGGCGCACTGCTTCTCGGGCTCGTAGGCAGCCACGATGTTGGCCCACAGCATACGACCGGCACGGAACTTGGCGATCTCCATAAAGTAGTTCGACGAAACGCTGAAGGCGAAGCGGATGGCACGGGCAGCCGTGTCGGCCGAAACACCTGCGTCGGTCAGACGAGCCATATACTCCTGACCTGCCGAGAGGGCAAATGCCAACTCCTCGACGATGGTCGAACCGGCGTTGCCGAACAGACGGGCATTGATGGTGATGGGGCGCACGTGCTTCCACTTGGCAGCCTGCTTAACCAGTTCAACCACCTTGTCGAAGCAGCAGCACACCTTACCCTCGTTGGCGCAACCCTTTACGACGGGGTCGGCATCGAACGAGATGAAGGCATCCTCGACACCCTCCTTCTCCAACTTGGCGAGTACCAACTCGCATACACACTTACCCGAGAAGGTAAGCTCAACGGCCGACAGCACGATGCCGGCCAGCAAGGTCTCCAGATCCTCGGCCGTGAAGTCCTCCTTGGCGATGCAGAAGCCGAGCGAATCAACGCCCGAGTTGAGCAGCTTGAGTGCCTCGGCATTGGCCTCGGCGGGGCACTTTACGACTACGGTCTGGTGAATACGCCACTCGTTGTTGGCGCGCGTTCCACGCACATAGGGGAACTGACCCGCCTCCGTCTGGAGGAACTCGATGCCCTCGAGGTTCTCGGCACGGTAGTAGGGACGCAGGTTGAAGCCCTCGCCCGTACGCCATACCAGCTTACGCTCGTAGTCGGCACCCTTCAGGTCGGCTGTGATCACCTCCTCCCACTTCTCGGTCGAGACGGGAGCAAACTCGGTGAACAGCTTTTCATAGGTATTTGCCATAACTGTTTAATTTGTATTGTGTTTTGGTTTGTTTCTCTTAATTCGACAAATATACACATTTTTTGGCAAAGTGTCATCTTTTTTGTTATAAAAATAACAAATTAACAACAAAGGAGGTCCGTTGGGCCTCCTTTATCGTTTTTTCGAGCTTTTTTCGGACTAAAGATGCAGATCGAAGTAATCCGTCACCTTCTGCATCAGGTGGACTCGATCTTTGCCCATTACGTTGTGTTCGTGGGTCGGATAGGGGAAGTAATCGACCTGCACACCCGCCACCACGCAGGCACGTACGAAGCTCAGGCTGTGTTGCCAAACCACCACCGGATCGACTGCACCCTGACAAATCAGGAGCTTGCCCTGCAACTTCTCGGCCATCGGGATAAGGCTCGTAGCGGCATAGCCCTCGGGGTTATCCTCGGGCGAAGACATATAACGCTCGCCATACATCACCTCGTACCACTTCCAATCAATCACCGGGCCGCCTGCAACACCCACCTTGAAAAGGTCGGGATAGTTCGTCAAGAGCGAAATGGTCATAAAACCGCCATACGACCAACCGTGCACGCCGACACGCTCACGGTCGGCCCACTCGTTCTCCAGAAGCCACTCGACCGCCTTCACCTGGTCGGCCATCTCGCACTTGCCCAGGTTGCGGTGGGTCGCCTGCTCGTAGTTTAGGCCCCGATTCGAGGTGCCTCGGTTGTCCATCACCAGCACCACATAGCCCCGCTGGGCCATCAGCATCTCCCAACGACGCAACTGTGCCTGGAAGGTGTTGGTCACCATCTGGGAGTGGGGGCCGCCATAGACGTAGAGGATGACGGGGTATTTTTTCGTCGGATCGAAGTCCTGGGGCTTGATAAGGCGGTAGTAGTTATCGTACTGACCGTCGGCACTCTTGATTGAACCTAACTCGATGACGCCGTAGTTCAACTCCTTCGAGGGGTCGGCGGCCGTCAAAATGGTACGCTTCACACGGCCCTTGCTGTCGTTGAGCGTAATGATGCGGGGCACATCGAGCGACGAATAATTATCGATAAAGTAGGTGCCATCGGGGCTGATGATGCAGTTGTGCCACCCCGCAGCGTGGGTCATACGGGTAGCTTTTCCCGTCTTGGTATCGATGCGGAAAAGGTGACGCTCGACGGGCGAGACCTCGGCCGAGTAGTAGAAGAGGTAACGGCCATACTGCCCTGCCCACTCCACATCGGCATCGACCTTCGTAAGGCGCTCCACCTCGCCCTCGACCGAGCAGCGGTAGAGGTTTCGATAACCATCTCGGTTCGAGGTGGTGTAGATGAAGTGCGCGGGGTCGCCCTTGAGGAAGTGGATGCCATCGACCGGCTCGACATATTTGTCGCTGTGCTCGGTCAAAACGGTGCGCACCTTCTTGCCGTCGGCGGCACTGTAAGCGTTCAGATGCACGTTCTGCTGCTTGCGGTCAAGCACCTGAATATAAACAAGTTTCGAATCGGGACTCCACGTCACGCCACACAGATAACGCTCCTCGGTGAAGTCATCCACATCGACCCACACCGTTTGGCGGGTTTCGTAGTGGTAGATACCCAGGCGCACCCGCTCCGAGGCCATACCGGCCATCGGGTAGCGAATCTCACGCAACGTGCCCGTACGGCTCTGAATGTCGAGCAGCGGGAACTGCGTCACGGCACTTTCGTCCTTCTGGTAGAAGGCCACCTGCATCAAATCGGGGGCGGGGAAGACACCGCTCATAATGCCGAACTCGTTGCGGCTCACCACCTGACCACTCACAATGGCGGGGTCACTCTCTTCGGTGATGGCATACTCCGTGCCGGCACGGTCGCTCCACCAGAGGTTGTTGGCTCGGGCATAGAGAAAGCGTCCTTCATCGGCATAGCGAGCCGTATTGACCCCCTCGGGGAAGGGGTAACGGTGGACAATGGTATCGGCCTTGGGGTCGATGCCGACCAGCTCACGCCCCACCTGGAAACGCATCGTGCCCTTGCCCGTCAGGGTGTAGGGGGGCATCCGTTTGATGGAGGTGCCCAGCACGGCATTGATGCGGTCGAGCGTAGTCAGCACCTGCTGCTCGCCCGTGCGCAAATCAACATCGTAGATGGTCGAGCCATCCACCACGGTATAGAACTCCGACGAGGGGCGCCACACCACCTGTCGATTCTCCACCTGCAGCCCTACGCCGAGCACCGCCTCCTCCATCGTAAGCACTCGCTCGGTGGGTTGTGCCACCGCCATTGCCGTTGTCATCATCGCCAAAAGAGTTGTCAAAAAGTAGTTCATTCCGTCTTTAGTTTGGTTTGTCGCTCAAAAATAGTGTTTTCGGGTCGGAATTGCAATGTTTTGGGGCGAAAATCCCCTTTTTGGGGCGAACGGGGCCTTTTTTCGCCAGTCGCCACTCGCTGCCCGCCACTCGCCACACACCCCACTTTTTGCCACTCCGCACCCCGTTTGCCACACCTACCACCCCATTGGCCACATTCCCGCCCGATGGTGCAGGAGGGTAGCGAAAAGGGGATACTTTTGCCGCCGAGAATTTTTCATTTTTCACACAAAAAGCAAAACGCAATGTCAGAAATTCAAGAGAAAGTCGTGGCCATCATCGCCGACAAGCTGAGCGTGAAGCCCGCCGAGATTACCCCCGAGGCCGGTTTCACGACCCACCTGGGCGCCGATTCGCTCGACACCGTTGAGCTGATTATGGAGTTCGAGAAGGCCTTTAACCTCTCCATTCCCGAGGAGGAGGCCACCTCGATCGAGACCGTAGGCGATGCCATCTCCTACATCGAGAGCCACATCCAATAACGGAAGGCTAAAAAATCAGCCCAAAAGCCTCCGTCAAACCCACCCTTACGGAGGCTTTTCTTTTGCCGCTTCACTCATTATCGAAATCAGATATGACCTATTTTATTCATAGATTCTTACAGAGCCTCAACACCCAATGGGAGGCACCCGCCCTGAACGACTACGGCCATGAGCCGATTACCTATGGCGAGTTGGCCCGACGCATCGTCCGTCTTCACCTGTTGTGGCGTGAGGCAGGGTTGCAGCAGGGCGACAAAATCGCCATCCACGCAGCCAGCACGTCGGCCTGGGTCGAGACCTTTATGGCTGTTGTATCGGGAGGTTATGTAGCTGTACCGCTGCTGAACGGCTACCTGCCCCTCGACACGCAGCGTTTGGTCGATCACGCCGACAGCCGCATCCTCTACACCGATGCGGCCTCGTTCGAGAAGATGTCGTTCGAGGATATGCCCCAACTCTTGGCCGCCATCGACCTCCGCACGGGGGCCTTGTTAGCCGCCCGAAACGGCTTTGCGGAGCATTACAACGAGTTGGACCGCCATTTTTGGGATACCTACGACAAGGGCTTTACCCGTGCAGATGTCCGTTTTCCCGACCGCCAGATGGAGGAGGTGTGCGTCATCAACTACACCTCCGGCTCAACGGGTAACCCGAAGGGGGTGATGCTCACCGTCGGCAACTTTTCGTCGAATGTCGATGAGGTGCTGCCCGCCTTTCCGTTCCTTTGTGGCGAGGGCTATTTGAGCATCCTACCGTTAGCCCACATCTTCGGCCTCACGGTCGATGCCATCACCCCGCTGTGTGCCGGTATGCACCTCACGATTTTGGCGGCGTTACCCATTCCGCACACCCTCAAGACGGCCTTACAGGAGGTGCGCCCCCGCCTCTTCTTTGCCGTGCCGCTGGTGCTGAACAAGATGATCGACTACACCATCGGTGAGTTTATCCATAGCAAGAGCGGCAGCGAGAAGCTCGCCGACTGGCGCAACCATCCCGACTTCTGCTCGGCCCTGCAAACCATCTTTATGGCCGCCTTCGGAGGTCGTTGCGAGGCCATCCTGACGGGTGGTGCCGCCATTCCGAGCCAGACGGAGGAGCTGCTGGTCACGAAACTCCGTGCTCCCTTTATGACGGGCTACGGTATGACCGAGTGTGCCCCCGTTATCTCGCTCGGCCACCCCGAAAACTACCGCATCCGCTCGGCAGGCCGTATGCAGCAGAGCTACACCTACCGCATCGATTCGTCCGATCCGGAGCGTCTGGCAGGCGAATTGTGTGTCAAGGGGCCGTGCGTCTTCAGCGGATACTACAAAAACGAGGCGGCAACCCGTGCCGTCTTCACCCCCGACGGATTCTTTCGCACGGGCGACCTGGGAACCGTCACCCGTGAGGGCGATCTATTCCTGGTGGGCAGGTGCAAGAGTATGCTGCTCTCGACCAACGGACAGAACATTTTTCCAGAAGAGATTGAGGTGATACTCAACACATTACCTTATGTGGCCGAGTCGATTATCGTGCAGCGTCAAAACCGTCTGGTGGCCCTCATCGTGCCCAATGCCGACAAGGCGATGGCCGACCACATCGACCACACGACACTCGAAGGGTTGATGCAGAAAAACCTCGACGAGCTGAACCAGCGCATCCCCGCCTACTCGGCCGTCATCGACTACGAACTGATGGAGAGCCCCTTTGCCAAGACACCGAAGGGGAGCATCAAACGCTTTATGTATGCTTAACATCAATGTGCGACAACTCCTTGCGGAGCGTCACCAACAACGACCCGAGTCGGCCGCCGAGGAGCATTTCGAGACAATGCAGACCTTGCAGCAACCCATTACCATTGAGGAGCTTGCGACCCTTATCGGTCGTCGGCAGGGCAGTTGGATGGTGGGCGTGGGCGGTGGCGTAAGCCGTGAGGCGATGAGCCACATCAACCGCCTGGCCGAGAAGATGAATTGTCAGGTTGTAGGCACTCGCCCTGCGGTGGATAACGACCTGATTGACCACGCACAGATGGTGGGTCGCACGGGCTGTTCGATAGCCCCCGACTATTACCTTGCCTTCGGTATCTCGGGCGATCGGCTGCACACGGTCGGAATCGCCCCAACAACCTGCGTTGTGGCTATCAACACCGATGCGGATGCACCCCTATGCCACAAGGGCCGCAGGGTGTTGGTAGCCGATGCCGAGACAGCAGCCAAAGCGTTGGTCGAACTACTATAACGAGTTAATTATGAAGAATTTCTTCAACGATAACAGCCTGCTTCAACACTACCTCCGTCACCCCGCGATGGAGCGCATCATTGCGCTGCGTGAGGGTAGGTTCGAGGAGGCCGCCCTCTACCCTTTTGCCCCCCACGACACAGCCGATGCACACCTTTGCTATCGTCTGGCGATGGAGCAGTTGGGTGCGCTGTGTGGCGAAGTCTTTGCCACGGAGGCGGCCACGGTCGATCGGGAGGGGTGTCGGGTCGAGAAGGGTCGAGCCCGTTATGGCGAGGCAATGCAGCGCCACCTTGAGCGGCTTACCGAGAGCGGTTTTTGGGCTCTTTCGCTCCCCCGCGACCACGAGGGGTTGAACTTCCCGACCACCCTCTTTGTGATGGCCACCGAGCTCATCGCCCGAGCCGACAGCAGTTTGGCCTGTCTGTGGGCCTTGCAGAATTGTGGCCAAACCATCGCCTTGGCTGGCAATGACGAACAGCGTGACGCATACCTGCAACGCATCGCCCACGGAGCGACTTGTGCAATGGTCTTGACCGAGCCGAATGCCGGGTCGGATTTGCAGTCGGCACGGTTGGAGGCCACCTTCGACGAGGAGCGTCAGCAATGGTATCTGAATGGCGTTAAACGTTTCATTACCAACGGAGATGCCGATCTGAAACTCATCCTTGCCCGCAGCGAAGCAGGCTCGTCGGATGGGCGTGGGTTGTCGCTCTTTCTGCACGACAAGGCGTGGGGCGGCGTGACGGTACGACGCACCGAGCACAAGCTCGGCATTCGTGGTACGGCCACCTGCGAATTGCACTTTCACAACACCCCCGTCGAGTTGGTGGGCGTACGTCGTATGGGGTTGATAAAATATGTGATGGCCCTGATGAACAGTGCCCGTCTGGGCATCGGAGCGCAGGCCGTAGGCATTGCCGAGGCGGCCCTGCGTGAGGCTGAACAATATGCCCGTGAGCGGGAACAATTTGGCAAACCCATCGCTACGCTGGCCCCCATACAGGAGCTGTTGGCACTCGGTCGTGCCCGTTTGGAGGCGTGCCGTGCGCTGCTCTACGAGACGGCCCGAATGGTTGATTTGATTGATGGATTGAGCACGAAAGCCGACCTCAATGCCGAGGAGCTGGCCGAGTTGCGCCACCGTCGTCAGTTGTGCGACCTCTACACCCCCATTCTGAAACTGATGGCGGGCGAATACTGCAACTCCATCTGTTACGATGCCCTGCAGGTGCACGGCGGAGCGGGTTATATGGCCGATTTTCCGATCGAACGTCTGGTGCGTGATGCCCGAGTGGTGACCATCTACGAGGGCACCTCGCAGATGCAGGTGGTGGCCGCCTTGCGCCACACAATGGATGGGATGTTGGTCGAGGAGTTGCACCAACTGAGCCGCACGCTCTTTGGTCACGGCGTGTTGCAAAACGAGAAACGGAGGTTGGCTGCGCTGGTCAATAAGTTCTCGGAGGCGGTGCGTGCCGTGGCCACGATGAATGGTGGCAGCGAGCGTCACGGTCGCCGACTGGTCGAGTGCGGCGGCGTGCTGTTGATGAGTCTGCTGTTGGTGGCCGAGGCGGAGCGTGAACCGCAGCTCGCCTCGTCGGCTTCGCTCTTTGTGACGGAGGCAGACAGCCTGCTGGCGGCCCACACACGACGTATCACCGCCCTCACGGATAACCATTGGGCGGCAATGAACGAAACTTACAGTCCAAAAGGTTAGGCCTGCTGCTCGAGCGAAGCAACCTGCTCGGTGATGGCTCGGTAGTAGCTCTTCGAGACGGGAATGGGCTTGGCCGAGGGGTGATCGAGCGAAATGACGGCACGATCGGAGCGGTTGTCGTAGTGGTTGATTCGCTTCAGATTGACGATGTAGGAGCGGTGGCAACGCACCAGCGAGGTACCCTGCAGGGCCTCCTCGATACGCTGGGTCTTGCCACGCAACATATAGCTTACGAGCTTCTCGTCCAGCAGGTAGTAGATGCGCACATAGTTGTCCTGCGACTCGATGTAGTAGAGGGTATCCTCGCCCACCGACATCTTCAACACCCCGTTGTTGTCGTAGAAGTGGACCAGACGGGAGGTGTCGGCTGCACGGTGTTCGGTGACATTCTTTAGGCGCATTAGGTTCAGCTCCTCGGTCTTCTCACGGTTGGCCGTATAGAGCGAGATGAGCGAGTAGGGAATGGCCATAATCAGGGCCACGCAGAGCAGAATACGCCCGAATTGGGCCACCGTAATGCCCGTGCCGTCCATCTCGAAGGCGATGGTAAAGAGGGTGTAAATCGAGGCCAGGGCGACAAACTCGCCGGCCACCCAAACCAGATAACGCCCCATCGTGAGGGCACGATTCGAGAAACAAAGATAGAGCATCAGGCGGCTCAAAAAGAGGGCGCCGACGGCTACAATATAGAACGAAAGTGTAACAAGGAAACGAGACAAAGGGCGAAAACCAAACCACGCCGTATCGGAAAAGGGTTGGTAGATCGCCATAAAGATGAACGAAAAGAGGGCCACAAAGAGGACCGATTCGATCAGATATTTCTTGCGTAACAGAAATTTCGGAGCATCCATAGAGGTTGTCGATAGTGGATTACGGGGGCGAAGATAGGCAAAATTATCGGTTTTTCAAAAAGAGCGATTGCCTGTCGCCCCGCCTCACAGGGCCACTCAAACTCCCCGAAATGGGGTGGAAAGTGGCCAAAAAGCCCGATAGAAAGCAATTATTTAAGATAAATTTACTAATTTTGGAGAAAATTATGCAACGACGTGTAGTCATTACCGGCGCAGGGGTCATTACCCCCGTCGGAAAGTCGTTAGACGAGTTCTGGAACAACCTGATTGCAGGTGAGTGCGGTATCGATCTGATTGAGGGTATCGACGAGGAGATGACGGTCAAGGTGGCCGGTCAGGTCAAGCAGTTTGACCCCGCCTCGCACGGCCTCGATCGCAACGAGGCGCGCCGCAGTGACCGCTACAGCCAATTTGCCGTCGCCGCCTCGATTGAGGCGATGCGCCAAGCCGACCTGGAGGTGGGTCGCAACATCGAGGCCTCGCGCCTGGGTGTCTATATCGGCTCGGGCATCGGTGGTATGAACACCTTTGTCGAGCAGACCAAGACCCTGCTCGAAGAGGGCACACGACGCATTTCGCCCCTCTTCATCCCGATGATGATCTCGAACATTGCCGCAGGTAATGTCGCCATCCGCTTCGGGGCACAAGGGCCTATTCTGCCCTCGGTATCGGCCTGCGCCACCTCGACCAACACGGCCGGCGAGGCCTTCCGTGCCATCAAACACGGCTATGCCGACGCCATCCTGACGGGCGGCTCGGAGGCGGCCGTACACCCGTTGGCCATCGGTGGCTTTGCCAACAGCAAGGCTCTCTCGCTGAGCGACGATCCCCGCCGTGCATCCATTCCGTTCCACAAGGAGCGCAACGGCTTTGTGATTGCCGAGGGTGCAGGTATTCTTGTCTTCGAGGAGTTGGAGCACGCCCTACAGCGTGGTGCCACGATTCTGGCCGAGGTGGTGGGCTACGGCAACACCTGCGACGCCTACCACTACACCGCCCCCCGACCCGATGGCGGACCTGCATCGCTGGCTATCCGTCAGGCACTCGACGAGGCGGAGTATCAGGCGGGCGAGGCGCTCTACGTCAATGCACACGGCACCTCGACGCCCCTCAACGACAAGACTGAGACGCTGGTGTTGAAGCTGGCCCTCGGCGAGCAGGAGGCAAAGCGTGCGTCGGTCAGCTCAACCAAATCGATGACCGGCCATATGCTGGGTGCGGCAGGTGCCGTGGAGCTGATTGCCTCGGCAATGGCCCTCAAGACGGGCATTGTTCCGCCGACCATCGGTCTGGACTGCCCAGACGAGGAGTGCGACTTAGACTACACCCCCCTGAAGGCCCGTGAGCGAAAGTTGGATGTGGCTATTTCGAATTCGCTGGGCTTCGGTGGACACAATGCCTGCGTGGCGTTGCGTCGTTGGGATGGGTAACACACTAAAATTAAAAATATTATGAAACTTCTGGAAGGAAAGACAGCCCTCATTACGGGTGCTGCACGAGGCATTGGCAAGGCCATCGCCGTGGAGTTTGCAAAACAGGGCGCCAACATCGCCTTTACGGACCTCAGAATCGACGAGGTGGGTCAGCAGACCGAGGCCGAGTTGGCTGCGTATGGCGTAAAGGTGAAGGCCTACGCCTCGAATGCTGCCGATTACGAGGCAACGCACGCCGTCGTAGCGGAGGTGGTGGCCGACTTTGGCCGCATCGACATTCTGGTCAATAACGCCGGCATCACGAAAGATACGCTGATGCTGCGTATGACCGAGGAGCAGTGGGATGCCGTGCTGACGGTCAATCTGAAGTCGGCCTTCAACTTCATCCACGCCGTGACGCCCGTGATGTCGCGCCAGCGTGGTGGCTCGATTATCAATATGTCGTCGGTCGTGGGCGTAAGTGGCAATGCCGGCCAGTGCAACTACTCGGCCTCGAAGGCGGGTCTGATTGGCCTGGCCAAGTCGATCGCCAAGGAGATGGGTCCTCGCGGCATCCGTGCCAACTGCATCGCTCCGGGCTTCATTATCACCGATATGACCGCTGCCCTCCCCGAGGAGGTGCGTGAGCAGTGGGCCAAGTCGATTCCTCTGCGTCGTGGCGGCACGCCCGAGGATGTGGCCAAAGTGGCCCTGTTCCTGGCCTCCGACCTCTCGGCCTACGTCACCGGCCAGACCATCCACTGCTGCGGCGGTATGAACTGCTAATCGCCCGCAACAACCACAAAAAAGAGCGTCCCCCTCGGGCGCTCTTTTTGTTTGGTGTCAAGGCGGCTTAAGAAGCCGCTTTTGCGATTAGGTTATCGCAACCCTCAACGCATTTTTTATTTTAGGCGAGAAGATTTCGTACTTCGTGAAGTAAGCCCCGGATGGGGCGGCTTAAGAAGCCGCTTTTGCAATTAGGTCACCACACTCTCCCTCCCCTGTTTTTTGATTTTAGAGGTGCAGGTTTTGTCACAACGCAGATGAGCGAGGCAGGAGCATACTGCGCGTATGTGACTGTCTCGCTCGGCAAGATGGGGCGAAAGATGCCCTATAAAATCGAAAAACAAAAGGGTGCTCCTGACGGAACACCCTTTTGTTTTGTATGTCGCAAAGATTACTCCTCGGCGGCTACTACGGCGAACTTCACCTCAGCCTTCACCTCACGGTGCAGCTTGGCTACAGCCACATACTCGCCTACGGTCTTTACGGCATCTACTACGATGGCCTTGCGGTCAACCGTGATACCCTTGGCGGCCAGAGCCTCCGACAGGTCGGTAGCCGTTACCGTACCGAAGAGCTTACCCTCCTCAGCCTTGGCCGAGATGGTCAGCGTCAGGTTCGAAATCGTCTCTGCGAGGGCCTGAGCGTCAGCCAGGATCTTGGCGTCCTTGTGGGCACGCTGCTTCAGGTTCTCGGCCAGGATCTTCTTTGCCGAAGCCGTTGCAGCCTTGGCATAGCCCTGGGGAATGAGGTAGTTATTTGCGTAACCGGGCTTTACGTTTACGATGTCGTTGGCGTAACCCAGGTTCTCAACGTCCTTAATCAGAATTACTTCCATAGTCTTGTCCTCCTGTTTAATTATTTCATACCATCAGTTACGAAGGGCAGGATAGCGAGGTGGCGCGCACGCTTTACGGCCTGTGCTACCTTCTTCTGGAACTTCTGCGAAGTACCCGTCAGGCGGCGGGGCAGAATCTTACCCTGCTCGTTGAGGAACTTCTTGAGGAACTCACCGTCCTTGTAGTCCACATACTTGATGCCGAGCTTCTTGAAACGGCAGTACTTCTTCTTCTTCACGTCTACCGATACCGGGTTGAGGTAGCGGATCTCCGACTGAGCTGCATTATTCTCCTGTGCCATAATTTACTCCTCCGATTTGTTAGCAAGTTTTGCACGACGCTTCTCCGAGTACTCTACGGCGAACTTGTCCTGCTTGAAAGTTAAGAAACGGATCACGCGCTCGTCGCGGCGATACTGGGTCTCCAGCTTGTTGATGATGTCACCCTCAGCGGCGAACTCGATGAGGAAGTAGAAGCCGGTGGTCTTCTTCTGAATCGGATAAGCGAGCTTCTTGAGGCCCCAGTTCTCACGATTCACGATCTGACCGCCGTTCTCGGTGATAACACCCTGGAATTTGTCAGCAACCTCCTGTACCTGAGCCTCCGACAGAACCGGCGTGACAATGAAAACGGTTTCGTAATTGTTCATACGTTTGTTTATTAAATTAAGTTTTGTCCCTTTTGGGGACGGCAAATGTACAGCAAAAAATTAAGAATTCAAAATTTCGAACTCAAAATTAAGCATTTAGCCCAAAAATGTATTATTTCAGGGCTTCGATGAGGGCTTTGATGCGGCCATTGACCTCCTCGATGGTTCCCATACCGTCGATGCGGTTGTATTTGTTCTGGGCGGCGTAGTGGTCGGCTACGACAGCCGTCTGCTGCCAATAGACCTCCAGACGCTGACGAATAACCTCCTCCGAGCTGTCATCGGCTCGACCCGACTCCTGACCTCGCAGCAGGATGCGACGAATCAGTTCCGACTCCTCGACCTTGATCTGCACCATCAGATCGACCTGCAGTCCGTGCTCGGCCAAGATTTTATCGAAGGCAACCGCCTGGGCCGTCGTACGAGGAAAGCCGTCGAAGATGCAGCCTGCCGAATCTTTATGCTCGGCCACATAGTCGGCAATCATATTGATAACCAGCTCATCGGGAGCCAGCTCACCACGCTCGATGCAGGCCTGCACGGCCTTGCCAAGCTCCGTACCACGACGGATGTGGCCGCGAATTACCTCACCGGTCGAGACGTGTTCGATACCGAACTGCTCTTTGAGCAGAGCCGCCTGGGTTCCCTTACCGCAACCCGGGGCACCAAATAAAACGATATTAATCATAAGTTTGGGCCATCATTTCTTGTTTTGGCCGGACAAAAGTACACTAAATTTTTGAAGGATACCAAAGTTTTCGTAATTTTGTAAAAATTTTTTGAAACTTATGAATAAAAAACGTACCGAGATAGCCTCGTTGGGCCAATTCGGTTTGATTGAGCGACTGACCGCCCCCATTGAACTCCACCACACCTCGACCACCGTCGGCGTGGGTGACGATGCGGCAGTCTATACTCCCACCGCCGAAATGCAACAGGTGGTTTCGACCGAGACCCTCTATGAGGGCATCGATTTCGATTTGACCTATTTCCCGCTCAAACACCTGGGTTACAAGGTGGTCACGGCAGCCGTGAGCGACATTTTGGCGATGAACGCCCTGCCCAAGCGGCTGTTGGTGTCGTTGGGTCTCTCGGCCAAGATTCCCGTCGAGGCGTTGGACGATTTATACGAAGGTATCCGTTTTGCCTGCAACGAGCAGCAGATTGACCTGGTGGGTGGCGACACCCGTGCCTCGATGACGGGGTTGGTCATTACCGTGACGGCCATCGGCGAGGCAGCCCCGGAGGCGATAGCCCGCCGCTCGGGGGCCAAGCAGAACGATTTGATCTGCATCACGGGCAACCTGGGTGCCGCCTATATGGGTCTGCAACTCTTGGAGCGTGAGAAGCGGGTGTTGGCCGACGTGGAGAATCCCGAGCCGCAATTCAAGGGCTACGAGTACCTGCTCGAAAAGTACCTCAAACCCCGCCCCCGCACCGACATCATTGAGGTGCTGAACGAGGAGAAAATCACCCCGACGGCGATGATAGACCTGACGGATGGGCTGGCCAGCGATCTGATGCAGCTCTGCAAGAGTTCGAAGTGTGGCGCACGCATCTATCTGGAGCGGATGCCGTTGGCACGCCAGACGACCGAGTTGAGCGACGAGATGCACCTCGACCCCGTGGTGGCAGCCCTCAATGGCGGCGAGGATTACGAGTTGCTCTTCACCGTTCCCCTCGAGTTGCACGAGCAGGTGATGCGTCTGGGGCTGGTCGAGGTCATCGGCCACATCACCGACGAGAAGAGCGGTTGCTATCTCGTGACTCCCGATGGTGGCGAGATCAAACTCAAGGCCCAAGGATTTCGTGAGGAGTAAGGTTTCACATCCTACGACGCAACTACCCAAGCACGAAGACCTATGACGCTGTTTGCCAAATACAAAGAGCAATACCGCAAAAACCTCGCTCTCTCCATCCCCGTCATCCTGACGCAGGTGGGCCAGATGCTCACCCAGCTGGCCGACACGATGATGGTGGGTCAATACGGTGGTGCCGACCCGCTGCCGTTGGCTGCGGTGTCGTTCGGCAGTTCGATGGCCTTTCTGATTCTGATTGGCTGCATCGGCGTGGCATTGGGTCTTACGCCGTTGGTGGGCGAACGCTTTGCCCGAGGCGAACACGACGAAAGCAAGCTGCTGCTGCACAACGCCATCATCTTCTACACGCTGCTCGGCATCGGTGTGGGGGTGTTGCAGTATGCCATTGCGCCGCTGCTCTACTATATGGGCCAACCCGTCGAGGTGGTCGATGGGGCGATTCCCTACTATCGGATGCTCTCGTTCAGCGTCCCCTTTATGCTCTTTTTCTACGCCTTCAAATCCTTCTTGGAGGGGGTGGGGAACACCAAGACGGTGATGACCATCACCATCATTGCCAATGCGCTGAATATCGGCTTCAACTACCTGCTGATCTATGGTCACTGGGGACTTCCCGAGATGGGTGCTACGGGTGCAGGTCTGGCCACAACCCTTTCACGCGTAGCCTCGGCGGCGATGGTCTTCATCTACTTCCTCTACCGCAAGCAGTACGCCGCCTACCTGAAGGGCTTCTCACTCTTGGCCTTGTGTCGTAAGCGGGTGGCACGTCTGATGGCCATCGGTCTGCCGATTGCCGGCCAGATGTTTTTGGAGTCGTCGGCCTTTGTCGGTACGAGCGTAATGATTGGCTGGCTCGGCACCGAATCGTTGAGTGCCAACCAGATAGCCATCACGCTGGGCAACTGCGCCTTTATGGTCATCCTCTCGATTGGCTCGGCTGCCACCATCCGCATTTCGCACTGTTACGGACAACGCAATCGCGAGGAGCTGCGTCTGGCCACCCACGCCACCTACCATCTGGTGTTGCTGTGGAGTGCCATTGCTTCGCTGGTCTTCATTCTCTTGCGCTACGACATTCCACGGCTGTTCACCGACAACGAGGAGGTGATTGCCATCACGGCCGACCTGATGTTCTTTGTCGCCCTGTACCAACTATGGGACGGTATGCAGAATGTCTCGGTGGGCATCTTGCGCGGCTTGCAGGATGTGAAAATCATTATGCCCATCGCCTTCACGGCCTACTGGCTCATCAACCTGCCTGCGGGCTACCTGCTCGGCATTCCTGGCGGAATGGGAGCCTCGGGATTCTTCCTCAGCTACTCGTTCGGACTCTCGGCAGCCGCCCTGTTGATGATGTGGCGCATCCGCCGAAAAATTCACACGGTAGTCTAAATTTTGAATTCTAAATTCGTTTTTGTAACTTTGAAGCCAAATATACCTACCATTATGGAATACGATCAGACACCCGATAAGACCAAAAAATGTTGTTGCCGTCCCGTTGTGGGGCGTGGCTGCTGCTTTATCGAGGGGGGCGAGACGCTCGAGGCTGAGGCCAAGGAAGGGTGCTTCAAGCTCCACGAGGAGAATTGGCTCGAGAGCTACCCCCAGCACGGCGAGTGCGACATCTTCGAGGTCCGCTTCAAGAATACCCGTCGAGGATTCTACCAAAATGTCAATAATCTGGAGCTTAAGCGTGGCGACATCGTCGCCGTCGAGGCGGCTCCGGGCCACGATATCGGCATCATCTCGCTCACGGGCGATATGGTCCTCAAACAGATGCGCCGCACGGGCTTCAACCCCCAGAACGGCGAGTTCCGCAAGATCTACCGCAAGGCCAAGCCCTATGACATCGAGCGTTGGCAGGAGGCCATCGCCCTGGAGCACGAGACGATGATTCTTTCGCGCCAGATTGCCGCTGATATGGGGCTGAATATGAAGATTGGCGACGTGGAGTATCAGGGCGACAAAATCAAGGCCATCTTCTACTACATCGCCGACGAGCGTGTCGATTTCCGTGAGCTGATCAAGGTCTTTGCCGAGCGTTTCCACATCCGCATCGAGATGAAGCAGATTGGTGCCCGTCAGGAGGCAGGGCGCATCGGTGGTCTGGGTGCCTGTGGTCGTGAGTTGTGCTGTGCTTCGTGGATGTCCACCTTCTCGAGTGTCACGACGGGTGCCGCCCGCACGCAGGACCTCTCGCTCAACCCCCAGAAGTTGGCCGGTCAGTGCTCGAAACTCAAGTGCTGTATGATGTACGAGTACGACGTCTATGCCGAGGCACGCAAGGCCTTCCCTCGTCTGCGCGAGCCGCTGCAGACCATCGACGGCGAGTGGTTCTGGGTCAAGAACGATATCCTGGCCGGTACGATGACCTTCTCGTCGAGCAAAGATATCCTCTCGAACCTCACGACCCTCTCGATTGGCCGTGTCGAGGAGATTTTGGCCGAGAACCGTGCCGGTATCAAGGTCGATAAGTTGCAGGGCGACGAAGAGATTGGCGAGCAGATTGAGGAGCCGACCTACCGTTCGGAGGAGGACAGCATCACCCGTTTCGACAAGGCCAAGCGCAAGAAGAAGAATAAGTCGAAGGGCAAGCGCCAAGCAAAGGGTGAGCAGCGTGCCGAACAACCCAAGACCGAACAGCCCAAGGCCGAGCAGCCTAAAACAGAGCAACCCAAAACAGAGCAGAGCAAGGAGCAGCCCCAGAAGGGTGAGCGAACAGAGCGTCGTGAGGGGGGCAAGGGTCGTCCGCAGCGTCAGCCCCGTCCGCAAAACGAGCAGTCGGCACCCCAAAACGGCCAGTCCACTCAGCCGGCCACCGAGGGGGGCGAGGAGCGTTCTCGTCACAACGGCAACCGCCACCGCAATAACCGCCATCGTCGTCCACAGCACCCCAACGGGCCGCGCAACGAGGGTGGCAACAAGGGGGAGTAACGGCCGATGGAGCGTCTGAAACATAGTTGGCTGTGGCTCATCGCATCGCTACTTCTGACCGCCTGTGGCTCGGGGCGTGAAGCCTACGTTGCGGATGTGGTCGGCAACTGCTGGCAGGAGGGCGTTGTGGTGCGTGTTCCCAACCAAGATACCCGCTCGGAGCGGGAGCTGAAGTTGTTTCTCAGGCTCGACCCCGACTTTCGGGAGGATAGTCTGACGGTCCGCATCGAGACCCTCACGCCCGATTCATTGCGCACCGAGGAGTTGCATCACCTGGTCTTCACCCCACCCCGCCGCATCAGTTCGCTGCACGCCGTCGAGGAGATCTCCTACCGCCGTGGGGTGCAACTGCCGATAGCGGGCAACTACTATTTCATCATCACACCCCTGCGACCCGTCCACCGTGTGGAGGCCGTAGGTGTATTGTTCAAAGAGTAAAGCAATGGGAAAGGATAAACTACGCAAATTTGCCGAAAACGAGACCTTCGCCTGCTTCGTGCAGCCCGAGTTCGATGCCGTCTTCGCCCAAGACCACCCCTTGAAGGGGCATTGGCACCGTGACTTCTTCCACAACGACCGCCCCATCATTTTGGAGTTGGGTTGCGGCAAGGGAGAATATACCGTTGCCCTGGCCGAGCGAGACACAGCGTCGAACTACATCGGCATCGACATCAAGGGTGCCCGTATGTGGCGAGGTGCCAAGACGGCCACCCAGCAGGGGATGAAGAATGTGGGCTTCCTGCGTACCCGCATCGAGTTTATCACTCACCTCTTCGCCCCGGGCGAGGTGAGCGAGATTTGGATCACCTTCCCCGATCCGCAGCTCAAGACCCGTCGTGCCAAGAAACGCCTTACGTCGCCCCTCTTTTTGGCACGCTACGCACAGCTGCTCGCCCCCGAGGGCCGCATCAACCTCAAGACCGACTCGAAGCACCTCTATGGCTACACGAAGGCGCTCGTTGAGCACTACGACCTGCCGTTGGAGGTGGCCAACGACGACATCTACGGCTCGGGCTTTGCCGATGAGACCCTCTCGGTCAAGACCGCCTACGAAAGCCGCTTTTTAGAGATGGGGCTGCCCATCACCTACCTGCGCTTCGGGCTGGGAGGTCGCACCGAGTTCCCCCCCTTCGAGTGGGAGGGCGACGAGATCGACCGCAGCGAGAAGGACAACGAAGAGAACCGTGAGCGAGCATTCTAAAACCAAAAAAATCTTTCACACCCGTCCCCTATGAAACGACTACTGCTTCTCCTGTTGATGTTGGGCCTTACGCTCCACACAATGGCACAAAAAGAGGCCAAACAGACAGACGATGCCCCCATCGAAGAGCACATTGATGTCCACCCCACCTTCAAGAAGGGTGGCACGCTGAACGACTTTCGCCAGTGGGTAGCCACCAAAATCGGCTATCCGAAATATATGCTCGAAAAGGGCATCGAAGGGACGATGATTGCCTCGTTTGTCATCGAAAAGGATGGTCGTGTCAGCAACATCGAAATTGTGCAGAGCGTGCATCCGATGTGCGACAAAGAGTTAGAGCGTATCTTGCGCTACTCCCCTCGCTGGACCCCCGGAATGAAAGACGGTAAGCCGGTACGTGTGCGCTACTATCTGCCGCTCTTGTTCCGCATCCCGGCCCATTATCGGAACCCCGAGATGAGCAACGGCAGTTACTCGGGCAACAATCAGAAGACACAACCGCAACTCGACAACCAAAACTCAAGCAATCTCACCCACCGCCGTTCAGGATTCGGGTGGTAACCGCCAAGAAAAAAGCCTGTCTTACTCGACAGGCTTTATTTTTAAGAGGTGCATCAACCGTTCGGCCAACTCCGTATTCTCCATCAAAGCGGGGAAACGGTCGGCTCCCGTGCCATAGAAGTAGGCCGGCACCCGAATAGCCGAGTGAGAACCCGTGCCGAAACGGTAGTCGATGCCGCTCTCGGAAAGGGTGAAATCGCTCTTGCCGCTCGGCATCGAGAGGCCGCCCGTCTCGTGGTCGGCCGTCACCACCACCAACGTACCCGGATGGGTATCGGCATAGTTAAAGGCCAGCTCGACCACTTCGGCAAAATCACGCATCTCGGCCAAGAGGTAGGGGGCATCGTTGCCGTGACCCGCACCGTCGATTTGCGACCCCTCGACCATCAGCATAAAGCCCTCGTCGCTATCCGAAAGCAGTGCCAACGCCTTCTCGGTGGCACGGGGGATGAAGTCGCCACGCTCGGGAGCCTGGGGCAGGTACTCCGCCTCGACCATCGCAAGCAGCGGTCGGGAGGTGGCCGCCAATGAGGATTCACGGTCGAACGAGAGGGTATAACCTCGCTCGGTGAGGGTGGCACGGTGAGTGTCGGTAAGCCAACGACTGCCACCGCCAATCATCACATCGAAATTGCAAGCGACCAAATCATCGGTAATCTGCTCGGTCATATGGCGACCCGGTTGGTGGGCATAGAAGGCCCCCGGTGTGGCGTGTTGCAGGTAGCAACTCACCACCAGACCCGTCGCCTTGCCTGCGTCACGAGCCATCTCCATCATCGACTTCACGGCCACCGAATCGGGCGTGACACCCAGCATCGAGTTATTGGTCTTAAAGCCCGAGGCCAACGCCGTACCTGCCGCTGCCGAGTCGGTCACACGGTTGTTGGCCGAGCGGGTGGTCACCAGCGAAACGGCCTCGGCACGCGAGAAGGGGGTCGGAGCATAGTCCTCCTCGACCTCGATCATCGTCATCTGGGCCAAGCCCATACCATCGCCAATCAGATAGATCAGGCTCTTCACCTCGGGCTCACGCTCCGAGCAACCCGCCAACGCCATCAGCGTCAGGGCGGTCAGGGTATATAAAAATCGCTTCATAGCACAAAATTAGGAAAAAATTGTCTATCTTTACCCAAACAACCGAAAAAAATATGGAGGTAAAAATAGCCCAAGATTGGAAAGAGCTCCTCAAAGAGGAGTTCGATAAGCCCTACTTCGAGGAGCTGATTTCGTTCGTTAAGGAGGAGTATGCCACCCGCCGCATCTACCCCCGAGGCAGCAACATCTTCCGAGCCTTCGACAAGTGTCCCGTCGAGAAGCTGAAGGTGGTCATCATCGGCCAAGATCCCTATCACGGTCCGGGCCAAGCCAACGGATTGTGCTTCTCGGTGGCCGACGGAGTCCCCTTCCCTCCCTCGCTGCGCAACATCTTTCAGGAGGTTTCGACCGACACCGGTGCCCCCATCCCCTCGTCGGGTAACCTCGACCGATGGGCCGAGCAGGGGGTACTGCTGCTGAACGCCGTGCTGACGGTGCGTGAGCACGAAGCCGCCTCACACGCAGGCAGAGGCTGGGAGCAGTTCACCGATGCCGTAGTGCGTGCCATTGCCGCCCGCAAGGAGGGCATCGTCTATCTGCTGTGGGGCAGCTACGCCCAGCGCAAAGGGGCCATTGCCGATCCGCAGAAGAACTGCATCCTGAAGAGTGTCCACCCCTCACCCCTCTCGGTCTATCGTGGTTTCTGGGGCTGCAAGCACTTCTCGAAGGCCAACGACTACCTCATCGCCCACGGACAAACCCCGATTAACTGGTAATAACTACACCCCTATGAAACGATTGCTGATTCTCGTTGCTGCCCTCCTATCGCTGGCCGCCTGCACCACCCCGACCTCAACCTCGACCCCGACGCTCGACCGTGAGGCGATGCGTGATGCCATTCTGGCACGCATCACCGGTGCCACCATACCGACCCAAGAGCTTCGTTTGACCGACTTCGAAGTGGTTGCCGACGGCATCACCGATGCCAAGCCCGCCTTCGATCGTGCCATCGCCCGAGCCAAGGAGTTGGGCGGTGCTCGTCTGGTCATTCCCGCCGGCGAATACTACCTCTGCGGGCCGATTCACCTCATTGATAACCTCTGCCTCGACCTCGAAGCGGGCGCCGTGCTGCGCTTCTCGCCCGAGCCGAGCTACTACCTGCCCATCGTCGAGACGAGCTGGGAGGGGACCTTCGTGCAGAACTACAGCCCCTTCATCTACGGCCGAGGGCTGAAGAATGTCGCCATCATCGGCCAAGGCACCATCGACGGCAATGCCGCCACCACCTTTGCCACCTGGAAGGGGCAACAGGGCGCAAGCAAGGATCTGAGCCGCCACTACAACCACACCCAAACGCCCGTTGCGGAGCGTAACTTTGGCGAGGGACACTACCTGCGTCCCCAACTTATCCAGTTCTACGAGTGTGAGCAGGTGACCATCCAAGGGGTCTTTATCACCAATGCCCCCTTCTGGTGCATCCATCTGTTGAAGTCGCGCAACATCATCTGCGACGCCATTCGCTACGATGCCAAGCTGGTCAATAACGACGGTATCGACCCCGAGTATGCCCAGGATGTGCTGATTCAGAACATCGAATTCAACAACGGCGACGACAACGTGGCCATCAAGAGCGGTCGTGACGACGACGGCCGTGCGACCGCCACCCCCTCGTCGGGCATCATCATCCGCAACTGCCGCTTCAAGGGGTTGCACGGCGTGGTGCTGGGCAGCGAGATGTCGTCGGGCGTGGAGAATGTCTTTATCGAGAACTGCACCTACGGCGGCTACTGCAAGCGTGGCCTCTACATCAAGACCAACCCCGACCGAGGGGGCTTCATCCGCAACATCTTTGTCAATAACTGCTCGTTTGGAGAGGTGGAGGATCTGATCTTCCTCACCTCGATGTATGCCGGCGAGGGGCTGGACAACCACCACTTCACGGCCGTACACGACATCTACGTCGAGGATGTGAGCTGCCAAAAGGCCCGTGCCGCAGCCATCGTGTTGCAGGGCACCGAGCAGGAGAAGATTCACAACGTGCACTTTAGCCGAGTGAAGGTGGACGAGGCGAAGATCGGCCTCTCGATGGAGCACGCCGAGGGAATCTGCTTCACGGACTGCAACCTGGGCGGCTATGCCGGTGTTCCGACCACAGCCAGCGCCAAAGACAAGGTTTTCGAGGGGGACAAGAAGTAATCACACCCCCACCTACAACAACAAAGCCTGCTCCGCAATGGAACAGGCTTTGTTGTTGTGTAGCGTTTCGTGCTCGTTAGCCGAGGTAGGACTTCAGCAGCTTCGAGCGCGACGAGTGGCGCAGGCGACGGATGGCCTTCTCCTTGATCTGGCGGACACGCTCGCGCGTAAGGTCGAACTTCTCGCCAATCTCCTCCAAGGTCATCTCCGAGCAACCGATGCCGAAGAAGTACTTGATGATGTCACGCTCACGCTCCGTGAGGGTCTCCAAGGCACGGTCCACCTCGGTCGAGAGCGACTCGTTGATCAGGCCACGGTCGGCGTTGGGCGAGTCGGGATTGACCAACACATCCAACAGCGAGTTGTCCTCACCATCGGCAAAGGGGGCATCCACCGAAACGTGACGACCTGCCACACGCAGCGTGTCGGTCACCTTCTCCTTCGGCAGCTCCAGCTCGGTAGCCAACTCCTCGGGCGAGGGGGTGCGCTCGTGCTCCTGCTCGAAGCGGGCAAAGGCCTTGTTGATCTTATTGAGCGAACCCACCTGGTTCAACGGCAGACGCACGATACGGCTCTGCTCGGCCAGGGCCTGCAGAATCGACTGGCGAATCCACCACACGGCATACGAGATGAACTTGAAACCTCGGGTCTCGTCGAACTTCTCGGCGGCCTTAATCAGACCGAGGTTACCCTCGTTGATCAGGTCGGGCAGCGACAAACCCTGATTCTGGTACTGCTTGGCCACCGAGACCACAAAGCGCAGGTTGGCCTTCGTCAGCTTCTCGAGGGCCTCCTGGTCGCCCTTCTTGATACGTTGGGCGAGTTCTACCTCCTCCTCAACGGTAATCAGCTCCTCCTTACCAATCTCCTGAAGGTACTTATCAAGCGAAGCACTCTCACGATTGGTAATCGACTTGGTAATTTTTAATTGACGCATATTCTAATTTAAGTATTATTATTTCACCTCGTTACTCCTCCCACATAAAACGACAACTTCTCCGGTTTCGTATTTAGAGAGCCTGTCCGCCTGCGGAATATATCACCCCGCAGCACAAAAAAAGCGGGTGGAAGGTTCACACCAACCACCCGTTATCTCTGCTGTTTAGGACAAAACCTCTGTCGCCAATTCTACTCAACGAGCACATAGCTTGCCGAGCGACCGTTGGGATAGATGCCGTCGATGGAGCGCACCTTGCCGGTCAATTTCTTGAGGTCGGAGAGCGCATACACAGCACGGTTGTTGATGTGGGTAATCACAAAACCCTCCTTCACACGAGCCCGAGCCAAAATACCATCGGCCTTGATCGAGGTCACCTGCACGCCGCCACGAATCTCCAATTCACGGCACAAACGCTCGCTTGCATCGGCAAATTTGCCACCAAGCTCCTCGGCAACATCGCTATCCTCCTTGGTGAGAAGTTCTGTTTTACCGGCTTTATTACGCAACGTCACCTCAAAAAGTTTCGTTTGAGAGTCTCTTTTTACCGAAATTTTGACTTTATCGTTCGGACTGTGGCGTGCAATGCGCTCACGCAGCGTTGCAGCGTCGTTCACCGCCACTCCGTCGATGTGGGTAATGATGTCGCCCTTGCGGATGCCTGCCTCCGAGGCGGCACCACCCTCCTCGACCGAGCCGACATAGATGCCGCCAATCTGCTTGATGCCCGTCTCCTCGCCCATACGATCGATAAAGGTCTGGTCGATGACCTGAAAACCGATACCGAGCAGGGCACGCTGCACCACGCCATACTGCTTCAAATCGACCACCACCTTCTTTACGATGGCCTCGGGAACGGCAAACGAATAGCCGATGTAGCTGCCCGTCTGCGACTGAATGAGGGTGTTGATACCCACCAACTCGCCTCGGGTATTGACCAGCGCACCGCCCGAGTTACCGGGATTGACGGCGGCATCGGTCTGAATGAACGACTCGATGGAGAAGTCGTCGGGGTCGTTCGACAGGGCACCCAGCGTACGGGCCTTGGCACTCACAATACCGGCCGTGATGGTCGATTGGAGGTTGTAGGGCGAGCCAATGGCCAGCACCCACTCGCCCAGACGCAGGGCATCCGACGAGCCGAAGGGCAGCGTAGGAAGCCCCTTCTCGTCGATCTTCAGCAGGGCAATATCCGTGGCCGAGTCCTTACCAATGAGTTCGGCATCGTAGGTGCGCCCGTCGTTGAGCTGCACACGCAGCTTCGTGGCTCCATCCACCACGTGGTTGTTCGTCACGACGTAGCCATCCTCCGAGATAATCACGCCCGAGCCGCCTGCACGACGCTCCTGGTAGCGAGGCTCCCCCTGACGGCCGTAGCCCTGAGGGATGCCGAAGAACTCCAGGAAGGGGTCGTAGCCACGCTGCGGCACAGCCACCTGCTGCACCGCCTCGATATTAACCACCGCCTTGACGGCATTCTCGGCCGCATACGTCAGGTCGGGATAGTTGCCCTCCTCGTAGGCCGTGAAGTGGGTACCCAACGCGGGGCTGCGCTCCACCTCTTGGGTGATGTATTGGATATTGTCGTTATCGTTGGCCGTTACGTAGTAGGCCGTCGCACCGCCCGCAGCAGCCGACAGGGCCACCAAACCGAGCATTAAAAAAAACTGTTTCATAAGACTTTCTTCAGTGAATAATTAGTTATTTAGCTGTGGAAAGTTGCTTCATAGGCATTTTCGGGTTTTCTCTACGCTATATAAACGTAGCGCATCACGCAAATCGTATGCAAAAAACAAAAAAAGAGAGTGCAAATTTTACGTTGCACTCCCTCTCTTTTTTTGCTCTTGATGCTTACAGGCCCAGGCTCTTTTGGATCGGCTCAATCATATCGAGCTTTTCCCAACCGAAGAACTCCACCTCACGCTCCACAGGCTTGCCACCCTCGTAGCAGGTGACCGTCTTGGTGTAGGGGCGGTTGCCGAAGTGGCCATACGAAGCGGTGGCCTCGAAGATGGGATTCTTCAGACCGAAGCGGCGCACAATGGCGTGGGGACGCAGGTCGAAGAGCGTAGCGATGCGGCGGGCAATCTCGCCATCCGACAGCTCGGCCAGCGCCGCATTCTTCGTGCCGTAGGTATTGACATAGACCGACAGCGGCTCGGCGATACCGATGGCATACGACAGCTCGACAAGCACCTCATCGGCTACCCCTGCGGCGACCATATTCTTGGCGATGTGGCGGGCGGCATAGGCGGCCGAGCGGTCCACCTTCGAGGAGTCCTTGCCCGAGAAGGCGCCACCACCGTGGGCACCACGACCACCATAGGTATCGACAATGATCTTGCGACCCGTCAGGCCCGTATCGCCGTGAGGGCCGCCAATAACGAACTTACCCGTCGGATTGACGTGCAGGATATACTCCTCGTCGATCAGCTCCGAGAGTTTGTCGTTGGCACGCTCCAGGCGAGCCTTTACGCGGGGGATGAGAATCGTGCGCACATCCTCACGAATCTGCTGCTGCATCTGCTGCTCGGCCTCCTTCTCCGAAAGGTTCTCCGAGGGGAGGATGAACTCGTCGTGCTGCGTCGAGACCACAATCGTGTGGACACGCAGCGGCTTGCCCGTCTTTTCGTCGTACTCGATGGTCACCTGCGACTTCGAGTCGGGACGCAGGTAGCACATCACCTTGCCCTCGCGACGGATGTCGGCCAGCTCTTTCAAAATCACGTGCGAAAGGATCAGCGTGGCGGGCATCAGCTCACGGGTCTCGTTGCAGGCATAGCCGAACATAATACCCTGATCACCGGCGCCCTGCTCCTCCTCCTTCTCGCGGGCTACGCCCTGGTTGATATCCGACGACTGCTCGTGAATGGCCGACAAAATGCCGCACGAGTTGCAGTCGAACTGGTACTCGCTCTTCGTGTAGCCGATCTTGCGAATCACACGGCGGGTAACCTCCTGCACATCGACATAGGCCTCCGAACGCACCTCGCCGGCAACCATCACAAGACCCGTCGTGCAGAGGGTCTCGCAAGCCACCTTCGACTGGGGGTCGTGGCGCAGAAACTCATCAAGAATAGCATCGGAAATCTGGTCCGACACCTTATCGGGATGTCCTTCCGAAACGGACTCCGAGGTAAATAAAAAACCCATTTGATACGTTTTTTAATGGTTAAACATATAAATGGGAAAGTAGGCTGAATGATAAAAAATAAGCTGTTTTAGCGATTTTTTATTGTGGTTGCAATCAGTCAAATCCTTTCCACATTGGGAGTGCAAAGATAAGGCAAAAAAGCGAGGTTGCAAAAAATTACCGCACTTTCTTTAATTAGAGTCAGTTGGCACTCCCAATGTGGAAGAGCATTCCATACCACCCCCTAAATCCCCCTCCCCTGGAGGGGGACTTGAAGTATAGAACGGCAAATTCCCGTAACTGCAAAATTTTAACCCGATTTTCTCGCTCAGAGGTATGCGCCCCCCTCAATGTGGGGTACCAGACCACCCCCTAAATCCCCCTCCCTGGAGGGGGACTTGCTATTGAGAGTTCTTCGTTAAGTTCGTTAAGCTCTTTAATATCCTTAATTTGCATTTCGAGGGGCATTTTGTGCTATATTTCCTTTTTTTTAGTATATTTGCACCGAAAACAAAACATTCAAAGCTATGAAAAACATCTTCAAATTGGGCCTCTTTGCGCTCGTTATGTTGTTTACGACCAACACCTTCGCCCAGTCGGCAGCCGACAAAATCATAGGTGTTTACTCCGTCGAGGAGGAGGGTCGTCAGTCGAAGGTACGCTTCACGAAGTGCGCCGATGGCACCTATCAGGGTCAAATCATCTGGCTTTCGGAGCCGAACAACCCCGATGGCAGCCGCAAGATGGACGTAAAGAACCCCGATCCTGCCAAGCGCAACACCCCCTCGGACCAGGTAGTCATTGTCTATGGCATTAGCTACGACGCCAAGAAGAATGCGTGGAACGGCGGTAAGGTCTATAAGCCCATCAACGGCAAGACCTACAAGGTGGAGTGCTCGTTCAAGGACGACGCCACGCTGCGTGTGAAGGGCTCGCTGGGTCCCATCTCGCTGTCGCGCTACTGGAAGAAGATCGAGTAATACGATCACTCAATGCAGAAAATGAGGGTTTTCGATGACGAAAATCCTCATTTTTTATACCTTTGCCCCCATGAACACTTTTATCGACATCTTGCGCCGCTGGACCCTCCCCATTGCAATGGTGGTGGGCGTGGCCGCCTACTTTCTCTTTACGGCCCTCCCCTGGCCCGACGGAACCTACCACCTGGCCGAAGAGGCCGTAGCCATCATTCAGCCCACGCTGCTCTTTCTGATGCTCTTCCTCTCGTTCTGCAAAATCAAGCTGAGCGACCTCAAGCTCAAGCGGTGGTTTTGGTGGCCGATGCTTATCCAGATCTCGCTCTTTGCCCTCTTTGCCGTGGTGCTGGTCGTAATGCCCGACCATCCGTCACGCATCTTGGTGGAGAGTGCCATGCTCTGCTTCCTCTGCCCTACGGCGGCGGCAGCGGTGGTCTTCACCGTCAAGCTGGGTGGCAATGCTGCCTCGGTGACGACCTACACCCTGCTGATTAACTTCGTGGTGGCCATCCTGGCCCCCTTGGTCCTGCCGTTGGTCCATCCGCAGGAGGGGGTCTCGTTCCTCCCCGCCTTCTGGACCATCAGCAACCGCATCTTCCCCGTGCTGATTCTTCCGTTGTTTGCGGCGGTGGCCGTCGAGAAGCTGCTGCCGAAGTTCCACCGGCTGTGCGCCTCGTCGAAGGATGCCGCCTTCTACCTCTGGGTCTGCACCCTGACGCTGGCCATCGTTGTTACCACCAAGAGTTTGGTGCACGACTCTTCGCCCGTCGCCTACCAGGTGGGCATCGCACTGATTGCCTTGGCGGGGTGTATCTTCCAATTCTGGGTAGGGCGTAAAATCGGCCTCAAATATGGCGAGCAGGTGGTCGGCGGTCAGGCGCTGGGTCAGAAGAACAACGTCTTCATCATCTGGCTCGGCTACACCTTCCTCTCGCCCATCACGGCCCTTTCGGGCGGATTCTTTGCCATCTGGCAGAATGTGGTGAACGCCTACCTATTATATAAAAAGGAACAAGGCGAAAAATTAAAGATTAAAGATTAAAAATGGTAATGATGCAAAACAAAAGTGGCCATCCGAATTGGATAGCCACTTTTTCATATACAATCCCCTCAATTAGTACCCCGAAACGGGTATAACAGGGGGGGGCATTTCGCTTTATTTGCCGAGCATCTTCTTAACCTCGGCAGCCACGGTTGCACCGTTGTAGCCGAACTTCTCATCCAGCACCTTGTAGGGGGCCGAATAGCCGAAGTGGTCCAGACCGTGGATCACGCCGTTTTCACCCACCAGACCGAGCAGGTTCACGGGAAGACCCGACGTCATACCGTAGCGAGGCAGACCTGCGGGCAGTACCGACTCCTGGTACGAGCGGGGCTGATCGCGGAACAGACCCTCACTGGGCACATTCACCACGCGTACGGCGATGCCCTCCTCGGCCAGCTTCTCGGCACCCTCCACGAGGGTCGAAACCTCCGAACCGGTAGCCACCAGCACTGCAGCAGGCTTGGCAGCATCTACCACAACATAGCCACCCTTGGCCACCTGCGTAGCCTCCTCACGGCGCAGGCTGCCCAGCGTCGGCAGGGTCTTGATGTTCTGACGCGACAGAATCAGCGCTACGGGGCGCTCCTCCTCGAGGGCCACCTTCCAAGCCATCACCGTCTCCTCGCCATCGGCCGGACGAAGCACTACCATCGAACGCTCACCGTGGTGATTCTTCAGGTGCTCCATCAGACGAATCTGAGCCTCGTGCTCGATGGGCTGGTGCGTAGGACCATCCTCACCCACACGGAATGAGTCGTGCGTCCAGATATAAATCACGTGCAGGCGCATCAGGGCCGACAGACGTACGGCAGGCTTCATATAGTCCGAGAAGACAAAGAAGGTACCGCAGGCGGGAATCACACCACCGTGCAGGGCCATACCGTTCATCACGCAGGCCATCGTCAGCTCCGAAACACCGGCCTGGAAGAACTTACCCGTGAAGTCGCCCTTCTGGAAGGCGGTCGTCTTCTTCAGGTAGCCATCCGTCTTATCCGAGTTCGAGAGGTCGGCCGAAGCAACCACCAGGTTCTCAACCTTGTCGGCCAAGACGCTCAGCACCGTAGCCGAAGCGGCTCGGGTAGCCACGTCGGCCTTCATCTCGATGCCCTTGTAGTCGATCTCGGGCAGCTCGTTCTTCAGGAAGCGATCCAACTTGGCAGCCAGCGACTTGTTCTCCGAACGCCAAGCCTTCTCCGTAGCACCAATCTCATCGCTCCAACCCTGCAGAGCCTCCTTGCGGGCGGCAAAGACAGCCTCCGACTCGGCGAAAATCACAAACGGATTCTCGGGATCGGCACCCAGGTTCTTCATCGTGCCTGCAAAGTCGGCACCGGCAGCCGACAGCGGCTGACCGTGGGTCGAAACCTTATCCTCGAACGACGAGCCGTCGGCAGCGACAGCACCCTTACCCATAATCGTGCGACCGATGATAAGGGTCGGACGCTCCGTCTCTTGGTTGGCAGCCACCAACGCAGCACGCAACTCCTCGATGTTGTGGCCATCCACCTTCAGCACGTTCCAATTCCACGCCTTGTACTTCATCTCTACATCCTCGGTATCCACCTCGTCCACCTTGGTCGAGAGCTGGATGTTGTTCGAGTCGTAGTACATAATGAAGTTCGACAGACCCAGGTGGCCGGCGATGCGGCCTACACCCTGCGAAATCTCCTCCTCAACGGCACCATCCGAAATGTAGGCGTAGGTCTTGTGAGCCATCCACTCACCAAAGCGAGCCACCATAAAGCGCTCGGCAATGGCTGCACCGAGGGCAATGGCGTGACCCTGACCCAGCGGGCCCGACGAGTTCTCCACGCCACGCATCACATCCACCTCGGGGTGACCGGGCGTCACGCTATCCCACTGACGCAGGTTCTTCAGATCCTCCAGCGTGTAGTTGCCGGCCAGCGCCAACGTAGCATAGAGCATCGGCGACATATGGCCCGGATCGAGGAAGAAACGGTCACGGTAGGGGTGATCCATACGCTTCGGATCGTAGTTCAGGAACTCGGTAAAGAACACTGCCATAAAATCGGCACCGCCCATCGAGCCACCGGGGTGACCCGACTTGGCCTTTTCGACCATTGCAGCCGACAGCACACGGATGTTATCGGCAATGCGTTTCAATTCGGAATTAGTAGCCATAAAAAGTTTAGGTATTAAGTTATTGTTGTTTATCCTATCTGTTTAAGTTGTGCCTGGTTGGCCCGCTCGAATTGGCGACGGGCATAGTCCAACGTCACCACAAATCGCTTCTCGTTGCTCGACGGCAACTCGAACATCGCCTCGGTCATAATCGCCTCGGCAATCGAGCGCAGACCTCGGGCACCGAGTTTGAACTCGACCGCCTTATCGACAATGTAGTCCAACACCTCGTCTTCAAATTTCAGCTCCACGCCATCCATCTCCAACAGACGCTCATACTGCTTGACGATGGCATTCTTCGGCTCGGTGAGAATCGAGCGCAGCGCCTCGCGCGAGAGCGGGTGCATAAAGGTCAGCACCGGCAGACGACCCACCAACTCCGGTATCAAGCCAAACGAGCGCAAATCCTGCGGCATCACATACTTCATCAGGTTGTCTCGATCGACCTGCTCGCTCTTCAGGCGACCATAACCCATCGCACGGGTATTCAGACGCTGGGCAATCTTCTTCTCGATGCCGTCGAAGGCACCACCACAGATGAAGAGGATGTTGCGCGTATTGACCTGAATAAACTTCTGGTCGGGGTGCTTTCTACCCCCCTGGGGCGGCACATTGACCGTCGTGCCCTCCAAAATCTTCAGCAGGGCCTGCTGCACACCCTCGCCCGACACGTCGCGCGTGATGGAGGGGTTGTCGCTCTTGCGGGCAATTTTATCCACCTCGTCAATAAAGACGATGCCTCGCTCGGCCTGCTCGACCTTGTAGTCGGCCGCTTGCAACAGACGGGTCAGGATGCTCTCCACATCCTCGCCCACATAGCCCGCCTCGGTAAGCACCGTGGCATCGACAATGGTGAAGGGGACCTTCAACAGCTTGGCAATGGTGCGGGCGATAAGCGTCTTACCCGTACCGGTGGGGCCCACCAGCACGATGTTCGACTTATCGATCTCGATGTCGTCCTCCTTGGGTTGGGCCAAGAGGCGTTTGTAGTGGTTATAGACCGCTACGGCCATCGTACGCTTGGCCTCGTGTTGGCCGATGACCCACTGATCCAGAAACTGCTTAATCTGGGCGGGGCGCATCAGCTCCTCGGCGGTAAAGTTATCGGGCTCGGTGTGGGGTTTGATGCCCATCGCCTCGCTCTCCTCGTTGAGGATGCGGTGGCCGTTCTCGATGCAGCGATTGCAGATATTGGCTCCGTTCTTACCCTGGAACAGAATCTCCACCTCGTTACGCTTGGCTCCGCAGAACCAGCAGCAATCTACCCCCGAAGGGCCACCGTTTCGTCCTTTCGTCTTGGTTTGTGTCATAGTGTTACTTCTCACGACGGCTCAGCACCTCGTCGATCAGGCCGTAGTTCTTGGCCTCGAGGGCCGTCAGCCAATAGTCGCGATCGGCATCACGCTCAATCTGCTCGATCGAAGCACCCGAGTGGGCCGACAAAATCTCGTAGAGCTCACGCTTGGTCTTCAAAATCTCACGAGCCGTGATCTCGATATCCGAGGCCTGACCCTGGGCACCACCCAGCGGCTGGTGAATCATCACACGCGAGTGGGGCAACGCCGAACGCTTGCCTGCCTGACCGGCGGTCAGCAGCACGGCACCCATCGAGGCGGCCATACCGGTACATACGGTGGCCACGTCGCAGTTGATGAGCTGCATCGTATCGTAGATACCCAGACCGGCCGAAACCGAGCCACCGGGCGAGTTGATGTAGATGGTGATGTCCTTATCCGGATCGACCGATTCGAGGAAGAGGAGCTGGGCCTGAATGATGTTGGCGGCATCGTCGTAGATGGGGCAGCCGAGGAAGATGATGCGATCCATCATCAAACGCGAGAAGACGTCCATCGCAGCCACATTGAGCTGTCGCTCCTCGATGATGGTGGGCGACACATAAGAGTTCATAATCGACTGAAAGTCATACAACTTCATCGAGCTGATACCGCACATTCCACGTGCATATTTTTCAAATTCCGATGCCATAGTGTTACTCGTTATAAAAAATGGACTTTGCAAACATCACGCCTGCAAAGTCCAAAGATAAGCTTTTTTATGGAATTTTCCTACAATTCCTTCGCCAATTTTGCAAAATCTGCTGCCGATACGCTCTTCTCGGTCACCTTGATCTTGGCCTTCACAGCCTCAACCACCTTCGTCTCGAAGAGTTTCTCGTAGATCTTCTGCGACTGCTCGCGATTCTCCAGAATCTGCTTGCCGTAGCCCTCGAGCATATCCTCGGGAGCCGAAGGCATACCGTACTGAGCGAACTGAGCCAGTGCCAGGGCCTTGGCCTCGGTCAGGGCCTCCTCGGGCGTTACGGTCAGCTTCTCGGCCTCGATAAAGTGCTTCTGGATGAAGTTCCAGGTGAACATCACAAGGAACTGATCGAAGTCCTTCTCGATATCCTCCATCGTGAACTTACCCTCGTTGATGGTGTAGAGCCAACGCTTCAGGAAGGCAACGGGCATCTCAAGGCCGGCCTTCTTGATGAGGTAGTCACGCAGCTGGATGGTGAACAGGAAGTCGCTCTCGCGCGACAGCTCCTTCTGAATCTGCTCGTCGAGCATCTTGTCGAAGGCCTTCTCGTCGGTGATGTCGCCGGCGGGGAAAGCCATCTTGAAGAACTCCTCGTTGAGCTCCGGCTCGGCGAACTTGCGAATCTTCGTGATCTCCATCTCGAACTCGGGGTTGATCGAAGCCAGCTCCTCGGCCTTTACCTGCAGGATGGCGGCACGCTGCGACTCGCTCTTGTAGAGCTCGTTCACGTTTACGTGCATCTTGTCGCCCACCTTCATACCCAGGAAGGGCTTGCGCTCCTCCTCGCTCATCGAAATCAGACCTACATAGGCATCCTGAATCTGCATATCGCCATTGTCGAGCGTTACGGTCAGCGCCTCGTCAGCCTCCACGACATCGACGTCGGCCAGGCGGCCGAAGCGACGCAGGTAGTTCGAGCGGTAGTCGGCGTGCATCTGCTTGTCGATCTTGATGCGGTGGTAGGTCACCTTATCCTTCTCCGAAAGCTCCAGCTCGAGCTTCGGGGCCTCGCCAATCTCGAACTTGAACTCGAAATCAACGTTGTTCTCAAAGTCGAAATCGCCCTGCTCCTCCGAGGGAATCACGTCGCCCAGGTAGTCGATCTTCTCGGCCTGGAGGTACTCGAACACACCGTTCGAGGCCTTGCGGTAGCTCTGCTCGGCTACCACGCCCTTGCCGTACATCTTCTTGATGATACCCATCGGCACCATACCGGGACGGAAACCCGGAATGTTGGCCTTGCGACGATACTCGCGCAGTGCCTTCTCTACGTCGGCAGCGTAATCTGCCTCCACAACCTTCACGCTCAGGATCGAAATACCACCCTCGCGTTGCTCACGTACAATGTTCATAGTTAATGTGTTATATTTGTTATTCTCTTGTTTTGCGAATAAATCGGGAGGCAAAGGTACAAAAATTATCGGTTTTTCGGCCTGCTATACCATATATTTTTAGGAAAAAACCAAGAAATGCATCCATTTTAGATTCGTTTTAGTACCTTTGTATCGGTAAAATTTGTTTTCAACCAAGCAATGAGATACTTTTACACCCTGGCTTTGGGGTTGGTTTTGGGCCTTACGGCCTGTGCCGGAAGCGGCTCCAAAGCACTCAAACAAAGCACACAAGGCCCCGTCGAGCCGACCCGATACACCTACCGTGTCGTTGCCCAATATCCCCACGCCGTGGAGGCCTACACCCAGGGGTTCTGCTTCGGCGGCGACCGTCTGTGGGAGGGCACGGGCGAATACGGACGTTCGGAGCTGCGCACCCTCGACCTCGAACAAGGCAAACACACCACCCACCACCGCCTGCCCCGTCAGGAGTTCGGCGAAGGGGTGGCCTACCTCAACGGGCTGATTTATCAGCTGACCTGGGAGTCGAGCATCTGCCACGTCTATGACGCCGCCACGATGGAGAAGGTGGCCGACCGCCGCTATGCCGGTGAGGGGTGGGGACTGACGACCGACGGCGAGAAACTCTACCTGTCGAACGGCTCGACGAACATCTACCGCATCAACCCCGAGACCTTTGCCCGCGAGGCGACCATCACCGTTACAGTCAAGGGGCAACCGGTACAGTATATCAATGAGTTGGAGTGGATCGACGGGCGCATTTGGGCCAATGTCTATCTGACGGACGAACTGCTCATCATCCACCCCCAAACGGGCGTTGTGGAGGGCATTGTCGATTTGACGGGGCTGCTTCCCGCCGCCGAGACGCTGCCCACGACCGATGTACTGAACGGCATCGCCTACAACCCGCAGACCAAGCAGCTGTTGGTGACGGGTAAGCGTTGGCCGAAAATCTACGAAATCGAACTTGTAAAGCAATGACAAAACGACTCGATAAAGCACTCTCGGAGCGTATCCTACTGCTCGATGGCGGCTTTGGTACGATGATGCAGCAAAACCACTTCACGGAGGAGGACTACCGTGGCAGCCGTTTTGCCGACCACCCCGTCGAGGTGAAGGGGTGTGGCGATCTGTTGTGCCTCACCCAGCCCGAAGCGGTGGTGGCCATCCACGAGAAATACCTCACGGCAGGTGCCGACATTATCACCTGCAACTCATTCAATGCCAACCGCATATCGCTCTCGGACTACGGCCTTTCTTCGTACGCGCGCGAGATAGCCGCCGAGGCGGCCCGTCTGGCCCGTCTCACAGCCGACCAATTCACAACCCGCAACCCCCAAAAGCCCCGCTTTGTAGCCGGCTCGGTAGGCCCCACGAACCGTTCATTGTCGGTCTCGGCCGATGTGGAGAACCCCGCCGCCCGACAGATTGATTTCGACACACTCAAAGCGGCCTATCGGGAGCAAATCGAGGGGTTGAAGGAGGGCGGTGCCGACCTTATTCTGATCGAGACGGTCTTCGACACGCTCAACGCCAAGGCGGCGCTGATAGCCCTCGAGGAGTCGGGCGTCGATCTGCCGGTGATGGTCTCGGGTACGCTGGCCGACCGCAGTGGTCGCACCCTCTCGGGGCAGACGGTCGAGGCCTTTGTCACCTCGCTTGCTCACGCA
The DNA here is from genome assembly GCA_017436185.1 of Alistipes sp. Next base: position 93,823 of record JAFSDP010000003.1, on the reverse strand, counting down.
CCGTTGCTCTCGATTGGTCTGAACTGTGCCTTCGGAGCACACGACCTGCTCCCCTACCTGGAGCGAATGGCCTCGCTGGCTCCGTGCCGCATCTCGGCCCACCCCAATGCCGGTCTTCCGAATGTGATGGGTGGCTACGACGAAACGCCCGAGATGTTTGCCGAGGAGGTGCGCGAGTACCTCAAACGAGGGCTGATTAACATTGTCGGCGGCTGCTGCGGCACCACGCCGGCACACATCTTCGAATTGCAAAAAATCGTGGGCGACTATGCGCCCCGCCCCCTACCCTCGGCCGACCACACGTTGCGCCTGAGCGGTTTGGAGCCGCTGGAGGTGACCCCCGAAAAGAACTTTATCAATGTCGGCGAGCGTACCAACGTAGCCGGCTCGGCCAAATTTGCCCGCCTTGTTCGGGAGAAAAACTACGAAGAGGCCCTGTCGGTGGCCCGTGCCCAGGTCGAAGCCGGAGCGCAAATCATCGACATCTGTATGGACGACGGTCTGATTGACGGCGTCAAGGCAATGACCACGTTCCTGAATCTGATCGCCTCCGAGCCCGAGATTGCCCGCCTGCCCGTTATGATCGACTCGTCGCGTTGGGAGGTCATCGAGGCGGGTCTGAAGTGTACACAGGGCCGAGCCATTGTCAATTCCATCTCGCTCAAAGAGGGCGAGCAACACTTCTTGGAGCAGGCTCGTCGCATCCAAAGCTACGGGGCAGCGGTGGTCGTAATGCTCTTTGACGAGCAGGGACAAGCCGACACCTACACACGCAAAGTCGAGGTGGCCGAGCGAGCCTATCGCCTGCTGACCGAGCAGGGGTTCCCGCCCGAGGGGATCATCTTCGACCCCAATATCCTGGCCGTAGCGACCGGTATTGCCGAACACGACAACTACGCCAAGGCCTTCATCGATGCCACCCGCACCATCAAGGAGCGGTGTCCGCACGTCAAAATTTCGGGCGGTGTATCGAACCTCTCGTTCGCCTTCCGAGGCAACAACACCATCCGTGAGGCGATGCACTCGGTATTCCTCTACCACGCCATCGCCGCAGGGATGGATATGGGCATTGTCAATCCGCAGCTGCTGCGCCTCTACGACTCGTTGGAGCCGGAGTTGCTGGAGCGCACCGAGGCCGTTATTCTCAACTCCACGCCCGATGCCGCCGAGCGTCTGACCGAATATGCCCAGCAACTCAAAGGACAAACCACGACCGAGACCCCCATTGACCGTTGGGGTGAACTTCCGTTGGAGGAGCGACTGCAAGAGGCGATGCTCAAGGGGCTGACCGACCACATCGAGGCCGACACGTTGGAGGCCTACCACCGCTGCGGCTCCCCCATCGAGGTGATTGATCGCTTGTTGATGCCCGCTATGGAGGAGGTGGGTCGCCGCTTCGGAGCAGGCAAGATGTTCCTGCCGCAAGTGGTAAAGAGTGCCCGTGTAATGAAGCGTGCCGTAGCGGTGCTGACCCCCTACATCGAGCAGGGCGATGCGCCCCAACAGCGTGCAGGACGCATTCTGCTGGCCACCGTCAAGGGCGACGTACACGACATCGGTAAGAACATCGTATCGGTCGTGATGGCCTGCAACGGTTTCGAAATCAAGGATCTGGGCGTGATGGTCGAGGCCGAGGATATTGCCCGTGAGGCCCTTGCGTGGCAGGCCGATGCCGTCTGCCTAAGCGGACTGATTACCCCCTCGCTCGACGAGATGATCAACGTATGCCACAGCCTGCAACGACACGGACTTTCGCTGCCCGTTGTGGTGGGAGGTGCCACCACTTCGGCCCTCCATACGGCCGTGAAGATGGCCCCCGAATATGCAGGTGTAGTGGCCCATTCGGCCAACGCCAGCCAAAACAGCCTCCTCTTGCAGCAACTTTTGGGCAACGACCGTGAGGCCTTCATCGCCCAACTGCAAGCCGAGCAACAAGCGCTGCGTGACCAATTTGCAGCCACCGAAGCACAGCGCAACCTCGTCTCGTTGGAGGAGGCCCGCCTAATCGGTCGCCAAACCACCACGCACACCACCATCGAGCCGCAACACGTCGGCCGACTGATGTTCCACGATGTGGCCATAGGCGATGTCGAGCCGCTCATCAACTGGAGTTTCTTCTTCGCCTCGTGGGGGTTGTCAGGTCGCTATCCCGACCTCTTCGACCACCCCGAGAAGGGCGAGGAGGCCCGTCGGGTCTGGGCCGATGCCCAGGCGTTGTTGGCCGAAATTCGGGAGCAGAAGTTGCTCACGCTGCAAGGCGTAGCGGCCATCTACCCCGCCCGCTCGGAAGGGGACGACATCATCATCACGGGCAAGCGTCGTGAGGTGCGCCTGGCGATGCTGCGCAACCAAAACCCCAAAGAGGGATGTCGTTCGCTCTCCGACTACATCGCCCCCGAGGGGGATCATATCGGCTGCTTTGCCGTCACGGCCGGATTGGGGCTGAAAACCCTTACTGAGCGCTTCAAGGAGCAGGGCGACGAGTACCGTGCCCTGATGGCCAAGCTCTTGGCCGACCGCCTCACCGAGGCCTTTATGGAGTATGTTCACCGCTTCATCCGCCGTGATATGTGGGGCTACGAGAGGGGCGAGCAGTTCACCCCCGAGCAGATTTTCAGCGAGCAATATCAGGGTCGCCGTATGGCCTTTGGCTACCCCGCCACCCCCGACCACTCGCTCAAACGGGAGCTCTTCGACCTGCTGGCTGTGGAGGTGATGACCCAGATGCGCCTGACGGAGAATTGGATGATCGACCCCGGGGAGGCCCTCTGCGGTCTGCTCATCCCCGATGGCGAATACTTCTCGGTGGGCCACATCACCGAGGAGCAGGTAAAAGATTATGCGCTCCGTCGCTCGCTCGACAAAAAGACGATTAAGAAACTGATACCCAACAACCTACTATGAATGTAGCAGAACTGATACAGGAAGCACTCCGCACCCACACTACCCGCTTTGCCTACGAGCTGCTGCCGCCGCTCAAGGGGGCAGGTATGGAGGAGCTCAGCTCCAACATCGACCGCCTGGCTCCCTACGACCCGGCCTACATCACCGTCACCTACCACCGTGAGGTGGTCAAGGAGCGTCGTTTGGCCGACGGCACCGTCGAGCGGCGCATCGCTCGTCGCCGTCCGGGCACCATCGGCATCGCCTCGGCCATCCGCCAACGCTATGGCGTGGAGGTGGTTCCCCACCTGATTTGCGGCGGCCACTCCCGTGCCGACATCGAAGATGCCCTCATCGATATGGATTTTCTGGGGCTGAACAACGTATTGGCCCTCCGAGGCGATGCTGTGGCGGGCGAAGCCGCCTTCCAGCCCCACCCCGAGGGGTACAGCCATACGGTCGATTTGGTACGCCAGATTGCCGCCATGAACCGAGGCGAGTTTGTCGATGGCGAGGTCGATGAGGGGCACCACACCCGCTTCTCGATTGCCGTGGCGGGCTACCCTGAGGTGCACGGCGAGGCCCTCTCGGCCGAGAGCGATTTGCACTACCTCAAAGCGAAGGTCGATGCCGGTGCCGACTACATCATCACGCAGCTCTTCTTCGACAACAGCCGCTTCTTCGACTTTGTCGAGCGGTGTCGCAAGGCGGGTATCGAGGTGCCCATCATTCCGGGCATCAAACCTCTGGCCACGGCACATCAGCTGACGCTGCTGCCCCAGATTTTCAACTGCCACATCCCCGAGCCGCTCCGACGAGAGGTGGAGGCACACGCCACCGACAAGGCCGCCGTGCGCCAAATCGGCACCGAGTGGGCCATCGCCCAGAGCCGTGAACTGAAGGCTGCCGGCGTGCCAGTGTTGCACTACTATTCGATGGGTAAGGCCGATAACGTCATCGAGATTGCCCGAGCCATCTTCTAAATAAAAAAAACGCTATGGACCAAGTGATTGCATTCCGACGGCACCTGCATCGCCACCCCGAACTTTCGTTTTGTGAGCAGGCAACGCGCGACTACATCCTCGCCCGCCTCGAAGAGGCCGGCATCGAGGCCCGCATAGTGGCCCGCACGGGGGTCTTGGCTACGATTCGGGGTCGCTACACTGCCCCCGAAGAGCGACGAGCCATTGTGCTGCGTGCCGACATCGACGCCCTGCCCATCGACGAGCAGAGCGGGTTGGAATACGCCTCCGAAAATGCAGGGGTGATGCACGCCTGCGGCCACGATATGCACGCAGCGGTGCTCTACGGCGTGTTGTGTCGTCTGGCCGCCAACCCCGACTTCGAGGGGACCATCTTCGGGCTGTTTCAGCCCGGCGAGGAGTGCAACCCCGGAGGGGCCTCGCAGGTGCTCTCGGAACACCCCTTCGAGGGGTGCGACATTCGAGCCGTCGTGGGCGAGCATTGCGAGTGGCAACTCGAGGTGGGTCAGATTGGCCTGAAGGGGGGCAAATATATGGCTTCGAGCGACGAACTGCACTTCACGGTGCGGGGGCGTGGAGGTCACGGCGCAATGCGTCACCTGCTGATTGACCCGGTGGTGGCGGCAGCCGAGTTGATTACCCGTCTGGTGGCCCTCAACAGCGACGAGCAGGTCTTGTCGATTGGTCTGGTGCGCTCCGAGGGGGCTACCAACGTCATCCCCGACAGCGTCACCCTGGCCGGTACACTGCGCACCTTTGACGAGGAGAACCGCCAAGCCCTCCACCGCCAAATCGAGGAGATTGCCTCGACCATCGACCAAACACACCACACCACCATCGAGGTGGAGATCAACCACGGCTACCCCGCCGTAGTCAATGACGAAGCGTTGGTCGAGGCGGCCCGCTGCGAGGTGGAGGCGTTGGGCTACGAGGCGACCCGTGAGGAGCGTCGCCCGCTGGCCGAAGATTTTGGATACTACACACTGCACTACCCCGCCCTCTTCTATCGCTTGGGGGTCGGACGTGCGTCGGGTCGCTCACACACAGCCACCTATGCCCCCTCGGAGGAGGCACTGACGGTAGGTGTAACGTTGATGGAGCGGCTGGCAAGAAAACTGATACAACGATGAAAAAAGAGAAAAAGAATGGGCGCAATCGCGACCGTGCATCCCTGATTATCAACCTCTTCAGAGAGTTTCCGAACACCAAATTCTCGCTCAAGCACCTGGCGGCCGCTTCGGGTGGTGCGTCGCGTGACGGGCAGCGTGAGACGCTGCAGATTTTGGACCGCCTCTACGACGAGGGGGTCATTGAGGAGTGCGCCCGTCACAAATACCGTCTGACGAATCGCCACCTGCCCCACCACGAGGGCGTGTGCGATATGATTGCCAGCGGCTCGATCTACGTAAAGGTCGAGGGGCTGGAGCAGGATATCTTTGTCCATCAGCGCAATACACAAGGTGCACTGGAGGGCGACCGTGTCGAGGTAGTGGTAATGCACCGAGGTCGTGACGGTCGTCTGGAGGGCGAGATTACCCAAATTTTGGAGCGCAGCACCAAACCCTATGTCGGCATTGCCGAGGTGGGGGCTCACCAGATTTTTGTCCGCACGGACAGCCGCCGTATGCCCTACGACATCTACCTGCCGAAAAAGCGCTACCCCGAGGTGCGTGATGGCGAGAAGGTGGTGGTACGCATCATCGAATGGACGCCCGGCTCGAAGAGCCCCGTGGGTGAGCTGATCGAACGCCTCGGAATGGCGGGCGAAAACAACACCGAGATGCACGCTATTCTGGCCGAGTACGGCCTGCCGTACCACTTCGAAGAGGCGGTCGAGGAGGCGGCCCGCAACATCCGTGGCGAGATTACGCAAGCCGAGATTGACCGCCGTCGTGACTTCCGTAACACTTTGACAATCACCATCGACCCCGCCGATGCCAAGGACTTTGACGATGCCCTTTCGATTCGTCGTGTGCGTGACGGCGTTTGGGAGGTGGGTGTACACATTGCCGACGTAACGCACTATGTACGCCCCCACTCGACCATCGACCGTGAGGCCGTAGCCCGAGCCACGTCGGTCTATCTGGTCGATCGCACCATCCCGATGCTGCCCGAGCGACTCTCGAACGAGCTGTGCTCGCTGCGACCCAACGAGACGAGCCTCTGCTTCTCGGCCGTCTTCACGCTGAACGAAAATCTGGAGATTTTGGAGGAGTGGTTTGGTCGTACGGTCATCCACTCCAACCGCCGCTACGCCTACGAGGAGGCACAACGCATCATCGAGACGGGCCAAGGCGACTATGCGGAGGAGATTTTGACGCTCCACCGTCTGGCCCAAGAGTTGCGTCGCCAACGCTTCAAGAGCGGAGCAGTGGCCTTCGAGAGCGAGGAGATGCGCTTCAAGCTCGACGAGTCGGGTCGTCCCATCGAGGTCTATTTCAAGGTGCAGCAGGAGGCCAACCAACTCATCGAGGAGTTTATGCTCCTGGCCAACCGCCGTGTGGCCGAGTTCTGCGCCCACCGTATGGGCGAGAAGGGGCGCAAAATACCCCGCACAATGGTCTATCGTGTGCACGATGTTCCCTCGACCGACAAGTTGGACCGCTTCCGTGAGTTCGCCCTTCGCTTCGGCCACGTCTTCCGTGCCTCGAAGGGGCGTGCCATCGCCAAGGAGCTGAACAAACTGCTCGACAGCGTCAAGGGCAAAGCCGAGTGCAACGCCCTCTCGACGATGGCCGTACGTTCGATGGCCAAGGCGGTCTATTCGACCGATAATCTGGGCCACTACGGTCTGGCCTTCCCCTACTATACCCACTTCACCTCGCCCATTCGCCGCTACCCCGATATGCTGGTGCATCGCCTCTTGGCGCACTACCTCGAGGGGGGCACCTCGGCCGACAAGCGGGAGCTGGAGGCCCTGTGCGAACACGCCACCGAGCGGGAGATTTTGGCCGCCGATGCCGAGCGTGCCTCGATCAAATACAAGATGGTCGAGTTTATGAAAGAGCACCTGGGCGAGGAGTTCGAGGGTACGATTTCGGGCTTGAGCGAATGGGGTGTCTATGTCGAGTTGGAGGGGACCCACATCGAGGGTATGTCCTACCTGCGCGACATCGAGGGCGAGTGGTTCGACTTCGACCCCGAGCGCTACGAACTGCGTGGCCAACGCACGGGCGTACGCCTCACGTTGGGCGACAGAATGCGTGTCAAGGTGGTGAAAGCCGACCTCGAAAAACGCCAGCTCGACTTCGAGGTGTTGGCCTGGAGCAAAATACGCAACTAATTAAAGACCAGAAATGTACAAAATAACGCTCACCATCCCCACCTTCAATCGTGCAGGGGAGCTTCCCGCCCTTTTGGAGTCGGTGGCCCGACAGACGCTCGACCCCGCACTGTGGGAGTGCATCCTCATCGACAACCACTCGACCGACCACACGGCCGAGGTGGTCGAAACGTTCTGCCAAGCCCACCCAGAGCTGCATATTCGGCGGGTGGTGGAGCCGATGGCGGGGGTCTCGTATGCCCGCAACCGAGGCCTACGGGAGGCCACGACCGACCTGGTCTGCTCGGTAGATGATGATGAGCGAATCAACCCCCACTTCTTGGCCGCCTACCTCGACTTCTTCACCTCCCACCCCGAGGCGGTAGTGGCCGGTGGAAAGATCATTGCCGAGTACCCCGATGGCCGCCCCCAATGGATGAGCCGTTGGACCGAGCGACCGATTGCCAACCCCATCGACCTGGGCGAGAAGATTCGCCCCTTCCCCCGAGGAATGCTGCCCGGCGGAGGCAATATGGGCTATCGGTTGTCGGTGGCTCGTCAATTCGGTTTTCTGACCGAATTGGGGCGCACGGGCGATAAGCCGCTCGGTGGCGAGGAGAACGACTTTTTCCTCCGTCTGCAGGAGGCGGGCCACACCCTTTGGTACCTGCCCGAGGCCGTCATCCGACACATCATCCCCCAAGAAAAGCTCACCGACGAGCGTTTCCGTGCCTTGGCCTACCACATCGGTATCAGCCAGGCCATCCGAGCCCGAATGCGGGGCGAGTACCTCGGTTTACGCATTCGCGAGGGGTTGAAGTGGGTCGCCACGCTGCTGCTGGGGCTGACGATGCACCCCCGAAAATGGCAAAAAGTGGTGGTGATGCGTCGTGAAATCAGCCGAGGAATTGCCCAAAAGGGGGTAAAACAGCCCCCGAAAGGGTCGAAATAAGTATAAATACTTACTACGAAGGAGCAAAAAAGCGGTAACTTTGGTTGCTTAAAGTGGCGTAATGTCACGCAAGAGAGAAAACGATTCATAAAACTTAATACACAAAAGACGTTATGGTAGATATTTTTGATCGCCTGGAAAAGAATGCCGGTGGCCCGATTGGTCAGTATATGGGTTATGCACACGGCTACTACGCCTTCCCCAAGCTGGAGGGTGAGATTGGTCCCCGTATGAAGTTCCGTGGCAAGGAGATGCTCAACTGGAGCTTGAACAACTATCTGGGTCTGGCCAACCACCCCGAGGTGCGTAAGGCCGATGCCGAGGGTGCTGCCAAGTTTGGTATGGCTGCCCCGATGGGTGCCCGTATGATGAGTGGTCAGACCATTTATCACGAGCAGTTGGAGCGTGAGTTGTGCGCCTTCGTTGGTAAGGAGGATGCCTTCCTCTTAAACTTCGGTTACCAGGGTATGATCTCGATCATCGACTGCCTCTTGACCCCCCGTGACGTAGTGGTCTATGACGCCGAGGCTCACGCCTGCATCATCGACGGTCTGCGTATGCACAAAGGTAAGCGCTATGTATTCGGTCACAACGACATCGACTCGCTGCGTCTGCAGTTGCAGCACGCTACCGACCTGGCCGAGGAGCAGAACGGCGGTGTGCTCGTCATCACCGAGGGTGTATTCGGTATGAAGGGTGACCTGGGTAAGCTGGACGAGATTGTGGCCCTGAAGAAGGAGTTCCAGTTCCGTCTGCTGGTCGATGACGCTCACGGCTTCGGTACGATGGGTCCCCAGGGTCGTGGTACGGCTGCCCACTTCGGCGTAATCGACGGTGTGGATGTGCTGTTCAACACCTTCGCCAAGTCGATGGCCGGTATCGGTGCCTTCGTGGCCGGTCCCCGTTGGCTCATCAACCTCTTCCGCTACAATATGCGTTCGCAGCTCTACGCCAAGTCGCTGCCGATGCCGATGGTAATCGGTGCTCTGAAGCGTATCGAGCTGATTCGCAACCACCCCGAGATGCAGGAGAAGCTCTGGACGATCGTACGTGCTATGCAGTCGAAGCTCGTGGAGAACGGCTTTGACATCGGTGTGACGAACTCGCCCGTAACGCCCGTATTCCTGAAGGGTGGCGTTCAGGAGGCTACCAACCTGGTGGTTGACCTGCGCGAGAACCACAACGTATTCTGCTCGATGGTTATCTACCCCGTAATCCCGAAGGGCGAGATCATCCTGCGCATTATCCCGACGGCTGCCCACACGCTGGAGGATGTCGATTACACGATCGAGGCCTTCAAGCAGGTGCGTGAGAAGCTCGAGAACGGTACCTACGCCTCGATGCCTATTCCGCTGCGTGCCGACGAGGGTTTCAAGGTTCGCTAAACCGACCCGAGAGACCAATTCAGCTTTGGGGGGAGTGAGAAAAATCACTCTTCCCTCTTTTTTTTATATAGGTGAGGGGGCTCGGGAGCGTGTTTTTTCATTTATAATTTATATCTTTGCAGGTTAGAAAGATAACTACCAAAAAGAGCATATATTTTTATGGCAAAGGAACTGAAAGATTTGACCAAGTCGGACGACAACTACTCGCAGTGGTACAACGACCTGGTAATGAAGGCCGGTCTGGCCGAGAACTCCGCCGTGCGCGGTTGTATGGTCATCAAGCCCTATGGCTATGCCATCTGGGAGAAGATGCACGACGCCCTGGACGCTATGTTCAAGGAGACGGGCCACCAAAACGCCTACTTCCCCCTGTTTATCCCCAAGTCGTTCTTCTCGCGTGAGGCCAACCACGTGGAGGGCTTCGCCAAGGAGTGCGCCGTGGTGACCCACTACCGCCTCAAGAACGACCCCGAGGGCAAGGGTGTGGTGGTCGATCCGGCTGCCAAGTTGGAGGAGGAGCTCATCGTTCGTCCCACCTCGGAGACCATCATCTGGAACACCTATAAGAATTGGATTCAGTCGTACCGTGACCTGCCCATCCTTTGCAACCAGTGGGCCAACGTGGTGCGTTGGGAGATGCGTACCCGCCTCTTCCTGCGTACGGCCGAGTTCCTCTGGCAGGAGGGCCACACCGCCCACGCCACCCGTGAGGAGGCTATCGAGGAGGCCGAGAAGATGGTACACGTGTACGAGCGCTTCGCCCGTGAGTGGATGTCGCTGCCCGTCATCGTAGGCCACAAGTCGCCCAACGAGCGCTTCGCAGGTGCCGAGGATACGCTGACCATCGAGGCCCTGATGCAGGACGGTAAGGCACTGCAGAGCGGTACGTCGCACTTCTTGGGTCAGAACTTCGCCAAGGCTTTCGACGTGCAGTTTGTCAATAAGGAGGGTAAGCAGGAGTATGTTTGGGCCACCTCGTGGGGTGTTTCGACCCGTCTGATGGGCGCCCTGATTATGGCTCACTCGGACAACAACGGTCTGGTGCTGCCTCCGAAGTTGGCCCCCATCCAGGTGGTGATGGTACCCATCTACAAGTCGGCCGAGCAGTTGGAGGCCATCTGCGCCCGCTTCGACGAGATTGCCCGTGAGCTCAAAAAGCGCGGCATCAGCGTCAAGATTGACGACCGTGACAACGTACGCCCCGGCTTCAAGTTCGCCGAGTATGAGCTGAAGGGTGTGCCCGTACGTCTGGCAATGGGTGGCCGTGATATGGAGAACGGCACCATCGAGCTGGTACGTCGTGACACGCTCGAGAAGCAGACCATCTCGCAGGAGGGTTTGGTAGAGCTCATCGAGCAGCTGATGACCGACATTCAGCAGAACATCTACCAGAAGGCGCTCGACTACCGCAACTCGATGATTACCAAGGTGGATACCTGGGAAGAGTTCAAGCAGGTACTCGACGAGAAGGGCGGTTTCATCTCGGCCCACTGGGATGGCACAGTCGAGACCGAGGTGGCCATCAAGGAGGCTACGAAGGCGACGATTCGTTGTATTCCGCTCGATGTGGAGGACGAGGAGGGCACCTGTATCTTTACGGGCAAGCCTTCGCACCGCCGTGTACTCTTCGCCCGCAGCTACTAAACCCAAAACGACTAACCACACCTTAAACTTCGCAATAGTATGTTACGCAAACTGATCTGTCTGGTCGCTGTTCTGGGGCTGATGATGCCCCTCACGGCCGAGGCCAAGAAGAAGAACGAGGAGCCGAAGCAGCTCACCATTCAAAACCAATGGTTTGGCAAGCGAGTTGCCTACCTGGGTGACTCGATTACCGACGAGCGTCAGACCGCCACGCAGAAGGTCTATTGGCAGTATCTGCAAGAGCTGCTGGGCATCGTGCCCACCGTCTATGGCATCAGCGGCAACCAGTGGCACCACATCATTCCCCAGACCGAGCGTCTGATGGCCAAGCAGGGGCAGGAGGTGGATGCCATCTTCATCTTCATCGGCACGAACGACTTCAACGCCTGCGCACCCCTGGGTGAGTGGTACGAAGAGAAGCCCGTAGAGTTGCAGGTACACGCCGACGGCACCAAGGAGTGGCGTTGGCACCGCACCCCCGTGATGGATGACAGCACGGTGCGTGGTCGCATCAACAAGGCGATGACCTTCCTGAAGGCCAACTACCCCACCAAGCAGATCATCCTGCTCACCCCCATCCACCGTGCCATCTTCCGCAGCCGCAACGGCCGTATGCAGCCCGATGAGATGTACTCGAACAAGGTGGGACTCTTCCTCTCGGACTACCTGAAGGTCTATCAGGAGGTGGCCAACGTATGGGCGGTGCCCGTGATCGATCTGAACTCGATTTGCGGTCTCTACCCCGTAATGGATGAGCACGCTCAATACTTCCGCAGTTCGGAAAACGACCGTCTGCACCCCGATTCGGAGGGTCAGTACCGGATGGCCAAGGCGCTGATGTATCAGCTGTTGGCCCACCCGGCCGACTTTGAGTAATAAGGGGGGGCTATTGTCCTCCAATTAAACCTTTTGGTTGCCGAATGGCAACTGATTTGAAAGGTAAAATCCACCTTTCCAAGCAAGACTTGGAGGTGGATTTTTACTTTTCAAAGCCACCTTCGGTGGCCCAAAAGGCTACGGCCGAGGGGTTGAGCAACGTCTGACTAAAAAGAAAGAAAATATAGACAATCCCTCCAAACCTCCCTTTGAAAAGGGAGGCTTAGTCGCTTCGCTCCCGGGTAATACTAATCAATGTCGTTATGCCAATGCTTGACTGATACCATCCCGTATAAGCAACAAAAGAGGGGAACCCAACTTAGGCTCCCCTCCCCATCAAAAATTAACCCTCTAAATATCCCCTGGACGAAAGACTTCCGAAAGGTAGTGATGAAGCATATAAAGCTCGGCATCACCTTGTATAACCTCCCCTAAAAGGAGTTCCTCGTCGTCGGAGATGGCTGAAATTTGTTGTTTCTCATAGTCCATTTCCTCCATAGGCACGCGTTTTTTAAGTTTCTTTGACTTAATAACGCCCCGCGGAGTGGGATTATTGTGTGAGAATTACGACAAAACCATATTTTTTTCTTTAATCATTCTTCGAAGGTTAATCAGCGCATAACGCATACGCCCCAACGCCGTGTTCACACTCACGTCGGTCTGTTCGGCAATCTCCTTGAAGGTAAGGTTGGCGTAGTAGCGCAGTTTGACCACCTCACGCTGCTCGTCGGGCAACTCCTCAATCAACAGGCGCAACGAGTCGGCCGTCTGCTGGCTCATCAACTGATCCTCGGCAGTAGGTTCGGCAAAGCGCAGCGTACCCAACACATCGTAGCCCGAATCGGCCTCGGTGATGGTCTTCTGCTGTTTCTGGTGGCGGAAGTGGTCTATGACTTGATTATGGGCAATACGCAACACCCACGAGAGGAACTTGCCACTATCCACATAGCGGCCCTCGTCGATGACACGTACAGCTTTAATGAAAGTCTCCTGGAAGATATCCTCGGCCACATCACGGTCCTTGACAATCATACGGATATAATCTCGTACGCGACGACTGTGGCGCTCGATAAGCTGCGATATTGCACGCTGATCACCTGCAAGGTACTGACCGAGCAAAGCACGGTCACTCTGTACTTGTGCGTTCATACTCTTTTGTTTATCGTTAGGTTAAAAGAGTAGAGTTTTCTCGATAGGCAATCCTTTTTTAATGCAAATGCAGTGAATAATTTGGTTTCGAAACGACCCTTTTAGGTACATTTCCGAGTGCAAGATAGGCATAATTTTTTATTTTTGCAAATTTTCTTCTCTTTTTGCCAAACTGCGGGCGTTGTGCCTCTTGCAAAACCGATGCCGAAACAGGGTCGTAGAGACTAAAAAAAAGAGGGCCTCTCGATTGAGAGACCCTCCGTAAAACCGCCCCGAAGGGCTCGGTTTATTACTTGTGGATTTCGTAGGTACCGTCGAGCGACTCACCCATAATCACGGCACGGCTCAGTCGAGGATCGTCGTAGAACATATTGTCCACACCACCCTTCGATACGATACGCAGCTGCTCCTCGTTTACACCATACTCCTCGGTGAGGCAGTTGTAAACGGCCTTGGCACGGGCTGCCGACAGCTCCTCGTTGAGGCGCTTCGAACCGGTACCCTCGTCAGCATAGCCGGCGATGGTGAAGGTTACGTTGGGCTTGTCCGAATCCTTGATAGCCTTGGCTACCAGACCCAGCGTTACACGACCCTCGTTCGACAGATCGGCCTTACCAATCTCGAAGAGAACGAGTACGGGAGCGATAACCGACGAGGTCTCAACCTCCTTGATCACCTTCTCAACAACGGGGGCATCCTTCAGTGCCTGGTTCTCGGCACGCAGGGCCTCGAGCTGCTTCTGCAAGGCATCGGCCTCGGCACGGTTGTTACGGATCACGGTCTTCTCACGATCCCAACCACGCTTCTTGAACTTGTACGAGAAGCCGAACGTGGCGGTCCAAAGACCCTCCTCCTTACGGCCACCAACCTCGCCATCGAAGTCATCCTTTACCATCGTCGTGCGCAGGTCGATGTTGAAATCGAACTTGTCGCTCAGACGAATGGCATTGAAGATACCGAAGTTGAGGCTTACCTGACGCGCGCGGGGGCTCTCCCAGGTAGCCATCCAGCCCAGACCCAGGTAGGGCGAGCAGTTCCAGGTGCGATCGGCCTTGTAACCCAGCAGGATGCTCGACATATTGAACAGCACATCAGCGTGGATGTTGTAGAAGTCGAACTGCTGTTCCCACAAGGCATGCTCGGGAACAATGTACTCATCTGCTGACACTCGGTGTGCCGAGCTGTGCGTAGCACCCTTGATCGAGAGACCGCTAATCATAGCGCGCACACCGATCTGGGGGCTGAACCACTTACCGAAACCGGCATCCAGAGCCAACGACAGACGGTCACCGAAGTCCATCTGCTTATTGTGGTCACCGTAGTAAACCTGTGCACCACCACCGATCTGTACAAACCAGTTGTCCCAGAAATAGTTGGTAACAACCTTATGCTTGTCGGTGCTGTAAACCACCTCCTCCTCGGCGGGAGCCTGAGCGAAGGCGAAGCCGGCCATCAAAACAAAGGCCAAAAACAAGGCTAATTTCTTCATAATTTGTGTGTTTAGTGAATAATTATTTTTATTTGTTTGTCTTGCTCTTTTTCGATTTGCCATAGCCGTAACCATAGCCGTAACCATAACCGTAGCCATAGCCATACCCGTAGCCATAACCACGACGGTGCAGCTCCGAGCCATTGACCACAAGGGCCATATTGTTGAGTTTCTTCTCCTGATAGAGGTCCTCCAACTCGGGCAGCTGACGCTTGTCGAGCTTACCGGCACGCACCACAAAGAGGGTCAAATCGGCAATACGGTTCGAGATGGCACCGTCGGCAATGATACCGATAGGCACGTTATCGGCCACGATGTAGTCGTAGCTCTTGCGCAGGTGGGCAATCATCTGATCCAGACGATCCGACATCAGCAACTCGGCGGGGTTGGGAGCAATCGTACCTGCGGGGATGATGTCCAACCCGTTCTCGTCGTGACAAATCAACTCATCGACCGTGATGCTCTCGTCTGCGAGGTAGTTCGTCAAACCCTTGTTGTGGTGACCCAGGTGAGCCGACAGCGTACCCTTACGAATATCCATATCGACCACAATCACCCGCTTGCCTGCCTGCAAGAGGCTCATTGCCAGGTTTGAGGCGATGAAGGTCTTACCTGCACTCTCGTTGAATGACGTGAGGGTCAGCACGTGGCTGCGGTGAGCATCGGCACTCGAAGCACCGCTCTGCACACCACCCAGCAACTTAAAGCGCATATTGGTACGCAAGATTCGGAAGGCCTCCGAAATGACACCCTCCTTGTCGGTACAGATGGCCAGACCCTGACGGCTCTTTTGGGCCTTCTGCACCTCCTTGTCGAGGGGAATCTCACCCAGGATGGGCACCGAAACGGCCGCCTTGATCTCCTTCTTGCTATGCACTCGGGTATCGAGGAACATCACCAAGAGGAAATAGACACCCGGAATGGCCAGACCCAACAGGAAGCCCAAAAGCAGGATGCGGTTGCGCGAGGGGGCAATGGGCGACGACGAGCCGCTGGCATCGTCGATAATCTGTGCATTGTTATCGGCCATCGCCTGCGAAAGGGCATTCTCCTCACGGCGGTTCAAGAGGAAGAGGTAGAGGCTCTCCTTAATCTTCTGCTGACGCTCGATGGAGAGCATATCACGCTCCTTGCGGGGAATCGACTGCACACGGGCACGGGCACGACGCTCACGACCCTCGGTATCGGCAATCTTGGCCTCGAGGTTGGCAATCGTGTTGTCGATGGTGCGGATGATGGTCTGCTTCATGGCACGCAGCGAGCTGTTCAGCTCCAACACCACGGGGTTGCTGTCGCTGCCATCCTCAACGAGGCGGTCACGACGCAGCTTCATCGTGTTGTACTGCGAAATCTGCTGCTCGATACCGGCGGCCGAGATACCCGTATTGGCAGGAATCAGTTCGGTCTCCTTCGAGGGGTCGGTGATGTTCTCACGGATGTAGGTGGCCAGCTGCAACTGCGCCTCCAACTCGATCAGGGCGCTGCTCTGCTTCGACTTCTCGGTCATATACTCGCCCGTAGCCGACTCGATGCTGATGAGGTCATTCGAGCTCTTATACGACAACAGATCCGACTCGACCGTACCCAGCTCGCGCTCGATGATAATCAGACGATTGTTGATAAAGTCGGCCGTATTGATGGCCACCTGATTCTTCTCCTCGATCGACCACTCGTTATAGACGGCAATGAGCGAGTGCAACATATCCTCGGCACGGGTAGGCGAAAGGTCCTTGATCGAGAGGGCCAGAATCGAGGCCTCCTCGGTCTCCTGACGGATGCCCAGGTTGGCCAGGTAGTAGGCCACCGTAGCCCCCATCGTGTTCTTCGTCACACGAATCGGGGTGTCGGCCCAACGGCTGTTCATAAAGTTGGTCGGCGAAACGACCACATTGCCTGCGTAGATGGGAATCGTGTCGCCCAACTTGGCACGGATGCTCTTCTGCTCCTCCAGCCCCTCGAAGTCCGACAGCTCGACCGTCGTCTTGTCCTTCAGGCGGACCGTGAAGGCGACTCGGTGGTTCTGCATCTCTTCGGGGAAGGTCACCGAAATGGGAGCCGAGGTGTAGAGCTCCCTGTCACGCAGACCGTCGGCGATGGTGTAGCTCACGTCCGAGTGGACACGCTTCACCACCTCACGCATCAGGTTCTTGGTACGGAAGCGGTAGATCTCACTGGCCACATTGACCTTGTTGATGAATTGGTCGTAACGCTCCAGACCGCCTGCCGAAGAGGTCTTCTGGGCGGGGTCTTTGATGAAGACCGTAGCCGTGCGGAAATAGACAAAGGGCGAGTCGGCGTACTTATACCACGCCAAACCCACACACAGTGCTATCGAGAGCAGAAACCAGGGCCACTTCGAGAGCAGATAGACAAACAGGTCGGTTACGTTGATCTCGTCCTGCTTGTTTGTTTTGTTGTTCGATTGCATCGTTATTGTTTCGTTTCTTCTTTTTTCAGCAATTAGTTGCGGTCGATGTACCACAAAATCGAGGCGGCAGCCGTAGCAAACGACAATACCAGCGTCACGTACTGCAGTACACTATCCTCCTTGTCCTTCTTGCGGTACTTCGGCACGACATACACCACGTCGTTCTGCTCGAGGTAGAAGGCGGGCGAGTTGAAGATCTCCTTCGAACGCAAATCGTGCGTGAAGACCTGACGCTCGGCACCCTTCTCACGAATCACGAGCACCTGATCCACACGGGCATTGGCGCCCAAATCACCCGCTTTAGCCAACGCCTCGAGGAGCGTAATGCGGTCACCTTCGACCGAATAGACACCTGCACCCGAAGCACCCAGCACCGAGTACTTGAAGTTGAGGAACTCGACCGAGACCTGCGGGTCGTTGATGTAGCCACCGTCGATGATGCGGTTGCGAATCAACTCCGACAGCTGACTCACGGTCAGCCCCTCCACCTGCAACTTACCCAAGATCGGGAAGACGATGTTGCCATCTACATCCACACGGTAGCCCTTGTCCGAGACACCACCACGGGTGGCATCCACACTGCCATCGGCCGAAACCGAAACCAACCCACTCGGATTGTTGAACGGCAGGGCCAATTCGGGGCTTTTGCAGGTCACGGTAATGCTCAATCGGTCGTCGCGATGTACCGTAGCCTCGTGCTTGACGTTAAATTGCTCTTTCTCACCAACCTTAAGATCCTGCAAATATACGAACTTCTTTGACGAAGCACAAGAAGTCAGCAGGAAAACTGACAGGCAAAACAGTAAAATTTTGTTATTCATAGGTCGTTTATGGATTATTTATTCTTATTTTCTCGTTTTTCAGCCCCGCAAGGCAGCATCGTGCAGCCTCCGCATCGGGTCGGCAGACCAGTTCGCCCACAAGGGTTTGTTGGCTTATTTCACTCAACACATCGCACAGCGACTCATAGCAGGTGGTCTCTTGGCGAACGACCGAAGCTCCGGGCAGCAGGGCCATAAAGGCCTCCAAATCGTTCAATCGCCGAAAGCGATTCTCCGCCCCTTGACGCAGTCGGACAATCCCCCGAACCGAAACACCCAAATTCTTGTAACAGTGGGTCTTTCCGCTCCAAGGCGTGCCGTAAACCTTCACACCGTCACCCTCCAAACGCAGGGTCGGATTGTCGTCATTGAGCAACTCCGCTCCAAACGCCTCGCCCCAAAGTCGGGCGTGGGTACTTTTGCCCGTGCCGCTGCTTCCCAAAAAGAGGTAGCCCGCCCGGTCGAGCATCACCGTCGAGGCGTGCATCGATACCCCGCGATGGGCAATCACCGCCACCGAATAGAGGACTCTAATGAGCGACGTAACCGCCTCACGCAGACGCAGATCCTCCCAATCAATCACCGCTTGGGCGTGGCTGAAATCCTCGCTCATCCACATCCGATGCGGTCGGTTCGAGGGGTCAAACGAGGTCTCCACCAAAAAGCCCTCCGTAGCTCGCCACAAGCGCAGGTGGCCCATATCGTTGGTATCCTCCTCCAACAGCTCCCCCTTCAGCGCCCGCTCCTCGGAGAGGCTTTCCACCACTTCGAAGCGGAAAATCGGCGTCTCGCCTGCCCCAATCACCCCTTCAAAAGGGCGAAAAGAGGGTAAAATTAAATCCGCCCGCTCGGCCCTACTGTTCGGGAGCATCAGCTCAAACGGCAGTTCCGCCACCCGATAACAAAGGCGTTTTAGGCCCGCAGTTGCCCCCATAAAAGTTGCCAAATGGTACATACGGCCTCGCCGGGCACATAGCCGAGCGAGAAGCGGCTGTTACGACAAAAAGCCTTGAAGGTGTGCCACTTACGATGGATAATGCTGGCCGTAGGGGGCAGGTGGTCCTTGGCGTGCTTACCAAAGTTGCCTCCACGAAAAACAATCTCGGCCAACGGCTCGGCATCTACGCCTCCACGCTCCTTGTAGGGCAGGTATTGCTCCTCCAAGCCCATCTTCTGACACAAGAAGGCGTGCAGCAGGGAGCTCCAACGCTCCAGCCCCGCCTTATTATATAAGGTACGTATCTTCTCGCCATCCACCTTGCCACTAAGGCGGTAGTAGGCACGTGCCATATCACAAATCTGACGCAATCCGATGCCCAGGCCGATGGCGTGCTTCATAATGTGGGCATTCAGCAGCAGCATATTCACCTCGGCCGACGGCACACGCACCGCCTCGCTCGGAATCTCGGGCAGGGTCACCGGCTCGGCCTCCATTCCATCCACCACCCCGGCGATGTACCCCTTCGTGAAGGGGCTTTGCAGGTCGATGAGTTCTCGGTGGTGCTCCACCTCAATC
This sequence comes from Alistipes sp., assembly GCA_017436185.1. The sequence goes on along the minus strand of JAFSDP010000003.1, from coordinate 74,435 downwards.
GACTCCCAGCGATAGACCAAACTGCCATCGGGGGCCGTGCGACACGACTTACCGAGGCTGCGGGCAATCTCGGCCGCCTTGTCGGCCTCCCCCTCGCCCAAAAAGCAGAGGTCAATATCACCGCAGGTGCGCAGCAACGGCTGCTCGTACATCGTGGCTACCCCCTGTCCCTTTTGCAGGATGGGGTTCAGCCCGTGGCTGCGGTAGATCTGCAACAGCTCGACCAACGTACGGTTGCTCTCGTAGCTGCGCTCCTCGATGCGACCCACCTCGGCCACCCAGCGGAACAGCAACTCCTCGGGCGGAAAGAAGGGGTGCGGCAGGTAATCCAGACCTCGGTAGGTGATACCCACCACCGTCTGCATCGTCGCCAGGGCGAAGAGTTCGGACCACTCCTCCTCGGTGAGCGGAAAGAGCTCCTCGAAGGGCTCACGACGCTCCCACAATCCCGAGCGAAGCAACATCAAAAGGGCCGAATAGGCCTTGCCGTACTTCTTGACTGCCATTGTTACTCCTTGATCAATCCGTATTCACGCCACGTGGCCAACAGCGCCTCCGCATCGGCTTGGGCCGTAGCGAGATCAATCTCGTAACGACTCGTGAGGAACTCGGCCACCTGTGCAACATCTACCTCACGCTCGCCCACAAACTCCCACACGGCAGCCGCCGTGTCGTTGAGCTGATAGACATTCGTCATTCGAGCCTCACCGGTCACACCATCGACCACCATATACATACGGCCGATTTTGCGCAACTTGAGTCGGGGTACACGTCGCATAGTGAGCTGTTTAGGTGCGGTTTGCTAAAATTTCTTACCCGTCAGAATCGAGAGTGCCGTCAGGGTGATAATCTTCATATCGAGCAAGAACGAACACTTCTCCAGGTACTCCAAATCCATACGCAGACGCTCCAACATCTTCTCCATCGTGTCGGTATAGCCGTTGTAGAGGGTCGCCATCGAGAAGAGGCCCGGACGCATCGCATAGAGACGTGCATAGTCGGGGTTGTGCTCCATAATCTGGTCGATAAAGACCTGACGCTCGGGACGATAACCCACAAACGACATATCACCCACCAAGACATTCCACAACTGCGGAAGCTCGTCGATGTGGTGGTCGCGAATGAAACGACCCACACGGGTTAGGCGGTCGTCACCCGAATGGTAGAGCTGCGCGCCGTCACGCTCGGCCTCCACAATCATCGAGCGGAACTTGTAGAGCGTGAAGGGCTTGCCTTTGTAGCCAATGCGCTCCTGCTTGAAGATAGCCGGACCACCATCCTCCAATTTGATGCAAATCCAGATAATGAGCATCAACCACGACCAAACCAAAAGGCCGATGAGCGAACATACAATGTCGAAAGTGCGTTTGCAAAGACGTGCCCACCAGGGCATCGGATGAGCCGCTACGGGTTGAACGTCGTTAGTTGTTGGTTGCATTGGTTTCAGTATAGAGTTTAAGCGTAGTATCAATCATACGGTCGAGGGTAAACATCCGCTCGTAGCGTTTGCGGGCCCCCTCGGCATAGCGTTCATAGATCATCGGATGGGCCGTGATGGCCTTAATGGCCTCGGCCAACCGCTTGGCATCGCCCGACTTGGCATTCAAGCCGCTCTCGCCATCCCGATTGACCCAGTGCACACCCGACCCCTGAATGGTGGTGGCCACCACCGGCTTGGCGTGGGCCATCGCCTCAATCTGCACGATGCCGAAAGCCTCGGTCTTGAAGACCGAACTGAGGCAGAACAGTTCGCAGGCATCGTAGTAGCAGCAGACCTCCTCGCCCGAGATGAAACCCAACAGGCGTACTCGCTCCTGCAGGCCCAGCTCGTCGATGCGCTGCTGCAACTGCTCACGCAAGGGGCCCGAGCCACCAATCAACACCACGAAATCATCGCCCAGCCATTGGGCCGACTCAACCAGGTGCTCATAGCCCTTGTAGGAGACCAGACGCCCCAGCGAGAAGACAATCTTCTTGCCCGGGAACTGCTCACGAATGTAGGCGCCACACCCTTGCGTCGTCTGCGGGTCTTCGATACCGATGGGGATGCAACGGGTCTTATCCTGCACATCCACCAGGTAGGGCGACTCCTCCAGGTAGAGGGGCGTCGTACCCACAATGGTCTCGGCTCGACGGATGAGCCAACGCTGAAGAGGCTTATAGAGTTTCAAGAGGAACTTCTGCTTGAGAATGTCGCTGTGCCAATGCAGAATCACACGCCCCTTGTAGCCCGACAGGAAGAGTGCCAGACAGGCCATCGGGTCGGGATGGTGGATGTGGATGATGTCGTAGTTGCGACAAATGCGGCGCAAGCGGAAAATCATCGCCGGCGAGAGCATCGTGGCTGCCGCCTTCACCACGGCGTGGCAGCAGATGAGGTTGGCGTTTTCGTTGATCTTCACCACCTCGCTGCGCCCCTCCACGGCACACAACATATCGCACTTCACCCCACGCTGCGACAGACCCAGCATCAGGTCATACATCACCTTCTCCACGCCACCGCGGATGGGGTAAAATTTTCCAACTTGAAGTACGCTCAATGTCGATAATTTCTGATTCATTCGGCCTGCTTTGATGCTATTCCCGGCTCGCACACACGCCTACGCGAGCCACTTTGGCGAACATTTTTCGGCATCCACCCCACCCGACTACACATAATCTCGGGGCTTTGACAACCACACAAAACAGTGATTCTCAATCAATTAGCCCAACCCATAAAACAGCAACCTATCACAAACGGCCGCTTTTAGGCAGGTGGATACACTTTGCAAATATACGACTTTTAGTAGAAAGTTGAAACAAAACAGACCTTTTTTTGCTATTTTTTTTCATTACCCCATCCCACTGATTTTGAGCCACCTCACCGTCCCTATCTCCATTACCCGACCACCACAAAAAACCACCCGCCCGAATCTCGGACAGGTGGTTTTGTAAGAATCTAAAAAAGGAGTGCTCGCCTACGCCAACAAGGCAGCAAACAACTCGTGCCAATCTGTGGCCACGGGAGCTGCGATACGAGCAGACGGCACAGGGTGAAAGGAGGAATAATCCTTCTGGATGACTTTCCGCATCTCCTCTGCGAGTGTTTGCGGACATTCGGGATCGAAAAAAGCGACCTCATCACAGCCTGCCGCAGTTTCGTGTGCATAGGGCAAATCGGCCAACAGCATCGGCTTTCCATACGCAGCAAACTCTGTAATGGGCAAGCCCCAAGTCTCCACGCGCGAGGGGAAGATCAAGCAATCGCTCGTTGCATAATAATGAGCCAACTCCTCTTTGCTCAAAAAGCCGACAAACTTAATGTTTTTACAACTTCCCCATTTGCTGTAGAGCCATTTTGCATAACGGTTTTCGTCACCCTTCAGTGTGATAGCCACCTCGAACTGAGACGCATCAGCCTCCTCTGCCAACATCTCTGCTGCTCGACAAACAGCCTCAAAATTTTTATGACAATCGGGAGTGGCAGCAAAGAAAAAGCGGACTTTGCCATCCTCAACCCGAACAGCACTTATGGGTGCAATCTTCGCTTTTTGAGGAGGAGCTACAATAAACAGACTCTCCTCAACACCAAACATTTGCGAGAAACCCCGACGAAGCCATTCGGCTTGAACTATTAAGTATTTGTTGCGATGGATATTGATGCGATATGCGAAACGTGTAAAAAGTGCAAAAAGTACGATTTTGGGATCGAACAGCAAATCTCGCCATCGCCACTTGAGGAAAGGGAAGGAAGTTTGGCAATAGACAGCTTGTCGCTTTGCCGTAACACGTGGTGTGGTATCGTGCATCGATAGCCACAAATCAATTGACGGGAACCGCTCCGACACCTGCTTCATAGTGACGTATTCGCACCACAACCGCCTTCCCCACCCTTTGATGGTATGAGGCATCTCGATGTACTCTATGTTGGGATAATCACACAACGATTGCTTATGCACCAGAGCTACAATACGCCAATCTTGCTGCTGAGCTTGCGTGGATAAATAGTCCAAGCAGCTCCGCAAAATGGTCAATGTGCCACCTTTACGGATATTCACAGTAGACAAAACAATTGTTTTCATCGTTTGGACAACGTATTAAACAGTTCCATCCAACAATTCATAATGCGTTGCTCATCGAAACGAGCCGAGGACCGAATGGCGACAGTCCCCATTTGATGACGTAGCTCGGGCGATTCTATAAGCTTTATAAGGCCATCAGCCAACCCTTGGATATTTCCCTCCTCAACCAAAAAACCGTCCACACCGGAACTTACCACATCTGACGGACCGCATTTGCAACGGAACGACACGATAGGCAATCCAAAAGCTTGGGCCTCCAACAAGACCATCGGCAAGCCCTCATAGCGGGACGACATGACATATATAGAGGCCGCTGTATAAATCGACTCTATATCGCTTGTCGGGGGTACCAAATGAATCTTTTGTTCCAATCCAAGCGTACGAATTTGAGCCTGCAACGCCTCTTTAAGTTCGCCCCCTCCAACAATATCCAAATCCCACTCGGGATGACGTTCAGCCACCATATGCCAAGCAGCTATCAATCGATCAAATCCCTTTTGGTGGGAATATCGACCGATGGAGACAACCCGCCTTTTCCCCAACGAGGCATACTTCTTCGGGGTAAATGTACGAGCGTTAGGGATCACCATTATATTGGGAAGATTACCCCAATAACCACGATCCTCTTCGGTCAATACCACAAATTTATCGTAACGCTGCACCAATCGCTCGTCATTGCGAGTGCGCCATCTATCCACCAAACCCCACAACCCCGTTCGTGCATATTGCAGTCGCTTGAATTTAGAGAAATGAATTTCTAACACCTTCTTGCTACCGTCTCGAATTCCCGCCAAAAACGAAGCTTCGTTGCAATACATCGAAATCGTTATATCCGGTTTTTCTTCAAGTAACACCTTCCTTAAACGCCGACGATGTGCGTATTGCTTATAGGGATATTTTACGAGTTTATTGAAGAACGATTTGCCGTTGTTTTCCTCATAATTAACCGCCAAGTCAATGCAACGAATCCGGCTATCAAGTGCAAAGAACGGAGCTGCGCCACGCTGATCGGTGGTCACAATCACCACCTCATATCCGTGTTGCACCAGATAGTTGGCTTTGTTGGCCAACACCCGTTCCATTCCTCCGGAATTACTCGTTCCGGCTATGCAATAGAGGATTTTCACAATTCGGAACTCGCCAAAGTGTCCTCTTCCGGCCGAACTCTGTCGAGCACTAAAAAGAGCGCAAAGACCAAAAAGATATCGGTTGAAACTTTAAACCACACCGTAAAATTGACGGCCAGGAAGAGCCAGAACAACGTTGCAAGATGTGGATTTTTTTGCATACATATACGGCCGGCCTTCCATATAAAAGCCATCATCGCCAACACACCCGGAATACCCGAATAGAAGATAAAACGCAGGTAGCCAATATCTGTTTGCATATAATACCCGTGGAAACTGGGGCCAGTATAATACGGATCAATACCCTCGGGGTTAATCATATACCCATCACCAATCCACCATGTCTTTGCATTATCAGGAAAGACCACCATGTTTCTTAAAATTTCGTTTGAACGAACCTCCCATTCACCTGTCTCCGCTAACGAAAAGAAGCCCTCAAAGGCAAAACGCAGGTTGTCATGCACCTGTTCGTTATTATTATAGAACCATACGACTATGGGGACAACAACCAATAATGCAACCACACCCCATAGCGCCAAGCGCCACACCGAGCGATTGAAAGATAAACGATGCAGTCCCAATGCAAAGATGATATAGGCAACAGCCAGAACGATTCCAACAGTCGTTGTACGTGCAATCATATTTCCCACCACGGCAATTATGAAGAACGCAAGGATATAACATACGACATATTTTCTGCGTGGCGTTTCCATCAATTGAGTACATAGGTATGCTATCACCACCAAAGCCACGGCGAAACGAGCTCCCGCAGGATCAAGATGGGCGCCTACGCCATGTAATCTTTCTTGCAACCACACCTCCTGCATTTCTGCCACCGTAGAATGGACTAAAAGACGAAACGGCACATAAAAATCCACCAAAATAGCCGATACACACTGGAATACACACACGGCAATCAGGTAGTTACAAACCAACTCGACAGAGATATATCCGTGCACCTTACGCATATACATCACCGCTACATAGGCTGCGCTCAACCAAACCCACATTGAGATTATGTACGAAACATAGGTATAATCCCGCGTCTCATTCAACGTGACGGCTACAAAACTGGTAAAGGAGACCACCAAAGCATACATCGAGATGGTCACTGCATCCTTACTAAAAATCGAGTTTCTCGCTTTTCCCAACTGAAAACCCAAGACCACCAAACCAATACCGGCCATTGCCATCTTGGTATTCACGCCCGGCAGGAAAGTAAATTCAAAGGGGAAAAAGTAAAAACTCGTGATGATTACACCTATCGCAATCTGTATATATTTCAGCATTTTAACGATATATTATGCCATAAATAAACTTATAAACCACCTTGTAGTAGAGCCACACCGCCCAGAACTGTTGTTTTGCAGCCAGCCATTGCAGCATCTTGGTACGCCACGGCAACGTTGTGGCACTCCAGATATAGCGATTCGACTCCGGATACCACTCTGTCCAGCGGCGATAATCAGAACGTTTGTCACTGATAATAAAGGGCAGCTTCACGCTCAACTGAAAGCGTGCAATCGGCGCCTCCATTGCAGCCCCAAACCGAGCTCGCAGGAAGGTCACCGTCTCATCCACGTTGTAGCGAATATCGACCAGATGACGCTCCGAGAAGGTTTGCGTCAGCGCCGACATATTAAGCCGCACATAGTGATAATAGGCCTTGGGGATATAGGCAACACGCTTGGCACACGCCAACAACCGTATCATCGTCATATCCTCACCCATGCTGTGGCCCGAAGGGAAACGAACGGCGTTTTCGGTATAGAGCGATCGTCGCACCAACTTATTCCACACGTTGTATTTCATCGCCCCGTCCAATACGCCATTCAACGCCTCCTCGGTTGTGGCATAACTGCGAACCTTCATATAACGCTCGTTTTGCTCGAACGAAAGAAAAAAATCGCTCCAAAGATAGTCCGCATCATCCTGTTTGGCCGCCTCGTACATCTCGGCCAACATTTCACGCTCCACATAGTCATCACTGTCGCAGTGGAAGATATACTCACCCTGCGCCACCTCCAAACCGGTGTTGCGAGCAGCAGGAAGGCCCTTGTTTTGCTCGTGAGTCAGGATGCGCACCTGATTTGCCCGCTCGGGATAATCGGCCAACGTGCGCTGCAAAATGGCAATACTTTGGTCGGGCGAAGCATCATCCACAAAGATATACTCCACCTCGTCGAGCGTCTGCTCCATCAACGACCGCACACATCGCTCAATAAAACCCTCAACCTTGTAAATAGGAACTATGACAGAGACTTTCATCATCTAAAACAAAATTTCACAACAGCAGTCTCTTTGTTGCGAATGACCAGATATGCAGTTGCAAACGAAAGTGCAACCGCTGCAACAAACATCCAATAGGGAGCCAGGCCCGGATAAAGTATTGTTATCAATCCAACCCACAGCATATGGGTAAAATAAATCACGACGCTAGCCAAACGTAAGTCTCCATAAAAATCACCTAATCGATTCTTTATGTTCATTTGTATGACTAAGGAAAAAAGAAGGTAATTTACTATCCAAGAGAGGTTTGGCACCCCTATAACCGTAAAGATAAAACCGATTGCGAACAAGGTAGCCAACCAGTATTTAGAGGATATAACCCCATATTCTGCGATGAACATTCCCATTACAATATACGGGAATCCGACAAAAAAACCATTTCGCGTAGTCTTAAAAACAGAAAAATAACCATCTAATCCTCCCTGTGCATGAATTGCATCAATAACAATTCCACTAGTCGCCAGTAATAATGCAACTATAAATATCTGGTATGTTTTAAAACCAACCTTCACCAATAGAAAAATTATCACTGCAGCGACAATCATTGCCAAGAGGTACCACAATGGCCAAGACCAAAAATTTTCACCTACAAAGATAAAGTTGCGAACATACAAAGCTATGGAGCTAAACAAACTGAGATCGTCTCGAACGAAACCATAAATTGCGTAAGGAAGATACACCAACGACCATATGCAATACAACTTAAGGGTATGTTTACCCCATTTTGTAATACGATCCACTTTTTCGTTAAGAGTAGCATCCGCAATTTTTCTCCACAAGAAAAATCCGGAAGCAATAAAGAAAAACGGGACCGCCAAAGCAACCAACGCATTTCCTACTTGATTGAATAAATCATTCACAAAACAGCAGTAAACTCCAGTATGTATAGCTACGACCAAGACAGCCATACAGACTTTTATGAGATCGATATTATTAAAATTAGAACGTTCAATCCTAAGCATTTGCAACCTTTATTTACGTATTTTGCTTACAAAACGCCCTGTCTTGAGAAGTATTTTTTTTACAAAAGCGTTCCAATATGCAGGAATCAGCATCTTAATAGACATATTTGTTCTGTTTTCACCGAACGTTTCTTGTTTTATTGTACTTGAAAATGACACAATATTCGCATCTATAACATACGGGAAAATTGCCTTAAGTTCTATTCCTTGAGCTCTATATAAAGACCAATGATCAGCAACACACGACGGAGGCGTATTCAATTTTATTATGAGTCGTGCTGCTGCGCGATTTATCAAATATGCATAAGAGCCAACAGCATCAAATACATTTGCAACACATACCCCATTAACATTTTTTTTGCGATACCACCAATAGTCGCCACTAAGAAAAAGGATGATGGGGTCTTCCGAATTTAATAGATTTGCACATTGGGGTAATACAGACATTTCTCCCACAATCGTTATATCATCCTCCAATATCAGTACATACGGTTCATTAGATTTCAGGAGATTCTGGTAGCACTTATAATGACTCAGCGTACATCCTATTTCTCCAAGATTCAACACTCTCCCATAACGCTTATACGATAGCGTCCGATCGAATTGATCTTCAATTTGTGTATCCGTAAGAGCTTTACCATACACAGCATCGACAAATTCGTAATCTAAATCATACTTCTTACAAATTTGAGCCATATGGGCGCGACGCTCCGCGTCTTTCTTCAGATTGATAATCCAGGTCTTCATTATGTTATTTATGTACTATTGCATCAACAATCTTTATAATCTTTATTAACGGGGCTGTCCATTTAGACAAAATCAATGTTTGACAAATTTTATCTTTTATACTGCATAATGGGTTCGACCAAATATATTTATTTGAAGCTGGCTCTACACTTCGATACATCTCCCATTTTTCAGGAATATACAACCAACCTCTTTTTGCTGAAAGCATACGCCAAGCCAATTCTCGTTCAAGTTCAAAATAAGTTTGATTGTCTCTAAAAAAGTTATTTATTTGATCGTAAATATAGATTTGAGATTCTGTATTTCTAGCTAATGAATGCGAGGAGTTTGCATTAGAAACGATACTGCTAAGATTACAGCGATTGTAATGGTATAGAGGCAACGATAATCGAATATACTTTTGAGCATAATACAGCAGCCTCACGGAAAGGCCATAGTCTTCACAAAAGCTATGGCCTTCATATGCCCTTAGATCATATTTTTCATATAATTCTCTTGATGCCAATACATTCCATAGAACATTCCAGCCATAGGTCATATAACACTTCATTAATTCCACTTTATCAATCATGGAATCTACAGTTGAATACTTGAGTTGTTGATTGGGGAGTTCCATATAAAAATCGCAAACCACGTAGTCGCTATTATTTGTGATAGCAGCATTATACAGCTTTTCATACATATCCTTCTCAACCCAATCATCACTATCGCAATGTACTATAAAATCACCGGAGGCAATACTAATACCCGTATTTCTTGCTGCGGGAAGACCTTTATTCTCATCGTGAACTACAATACGACTGTGCCTTGCTCGCTCTGGATACTCCGTCATAATTTGCTTGACAATGGAGATACTATCATCGGGAGATGCATCATCCACAAAGATATATTCAATTTCTTGTAGCGTCTGCTCAAAAAGCGAACGCACACATCGCTCCACATAGGTAGCAACATTATATATGGGGACGATAACCGAGACTTTACTTTTGCCCATACAAAAAATAGCGAACTAAAATTTTTACTCTCTTCCACAATGAGAGTTGGTCCAACTCATTGAGTTTCGAATAAAAGAATTCGAAATAGAATTTCTCGTCGAAATAGGGCGACTTGCGGTAGTACTCCCACCAAATATCGAAATTGACGCAGTATTTCTTCCAGGGCTTATGACCATTAAAATGCAAATTTCCGTTGCAAATCGCGTCGGGTAACTCCTCGGTCGTTAGATAGCCTGTTAGTTTTTCCGTCTCTCGCATCGCATAATAGAACGTGTAATCTGTCATATTGTATTTGGCCGGCAAATACATTACACGCTCTCCGCACGCCAAATTCAAAATATCCTGGTCTTGATATTTGAGTTTTCGTTTCGCAAGATCCTTAAATCGTGAAACCAAATCGTCTTGACGTATTGTACTATTGTTCAAAACGATAAAACCCGATTGCAGATAACGCCCTAACGGCAAACCTTCTACGGATTGAATATATTTTCGACCATCATCGCCAATATTCAGTCCTAAATCCTTCGTCGCCGCCACATAGTTTTCCCCAAGATCCGCTGCGTACAAATCGCTCAAATCCATCCGAAAAATAATATCTGCATCGGCATAGATTACCTTATCGTATTCCGGTATCAACTCCGGAATAAGCAACCGGTAGTAAGCAGGAGTAGTAATGCCTCTAATTTCAAATGCATTATCAAACAAATCACCAACTGTCCGATACTGAATTCGGCAATTGGGATAGTGTTTGGGCAACTTATTCAACTCGTCCTTCCGCAAGTTCTCCTTTTCAGAATGCAGGATAAAGATGTCATAAAAGGTATCCGGCTTGGCATTCATCATCAATGACGACAAACAGACACACGCCGGCATCACCAAATTATTGTCGAAAGCAAAAGCTATGGGAATAATTTTCATAACCATTTGTGAGTAAGGCTTATTTAGCTCCAAAAAGCAATCGATATAAACGTTTAGCGTTTATGAAAAAATGCGCTTTTATCGGGATAGAATCGAACACATTCATCTTTCTTCTGTTTGCTTTAACATATTTCGACGGGAAATTCGTTTCCGGCCTTAAAGCAAAATGCTCGTCTTGATCAATTTCTTGACGCTCATACGGAAAATCCAGTGCGGTTGTTCTATCTTGGGCGGCAGAATTATCAGGACAATACAAGCCCGAACCATCAAATCCCCAGTTTCTAACTTTACTCACAGTGGGAACTACTACATATTTATCTTGAATTGCCGTGAACATTCGCATTGAAACGTCTGTCAATTTGGAAGCCAGGGTCGTTGAAATATCTTGTGTCATACAAAATAACACATATTCCCACTGACATCTTTTGGTCATTTTTGCAAAAGGGCTTAACAACATCCGCCTATCTTTGAATGCGAGGCCACCAGATGTTATGAAACAATCTATATCTTTCAGTTTCGATTTCCAGAAACCAGTTCCCCACATCGGACAACTAAAATTCTCGGTCGTTACATTTGCGCCATTCTCTACCTTCCACCTTATAGGATAAGAATATCCTGTAACAGCTATGACATTGGGATTATTCTCATAATAATCCAAGCATTTATTCATATACTCGAGAAAATTAGGAGAAAACTCCACATCGTCATCCGTTCTAATAAACCGATCGTATCGTGTTAGCACATATTCTCTTATATCTCGAGAGTTAAGAGCCGCACCATAGTTATGCGAACGTTTTACAACATATAAATTTGCAAATTCGGGAAACGGATTAGACAAATATTCCACTATTCGAGTGTAGCCTTCTATATATTTTTCCGAAGGAGGGTAATCTAATGCTACATACACATCTGTATATTTCGCCCAAGAATTTTTTCGTAGGCTCTCCATCAGTCTAATAAAATGCTTATCACGGGAGAGTGTAGGGATAATAATTGGAGCGTAATTCATTTTAGTGTTTACATTACTTTGCGCTTCAAAAGCGCCAACAACTCTTTCATTTCACTAAAACGCAACAGGTAGGCACCACCGGCATAGACACAACCACCCGTCACGACACCAACAACCACCTTCATCCACAGCGCAGGCAGCAGTTGCGTAACACCCCATACCAAAGCACCCATCGTCAAACTCAGCAGCAGGATATGCGAAAAATCCTTCATCTGAGCAAAGAAGCCGTAGCCGATCAGTTTCTTGGTGTAGTAGGTATTCAAACCAAGGCTTATCCATCCTCCGACCACACGTCCCAGACACATCACAACCAGGCCGAAGGGCAGTGTGACACAAAGAATCGTCACGCCCAAAATTTTCTTCCAAACCTCCAGTTTCAGGAAGTAATCCGAACGACCCATCACTGTTAATAAATTCAGGTTGATGGCGTGGATGGGGTACAACATATAGTTGAAGCAGATAATCTGCAACAGTACAATTGCGCCCACCCATTTTTCCGTCAGAATCCAACGAATCAAAGGATCGGCGATGGAGGCCAACCCCACCATCAGCGGGAAGATTATGAAGGCCGAGACTCGCAAAAAGCGTTTGTAGGCATCCGCCAAGCGTTGCTCCTCGTTCTGAATGGTACTCAACACGGGGAAAGTGACATTTTGCATCACGCCCGTGATGTTGGAGGAGGGCATCTGCGCAAAAGAGTCTGCCTTGGCAAACAGGCCCAACTGTGCCGAGGAAAAAGCCTTACCGATGACGAGTGTATAGATGTTGTTATATAGCGTATCGAGCAAGCCCGAAGCCAATAGTTTCGACCCAAACGAAAAGAGTTCCTTAAACGACCGCTTCGAGAAGACTCGTTTAGGCATCCAACGAACAAAACCCCACAACAAAGCGCTGCGCAACAGCGATTGCAATACTGCCTGCGTCACCAAGGCCCACACACCATAGCCGTTGTAGGCCATCCAAAGGGTTACACTGCCGGTGATGAGGATGGTCAAGACCGAAATTTTAGCACGGGTCTTAAAATCAATGGCAATGGAGAGCTGCGCACTTTGAATACCCGACAGGGCATTGAAAATCAACGTCAGACCGACCACCTTTGTCACCGTCTCCAGCAACGGCTCATCATAGAAATCGGCAATGAGCGGCGAGGCACACCACAAAATGGCGTAGAAGAAAACAGCAACCGCAATGTTGAAATAAAAGACGGTCGAGAAGTCCTCCTCGGTGCGGTCGATTTTACGAATCAGCGCAGCGCCAAAGCCACTGTCGATGAAGGTTTGCGATACGGCCAGGAAGATACCCAGCATTGCAATGACACCAAAGTCCTCCGGCAACAACAAACGGGCAATCAGAATACTGAAGACAAACTGAATACCCTGCGAGGAGAAGCGGTCCACCGCACTCCAAATCACACCTGAAACGGTCTTTTGTTTGAGTGATTCTGCCATTGGTTAGTGGTTGCGGGAGAAGAGGCGGTGCCAGAGGGAGCGGGGTTGGGGTTTGGCGGGGGCGTGGTCGGCGCCGATCGAGCGCAGGTAGCTGTCGTAGCTCATTCGGCGGTGGACAAGCTCGTAAATCACCCCCCAATCGGGCAGGCCGCCCACGTTGCGGTCGTCGATAAAGAGGTCGGCCTGCAACTTGCGGCAGCGGATGGCCGTGCGGTCCTGCTCCTCGTCGGGGAAGTTGCTGTTGACGGCAAAAAACTCCACACCTCGTTCGGCGCAGAAACGAATGGCATCGTCCAACAATTCGCCCTCACGGACCGACCACAAAATCAGGCGGTGACCCTCCTCCTGCAACCGTTTCAACGTGGCGGTGGCGAAGGGTATCTCACGCCCGATTTCGGGGTACTTATGTTCGACGATCGTGCCGTCGAAATCTACTGCAATTATCATCTTTCGGGTGTTAATGGGGAACAACTACGTTGTTCGAATAGCGCAAATCGGTAGCGAAAAAAGGGTTGTTTAGAAGCCCGACACGGAGAGTACGGTATATAATTCGGGGGCTTTACAAACCACCCAACACACTGATTTGCAATCAATTAAGATTTTTGTTTCGACTTTTCCCATCCACAAGCCGACTCGGCGGAGTGGTTAGGGGTGTTGCAAATATAGTCAAATATGCGAACAAATGAAAGAAAATTGGACAATTTTATGGGAAAATTCGAACAACGCCAACGGCCAAAGAGCAACTTTCGCCCTCCCCTATCTCGTTGTCACAGCCAATTTTTGGCACGCCGAAATCAAAAACGAGACAAGATACTTTCAAATCGTAAGCAGGAACAAAAATAGGCACAAAAAAAACGGCCCACCGAGGTGAGCCGCTTTTTTGTTTGAAGCGGAGCGGGAACTACTCCTCGACGATACGGATCGAGAGGATCAGATCGCCAGGGCGGATGTCGTCGATAACATCCAGGCCCTCAACCACTTTACCAAAGCAGGTGTGCATACCGTCGAGGTGCTGCGTGTTCTGGCGATTGTGGCAGATGAAGAACTGCGAGCCGCCCGTATCCTTGCCTCGGTGGGCCATCGAAAGCACACCGCGATCGTGGTACTGGCGAGGGGCCGAAGTTTCACATTTAATCGTATAGCCCGGGCCGCCTGCACCGTTGCCGATGGGGCATCCGCCCTGAATCACAAAGTCGGGAATGACCCGATGGAATGTCAAACTGTCATAGAAGCGGCTTTCGGCCAGCTTCACAAAGTTGGCGACGGTGCCCGGAGTCTCCTTCTCGTAGAGCTCGGCCTTCATATCGCCCTTCTCGGTCGAGATAATTGCGTATTTCATAGTCTGATTTGTTTGGTTTTCAAGGGTTTCAACCGCCTGTTCCAAGGCACGATTCTGCTGGCGGTCAACAAGCCACCAGGTCATCGCCCCCAAGAGGAGCAAGCCAATGATTAACAGCACAATTTTGGTCTTCATCGTCTTCTAAAATGTCAAGGTAAGCCGGTAATAATCCGTACTCCACGAAACGCCTTCGTGGTCATCGTCGGCCTCGATGGTAGCATAAAATTTCAGCGTACAGCCCGGATAGAGGATCTGCTGCTGCCCGTTGTGTTCAAACACCACCTCGCTCTTGCTGAAGCTCAGGATGCGCACGTCGCAAAAGCCGATAAAGCGGCGAAGCGGACCCTCGGCCAACTCGAAATCGCCACTCTCGCTCTTCGACCGCTCGTGGCCGCCAATATCCTCGGTGGTGCAGGTGTATTGGTAGGTAAGTCGTAAAGGTTCGTTTTTGCCCATAGCGTAATCGGAAATTGGTTCTGACAAATTTAGCGATTATTTTTTAGAACGCAAAATTAACCCTGCTCAAACGTGAATCATACCAAAGGGGTATCAAAATCCGCAACTTTTTGGCAAAAATGTTTGTCGGTCTTAAAAAAAAACATTACTTTTGCTTGAATTTAGCGACCTATATTTTTTAAATTTTTATAAAACCTAAAACCTACTCACTTAATGCAAAAAACCAAAGTATTTGCACGTCTGACTACGTCGTCGGACCGTGGGAGATGCCTAAAGGCATTGAGCCACAAGAATTTGTGGGGGGGGGTTGAGTATAATCAACGGAGCTCCGCACAGTTCCGAATGCTCGTCTCTTCCTCGTTAAAAACGTCAACTAATGTTTAACAGGTAAAGAGATTGAGCCATGAAACAAAGATTACTCTTTATCGTGCTCCTTTTGTGGGGCGCAATGGGCATCGCAAATGCTCAAAACATCATCGTGAAAGGTACGGTGAAAGACGCTACCGGCGAGACGGTTATCGGTGCAACGGTTGTCGAGAAGGGCAACACGGGCAATGGTACCTCGACGGGCGTCGATGGTAATTTCCAACTGACTGTCCCCAAAGGTCAGTCGCTTCTGATTTCGTTTATCGGTTATGCTACGCAGGAGGTAACGCCCGTAGCCGGTGAGCACCTGGAGGTTGTTCTCGAGGAGGATGCTCTGAAGGCAGACGAGGTGGTCGTTATCGGTTACACCAGCGTAGTTCGTAAGGACCTGACCGGTGCCGTAGGTTCGGTGTCGGGTGCTGCGCTGGCTGCCGTTCCCGTAACGTCGGCTGCTGTGGCTCTGCAGGGTAAGATTGCCGGTGTACAGGTAACGTCGGTCGATGGTGCTCCGGGTGCCGACATCAACATCCGTGTGCGTGGTGGTACGTCGGTGACGCAGACCAACGAGCCGCTCTACATCGTCGATGGTTTCCAGGTGGACAACATCAACGATATTCCCCCGACGGATATTACCTCGATCGACATTCTGAAGGACGCCTCGCTGACGGCCATCTATGGTGCCAAGGGTGGTAACGGTGTAGTTATCGTGACCACGAAGTCGGCCAAGACGGGCGACATCCAGGTGGGCGTGAATATGCAGCTGTCGGTTAGCCAGCTCTCGAAGGAGTTGGATCTGATGGATACCCCGCAGTTCGTAAACTACACCTACGACTGGGCCATCGGTACGAACAACCGCAGCACCTATGCCAAGCAGTTCCGTGCCAACTTCGGTAACCCGATGGACCTCGACATCTACAACCGTGCCGTAACGCACGATTGGCAGGATGAGGTGCTGGGTAACACCCCCGTGAACTACTCGACCAACGTCACCATCGGTGGCGGTACGGACAAGTATCGTTTCAACATCTCGCTGACGCAGTCGGAGGATAAGGGTATCATCGAGGGCTCGGGCGTACGCCGTACGAACCTCAATATGAAACTCAACGCCGTATTGGCCAAGAACCTGACCCTGTCGTTCAACCCCAAGATGCAGTACCGTCGCACGACGGGTGCCGGTGGTGACAACATAGGTTCGGGCGGTCTGATCGACGTGCTGCGCTACCGTCCGACGAACGGTCTGCGCGAGTTCGCCTTCTGGGATCCCGCTACGGTCGATCCGGACGATGAGGCCATCTTCGAGTACACGAACCCCGTTTCGGATATCGAGTACAACACGCAGAAGCAGCACTCGTACGGCTACACGATGCCCATAAGCCTGGAGTGGAAGCCCGTCAAGGGTCTGACGCTGCGCACCGAGGCTACGCACTATATGAACTTCTACGACAAGCACCGTTTCTGGGGTGCTATGACCGAAAAGGGTCAGTCGAACAACAAGTTGCCCGTAGCCCAGATTGACAACGCCCGCACGGAGCGTTACCAGTGGACCACCACGGCTCACTACGCCTTCACGGCCAAGGAGAAGCACAACTTCTCGTTCCTGGCAGGTTTCGAGCTCTTCAGCTCGCAGAAGCGTTCGGAGTCGGTTTCGGCCCGCTACTTCCCCCGCGACATCACGGCCGACAAGGCGCTGAACGATATGGGCTTCGGTACCCCCTGGACCTCGACCACGTCGCTCTCGACCCCGAACCGCACGATGTCGTTCTTCGGTCAGGCCAACTATAATTATAAACATAAGTATCTGCTCTCGGCTACGTTCCGTGCCGATGGTTCTACGAAGTTTGCTCCGGGCAACCAGTGGGGTTACTTCCCCTCGATTTCGGGTGCCTGGGTAATCTCGGAGGAGAACTTTATGCAGTCGCAGAGCGTGATCAACAACCTCAAGCTGCGTGCTTCGATCGGTATCTCGGGTAACAACAACATCAACGACGATATGTGGCGTTTCCTCTATACCGTGAACTCGACGGGTGGTCCGGGCTTCGGCGAGGCTACCGAGAACGGCGAGTCGTGGTACGCCAACACGGCCGATGGTAAGACCTATCCCAACCCCAACATCAAGTGGGAGAAGACACTGACGCGTAACGCCGCCTTGGATATGGGCTTCTTCAACGACCGTCTGACCATCACCCCCGAGGTTTACTGGAACACGACGAGCGACCTGCTCTACTGGTCGGACGTGCCGACCGTATCGGGTTACCAGCGTCAGATTCGTAACATCGGTCAGGTGACCAACAAGGGTTTCGAGCTCTCGATTACGGGCGACATCCTGCGTGGTAAGGACTATGTGCTGACCGCTACGGCGTCGTTCGGTATGAACAAGCGCAAGATTGACAAGCTCAACGATACGGACGACGTGATCTGGGATCAGGACGATAAGTGGAAGTCGAGCTACAACGACTACTGCCTCAAGGTGGGTGAGGAGACCGGTCTGATCTACGGTTTCGTATATGACGGCCTCTACACGATGGATGAGTTCGATTTCGACCCCAACCAGAACTTCCTCGCCATTCCGAAGGAGGGCACCGTGATCAACACCGTATTCAGCGATTCGAACACCGGTGTTCCGACCCTGCCCGGTAAGATTAAGTTCAAGGATCTGAACAACGACGGTCAGATTGACGAGAAGGACCGCACCGTGATCGGTAACACCAACCCCAAATTCCAGGGTGGTTTCGGTCTGAGCGGCCGCTGGCGCAACTTCGACTTCACGATGAACTTCAACTATATGTTGGATTTCGACATCAACAACGCTATGGCCTACACGCTCTCGTCGGCCGAGGGTAACGCCAATAACTTCTACAACGTCCTCTCGAAGTTCCACGGCAACCGTTGGACCTACTTCAACCCCGAGGATGGTGACAACCTCTACCAGTGCTACTGGGTGGACAACACCGTAGAGCGTTATGCCGCTGCCAACGCCAACGCTACGCTGTGGAACCCTGCTGACGTTACGAATAAGGTGACGCACTCGTACTTCATCGAGGACGGTTCGTTCCTGCGCTGCCAGGACATCACGATTGGTTACACGCTGCCCACCGAGATCACCCGCAAGTGGAGCATCTCGCGTCTGCGTTTCTACGCCAGCGCCACCAACCCGTTCATCATCACGAACTATTCGGGTTACGACCCCGAGGTCGATATTCAGACCGACCTCACCTGCGGTATGGACTACAACCGCTACCCGCGTAGCCGCACGTTCGTATTCGGTGTAAACCTTACTTTCTAATCGACTAAAAAGAGAACACTATGAAACTGAGAAAGTTATTTATCTTGGCTCTTGTCGCGTTCGGTTTCGCTTCGTGTAGCGATTATTTGGAGGTTGACTCACCCTCGAAATACGACGACGAGTATATCTTTACCAAGAGCTCGGAGATTACCCGTGTGCTGAATGGTGTCTATGCCCAGCTGCTGAGCGGTAATCTGTATGGCAACTACTATATGGCAAACGTAAACCTGAACAGCGACGTCGATATGTGGACCTCGGGTACCGAGACCTCGCTCGACGACAGCTACCGTCGTTTCGACTCGACGCCGCTCGGCTCGGCCGGTTCGAAGGTTTGGAATGCCGCTTATATGGGCGTTGAGTACGCCAACAACTTCATCTCGAAGCTCGAGAACAGCCCCCTGTACATCAACTGCGAGGACGAGGACGAGAAGGCCGAGTTGGATCAGATGATGGGTGAGGCCAAGGTGCTTCGCGCTATGTTCTACCACGACCTGGTGGTGATGTTTGGTGATATTCCCTTCTCGCTCGATCCCGTTTCGGAGGCCGACAACAACGAGGCACTGCTGCTGCCCGTTACCGATCGTACGGCTATCCACGATGCGCTGATCGCCGACCTGAAGGAGGCTTCGGAGAAGATGAAGTTCGCGATGGAGGTGGAGAACACCGTTGAGCGTGCTTCGAAGGAGTTTGCTTGGGCTATGATTGCCCGTATGGCACTGACGGCCGGTGGTTACTCGCTGCGTCCCGACAAGGCCAACCCGGCCAACTACGGTACGATGGAGCGCCCCGCCAACTACAAGGAGTACTACGCTACGGCAATGGAGTATGCCGGCAAGGTGATTGAGTCGGGTACGCACACCCTGGCCAAGGCCTACAACAAGGTCTTCATCGACGAGTGTAACTATGTGGTTACGTCGAACGACGACCCCATCTTCGAGATTCCCTTCGCACAGAACTCGACCGGCTCGGTAGGTTACCTGCAGGGCCCCAACGGTGGTGTATATGAGGGTGTTTCGACGGGTGCCAACATCTGGGGTGCCTCGAACGGTGGTGCTTGCCTGAGCGCCTTCTACCGCTTCTTCTTCGATGAGGGCGACAAGCGTCGCGACTACGTAAACGGTCTGTGGGACTACCTCTACAACGGTCAGCCCAACCTGCGCAACAACCTCACCGTACGCAACAACAAGTGGTCGAAGTTCTGGGGTCCGTCGCTGGGTCCCGATACGAGTGGCAACACGGGTATCAACTTCCCCTATATGCGTTATGCCGATGTGCTGCTGATGTATGCCGAGGCTGCCAATGAGGTGAACGAGGGTCCGACCGCCGAGGCTGTCGAGGCACTGCGCCAGGTACGTATGCGTGCCTTTGGCGATGCCGAGAAGGTGGAGAGCTACCTGGCTGCTGTTCAGGGCTCGAAGGAGGAGTTCCTGAAGGCCGTTCTGGACGAGCGTAAGTTGGAGTTTGCCGGTGAGAACAGCCGTTGGCGCGACCTGGTACGCAACAACCTCTACAACGAGGTGATTGCCTACTCGTTCCTGCGCTACTACGGTGTTTCGGAGTCGATGTCGGGTGGTGGTTCGGATTGGACCGCTTTGGTATCGGAGTACGATGGCAAGCACGAGAGCTTCTGGGATGATGTTCCCTACCAGATCTACTACAAGCCGATTGTAGAGGGTGGCACGATGGGCAACAACCCCAAGAACGTGGACATCTACCCCAACACGGTACTCGACGTGATTGAGTTCTACCCCAACTGCCTCTACCAGACCGAGACCAACGTTGGTCAGTACACCGAGTACAGCAAGGCCGACTTCTTTATGGGTTCGGCTTGGTATGATGAGGGCGAGGGCCGTCCGAGCAACAACATTTGCTACTCGTTCTACGGCTTTATGCGCATCAACCCGAAGGGTGTGATTCAGCTGGTACGCAACGGTGTCGAGGAGACCTTCACGAAGGAGAGCCTGAACAATCTGCCCGTTGTACGCTACATTATGCCGTTCCCCAACGACGCTATCCAGCGCAGTGGCGGTGTATATAAGAATTACTATGGTTACAACTAATAAAGCGACGAGAACGTTATGAAAAAGTTAGCATTATATCTTTTGCTTGCACTCTTCGCCCTGCCGTTTGCCGCTTGTTCGAATGACGACGAGCCCGGTGTGGATGAGGGTGTTACGGAGCGTGAGTTTATGACGATGTTCCGCAAAGACCACAACACGAACAAGGGCGACGATGAGCCTTATGCGTGCCGTGTTGAGAACCTGAACGATATTCACCTCTACTGGTACGGTGTACACGGTTGCGCCGGTTATCAGATTCGTTGCGCCCTGCAGCCCAATGCCGCCGGTGGTGAGGCTGCTTGGGAGGATGCTGCCGCCCGTGGCCTGCTGGTATTTGACACGATTGTAGGTCCCGATGTACTCGAGATGGTTGTGAAGGACCTGGAGTATGCCACCTCGTATCGTTTTGCCATCCGTACCCTTTCGACCAAGGGTGAGGGTTACCACTCGAAGTGGTATGGCTACGGCGACGGTCGCCACTGGGCCGACTGGGCAGGTTGGGATACCGAGGACCGCTACCTCACCCCGCTGATGCTCAACATCAACAAAATTACGAAGACCTCGTTCCGCGTAAACTTCGACCGTGTATATGCTACGGCCGGTGACGATGCCAACGGCACGATGAAGCAGAACTTCGAGGTGGATGCCGACGGTAACTTCGTATTCCACTATCTGACCATCACCCCTTCGCCCACCAACCCCGATGCTGCTATCGACAGCAAGTACGCCAAGTACTATGTATCGGCTGAGGAGATGGCCCAGGGTTATGTAGATGTAGAGGGTCTGTCGGAGAACAGTGTGTATGTGGTAAAGGCCGTGAACGAGAACATCGACGTATTTGTGGATGCCGTTTACAACACCTGCTCGCCCCGTACCGATGGTACGCCGGGTGACCCCATCATCCTGAAGTGGGATGAGCTCTACATCCAGAACGACTCGGTTCCCGGAGCCAACGACTACAAGGCTGCCCGCCTGGATGAGTGGCTCGTGAACTACACGTCGGATGCCACGATGGCCGAGGGTTCGATCTTCTACCTGGAGGGTGACAAGAACTACTACTTCCACCAGAACCCCACGCTGTGTAAGGGCTTCCGTATGGAGACCAACCCCGAGGACCTGAAGGCCGGTAAGGGTAAGGCCACCATCTTCCTGGGTGGTACGGCTGTGGTAGGTAACGCTCCCAACTCGTGTAACTTTATGTTCGGTCGCCAGCCCCAGAGTGGTGAGGGTGATGCCGAGATCAACGTAAAGTCGCTCGTATTCGAGAACCTGAACTTCGACTGCCCGACGGCCAAGAACTACGGCGACGGCGGTGGTACGGGTAACTACTTCGCCAATATGTACTCGAATGGTATGGGTGTGATCTTCGCATCGTTCGAGGTGAAGAATTGTACCTTCCAGCGTATGATTCGTGGTTTCATCCGTGTACAGGGTTCGAAGCGTAAGGTATTCGAGAAGCTGCTGGTTGAGAACTGCGTATTTGTAAACTGCGGTTACTACGACAACAACGGTCGTGGTTATGCCTGGATCGCCGGTGACGGTAAGACTCCCAAGTCGAACATCTTTACCGATATGATCTTCCGTGGCAACGTATTCTACGATTCGCCCCGTACCGACCTCTTCACCGACAACGGTAAGTCGTTGGCTTGGCCCGATAACGTACAGTACAAGATCACGCTGGAGAACAACACGATTCTCAACTTCTCGACCCGTGCTACGTCGCGCTACCTGTTCAACATGCGTTACCTGCCTTCGGGTTCGGTGATTACGTGTAAGAACAACCTCTTCCTCGCAGCGAAGAAGGAGGGTGACGGTCGTCCGCTGGCAATGGCCGGTATGGACATCCGCACCATCAACGGTGCCGGTCAGCAGATCACCTTCGACGTGGCCGACAACTACTGCTCGACGACCGAGGTTGACAAGCAGAAGGACGACGGTATCTACAACGCAGGTGCCTTCTCGGCCAAGAAGAACTCGGCTGGCACCTACCTGGGCTACACCCCCGGTGTACTGAATGGTGCCGATGCGCTGGTTACGAAGCACACCCGCACGGCCGACGGTGCCATCCTCGACCCGACGCAGATCTTCGTAGATCCGTGTCCGCCGCACGTAACCGCTTCGGGTACGGGTGACGACGAGACGGAGATGCACGAGCGTGATATGGAGGACATGCTCCGTGGTATGAAGTTCAAGACTACGGCCGAGGTTACGGGCGCAGAGTTCTACCAGAAGAAGGTAGGTGCTCCGATGCTCTACTAATCTCTCCGCACACAACACATTTGGAGGCTGTCCCGTTGGGGCAGCCTCCTTTATTATTATAGGTGCAAGCGGTGCGGTTGGGGCTGCCAAGAAAACTTTTTTTGATTTTTTTGCCGATTTTTATTGTGGTTTCAAAAATTATCTCTACATTTGCACACCCAAATGGGAAAACGACCTAAAAAGGAGAGATGCCGGAGTGGTCGATCGGGCCGCACTCGAAATGCGGTGAACGGGCAACTGTTCCGGGGGTTCGAATCCCTCTCTCTCCGCAAAAGATGCTGAAAGGCAGCGAGCGGCAGGATTTACATCCTGCCGTTTTTTTGTTGTGGTTTAGTGCGCCCGATAAATGAATTTATCGGCGACACCAAACTACAACAAAATCGCACATAGTGCGACTCGCTGCCGCATCTTTGCGTCGAAAGAGGGATTACTCACTTAAGGGCGGGGGTTGCGCGCTCAATTGTGTTTGATTTTCAATGGTGAGCGCGCGACTGCTTCGCAGTTCGAATCCCATCTTTTGCAAGGGCCCCCGCGGCGAGCAGAAGGGAAAGGCGTCAACGAAGCAGCCCGCTTGTGGGCTGCGCAGTAGCCAATCCCTCGGGGTCCCATCGCAAACCTTTTGCGTCGAGAGAGGGATTTGGCCTTCGGCCATCCCACTTATACTTAAAATCCTCCCCAACCTCTCCTTTGTTAAGGAGGGGCCTGCAAAGACGCTAACGAATGTCCTTGTTGCGCGCGACTGCTTCGCAGTTCGAATCCCATCTTTTGCAAGGGCCCCCGCGGCGAGCGGAAGGGAAAGCGGCGCAATATATCGCCAAAGGCGATGCGCCGCAATTCCTCTCTCTAACTTTCCTCCCTCAACCACCAACTTCAACCCCTTGTTCTGTCGATTCACGGCACGATGTGTGAGATTTGCCAAAATATGATTATATTTGCACTATGAGTTGGTGTGCCGATGCCATTCTGCACCCCACCCCATACGCAACAAGAGGCGAACGAAGCCGCCGAATTGTTCATAATGTACACTTTTTGAGGATAAAGCTACCTTAATCGTGAAAAAATGAACAAGGCGATATAACAAAACGACCAAAGTTGCGTTGTATAGGTAAAAAGGAGTGAACGAATAAACTCATTGTCTAACGCATAACCTGTTTGCGCTATGAAAAAGAGCTTGTATGTATTTTATGTGGCACTTGCCGCTACCCTGCTTTCGGGTTGCACGTCGGCCTTCTACGGCTCGTCGTCGAGTGTCAATGATGATTTGTATGCCCTGCACAACCGCACGGAGATTGCCCGTCGTCAGCAGGCCGAGGCTGAGGCTCGCAAAGCCGAAGCCGAGGCTCGTCGTGCCGAGTGGGAGGCCAAGATTGCCGAGGCCGAAGCCAACGCCATTGCCCAGGGCAACTACCGCACCACCACCGAAGAGAACTACTCGAGTGTGTTGGCCGATGACTATGAGAGCGCCTATGCACGTCGTCTGCGTGGTTTCGAGTCGGCTTCGTACCGTATGCCTTCGAGCTACACGAATGCCCGCTACAGCTCGACCTTCCACTACGTATCGGCCTACGACCCCGCCTTCTACAACATTATGGTGATGGGCGACCAGGTATGGGTTGAGCCGAAATACGTGACCGCTATGTTTGGTTCGTGGGGACTCCCCTCGTACCACAACGCCTGGTATTGGAATTGGGCCGGTTGGCCGTCGTATCGTTGGTGGGGTCCCACCTTCTCGATTGGCGGTTGGGGCTGGAGCCTCTCGTGGTACGATCCTTGGTTCTATGATTGGTACCGCCCGTGGCGTTACAACTACGGTTGGTACGGCTGGCACGGACACCACCACCCGCACTACTACCCCCACTATCCGCACTACAACGGCGGTGGCGGCTACCATCCGGGCTATCGTCCGGGGCACCGTCCGGGGCAGGGTGTTGTGCATCGTCCGACCACCAACCACCGTCCGACGCCCACCTATCGTGACCACGGCTCGAACATCAACCGCACGCAGAGCGGCAACCGTCAGTGGAACTCGGGCGTTTATCAGGGTGGCAACCGCCGTCCGCAGAACAACCAGGGCGGCTCGGTAAGCCGTACGCCGAGTGCACCGTCGAACAACAACAAGGGCTACAACTCCTCGAGCGGCCGTTCGTCGAGTCGCAGTTCGTCGAGTGGCTCGAGCTACAACCAGCGCAATTGGGGCGGCAGCTCGTCGTCGAACAACAGCAGCTGGTCGAGCGGTAGCAGCTCGTCGCGCAGCAGTGGCGGTTACAGCGGTGGCGGTGGCTACAGCGGAGGTGGCGGAGGTTCGTCGCGAGGCGGCTCGTCGGGCAGTTCATCGCGCGGCAGATAGGCCACGACCAACAAGAAAGGGAGAGGCCGCCACAGGTCTCTCCCTTATATATCACTTAAAGCAAAGTACCCTCTAACAACAAAACGATGAAACGATTCATAGCAATACTTTGTGGTGCGCTGCTGGTGGCCGCCTCGGCCTCGGCACAAGAGAAGCCCACCTATCAGATTGGCGGTGCCGTCTTCTCGAACGATGCGATGACCACCTCCGATTTCTTCACCCTCTCGCAGCAGCAGTTCAACTTCGGTACAGCTCGCTCGATGGGTATGGCCGGTGCCTTCACCTCGCTGGGTGCCGATCAGGCCTCCATGGTCATCAACCCCGCAGGTCTGGGTATGTATCAGCGTGGCGAGGTGACCCTGACGCCGATGATTTCGATCAACTCGGCCTCGACGGAGAACACCTCCCCCTTCGAGAGCAACTCGAAGAGCCGTATGGGTCTGGGTAACTTCGGCGGTGTGTTCAACCTCAAGGAGGGCTCGGGCAAGGTGTTGAGCATCAATATGGGCTTCAGCATCAACCGCATTGCCGACTACAACTACAACTATTCGTTCAGCTATGCCGATCGTGGCGGTGCTTCGATTGCCGATGCAATGTCGGTGATGTTGGAGGCGGGCAGCGTGGATGCCTCGAGTGGCACCATCAACCAAAACGGCTTCACCAACTGGGGCATCGACCCCTTCTTCTGGCCTGCCGTAGCGGGTTATAAGACCTACCTGGTGGATCAGAATCAGAACGGTGTCTGGTACCCGGGCGAGATTGGCGACAATGCCGACATCGAGGCGGGCCACTCGGTACGCAGCCGTGGCTCGGCCAACGAGTTCAGCTGGGCGATGGGTATCAACGTAGATAACAAACTCTATGTCGGTTGGGCATTAGGATTGCAGAATGTATCGCGCCGTGTGACGACCTACTACGGTGAGTCGTACAGCTATGGCGGCGGCAACGGCTACGACTCGGGCGAGTGGGCCGTAGATGCCGAGGGCAATCCCCTGCCGCAGGTGATGCAGTCGATGGGTATGGAGCAGGTCTCGCGCCTGAGTGGCGTGGGTATCAATTTCAAGCTCGGCGTAGTCTATCGTCCCACCCCTGCACTGCGTCTGGGTCTGGCCCTGCACACGCCGACCTACTACGAGTTGAACCGTGAGTACGAAATGGGAATGAGCACCGTATCGCTCGGACAGACCTCCGCAACGGACCTCACGACCCACGAATATACGTCGGACACCTACTCGGACGTGCTGGAGGACGATGGACCCAACAGCTGGCGCTTTGCCTCGCCGACCCGCTTGATGGTGGGTGCTTCGTACACCTTTGGTCCCTTTGCCGTCGTGTCGGTCGATTACGAGCGTTCGTGGTACAACGGCATCCGTGTCAAGAACCAGCCCTACCTCCCCTACGGAATGGATGAGCACGACTTCAAGCAGGATTTCAAGACCTACTTCAAGGGGTCGGATAACCTGCGCATCGGTGTCGAGTTGCGCCCCGTACCGCAGATTGCCCTGCGTGCCGGTTACAGCTACATCGGCTCGATGCTCAAGGAGGAGAACACCATCCTCTCGCAGCCTGCAGCCGAGACGACCAACTACTACACGGCCGGCTTGGGCTTCACGTTCGGCAAGTGCTATCTGGATGTGGCCTACTGTTACTCGAATTATCAGATGACGGAGTATATGCTCTTCTACGGCAACCGTTATGAGCCGATGGGCAGCTCGTGGCCCGACGAGATCTACGAAAGCCCCCGCTTCAAGACCGAGCTGAAGCGTCACAACGTCGCCTTGACGTTTGGTGTGAAGTTTTAGCCGCTCAAAAATCAAACACAACGGACTATTCCACGACGGATAGTCCGTTTTTTTGTATATTTGCAGGGAAAACAAACCGACTATGGCAAGTTGTCTGCAAATCGAAAATCTGAAGAAGGCCTATGGCGCACGCATCCTCTTCGAAGGGGTGACCCTTTCGATCGAGGAGGGCGAGAAGGTGGCCCTGGTGGCCGTCAATGGTGCCGGCAAGTCGTCGCTGCTGAAGATTGTGGCGGGCGAAGAGGAGTACCAGGGGGGCAAAATCACCTTCCGCCGTGATGTGCGGGTGGGTTATCTGGCCCAGGAGCCGAAGTTCAAGCGGGGCATCACCCTCTTGGAGGGCTCGTTCGATGCCGACAACGAGGCGGGACGTGCAATGGCCCGCTACGAGCGTGCCTTAACTTCGGGCGAGGGGTTGGAGGAGGCGATGGCGGCGATGGATGCGGCCGGGGCGTGGGACTACGAACAGCAGGCCAAGGAGATTCTGACCCGTCTGGAGCTGACCCAATTCGACCAACCCATCGAGGAGCTTTCGGGAGGTCAGCTCAAGCGTCTGGCGCTGGCCCGTGTGCTGATTGCACGGCCCGACCTGCTGATTTTGGACGAGCCGACGAACCACCTCGATCTGGAGATGATCGAGTGGTTGGAGGAGTGGCTCACCGCCTCTCGTGCCACGTTATTGATGGTGACCCACGACCGCTACTTTCTGGATCGGGTCTGCACCCGCATCCTCGAGATTGACGAACAACAACTCTTCTCGTATCGGGGCAACTACAGCTACTACCTCGAAAAGCGTCAGGAGCGCATCGACACCCTCAACGCCACCGCCGAGAAGACCCGCAACCTCTATCGCCGTGAGTTGGAGTGGATACGCCGCACCCCCTCGGCCCGCACGGGCAAGGCGAAGTACCGCATCGACGCCTTTGAGCAGTTGAGCGAGGAGCGGCGCACCGTACAGACCGAGCGTCAGGTCGAGATCGGCATCGAGGCCTCGCGCATCGGCACCAAAATTTTCGAGATGCACCACCTCACCAAGCACTACGACGAGTTATGTCTGTTGAAGGATTTCTCCTACACCTTCTCGCGCGGCGAAAAGGTGGGCATCGTAGGGCGCAACGGCATTGGCAAATCGACCTTCGTGAAGATGCTGTTGGGTCGAGTGGCTCCCGACAGCGGCCGCATCGAGGTGGGTCAGACCATCCGCTTCGGCTACTACGCCCAGGAGGGGTTGCAATTCAAGGAGGAGGAGCGTGTGATTGATGTCGTGAAGCGCATTTCGGAGGATATTACCCTCTCGGATGGTGCCCGCATCAGCGCCTCGCAGCTCCTGACCCGTTTCCTGTTCACCCCCGCTACGCAGTACAACCCCGTCAGCAAACTCTCGGGTGGCGAGCGTCGCCGTCTCTACCTCTGCACGGTGCTTATCGCCAACCCCAACTTCCTGATTCTGGACGAGCCGACCAACGACCTCGACATCCAGACCCTTACCGTGCTCGAAGAGTACCTGGCCTCGTTCAAGGGGTGTGTGATTGTCATCTCGCACGACCGTTACTTTATGGACAAAATTGCCGACCACCTCTTTGTGATGCAGGGCGGAGGCGAAGTAAAGGATTTTCCGGGCAACTACACCCAATACCGTCTGTGGCGCAAGGAGCAGGAGGCAGCCGCCCAGCTTGAGGAGCAGCAACGCCAAAAGCGTCAGGCCGCTCCTGCACCCCAAAAGGCCCAACGCAGCTACGCCGACCGCCTCTCGTTCAAGGAGCGCAGGGAGTTGGAGTCGCTGGAGGCCGAGTTGCCCGAATTAGAGCGACAGAAGGCCGACATCGAGGCCGAGCTGTCGAGCGGAATGCTCTCGCCCGAAAAGTTGCAAGAGAGCTCGAAGCGCATCGTAGAGCTGATGGAGGAGATCGAGCTGAAGACCCTGCGCTGGATGGAGCTCAGCGAGAAGAACTAACCCCTATTACCCCACTTTCAGATGAAGACCCTCTACGAACGCATAGGCCGCTGTGTACGCTCGGCCACCCCGGGAGCCTTGAAGACCATCCGTTGGATTGTCACCCTGACGCTCGGCATCTCGTTGGCGATGTTTGTGCTGCAATATGTCGGCCTGCTGGATTGGATTTCGGCCTGCGTAAGTCCGCTGTTCCACATCTTCGGCCTGCGAGGCGAGGCAGCTATGGCCTTCGTGAGCGGCTATTTCATCAACATCTACTCCTCGATTGCCGTCATCTCGACCCTCGATTTGACCGCCCGTGAGATTACCATCCTGGCGACGATGTCCACCGCCGCCCACGCCATTCTGGTCGAGGGGGCTGTATTGCATCGCACGGGTACCCCTACGCTCTACTCCATCACGCTGCGTACGCTGGCCGCCATCGGACTGGGTGTGGGGCTGAATCTGATTCTTCCGGGGCGACCCGAGGCGGTCATCGGAGCCTCGTTCGGCGAGGTCGAACTATTCTGCATCGACGAACCCTTTTGGCCGCTCTTCTGCGAGTGGGCCATCGGTGCGGTGCGTTTGGCCGTCGTGATGTGTACGCTGATCTACCTGCTGAATATCTTTCAGCGCATCCTCTACGAATTTGGCGTAATGGCGTGGCTTTCAAAACTGTTGCGCCCGCTCTTGACACTGTTCGGTCTTCCCGAAAAAACCTCGTTTTTGTGGATTGTGGCCAACGTCATCGGCCTTTCGTATGGGTCGGCTGCGATGATGGACGAGGTGGCTCGGGGCAACATTTCGCGACGAGAAATCAACCTCGTAAATACCCACATCGGCATTTCGCACAGCAATTTGGAGGATCTGCTGCTCTACGCCTCGATTGGCGGTGTGTGGTATATCATTCTTTTGGCCCGCTGGGTGCTGGTCGCCGTGCTTGTCTGGCTATTAAGGAGTTATTACGCCTTGGGCGGAAAATTATAGGGCAAAAAATTGGTCGTTTCGACTATTTTTCTCATCTTTGTCGCCGTTCGTTCCCTTTTTGGGCGAACATTTCGTGTTGGAAACCTTAAAAACCAAACATCTATGAAAAACTTTTTTAACAAACTCTGCGCCGTGTTGTTGTTAGTTGCAGCAACCGCTTCGTGGTCGTGTAACGATTGTGACCACGAGCCTTACGACGACACAGAGATCAAGAACCAGATTCAGGACCTCTACTCGAAGCTTTCGCAGTTGGAGGCCAAGTTGCAGTCGGAGGTAAACGCCCTGACGGCCATGATTAGTGGCCAGGTAACCATTGCTTCGCACAGCAAGGATGCCGATGGCAACTGGACCATCAAGCTCTCGGACGGCACCTCGTTTGTAGTCTATGCCGAGTACCAGCCCGAGGCGCTGCCTACGTCGTTGGTCTATGTCATGGAGGTAGATGGCCAGAAGGTTTGGGCCGTGATTGGCTCGGACGGCCAGCTCACCCCGCTCAAGGATGCCGATGGCAACAACATCCCCGTTGTTCCCGCCAAGGTGGAGATTCCCGCTGCTCCGACCATCCAGACCCGCATCACCGACGGTGTGATCGAGATTTCGATCGACGGTGGCGAGACCTGGCACGCTACGGGTCTTGATCCCGAGGCGCTGCCCGAGCAGAATCCCAACGAGGGTGGTGCCTGCACGGGTGCCGCTTGCGCCAACATTGTAGAGGTGACGGTCAATACGATGGAGGATCAGTGGGGCGACCAGGTTCCCTGCTCGGTTACCTTCACCCTCTCGGATGGCAGCTCGTTCACCGTAGCACTGGACGGCACCGAGGGTGTGGCCTTCCAGTATTGGGGCGAGGCCGTAGAGACGTTGTTCGTAGGTCAGGGTATGACCGAAAGCAACCTGACGCTGTGGCAGAACCAGATGGTGGACTACATCAAGGAGGTTCCCCAGGGTTGGAAAATTTCGATTTCGGAGCCGAACCGCTATGGCGAGATTGCGGTGGCCGTTACCGCCCCCAAGGCCGAGACCGTAGCCGCAGGTGTGGCCGAGGCGGAGGGTACGATCAAGCTCGTAGCCGTATTTGAGAGCGGCAAGACCGCCATCGCCAAGCTCAACGTAACGTCGGAGCCCTTTGCCGAGGTGAGCGCTTCGGCCGGTCAGGTGGTCGTAAAGCCCAACACCGGTATCGAGATGTTCGTCTATGGTATTCTGCCCGCTTCGGAGTACACGGAGGAGAGCCTCATCGAGACGCTCAACAGCAAGCTCGTCAATGGTCTGTGGTCGGGTTGGAATGCCCCCTACAACGCCAAGACGTGGTACGAGGTAATCGACACGACGGCCGCCGAGGTCTATGGCCAGGAGCTGACGCCGGGCGTAGAGTATGTACTGTGGGCTGCTACCGTCAAGGAGGAGCAGCAGGGTTGGGAATACATCTACTCGCTCTCGTCGCAGATCTACACCAAGAACTTCTCACAGATGCTCGTCGAGGTCGAGACCACCTCGGTAAGCTTCAACGACATCATCGTTAAGCTCAACTTCCTCGGCTTCGACCGCTACTTTGGCAGTGTCACCGAGAAGAATTATTTTGATGCCGAGTCGCAGCTCTCGTACATCAACGGTTCGTATGAGATGGGCTTTGGTGAGCCTACGTCGTACGCCAACGATGCTCCGACCATTCAGACCTCGATTCAGAATTTGCCTTGCTCGGATTTGAGCGGTGTTCAGCCCAACAAGAGCTACGTGATGTGGATCATCCCCGTAGAGGAGGGCAAGACGGTCTATACCGAGAGCGATATGAAGATCTTTGAGTGGACCACGCCCGCCCTGCAACCCGGTGGCGAGGTGGTTATCACGGCCGGCGAACCGACAATCGACCTCACCTCGATTAGCACCGAGCTAAGCTACACGGGTGGCACGGCAGCCTACTACAAGTATTATAAGAGCTCGGAGCTCCCCTCGGAGGAGGTGCTGCTCGAGGAGCTGCTCTACCAGTCGCCCGGCATCAGCCCCGATATGCCTGAGGCTGCCTATAACCTTACCCCCGGCACGGAGTACACGTTGGCTGCCGTAGGTGTGGATAAGGATGGTAAGTATGGCCAGGTTTACAAGTTCACCTTCACCACCACCGCCATTACCTACAACAACCTGAAGGTGGTTATCGACACCGCCGCTTCGGAGCTCACATCGACGAGCGTGAAGCTCAAGTGGTCGGTAGAGGGTGGCACGGCCAAGGAGTACATCTACTACATCAACCGTGCTTCGCACTCCACCTGGAAGAACAATATGGGTGCTACGGCCGAGGGTGCAGCCGCCTACATTGCGCTTAACCCCTCGATGTACACGCTGACCCACACGACTTCGACCGAGGCATCGTACAACGTATCGAGCTACTATGCAGGTCAGCCCCACGTGGCTGTCGTGGTAGCCGTCGATGAGAACGGTGTTACGTCGGAGGCTGCCGTCATCGAGTTCACGCCCGGTGCCTAATCGCAGCTAAAGCGACATAAAGCCAATGGCCGATTGCCCTGCGCAGTCGGCCATTTTTATATAGTTTTGTTCTATTTTTCGCCAATTTCAGTCGTTTTACAAAATGTGCGTTTTTCGCAAGAGTGGCGGATTTTTAGGGGTGTTTTTCAAAAAACACCCTATTTTTTTCACCCACCATCCCATTTTTCACCCCGTTTTTCACGAAAACACCTATTTTTTTCGCCATTTTCAGAAAAAAGTCATCTTTTTGTATGCGCAGAAAAGCAGAAAACTTTTAACTTTGCAAAAAGAACATTCAACGCAAACAAAAAGTTATGTCCTCATCGCTTCGCTTTAAGATGGTCGATGCCGCCATCAACCACACGGCCATCGACGTACACGCCCCCGAGGGGCGACCCTCGGACTACTTCGGCGCCAAGGTCTTCACGGGTAAGGCTATGCGCAAATACCTCGACAAAAAGACCTTCGAAGCCCTCACCGATACGATGGCCAACGGCACGCCCCTTACACGCGAGGTGGCCGACTCGATTGCTGCCGGTATGCGCCAATGGGCCTTGGAGCACGGTGCCGACCACTACACTCACTGGTTTCAGCCGCTGACGGGTGGTACGGCCGAGAAGCACGATGCCTTCGCCCAGCCCGATGGTTTTGGCGGTGTGAT
Source organism: Alistipes sp. (assembly GCA_017436185.1). The sequence goes on along the minus strand of JAFSDP010000003.1, from coordinate 40,905 downwards.
TGAGGAGTTTTCCGGAAAACTGCTCGTGCAGCAGGAGCCTGACGCCTCGTCGTTCCCCAACGGCGGTATCCGCAACACCTTCGAGGCACGCGGTTACTCGGCTTGGGACCCCACCTCGCCCGCCTTTATTGTCGATACCACGCTCTGTATTCCCACCGTATTCATCGCCTACACGGGCGAGGCGTTGGACTACAAGGTGCCCCTGTTGCGCTCGATTGCGGCCGTCGATAAGGCGGCTGTGGATGTCTGCCACTACTTCGACAAGAATGTACAGCGGGTGCAGACCAATCTGGGCTGGGAGCAGGAGTACTTCTTGGTGGATGAGAGTCTGTGGGCCATCCGTCCCGACCTGATGCTGACGGGTCGCACGCTGATGGGCCACGAGTCGGCCAAGAACCAGCAGTTGGAGGACCACTACTTCGGTGCCATTCCGGCCCGTGTCATCTCCTTTATGCGGGAGTTGGAGTACGAATCGTTGATGCTGGGCATTCCGGTCAAGACCCGCCACAACGAGGTGGCTCCCAACCAGTTCGAGTTGGCACCGGTCTATGAGGAGGCCAACCTGGCCAACGACCACAACCAGCTCCTGATGACCATTATGGACAAAATTGCCCGTCGCCACAAATTCCGTGTCCTGCTGCACGAAAAGCCCTTCAAGGGCATCAACGGCTCGGGTAAGCACAACAACTGGTCGCTCTCGACCGATACGGGTGTCAATCTGATGGGTCCGGGCAAAACGGCCTCCGAGAACTTGCAGTTTATCACCTTCATTGTCAATGTTATATCGGCCGTACACAAGCACAACGGACTGTTGAAGGCGGCCATTATGAGTGCCACCAACGCCCATCGTCTGGGTGCCAACGAGGCTCCGCCGGCCATCATTTCGACCTTCCTGGGCACGCAGGTGTCGGCCGTACTGGATAAGTTGGCCGACTCGAAGAGCGACAACGCCATCCGCTTCGATGCCAAGGGGGTCTTCAAGATGAGCGGCATTTCGCACATCCCCACCCTCTTGTTGGACAACACCGACCGCAACCGCACCTCGCCCTTTGCCTTTACGGGTAACCGCTTCGAGTTTCGTGCCGTTGGTGCGTCGGACAACTGTGCCGAGGCCATCATCACCCTCAACACCCTGCTGGCGGCCGAGCTGACTCAATTCAAGGCCGAGGTGGATCGCAAAATCGAGAGCGGAATGAAGAAGGAGAAGGCCATCTACGAGGTGCTGAAGGCGATGATCAAGGCCTGCCGCCCGATTCGTTTCGACGGCAACGGCTACTCGGAGGAGTGGCGTGAGGAGGCCGCCCGCCGAGGTCTGGATTGCGAGACCTCCACGCCGTTGATGTTCGACCGCTACCTCGACCCTGCCACTGTCGAGCTGTTCTCCAAGACCGGGGTCTATTCCCGCATCGAGTTGGAGGCCCGCACGGAGGTGAAGTGGGAGACCTATGTCAAGAAGATTCAGATTGAGGGACGTGTGTTGGGCGACCTAATTATGAGCCACATCGTACCTACGGCCTCGAACTACGAGGCGATGCTGTTGGACAAGGTCTATAAGATGTCGCACATCGGCGGACTGAACGCCGAGGCCGATATCCGCCTCATCAAAAAGATTCAGGACCACACGGCCGAGATTCAGCGACTGACGGAGGAGATGACCGAGGCACGCAAGCAAGCCAACCGCATCGAGGATATGCGCCAGAAGGCCATCGCCTACCACGACACGGTGGCCGTCTTCTTCGACCGCATCCGTCTGCACGTCGATAAGCTCGAAGAGATTGTCGATGACCAGATGTGGCCGCTGCCCAAGTACCGTGAATTGTTGTTCCTGCGCTAACGAAACCCAATTACTACTACCATGATGAAAAAGTTATTGACGACCCTGGTGGCCTTGGCCGCCTTTGCCGCCACATCGGCGCAACCCCACATTCCGACCCGCAGCGAGGTGGGACGAGAGGCAATGCCCACCGAAATTGCCCCCATCAAGGCCCCCTTCTATATGCCGCAACTGAACCGCCCCACCTTTGCCGACTATGAGGTGCGCCTGGAGGCTCCTGCCGCAGGGGTAAAGGCAACGAAACTCATCCAACGAGCCATCGACCGTACCGCCAAGCGGGGTGGAGGTCGTGTGACGCTGTGCGGCGGCGAGTGGCTGACGGGCCGCATCTCGCTCAAAAGCGGTGTGGAACTGCACCTCGAGGAGGATTGCGTAGTACGCTTCAGTGGCGAGATTGAGGACTACCTGCCCGCCGTATTCACCACCAACGAGGGTGTGGAGATTATGTCGCTCGGTGCCTGCATCTATGCCGAGGGCCAAGAGCGGATTGCCCTAACGGGTAAGGGCCGATTGATTGGTCCCACGGGCGGATCGATCAAGGAGCGCCAGGTCAGCTTTGCCGTCGAGAAGATCGACATCAACACCCCCGTCAGCGAGCGCATCTACGACGGCCGCAACGGTGGCGAGGTGTTCCTTCCCACCTTCTTCGGCCCCATCAACTGCCGTGAGGTATTGCTCGAAGGGGTGAAGTTTGAGCAGGGTTTCTTCTGGAACATTGCTCCCGTCTATTGCGAGAATCTAATTATCCGAGGCGTGGAGGTCGAGTCGGTCGGCATTCCTCGTGGCGATGGGGTCGATATTACCTGCTGCAAGAATGTCTTGATCGAGTACTCGACTATGTCGTGCGGCGACGATAACTTTGCGATGAAGGGTGGCCGCAACGAGTATGGCGAGGCCATCGGTCGTGCTTCGGAGAACATCGTGATGCGCTACTGTCTCACCACCCGAGGCCACGGCGGCATCACCTGCGGCAGCGAGACGGCCGGTTGGATTCGCAACCTCTACACCCACGACTGCGTCTTCGACGGCACGATGATCGGCATCCGCTTCAAGACCCGCCGTCCCCGTGCCGGTGGTGGCGAGAACCTCCACTACGAGCGCATCCGTATGCGTACCGAGAAGGGGGCCATTGTGTGGGATATGCTGGGTAACCCCGCCTGGACAGGGGCCTTGGCAGCCCGTATGCCGCTGCGTGAGTGGACCAAGCTCACCCCCGCCTTCCGAGGCATCACCATTCGTGATGTGGTGGTCGAGGGGTGCCGTGAGTTCATCGATATGAAGGCCATTCCCGAAAGCCCCGTGCGCTTCCTGCACATCGAAAATGTGTTGGTCGATACCCCCAATGCGGTCGTGGGCGAGGATCCGCGAGTGCGCCACCTGATGTTGCTGCACGATGTGGATGGAATGACCGTCAGAAACCTGCGGGTCAATGGCCCGAAAAACGAGGTTCACGTGCTCGATGGACGCAACCTCTGGATGGTGGATTGGCAACTCAACACCGACAAGCCCCTCGAGAAGCACATCGAAGGTCCTGCGTCGGGAAAAATCACCTGGGAGAATATCCGCTAAACAAGCTACAAACGAAAGAGGAGTGTTTTAAGCAACACTCCTCTTTCGTTTTACCAGAATCGAGATACCTGCACAGACACCCAAGATGACGGGATAGTAGAGGTAGTGCATAATGGCGATGGGTGAAACAGCCGCCAGACCTGCCGCCATCAGCATCTGGGCACCGTAGGGCAACAACCCCTGCGTGAAGCAGGAGAAGGTGTCGAGCAGCGAGGCGCTCTTACGACGATCGACCCCGAAGCGGTCCGAAATCTCGGCAGCAATGGGGCCTACGGTAAGGATAGCGATGGTGTTGTTGGCCGTGCAGCAGTTGGCCAGCGAGACCAGAGCCGAGATGACGGCCTGCGCCCCTCGGGTGCCGTGAATGCGACGGGTGAGGCGCGAGATGATGTAGTCGATGCCGCCACCCACACGGATGGTTTCGAGCATTCCGCCCGCCAAGAGGGTGATGATAATCAACTCACCCATTCCGACCATACCCTGCCCCATCGAGCCGCACCAATCGAAGAGCGAGAGGGCGCCCGTCAAGAGGGTCACCACGCCGGTTGAGAAGATTCCCAGCAGCAGTACCAACATCACATTCACACCCAGCAGGGCCGTAACAAGCACCAACAAATAGGGTACCACCTTCAACCACTCGACCGCCTCGGTATGGGCTGCCGCCTCGTGGGTCGTTCCGGTCATAAGGTAGAGCAACAGCGTCAGCGCCGCCGCCGGAAGGACAATGCGGAGGTTGAAGAGGAACTTATCACGCAACTGACACCCCTGGGTGCGGGTGGCGGCGATGGTCGTGTCGGAGATAAACGAGAGGTTGTCGCCAAAGAAGGAGCCACCCACGACGACAGCAACCAAGAAGGCGGTTTCGATGCCCGTCTCGGCGGCCAAACCCGAGGCTACGGGGGTCAGTGCCACCACCGTGCCGACCGACGTGCCGACCGAAATCGAGACAAAGCAGGCCGCCAGAAAGAGTCCTGCGGCCAGGTAAGCGGGCGGCACGAGGCAGAGGGTCAGATTGACCGTGGCATCGATGGCACCCATCGCATCGGCCGCCTTGGCAAAGGCTCCGGCAAGGATGAAGATCCAAATCATCTGCAAGATATTCGTATCGGTCGCCCCTCGGGTGAAGGCCTCGACACGCTCCTGTACGCTCTTGCCACGCAGCAGACAGAGGGCATAGACCGAGGCCACGACAAAGGCCACGGTGATGGGCATCTTATAGAAGTCGCCCACCACGAGCGATGTAACAAGGTAGAGGGCCAAAAAGACCAAAAGCGGAGTCAAGGCCAGGAAACGCCCCTGACGGTGTTGATAATCTTGCATCTAACGTTTTGTTTAAGAAGTGGCAAAGGTACGATATTTTACAGACATACACAACAGCGGGGCAGTCGCTGTGTGGACCACCCCGCCGATGTTCGTTGCCGCATCGTCGCTCAATGCGTGCGTTAGCGAATAAAACTTGTCTTGATTTTCGGTTCGTACTCCGGCTCCTCGACACCTGCCTGGCGGGCCGCCTCGAACGAGCGGAGCATCCAGGCCATATTCTCGCCCAGCGAGCGCATAATCTGCAACCCCTCCTCGTCCTTTAAGACCTCCTCGGCACTGTGGCCGTGCACCATATTCCAATACTGCGACGGCACCATCGGCATATGGTGGAAGGCGATGTATTTGTTCAGTTGATCGAGCGTGGCCGTCGTACCTGCACGGCGGGCCGAGGCAATCGAAGCGGCAGGCTTACGCACAAAGGCCCCCTGCCAGGCACCGCTCATAAAGACACGGTCCAGAAACGAGGTGATGGCACCCGAAGCCGAGGCGTAGTGCACGGGCGAACCAAAGAGGAAGCCGTCGGCCGCCTTGGCCTTCTCGACAAACTCGTTCACCCCATCCTCACGGAAGCAGCGGCCCGTCTTAAAGCAGTTGCCGCAACCGATGCAACCCGCTACGGGGGCGTTGCCCACCCAGAAGATTTCCGACTCGATTCCCTTCTTATTCAATACGTTGGCCACCTCCTTCAGGGCGGTATAGGTGCAACCCTTTTCGTGGGGGCTGCCGTTGAGCATCAATACTTTCATCGTTGTAATTTGGATTATTTTACGACAAATTTAGCATTTTTTCCACGTTCGACAACCTTTCTGGTTGGAAAAGTGGGAATCTATTGCTATATTTGTTCTAATTGTGAAACCTTAAACTTCATAACGATATGATGACGCACAAAGAGCGTTTTATGGCCACCATCGCCCGTCAGGAGGTCGATCGTCCCGCTTCGTGGCTCGGTCTTCCCGTTCCGTCGGCTCTGCCCCGCCTCTTTGCCTATTTCGGCGTGGAGGATGTCGATGCCCTGAAACGCAAAATCGACGACGATGTCTATCCCATCCCCGTCCCCTACAACAACCCGCCGACCAACGACATCGGCTGCTCGCTCTCGTTTGCCAAGAGTGGCGAAGGGGGTGCGCAGGATGAGCGCACGCTGACCGCCCCGGGCTTCTTCGAGGATATGACCGACCCCGCCTTGGTCGATACCTTCCCCTGGCCCGACCCCGAGGAGCATATCGACTTCAACGAGGCACGACGTCTGGCAATGGCCGCCCCCGAGGATATGGCCCGTATGGGTATTATGTGGGCCGCCCACTTCCAGGATGCCTGCTCGGCCTTCGGTATGGAGAATGCCCTGCTGACAATGATGATTGCCCCCGAGATGTTCCGAGCCGTCATCGACCGCATCACCGACTTCTACATCCGTTGCGGCGAGATCTTCTACGAGGCGACGAAGGGCTATCTGGATGCCGTCTTGATTGGCAACGACTTCGGCAGCCAGAACGGTCTGTTGGTCTCGCCCGACGAGCTGCGTGAGTATGTCTTCCCCGGCACGAAACGGTTGGTCGATCAGGCCAAAAGCTACGGTCTGAAGGTGGTACACCACTCGTGCGGTGCCATCCACCCCATCATCGACGATCTGTTCGATTTGGGGATTGATGTCATCCACCCCATTCAGGCCAAGGCCCGTGATATGCAGGCCGAGAAGCTGCGTGCCGACTTTGGTGACAGGGGTTGTTTCTTTGGTGGCGTGGATGCCCAGCACCTGCTGGTCAATGGCACACCCGAGGAGGTGGAGGCCGACGTGAAGCGCCTGAAGGAGATCTTCCCGACGGGTCTGATTCTCTCGCCCAGCCACGAGGCAATCCTGCCGGACATCAACCCCGCCAACGTGGAGGCGTTGTTCCGAGCCGTTAAGAATTAAACGAAAAATCAACAAGTCATAAAACCGACGGCATTGGCTGCCCGCCTAAAAAAAGCGAAAACCCTTTTTTTCGATTTTGGGCGAGCAGATTTCAAGATTTGGTAGTCGGGCCGAAAGAAGCATACTTTGCGTATGTGACTGCACGGCACGAGCTGACAAAGATTGAAAGATGCCGCATAAAATCCGAAAAAATGAAGCGTTATGGTCAAGTAATCGGCGTTAATGCCGACAAATTGGAGGAGTACAAGAAGTTGCACGCAGCTGCGTGGCCGGGTGTACTAAAGATGATTAAGGAGTGTAACATCCAGAATTACAGCATCTACTACAAAGATGGTCTGCTGTTCAGCTACTACGAATATGTCGGCGAGGATTACGAAGCCGATATGGCCAAGATGGCAGCCGACCCCGAGACGCAGCGTTGGTGGGATGTGTGTATGCCCTGCCAGCGTCCGCTTGAGACCCGTGCCGAGGGGGAGTGGTGGGCCACGATGGAGGAGGTCTTCTACCTCGAATAACACCCTTTCGCTATGAAGAAAGCCTCGATGTTTAAGGATCGAAACGGAGTGAATTACCTCATCCCGTTTCTGCTGATTGCCACCCTCTACCTGCTGTGGGGTCTGGCACACGGACTGCTGGATGTACTGAACAAGCACTTTCAGGAGGCCTTTGCTATGTCGAAGGCTGAGTCGGGCTTTGTGCAGTTCTCGGTCTATATCGGCTACTTTGTGATGGCCCTGCCCGCCGGCTGGGTGATGCGCAAGGTGGGCTACAAGCGGGGCATCATCACCGGTCTGTTGATTTTCGCCCTCGGTGCGTTGCTCTTCGTGCCGGCCTCGTTTATCCACTCGCCGATGCCCTTCTTTGCCGCCCTGTTTATCTTGGCGTGCGGATTGTGTCTTATCGAGAATGGCGCCCACCCCTGCGCTACGGGAATGGGTGACGAGCAATTTGCCGCCCAGCGCATCAACATCGCCGCTGCCTTCAACGGGGTGGGTTGGATTGTCGGCCCGCTGATTGGCGGTCTGCTGATCTTTGGCGGTGACGGGGCGCCCTTCGATTTGGCCAAGCCCTACATTTTGGTCGGCAGTTTCGTGCTGTTAGTCTGTCTGGTATTCGCCTTTGTGCGCATCCCCGAGGCAGAAATGGCCCAAGAGGAGCAGGCCAATGCCCTCACCGCAGGTCAGGTAGAGGGGTCGGTGTGGAGCCATCCCCACTTCAAGTGGGCCTTGCTGGCGCAGTTCCTCTATGTGGGTGCCCAGACCGGCATCGGCAGCTACTTTGTCAATTATGTGCTGGAGTTAGACCCCACCATTTCGAAACAGAGCGCAGCCCTGATGCTCTCGATGGGCGGTATGGGGCTCTTCTTTGTGGGCCGACTCCTCTCGTCGCTCTTTATGCGGTGGGTTTCGCCCGGTAAGTTGTTGGCCCTCTTCGGCTCGGCTGCCACCATCTGTATGGCGTTGGTGATGTTGTCGGTCGGAAAACTCTCGTTGGTGGCACTCTACCTCTCGTTCTTCTTTATGTCCACGATGTTCCCCACCATCTTTGCGCTGGGTGTGAAGGGAATGGGCGCCGAGACGAAACGTGCCTCGTCGCTCTTGGTGATGTGCATCGTAGGTGGTGCTGTCTTCCCCATCGTGATGGGTCTGCTGGGCAAGACGAATATGGCCGCAGGCTTTGCCTTGCCGCTCATCGCCTTTGCCTTCATTACCCTGTTTGGCGTGATGAACACCTCGAAAAAAGGGTAACCATTGAACGTTAAAACCCAAAAAAGGAGATAGCCAATCGGGGCTATCTCCTTTTTTTGTTGTGCGGAGAACTCTTGCTTGTTAATAGCGGTAGTGCTCGGCCTTGTAGGGACCCTCCTGCTTCACGCCGATGTAGTCGGCCTGTGCGGGGGTCAGTTTCGTCAGCTCGACACCCAGGTTATCCAGGTGCAGGCGGGCAACCTCCTCGTCGAGGTGCTTGGGCAGGCGATAGACACCTACCTCCAACTCCTTCTCCCACAGCTCAATCTGGGCCAGGCACTGGTTCGTAAAGCTGTTCGACATCACAAACGAGGGGTGACCCGTAGCGCAACCCAGATTCACCAGACGACCCTCGGCCAACACAAAGATCGAGTGGCCATCTTCGAAGGTATATTTATCGACCTGCGGCTTAATCTCGGTACGCACAGCACCCGAAGCGTTCAGGCGAGCCATCTGAATCTCGTTGTCGAAGTGGCCGATGTTGCAGACAATGGCCTGATCACGCATCTGCTGCATATGCTCCAACGTGATGATGTCACGGTTACCCGTGCAGGTGACATAGATGTTACCCTCGGCCAGAGCGCTCTCGACCGTCTTCACCTCGAAGCCCTCCATCGCGGCCTGCAAGGCGCAGATGGGGTCAATCTCGGTCACAATCACACGGGCTCCATACGAGCGCATCGAGCGGGCGCAACCCTTACCTACGTCGCCATAGCCGCAGACAACCACCACCTTACCGGCAATCATCACATCCGTAGCACGCTTGATGCCGTCGGCCAACGACTCACGGCAGCCATAGAGGTTATCGAACTTGGATTTGGTGCACGAGTCATTCACGTTGATGGCGGGAACCAACAGTTCGCCGGCCTCCTGCATCTGGTAGAGGCGGTGTACTCCCGTCGTGGTCTCCTCGCTCACGCCCTTCCACTCCTCGACGGTGCGGTGCCACTTGCCGTGGTCCTCCGCAAGGATCTGCTTGAGGGTATCCAAAATCACCTCCTCCTCGTACGACGAGGGGGTATAGTCGAGCGTCGAGGCGTCCTTCTCGGCCTTGAAACCCTTGTGAATCAAGAGCGTGGCATCGCCGCCATCATCTACGATGAGCTGCGGGCCCTTGCCACCGGGGAACGACATAGCCATCGCCGTGCACCACCAATACTCGGGCAACGTCTCGCCCTTCCAAGCAAAGACAGGCACACCACGCTCGGCAATAGCGGCGGCAGCGTGGTCCTGCGTCGAGAAGATGTTGCACGAGCACCAACGTACCTCGGCACCCAGCTCCACGAGGGTCTCAATCAGCACGGCCGTCTGGATGGTCATATGCAGCGAGCCCATCACACGCACCCCCTTCAGGGGCTTCTGCGGGCCATACTTCTTACGCACGGCCATCAGACCCGGCATCTCGTGCTCCGAAACCTCAATCTCTTTGCGACCCCACTCCGCCAGGCTCATATCGGCCACCTTGTAGGGCAAACTCAAATCCAAAAACATAGTAATTTCTTCGTTTATTATTTTTTAATACTTATCTTAATTGGCTTAAAATCTGTGCTTTGTCACGTTGCAACTGCGCCCTCAACTCCTCCATCGACTCGAACTTCCGCTCATCGCGAATCTTCTCTACCAAACAGACCCAAATTCGTCGGCCATACAACTCGCCCTCGAAGTCGAACAGATGGCTCTCCAAGCGCAACTCGCTACCGCCAACCGAGGGGTTATAGCCCACGTTCGACATCGCATCGAACACACGGTCGATGCCCTCGACCTTAACCTGCGTACGATAGACACCCCGCTCGCACAGTCCCTCGTCAAGGGCGATGTTGGCTGTCGGAAAACCGAGGGTATGGCCGATTTGGCGGCCGGGGGTTACGACCCCTTCGATGACCAAGGCGTCCATCAGATGTTTTCGGTCAATTTACGCACCAGGCTGAACTCCGAGAAGAACTCCTTGGCAAAGACGCGCAGCACGGTGTAGGCCGGAATGGCCAACAGCATCCCCACAATACCCGCCGCCGAGCCGGCCAGCAGGATGACGATGAAGACCTCCAGCGGGTGGGCCTTGACCCGCTCGGAGTAGAGCGTAGGCTGCAAAATAAAGTCGTCCAACCCCTTCAGTGTCAAGAGCGAGCAGACAATGACGGTCACCGTATAGGCCACCGTCGTCCCCTCGATGGGGGTCACCACACCAAAGGCGGCTGAGATGATGCCACCCAGCAGCGGACCTGCATAGGGGACCACATTCATCACACCCATCACCAGCGCAATAAAGGCGGCATCGGCAGGTTTCATCCCAAACGACGACAGCACGATGATGATGGCCACCATCAACAACAGGCTCTCGGTCAGAATGCCTCGGAAATAGCGGGACAAGAGGTAGGTCACCTCGTCCAACGCACGGGTGATGTTGCCTGCATAACGCTCAGGGAAGCAGGAGGTGATCATCGAATAGAACAAGCCGTCCTCCTTTAGGAAGAAGAAGGTGATAAACGAAATCGAGAAGAGGGTCACCACCGTCGAGAACATCAGCCCTACGGTCGATTGCAGCAAGACGTTGAGCGACTCGAAGTTAATCCACTCTCTGACGAACGAAATCAGTGCCTCGCTGAGCGACAACTGCTGGGCAGGCATCGCAAAAAGTTCGGCAAGGTGCTCCTGCAGGCGGTGGATAGGCTCCTCGATGGTCGCCATCACGGCATTCAGATCCAGATTGACCAGTTCGTTCAACTTATCGAAGACGAGCGGCACAAAGAGCATCGCAAACGCTGCCGCCACCACCCAGATAAAGAGCAGCGTCACAATGGCGGCCAGGGTGCGGGGCACCTTCCATTGGCGGATGTGCAGACGCTCGATGTAGCGCACCAGCGGGCGACCCATCACAGCCAACACGGCCGAGACCAGAATATAGACCACCACCGACGAGAAGTACCACAAAATGGTGATAATCAGTGCTGCAATAGCAACACCGACCAACGTTTTCAGGAGTCCTTGCGGGGTAATCTGCATAACCTTCTTTGCTTGAGGTGGGGTACAACAATTATGCCTTCGGGAGGCGTGCGATGGGGGTCTGCGAGCCGACCACCGAGTCGCCAATCTCCACCAGCACCTCGCTACCCTTCGGTACGAGTACGTCGATACGCGAGCCGAACTTGATGAAGCCTGCAACGGAGTTCTGCTCGACCTTGCTGCCCACCTTCATATACGATACAATGCGGCGAGCCACCAGACCGGCAATCTGACGGAAGAGCACCTTGTGGCCCGACTCCATACCCAGCACGGTGGTCGTGCGCTCGTTCTCGGTCGAGGATTTGGGGTGCCAAGCCACCAGGAAGCGACCCGGGTGGTACTTGAAGTACTCCACCACGCCACCCACGGGTACCCAGTTCATATGGACGTTCGTCACCGACATAAAAATCGAAATCTGCATCCACTCACCCTCGAGGTACTCATCGGCCTTGACCACCTCGGTCACAACCACACGGCCGTCGCAAGGCGAGAAGACCAACTCCGGGTCGTGAATCTGCACACGGTGCGGCTCACGGAAGAAGGCGATGATAAAGCCCCAGAAGCAGAGCAGGAAGAGCGTCGAGGCCCAAATGAGCGTATTGGTCTCACGGCTCATCAAAAGGTAGTAGAAGAGGCCCCAGATGGCCAAGCAAACCAAGCCCGAAACGGCAATGATTTTGTAACCTTCCTTGTTGATTTTCATAGTAGTATAAGGTTTTTCAGAGGGTTAGCACACAAACAACAGATAGACTACGGCAAAGGGGGCCGACACAAGCATCGCATCGAAACGATCCAACACGCCGCCGTGACCCGGAATCAGGTTGCCCGAATCCTTCACATCGGCTGCACGCTTGAACATCGACTCCACCAAATCGCCCAACACGGCCGTGATAACCACCACCACCGCCAGGCCACACCATACATAGAGGTTGTCGCCCATCAGGCGAGCCACCACCGCAGCAGCCACCACCGCACCGATAAGGCCGCCGAAGAAGCCCTCCCACGACTTTTTGGGCGAGAGACGCTCGAAGAGGCGGTGACGACCAAAGGCCATACCCGAGAGGTAGGCAAAGACATCGTTCGACCACACCAAGGCCACATAGCCAATCAGCGCCCAACCGTTCCACACCTCACGCCCGATGATGGGCACATAGAGCAGCATCGAGAGGGGCAAGGCCACATAGAAGACCGACGTAATGGTTACGGCAATGTTGGCAAGCGGGTTTTCCTGTTTGCGGTAGAGCTCGCAGATAAACATCAGCGGGAACAGGAGCAGCAACATCGCCAGCCCCACACCGAAGGGACGCATCGCCTCGCCAAAGACCTCGATGTGGGTCGAGACCAGGGCGAAGTTGAGCACCAACAGCAGCAGACCCGTCACCAGACCCAGCACACGCTGCGGCGCAAGGCCTCGTTTCTCGGCCAAGCCGTAGAACTCGACCATACCGCCGACAATCATCAGGGCCAAGAGGGCCAAAAGGCTCCAATCCGACCACAGAATGCCGCCAAAGACCACCACCAACAGGCCAATGCCGCTGATGGTACGCACGATGAGGTTTTTCAATTTATCGTTCATTGGGTTGTAGTTTTATTCGTTCTCAGCAGGCTCCACTTCGGGGGCAATGACCTCCACGGGGCTGTTCTCGGTCAGAGGTTGCTCCTCGGTCGTGGCACCGTGAGGGCGCTTGCCCAGGATGCGCTCGACATCCTCGGTAAAGATCACCTCCCGCTCCAAGAGCAGTTCGGCCACCTGACGCAACCCCTCGCTGTGGTTTTTCAGCGTCTGCTCGGCCAGCTGATAGGCCTTGTCGATCAGTTCGCGAGCCTCGGCGTCAATTTTGCGGGCCGTCTCATCCGAGTAGGGCTTCGTGAAGGCCATATCGCTCTGACCCGTCGAGTCGTAGAACGAGAGGTTGCCCACCTCGTCGCTCATACCGTAATAGGCCACCATGGCATAGGCCTGCTTGGTGACTCGCTCCAAATCGTTGAGCGCACCGGTCGAAATCTCACCAAAGGTGAGCTGCTCGGCCACACGGCCACCCAGCGTCGAGGCCATCTCGTCCATCAACTGCTCACGGGTGGTCAGCTGACGCTCCTCGGGCAGGTACCACGCTGCACCCAGGGCACGACCTCGGGGGATGATGGTCACCTTAATGAGGGGCGAGGCGTGCTTCAAAAGCCAACTTACGGTGGCGTGACCCGCCTCGTGGTAGGCGATTTTGCGCTTCTCGTCAGCCGAAATGATTTTATTGCGACGCTCCAAACCGCCGATGATGCGGTCGATGGCGGCCAGGAAATCCTCCTTCGAGACAAACTTCTTGTCGTGGCGGGCAGCAATCAGCGCCGCCTCGTTGCAGACGTTGGCAATGTCGGCACCCGAGAAGCCCGGCGTCTGACGAGCCAGGAACGAACGGTCGAGCTGCGGATCGAGTTTGAGGTGGCGCAGGTGGACATTGAAAATCTCCTCACGCTCCTTCACATCGGGCAACCCCACCTCAATCTGGCGGTCGAAACGACCGGCACGCATCAGCGCCTTATCCAGAATATCGGCACGGTTCGTGGCGGCCAACACAATCACACCTGCATTGGTCTGGAAACCGTCCATCTCGGTCAGCAGCTGGTTGAGCGTATTCTCACGCTCGTCGTTGCCCGAGAAACCGGCATTCTTGCCTCGTGCACGACCGATGGCATCGATCTCGTCGATGAAGACGATGCAGGGGGCCATCTTCTTGGCCTGCTCGAAGAGGTCACGCACACGCGAGGCACCCACACCGACAAACATCTCGACAAAGTCCGAGCCCGAAATCGAGAGGAAAGGCACATTGGCCTCACCCGCTACCGCCTTGGCCAGAAGGGTCTTACCCGTTCCCGGAGGGCCCACCAGCAGGGCACCCTTCGGAATTTTGGCACCCAACTCACGGTACTTGTCGGCCTTCTTCAGGAAATCGACAATCTCCATAATCTCGACCTTGGCCTCCTCCAGACCTGCCACATCTTTGAAGGTGACACGGTGTTGGTTGTCCTTGTCGAAGACCTGCGCACGAGCCTTGCCCACGTTCATAATGCCGGCACCACCGCCACCACCGCCTCGGGCCATCGAGCGCATAATGAAGAACCATACACCGATGATGAGCACCCACGGCAAAATCGAGCCGACGATGTGCATCCAGTTATTTTTCTCGTTTTGGTACTCGACCGTCACACGCTCGCCCTCGCCTTGGGCCTCACGCAGCTGCTCATCCAAAAGCTCCACCGAGCCAATCGTAAAGATCACCTGCGCACCCTGCTCGGGCATACGCTGCAGGCGCACGTCGGTCGAATCGGCACGGTACTTGTCGTCCGCACCCTCCTTCAGAAAGACCTTGGCCTCCTCGTGGTTCAACACCACAATACGCTCCACATCGCCCGACTTGACCATCTGCTCCACCAACTTCCAGTCGCCCTTTACAGGCTCGTCGTTGGGCTGGTCGAACATCCACCAACCCAGAATCATAGCCGCAATCAGGCCGTAAAACCAGAAGATATTGAAGCGGGGTCTTGGCAACGGAGCGTTGTTTCTATTCTTGTTATTCTCCTGTGCCATAGTTTGTTTTTACTCCTCGTACTCGTATCGTATCATCGGTGCATCGGCCCACAGCTCCTCGAGCTTGTAGAACTCGCGCAGGTCGCTTTGGAAGATGTGCACCACCACATCCACATAGTCCAGGGCTACCCACAGACCCGTCTGCTTACCCTCGACACGCCAGGGCCACTCGCCCAGCACCTCGTGAACTTTGTCCTCGATGCTGTCGGCAATGGCGCACGTCTGGGTGGTCGAATCGGCGTTGCAGACCACAAAATGCGAACAGATGGCTCCATCGAAACCCGACAGATCCAACGATACAATATCCTTACCTTTCTTATCCTCGATTGCCGAGACAATCGTTTCGATGAGTTGATTCAAATTCTCCATATTACTTGCAATAGGTCACTAAACCGAGCAAAGATACAAAAACCTCCCTGCAATGCCAAATTTATTTGGCAGTAAATGCCTTTTCGACCAAATTCTACTCCCCTCGGTACTTAATCCACCCAAAAAGGAAGCCTCCGACAAGCACCACCACGACGGCTCCGACGAAGACCCACTCGCCATACTCGCCGAAGTAGTCGTAAAAGACACCTCGCACCTCCATCAGGGCGATAACGGCCAGCAACACTCCCTGGAAGGTGTCGATGCGATTGTCACGCAGCGACTTGAGTTCGAACAGGCGACTCTGCATAATTTCGATTTGGCGTTTCAGCGCCTCGTGTCGAGCCTTCAAACCTCGCTGCACATCGGCCGCACGAATCAACTCCTGCTCGGATTCGTATTGGAAAATATCGGTCAGAAAATCGGCATACAGCAATCGCTTAACCTGCTCAATATCATCGGTCAAGGCAGCGATTCCACGCCCCGCCTCGGCAGATTGAACAACAATCCGTTCGGCTCGATCCAACAGCAATTCGTTGTAGGCCATCACCACACTCGGCACCAACATATAGGGCGACATCATCGCCTCGTCGGTCGCCTCCATCTCCTCGCATTCGGGGTCAAATTCCAACTTGACGAGGTGGCCTCGGCAGAGGTCCATAAAGGAGTTTTCTCGCCACACGATGGGCTTGATGGTATCGTAGATTTCGGGGCTGTTCATACGCTCGAAATCGAAGATGCCCAAAATCACGCCGCAGAGCATCGAAGCGAACGATTTCACCTCCCCATCCAACTTGTTGTAAGCCCCCGGGCGGAAGCAGTCGAAGAGACTTTCGGCGGCAAACGGAAGGGGCCCGTCGGCCATCGACACAGCCGAGAGTTCGATCTCGGTAACACCCACACTCATTGGATGATACTTCCCTTCGTGAAGGTGACGCCGTAAAAATTCGGGAAGGGGCAAAGCCTCCTCATCTTCGCCCTCGATTTGAAGCCGGAAGGGGCGATTGCAACGCACACGCTCCTGGCGGCTGCCAAAGAGGGTGGCCAACTTAATCATATCCAACTCGCTCCACGCCTCGTTGGCGGCAGGGGCCAACGTGAGGTGAGCCACTCGCAACCGAGCCGTCGGGTTATAGGAGTAGGACAACGAGACATCGACCTTGAGGCGTTCACGCCCCGACTCGGTAATGCGGGGATAGGTGTTGCCCTCGGAGGTGTAGCGGTAGGCCGTCGGCAGCCACAACCACACATCCGAAAAGGTGGTGTGCAGGTGGGTCGAGAAGGGGCGGTTCCGCTGAAAACGATAGTTGAAAAGGTCGGTTTCGTAGGAGTAGAAACAGAGACACTGACGGTCGTCATTCTCCCAGCTATCCGATTCACAATCAACAGCATAGTGCAGCGTCATACAAACATCTTCGAAGCGGTAGCGGGAGGTCTCTACAAAGCCCTCCAAAGCGATGCGACCCGCACGACCCGCCTTCGAGCGAATCTGCTCCAACATCTGCCCCAGAAAGGGCGAATCAGCCGCATCCAACCCCCGATAAAACTCCTTCAAAAAGGCACTCAGCGCCTCGGCCGAGAGCGAACTGTCGCTGTCCGAAAATTGGGGCAGCGTGGCCAACATCAGGTGCCCCACCGCCTCGGCTTGGGGCGTGAGGGGTGGTTGCACATAGTCGATATGAATCAACTTGGCACCCCACCGAGCAAAGCAACGCACCCGCTCGGCCGAGTCCATCGAATCGACCACATCGCTCAACGAGGGGTCGTTGGTCTCAAAATAGAGGGCCTCCATCTTGCCCCCTTCGGTGGCCAGGTGGTCACGCAACAGAGCCGTGCCGTCGAGCATCAGGCTGCGCCCGACACCCTTGCGGCGATGCTGCTCATCCACAGCCAGATAGATCAGCTCCATTGCCCCGCACGAGGGGTACCAATCATAGATGGCACCACCCAGCACCTCGTCGCCCTCCAAGGCGAAGAGGATGTAGCTCGACGGACAAGCCTCGACCTGCGCCCCTTGGCTCAGGCGGGAGAGAATCACATCGAAGGGTTCCCGCTCGTTGCGATCGGGAAAGGCGGGGCGGTAAATCTGTAGTTTGAAGTGGTCCAAACGGGCCTCTTCGGCAGCCCGATTGGCCGCTGTAACAATCCGAAATTCCATAGGTTAGCGCTCTTCAGGGGTGCAATAACGGGTGATGGTCTCGTTCAGGGCCTTGATGATTGACCCCTTGACATAGGTGCGACGCACGGCGACCGAAATTTTGCGGGAAGTAGCCCCCTTCGAGAGCATCTTCACACGGTCCTTCCGCTCCTTGGGGATAAACTGAATGGCCATCTCGGGAATGATGGTGACCGACTGCGTGCAATCGACAATGCGCATCAGGGTCTCCAGCGAGCCCGACTCGAACGTAAAGTGGGTCGGCATCTGGCGTTTGGCCTGACAAAGCTCAATGATCTGGTCACGCATACAGTTACCCGAACTCAGGATGACAAGGTCCTTCAAATCAATATCTTCGATGCGGATATTCGAGCGCTCGTAGAGCGGATTTTCGGGCGAGACATAGAGCCAGAAACGGTCGTTGAACAGATCGTGTTCCTGAATACCCTCGCCGCACGTTCCACCCGCCACCAACGCCGCATCGAGACGGTCTTTTTTGAGCGCCTCGACAATGTCGGCCGTCTTCATCTCCGACACCTCCAACTCCACCTTCGGATACTCACGCACAAAGGCGGGCATAAAGCGGTGCATCAGGTAGGGAGCGATGGTCGGAATCACCCCCAGGCGCAGTTTGCCCGAGGTCTCGCCCTTCAGCTCGCTGACCGCTTCACGAATGTAGTTGAAGGCACGCAGCGTCTCACGCACCTCACGCAAGACCACCTCGCCCGCCTCGGTCGGCACGACAGGCTTTTTGGAGCGGTCCAAAAGCACCACGCCAAGCTCCTCCTCCAACGCCTTAACCTGCATTGAAAGAGAGGGTTGTGTTACGAAACAATGTTCGGCAGCTTGCGAAAAACTACCACAGTTGGCCACCGCCAACAGGTACTCGAGTTGAATGATTGTCATATAGTGTCGGATTATTAGCGTAAGACAAAGATATAAAAAAAATCTATATAGGACAACAATTTTTCTTCGCGCACGAGAATTTTTGTATTTTCGCAAGAAATTGACTTAACAGCGAAGATTAACTACTAAACAGATATGGCTAAAAAAATCATTCTGACGGGCGACCGCCCCACCGGACGCCTCCACCTGGGACACTACGTGGGTTCGTTGCGCCGCCGTGTTGAGTTGCAGAACTCGGGGCTCTTCGACGAGATTTATATTATGATTGCCGATGCACAGGCCCTGACCGACAACTGGGACAACCCCGAGAAGGTGCGCCAAAACATCATCGAGGTGGCTCTGGACTACCTCTCGGCAGGTCTGGACCCCGAGAAGGTCTCGATCTTCATCCAAAGCGAGATTGCCGAGCTGTGCGAATTGTGCTTCTACTATATGAATCTGGTCACCGTGCAGCGTCTGCAGCGCAACCCGACCGTCAAGCAGGAGATGATTCTGCGTGGTTTCTCGGAGCAGGCCGAGGCAGGCGATACGACCCAGAAGCAGGGTCTGCCCGTCGGTTTCTTCTGCTACCCCATCTCGCAGGCCGCCGACATCACCGCCTTCCGTGCTACCACCGTACCCGCCGGTGCCGACCAGGAGCCGATGGTGGAGCAGACCCGTGAGATTGTCCACAAGTTCAACTCGCTCTACGGCCCCACGCTCGTCGAGCCGGAGATTCTGCTGCCCGAGAATGCCGCCTGTATGCGTCTGCCGGGCACCGATGGCAAGGCCAAGATGTCCAAGTCGCTGGGCAACTGCATCTACCTTTCGGATACGCCTGCCGAGGTGAAGAAGAAGGTGATGGGTATGTACACCGATCCCGACCACCTGCGCATCGAGGACCCGGGCAAGGTCGAGGGCAACTGCGTCTTCACCTACCTGGATGCCTTCTGCCGTCCCGAGCACTTCGAGAAGTACCTGCCCGAGTATGAGTCACTCGACGCCCTGAAGGAGCACTACCGCCGTGGTGGTCTGGGCGATGTGAAGTGCAAGAAACTTCTCATAAACATCCTCAACGAGCTGCTCGACCCGATTCGTGAGCGTCGTCGCTACTTCGAGGAGCGCATCGAGGAGGTCTATGCCGTGTTGGAGGCCGGTACGGAGCGTGCCCGCCGCAAGGCTTCGGAGACGCTGCACGATGTGCGCAATGCAATGCGTATCAACTACTTCGAGGATAAGGAGCTGATTGCAGCCCAAGCCAAAGCCTACGCCGAGAAGAATTAAAAATTAAAAATTTCCTTTTTAGGGATAGAGGATAGAAGGGCCTATGAAGGTAATTTGGACCGACCGCATATACGCCTATTTCCTGCGGCTCACACGCAGGCTCTCGACCCGTCAGATGCTGATGGTGCTGGCCGTCATTGTGGGTCTGCTGGCCGGTCTGGGCACCTTCCTCTTCGAGGTGTTGCTACACGCCATCGGCGAGGGACTGACCCGTTGGTTCTCGGTCGAGAAGGCACAATTTCTCTACCTGATCTACCCCGCCATCGGTATCATTCTGGCCACCCTCTTTGTCCGCTACATCGTGCGTGACAACATCTCGGAAGGGGTAACCCGTGTGCTCTATGCGATGTCGAGGAAGGACTCCCGCATCACCCGCCACAACTGCTGGACCTCGATTGTGGGCGGTGCCACGACCATCGGATTTGGTGGTTCGGTCGGTCCCGAGGCCCCCATCGTACTGACGGGTGCCGCCATCGGCTCGAATGTGGCCCAGCTGGCACGCCTGAACTACAAACACACCACGCTCTTGCTCTGCTGCGGTGCGGGTGCTGCGCTGGCCGCCATCTTCAAAGCCCCCATCACGGGCGTGATTTTCGTGTTGGAGATTCTGATGCTCGACATCACGGCCACCTCCATCATCCCCCTTTTGATTGCTACCGTGACGGCCACCACCATCGCCTTCATCCTGCGTGGTTTCGACCCCATCATCGCCGTGACGCTGCGCCCCGAAGATGCCTTCGAGCTGTGGCAGATCCCCCTCTTCATCCTCTTGGGTGTGGGGTGCGGATTGATGGCCTGGTACTTCACGTCGATGAACTCGAAGGTGGGTGCCTTCTTCAAAAAGCAGCCGACCCAATACCGCAAATGGATCATTGGCGGAGCGGTGCTCGGCATCCTGATCTTCATCTTCCCGCCCCTCTACGGTGAGGGCTACGAAGCCTTCGTGGGGCTGATGCACGGACAAACGGACCAGCTCTTCAACAACTCGCTCTTCTACCGCTTCTCGCACATCGACTGGGTCATCATCCTCTTTGTGTTGGCCACGATGTTCTTCAAGGTGATTGCGATGGCCACCACCAATGCCGCAGGTGGCGTAGGCGGTACGTTTGCTCCTTCGCTCTTCGTGGGTGCCTTTACGGGTGCTGCGTTGGCACTTATCTGCAACGCCCTGTTCGGGTGGCAGGTGCCCATCGCCTCCTTTACGTTGGTCGGTATGGCAGGTGTGATGGCGGGTGTGATGAATGCTCCGCTCACCTCGATCTTCCTTATTGCCGAGCTCTCGAACGGTTACGGACTCTTCATCCCGCTGATGATTACGGCCTGCATCTCGTTTGCCGTCAATTACTACCTCGACCCCGACTCGATCTACACCAAGCAACTGCGTCAGAAGGGCGAACTGCTGACCCACGACAAGGATCAGTCGGTCTTCGTATTCCTCAAACTCGACGAGCTGATGGAGACCGACTTTGTCCGCATCCGCGAGCAGATGACCCTCGGCGACCTGATTCACATCATCTCGACCGCCCGTCGCAACATCTTCCCCGTCATCGACAACTTCGGCCGGCTATTGGGCGTGGTGCAGCTCGACGACCTGCGCCGCGATATGTTCAAGCGCGAAAAGTGGGGCGCACCCGTCTCGAACTATATGATTCAGCCGCCCGACCGCATCCTGCAACACGAGTCGATTCAGTCGATTCTGCCCAAATTCGAGGACAAAAATACCTGGATGCTGCCCGTAGTGGATAAGGAGAACCACTACCTGGGCTTTATCTCGAAGTCGCGAATCCTGAATGCCTATCGCCAGCAGTTGGTCAAGATTCAGCAGTAGAAGAGGTAGGCCTACACAAGCAGCCTTTCGGTTGCCAAATGGCAACATACTCCAAAAGAGACATCACCTTTCCAAGCAAGCTTGAAGGTGATGTTTTTTTGGAGAGCCTCTTCGAGGCTGCGAAAGGCTGCGACGACCCCCATCCGATAAAAAAAGTAAAAATATAGACAATCCCCCTAAATCCCCCTTTGAGAAGGGGGACTTGGTCGCTAACGCTCCCGGGTGGTGCTAATGACCGTTGTTAATGTACACTCAAAATAAGCATATCGGGGTACAAGTAAAAATTAAAGAGATTAAAGAGATTAAAGTCATTTAATCTCTTTTTCTTTTTGGATAAAAAATTTTGTCAATTTTGTTTGCTATTTTGTAAAGTTTGCTTTACATTTGCAACAGCAAACGGGACAAGTGGCCACGTCCGGCAGTTTGCCTTAAACCTTAAACTCGTTACAAACTATGCAAAAAGAATGGTTATTGCCCTACGGCTTTAAGTGGGTCGGATGGCTTCTGTTGGCGATTGCCGTGCCGGTAGGTCTGTGGGCCGCCGCCATCGGTTTCAACTACCAAAATGTCGAGCTGTTGCAGGCGTTGCACCTCTCCGACAAACCGCTCCTCAACAACCACATTGTCTTGTGGCTGTGGCTCGGAACAATCTTCGTAGCCTGCTCACGCGAAAAGATCGAGGATGAGATGATCAGCCGCATCCGCCTCAACGCCCTGTTGATGGCACTCTACATTCAGGCCGCCTGCATCATCGTGGCGACCTTTGCCTTCAACAGCCTCGATTTTCTGAACGTGATGATTTACAATCTGGTGGCCTACCCCATCATCTTTGTGGGGGCCTATCGGGTGATGCTGTGGCGCATAAGAAAGGAGGCCGACGATGAAGAATAGGATTCGTGTCGAGCGTGCCGAGGTGCGGATGACCCAGCAGGAGCTGGCCGAGCGGTGCGGCGTGAGTCGTCAGACCATCAACGCCATCGAAGCGGGGAAGTTCATCCCCTCGACGGTGCTGGCCCTCAAAATTGCCCGCACCTTCCAAAAAACGGTCGAGGAGCTATTCACCCTCGAAGCCGAAGATTAACCAACAAAAAGAGGCGGCCCATCAGGACCGCCTCTTTTATATATAAGGTAGAGCGCACTTTTTACGCATCAATGGGTTTGGCATCGCCCTCGACAGGCAGCAGGTCGCTCTCGGGGACTCCCAGCGTGCGGTAGTACTCGTTCAGATAGCGCACCACATCCCAACGCTTGGCGTAGGCCGCCAGGTAGTAAGCATCCTGCAACTCATCGAGGCGGATGGTCAGCTCGGCATCGACCATATCGGCCTGAATCCCCTCGAAGGTGAGGTAGTGCTCGATATACTCGATGGCATTGTTCACATAGGCCACCATCAGTCGATCGCCCTTCTCGGCAGCCGTCTTGTCGCCCATCTGACCGGCGGCGTAGTAGGTCTCAAGGAAGGGAATCGTATTGTCGTCCGTGAAGCGAATCTGCGACGTAGGCAGCTCCTCCAGACCCTTATCGAGCAGGGCTACGGCCTCCTCGACACGCTCTTCAACCAACAACTCCTTGGCCACACGGGCAAAGGCCTGACGGGCACGGCTCGCCTGCAGGTTGTATTGGATAAAGTGATCGACATAGACCCTCTGGTCCTTCAGGTTGCCGTAGCGGAAGGTTTCACGAAGCAGCGGAGCGGCATAGTCGGGGTCGATACGACCCACCTCCGTGAGGGTCTTCGTGGGGGTCTTGATGGGGACCAAACGGTAGGCATAACCATCGAACTGGAGGTAATCCAACAACCCGAGGTCCTGCATAATGTAGATCTGCGTGAGGTAGATCGGACGCTTCCAATCGAAGTTGGCCAGCATATCCAACAGCATCAGCTTGTTCTTGTCAATCGACGAGCCGCGCAACTCCAAGAAGACCGTATCGACCATCAGGTCACGATCCTCCTCCTTTACGATGCCCGAGGCGATGGCATTCTCCTTATTGACCGGCAGAGCCAGACGGCGGGCGGGGATGTAGTCGTTGTACGACCCATCGACCAGACGCAACTGCGATGCGGGGTCGTCGCTGCGGATAAACTCGATGACC
This sequence comes from Alistipes sp., assembly GCA_017436185.1. Next base: position 17,324 of record JAFSDP010000003.1, on the reverse strand, counting down.
TCCTTCAAATCGACTGCACGGTCAATCACCTCCTTGATGGGTACCCAATCGTTCTTATAGGTGTATTTGTGCTTCGGCAACGAGAAGGGGACACCGGGGGCCTTGTTGGCCGCCGTCTTCATCTCATCGACATACCATTCGCCACCCAGGTACGAGGTGTTCATAATGCGGATATCGGGGCGCACCTGATAGACCTCCTGGTTGTTCCACAGGGGGAAGGTGTCGTTATCGCCGTAGTTCAAGATAATCGAATTGGGGAGGCACGACTGGAGGTAGTTCCAACCAATGTCGCGCGACATGGTGCGGTGCGAGCGGTCGTGGTCTTCCCAGTTCTCGGCAGCCAACAGCGTCGGCACTCCGAGGCATAGAACCGTAGCGGCTACGGCCGTCCACTTCGTCTGGCGCTTAACGATCCACGCAAAGAGGTCACGAACAGCCATCACACCCAGACCTAACCAGATACAGAAGGCGTAGAACGAGCCGGCATAGACATAGTCACGCTCACGAGGCTCGCCGGGCGAGGAGTTGAAATAGACCACCAGCGCCACACCCGTCATAATGAAGAGCCACATCACAATCGAGAAGTTGCGCTGATCGCGGTTGAGTTGGTAAATCAGACCAATCAGACCCAGCAGGAAGGGCAAGAAATAGTAGGTGTTTCGTGCCTTGTTGCCGGCCACCTCACGGGGGAGGTTATCCTGCGGACCGAGGTAGAGTTCATCGATGAAACGAATGCCCGAGAGCCAATTACCATCCAAGATGGTCGAGCCCGAGGGCTGAATATCGCTCTGACGACCGACGAAATTCCACAAGAAATAGCGCCAGTACATATAGTTGAGCTGGTAGGTGAAGAAGTAATTCAGGTTTTCGAGGAAGGTCGGCTCTACGACCGTCTGCGGCCCGTAGCCATCGTCGTAGATGCGTTTGCGGCCATAGTCCAAAACGGTCTGGCGCACGGGACGACCCGACTCGTCACGCACCACGTTGCCCTCCTCGTCCATCACAATCTCCTCCTTGGTGCGGTAGGCGGCCCACTGCTTATAGTCCTTCTCCTTTTTGCTGTAGTTCCACATACGGGGGAAGAGGTGCGTGAAGCCCTCGGGATAGGTGTAGCCGTCGATGGTCGTACCCTTCTTGTAGGTACCGTCCTCATCGAGGTAGTAACTGTGCTTCTCGGTGTAGCCTTCGACGGGAGCCGAATAGTAGGCACCCACCAACAGCGGGCGGTTGCCGTATTGGTCACGATTCAGGAACGAGAGCAGGGCGTGGGGATTCGAGGGGTTGTTCGAGTTCATCGGCGGGTTGGCGGCGGCACGAATCGTCACCGTAGCGTAGCTCGAGAAGCCGACAAGAATCATCGTCAGCGAGAGCAGCACCACGTTCCACAGCACACGGCCACGGCGGTGCATCACCCAGGCACCCCACCCCGAAACACCAATCAGGGCCAGGGCAAAAAGCGCCATACCCAGATTGACGGGCAGACCCAACGAATTGACAAAGAAGAGGTCGATCATCGCCCCGACATAGACCGTATAGGGGATGATGATGCCGTTGATAACCAAAAGAATAGCACCTGCAATGAGGGTGGCATAGACAAGGCCCTTCATCGTGACACGCTCCGTTGTGCGGAAGTAGTAGATGAAGACCAATGCCGGAATGGTCAGCAGGTTCAGGATGTGGACACCGATCGAAAGGCCCATCAGGTAGGCAATCAGCACAATCCAACGCAGGGCGTGAGGCTCATCGGCCTCCTCCTCCCACTTGAGCATCAGCCACACCACCAGCGCCGTAAACATCGACGAGAGGGCATAGACCTCGCCCTCGGCCGCCGAGAACCAGAAGGTATCGGTAAAGGTGTAGGCCAGGGCACCCACCGCACCTGCACCAATCGTGAGGATGATGTTACCCACGTCGAGCGTGCGACCCGAGTAGTGAATAAGACGACGGGCAATGTGGGTGATGGTCCAGAAGAGGAACAGGATGCAGAAGGCACTTGCAAAGGCATTCATCGCATTGACCGCCATACCCACATAGTCGGGCGAGGGGGCAAAGAGCGTGGCCAGACGTGCCAACAACATAAAGAGCGGTGCTCCGGGAGGGTGACCCACCTCCAGACGATACGAGGTGGCGATATACTCCGAGCAGTCCCAAAGGCTCGATACGGGTTCCATCGTCAAGAGGTAAGTCAGTGCCGCAATGGCAAAGACCACCCAGCCGATGATATTGTTCCAACGCTTGAAAAGTGGCATCATATTTTCGTGGTGCTAAATCGTTACAGGTTTATTACAATGGGCAAAAGTAATCAATAAACGGCGTTTCTGCAATCCTATTGCGTGAGAAAAGCGTCGAAAAAATCATCTTTTCGGATAGAGGTTTCTTTTCACGAATAAAAATTACTAAATTTGCAACAAGAAAACGCAAGAAAACCAACTATGGATACCAAATTTACCCTTTACAATACGCTGACACGCCGCAAGGAGGAGTTTACGCCCCTGACCGAAGGCCGTGTAGGTATGTATGTCTGCGGCCCGACGGTCTATGGCGATCCCCACCTGGGTCACGCCCGTCCCGCCGTCACGTTCGATTTGTTGTTCCGCTACCTCCGCTCGCTGGGCTACAAGGTGCGCTACGTGCGCAACATCACCGACGTAGGCCACCTCGAGCACGATGCCGACGAGGGCGAGGATAAAATCGCCAAGAAGGCCCGCCTCGAGCAGTTGGAGCCGATGGAGGTTGCCCACTACTACACCGAGCGTTACCGCAGTGCTATGGCACAGATGAATGTCCTCTCGCCCTCGATTGAGCCCCACGCCTCGGGCCACATCATCGAGCAGATCGAGATGGTGAAGCGCATCCTGGATGAGGGCTTTGCCTACATCTCGAACGGCTCGGTCTATTTCGATGTGGAGAAGTACAATGCCAAACACCACTACGGTCGCCTATCGGGTCGCAATCTGGAGGATATTGTGCTCAACACCCGTGAGTTGGATGGCCAGAGCGACAAGCACCATTCGTTCGACTTTGCCCTGTGGAAGAAGGCCTCGCCCGAGCATATTATGCGTTGGCCCTCGCCCTGGAGCGACGGTTTTCCGGGCTGGCATATGGAGTGCTCGGCTATGAGTACGAAGTACCTGGGCGAGCAGTTCGACATCCACGGTGGCGGTATGGACTTGATGTTCCCCCACCACGAGTGCGAGATTGCCCAATCGACCGCTGCGCTGGGTCACGACTCGGCCCGCTATTGGGTACACAACAATATGATTACCATCAACGGCCAGAAGATGGGCAAATCGCTCGGCAACTTCATCACCCTGGAGGAGCTCTTCACCGGCTCGCACGCCATTCTGGCGCAGGCCTACACGCCGATGACCATCCGCTTCTTTGTCTTGCAGGCCCACTACCGCTCGACGCTCGACTTCTCGAACGAGGCGTTGCAGGCCGCCGAGAAGGGACTGGATCGTCTGATGAAGGGCATCGAGTCGATTGGCAAAATCAAGCCCTCGGCCTCGTCGTCGATCAACCCCGCCGAACTGGAGCGTCGTTGCGCCGAGGCGATGGCCGACGACCTGAACTCGCCGATGGTTATCTCGGCGATGTTCGATTGGGTACGCCTCATCAACTCGGCCGTCGAGGGCAAGGAGACGCTCACTGCCGCCGACATCGAGCAGCTGAAGGAGATCTTCAATCGCTACGCCTTCGAGGTGCTGGGTCTGAAGGACGAAAAGTCGGCCGCCGGAGGTCGTGACCGTGTGACGCCGCTCGTTGAGATGCTGCTCGAGGAGCGTCTGAAGGCCCGTGCCGCCAAAGATTGGGCCGCCTCGGACCGCATCCGTGACGGATTGGCCGCCGCCGGCATCCGTGTCAAGGATCGCAAAGACGGTACGGACTGGGAGTTGGAGTAATCCCAAGCAAAATTCAACATTCAGAATTCAACATTGATTGCAAAATTGGCGGAACACCTCCGCCAATTTTCGAATAAATAGGTATGGCAGAAGTTAAATCAGCCGCCCTGGAGCTTGGCACCGAGCGCATCCGCAAACTCTTGGTGCAATATGCCGTTCCGGCCATCATTGCGATGACCGCCTCGTCGCTCTACAATATGGTGGACAGTATCTTCATCGGCCAGGGCGTGGGCCCGTTGGCCATCTCGGGTTTGGCACTGACCTTCCCGTTGATGAACCTCTCGGCCGCCTTTGGTGCGATGGTCGGCGTGGGTGCCTCGACCTTGATTTCGATGCGCCTCGGTCAGCGTGACTATGCTACCGCCCAGCAGGTGTTGGGCAATGTGGTGGTGCTCAACACCATCATCGGCGTGCTGTTTGGTGCGGCGATGCTCCTCTTTATGGAGCCGGTGCTCTACTTCTTCGGCGCCAGCGAGGCGACGCTACCCTACGCACGGGAGTATATGGAGATTATCCTCTACGGCAACGTCATCACCCATATGTATCTGGGACTCAACGCCGTATTGCGTGCCGCAGGACACCCTCGCAAGTCGATGAATGCCACCATCATTACGGTCCTGCTGAACTGCATCCTCGACCCGCTGTTCATCTTCGTCTTTGATTGGGGCATTCGGGGTGCAGCCATCGCTACGGTGCTGGCACAGACGGTCGCCCTGATGTGGCAACTTGGCTTCCTCTCGCGCAAGGAGGAGCTGCTGCACTTCCGTCGGGGCATCTACCGCCTGCGCCGTCAGATTGTCGGGGGCATCCTCTCGATTGGTATGTCGCCCTTCTTGATGAATCTGGCCGCCTGCCTGATTGCCATCATCATCAACAAGGGGTTCAAGACCTATGGCGGCGATTTGATGATTGGTGCCTATGGCATCACCAACCGCTTGGCATTCATTTTCGTGATGATTATTATGGGTCTGAATCAGGGTATGCAGCCCATCGCCGGCTACAACTACGGTGCCCGCCAATACGACCGTGTATTGCGGGTGCTGCGCCTGACACTGATGGGGGCTACGGCCGTCTCGGTGTGTGCCTTTGTGGTGGGCGAACTGATGCCCTCGGTGGCGGTGCGTCTCTTTACGACCGATGCCGAGTTGGCCGGGTTGGCCGCTACGGGTATGCGTCTGTCGTTTATGATGTTCCCCATCGTCGGCTTCCAGATGGTTGCGACCAACTTCTTCCAGAGCCTCGGAATGGCCTCGAAGGCCATCTTCCTCTCGCTCTCGCGTCAGTTGCTGTTCCTCTTGCCGGGATTGCTGCTACTGCCCCACCTCTTTGCTGACCACACCTCGTGGGAGGCTAGCTGGGGTGTCTGGTGCGCCATTCCGCTCTCGGACCTGCTGTCGGCCATCGTGACGCTTGTTTTGCTGATTAGTCAACTGCGCAAGTTCCGTGCGCAAATCAAATAAAGTGCTATGAACAACCACTTTGTAATCAACATCGGCCGCCAAGTGGGAAGCGGCGGCAAGGCCATCGGCGAAATCATCGCCCAACGACTCGGCATCCAACTCTACGACAAAGAGTTGATTGATATGGCTGCCCGTGAGTGCGGCTTTGCCACCGAACTCTTCGAGCGTGCCGACGAGCAGCCCCGACGAGGCCTCTTTGGAGGGCTTACGGGGATGATTCGCAACACCTTCGTAGGCGATTTCCACACCGAGAATCCCATCTCGGAGGAGGCCTTGTTCAAGGTGCAGAGCGATGTGATTCGTCGCCTCTCGGAGCGGGAGTCGTGCATCTTCGTGGGGCGTTGCGCCGACTACATCCTGCGTGATAACCCCCGCTGTGTCAATATCTTCCTGACGGCCGACCGAGAAGATCGCATTCGTCGCATCACACAACGTAAGGGGTGTACTCCGTCCGAGGTGGAGGCGATGTTGGATCGCACCGACGAGCGTCGTGCCCGCTACTACAACTTCTACACGACCCAAAAGTGGGGCGAAGCCCGCACCTACGACCTGTGCATCAACACTTCGCGCTTGGGCGACGAGGCCACGGCCGACCTGATTATCGACTTTGCCACCCGCAAACTCAACCTCACGAACAGATAACGCAATGGTACTGAACGAACAAATCAAGGCCCTCGAGGGGCGTCGTGAGGAGTTGGAACGCTGCCTCAACATCGAGCAACGTCGCATCGACCTCAGAAACGAGGAGGAGAAGACCCAGGAGCCCGACTTCTGGGAGCAACCTGACCGTGCCCGTGAGCAGCTGCGCAAGGTGGCCTCCATCAAGGCGTGGGTCGAGGAGTATGACCGCATCGCCACCGAGGTGGAGGATCTGTTGCTGATGCCCGACTTTGTGAAGGAGGGGGTGATGAGCGAAGAGGAGATGGACGCGGCCTACGCCCAAGCCGTGGAGCATATCGAGGCACTCGAGATGCGTAATATGTTGCGCAACGACGAGGATAAGTTGGGGGCCATCCTCGACATCAACGCCGGTGCAGGAGGCACCGAGGCACTCGATTGGGCCTCGATGCTGATGCGTATGTATATGCGTTGGGGCGAGGCACACGGCTACAAGGTGCGCACGCTCGACTACCAGGCCGGTGAGGAGGTGGGCGTGAAGAGCTGCACGCTCGAATTTGAGGGCGAGTTTGCCTACGGCTACCTCAAGAGCGAGAATGGTGTCCACCGTATGGTGCGCCTTTCGCCCTTCAATGCCAACAACAAACGCCAGACCACCTTCGCCTCGGTCTTCGTATCGCCCGCCATCGACGACACCATCGAGATTACGATCAACCCCGCCGACATCGAGTGGGATACGTTCCGCTCGTCGGGTGCCGGTGGTCAGAACGTAAATAAGGTCGAAACGGCCGTACGTCTGCGCTACCACGGCAAAGACGCCGACACGGGCGAGCCGATTGAGTACCTGATTGAAAATATGGAGACACGCTCGCAGCTGATGAACCGTGAGAATGCCCTGCGCATCCTCCGCTCGAAGCTCTACCAGCGGGAATTGGACAAACGTATGGCCACCCAACAGGCCCTCGAGGCGACCAAGAAACGCATCGAGTGGGGCTCGCAGATTCGTTCCTACGTCTTCGACGACCGCCGTGTAAAGGACCATCGCACGGGGGTACAGACCTCGGCCGTAGAGGCGGTGATGGATGGCGATTTGGACAACTTCATCAAGGCCTACCTGATGGAGTTTGGCGGTCAATAGCAGCCGCTTCCATACCTAATATAATAAGAGGGGCCGTCCGCTTTTGGACAGCCCCTCGTTGTTTTAGCAGATAGAGCAGAGTTAATCCTCCTTGATTTCGCCACTCTTCTCGACCGTCTCGTCCTCCTTGGGAGGTTCGGGATGGAGGTTGTTCTTGTAGAGGAAGCGACGAATCTTCATCGACGGCGTCTTGATAAACTCATCCTTCTGCTCCACGACCTCCGAGATACGCGAGAATTGGCTCACCTTCTGGTTCACATACTCCTTGATCTCGGCACGCAACTCCTCGGTCTTGGCCTCGATGGCCTCACGCTTCGTGCGCCACTTATCACGCCAATCGTCGAGCGTCTGCTCGATTTGGTCGGTGTTGAACTGCACAAGGGCCACCAACTTACCGTCCAACTCGGTTACCAACGACTCGCTGACGGTGATGTGCTGGTTAATCACGCTCTCGATATCTTCGGGGTAGATATTCTCACCCGCAGGGCCCAGAATCATATTCTTCAGGCGGCCACGAATGTAGAGGCGGCCCTCCTTATCAAACTCTCCCAGGTCGCCCGTATGGAACCAACCCTCCTTGTCAATCACCTCGGCCGTAGCCTCGGGATTCTTGTAGTAACCCAGCATACAGCAGGGGGTCTTGGCAACCACCTCGCCCTGGCGGGTCTCGGGGTTGATGTTATCCAGACGCAACTCCACGTAGGGAACAGCCGGACCGGTCGAACCCACCTCCTTCTTCATCGGAACGGCACCTGCCAACAGCGGAGCCGTCTCCGTAAGGCCGTAGCCGATACCGTGCGGAATGCGGCCCTCGATGAGGAAACGCTCGGTCGTGGTGTCGAGTTTGGCACCACCGATACCCAAGAAGCGCAGACGGCCACCGAAGACCTCGTAGAGCTTCTTACCGGCCAGTTTATGCAGCAGTTTGCGGGTGGGGGCGAAACCATAGATGGTCTTCATCGCCTTGTTGGCGGTGAATTTGGCCAGCACCTGCGAGCGGAAAATCTTCTCAATCACCAAGGGCACAATCAGCATCACCGTCGGGCGTACACGGCGCATCGCAGGCACCAAGGCCGCAGCTGCGGGGGGACGATCGAGGTAGAAGACGGGCACACCCTGCGAGAAGGGGAAAATCAGACCCAGCGAGCACTCATAGACGTGCGACATCGGCAGCACCGAGAGGAACGAGTCGTTCTCGTTAATCGGGAAGAGCTTCTGGCAGAGGTCGGCGTGGAGGGCCAACGACGAGTGGCTGTGCATCACACCCTTGGGCGACGAGGTCGTACCCGAGGTGTAGATGATGGCGGCCAAATCGTCGGGTTGGGGCACGGTCGTTGCCCCCTGCTCCTTGACGGTCTGCGAAATCACCTTTAGATTTTTGGTACGGATGACGATGTTGAGTTTCTCAACCGCACGCTTGGGGATGATACTGTAGAGTTTATCCGACACGAGCAGTGCCTTCGACTCGGAGTGTTCCAAAATCTTCTCGACCTCCTCGCCCGAGAAACCGGGCAGGATGGGCACTACGACCATACCGGCCGTCGTAACCGCAAAGTAGGAGACACCCCAATTCGGCATACTGCTGCTCAGCAGGGCCACCTTGTCACCGGGCTTCAGACCGGCCGAGGTGAGCGACTCCTGCACCTGCTTGATACGCTTGCCCACCTCCGAGAAGGTCAGCTCCTCGCCATCCAACATCGTGAAGGCCACCTTATCGGCAAACTTCTCGATGCTCGAGCGGACAAGTTCGTACAATGTTTTCATTGCCATAATTTAAGTGTTTATTAGTGAATGGACTAAACGTCAGGGCAAAGATAACGATTAAGGGCGAAAAAAACGAATTTTTCGGAGATTTTTACCAAAAAAGGGTCACTCATAGAGTGACCCTTCCTTCCTGCTCGGGAAAAAACTAAGCGTAAAGGCAACGCTTAATCGAATGTTTGGGCGTGTGCACAAAACCACCCTCGATAAGCTCAATCTTCGAGATCTGGCTGTAGGCGGGCAGCTCGGCATTGGCCAGCTTGCGGGCCTGCACCATCAGCTCCTCGACAGGCTCGGTGGCGCTCTTCATCTGCTCCTCGTGGGGCGTTACGAGGGCCACCAGACGCTTGTCGCGCTCCACAATGAGCGACTCGCCCACATAGGGCATCGTGTTGAGCTTGGCCTCGATCTCCTCGGGGTAGATGTTCTGACCGTTCGAGGTCAAAATCATACACTTCGAGCGACCACGGATGAAGATATTACCCTGAGCATCAATCACACCCAGGTCGCCGGTACGCAACCAACCATCCTCGGTGAATGCCTCGGCCGTAGCCTCGGGGTTCTTGTAGTAACCCATCATCACGTTGTCACCCTTGACCTGCAACTCGCCAACCTCCTTCTGGGCGTTCGACGAAGCCACACGAATCTCGGCGCAGTTCACGCAACGACCGCACGAACCCGGTGCAAAGGTGCTCCAGTGTGCATAGGCCACCAGCGGAGCGCACTCGGTCATACCGTAACCCACCGTGTAGGGGATCTTGGCATTGCGCAGCACCTTCTCTACGGCCTTGCTCAGGGCAGCGCCGCCCATCACAATCATACAGGTGCGACCACCGAAAGCGGTCATAATCTGCTCACGAATCTGCTTGTAAATCACGTTCTTCAGTACGGGGATGGCCGTCAGGACACGCATCAGCGGCTTCTTCAGCACGGGCATCACCTTGCCCTTGATGATCTTCTCCATCACCAGGGGAACGGTAATGAGAATGTAGGGTTTCACCTCCTGGAAAGCGGCCATCAGCACCGTGGGCGAGGGGGTCTTACCCAGGAAGGTCACGTGTGCGCCTCCGCAGAAGGGATAGAGGAACTCGAACGCCAGGCCGTACATATGGGCCATCGGCAGCATCGACATCATCGTGGCATCCTGCGGTACGGGGATGTTATCCAGACCGAAGCGGATGTTGGCCGTCACGTTGCGGGCGGTCAGCATAATACCCTTGGGGGCACCCGTCGTACCCGAGGTGTAGTTGATGATAACCAGCTCATCGAGTTTGTCGCTGGCCAACCCGAGGTTGTCCTTCTGCACACCCTTCGGATATTTCTTTGCAAAGGCGGCATCACGGTTGGCCACAGCCTCGGCAATCGACTCGTGGGTATAGAGAATCGAGAAGTCTTCGAGGTTTACGGCCAACTTGAGGTCGGGCATCGCCTCCAACTTGAGGTCGGCCCACTTCTTGGGCTCGGTGAAGAGCACCTTGCTCTCCGAGTGGTGGGTCAGGTCCTGCAGACCCTCGTTCGTAAAGTCGGCCAGGATAGGCACAGCCACCGCACGATAGGTGTTGGCGGCCAGGAAGGCCATCGCCCAGCGAGCCGAGTTGTGGCCCGAGATAGCCACCTTATCGCCACGCTCGACACCGGCAGCGGCGAAGAGTACGTGAAGGCGGGCAAACTGCTCGGCCACCTGTGCGCTGGTGAACGTGTCACCACGATAATCACTCAAGGCCGGCTTGTTCCAGTTGCGGCGCAGACGGGTCTCGAGAAGCGTCAAGAAATGTTCCATAATTTCGTAGGATTTTTAACTATTTTTTGTATCTTTGTTCTATCGAAATGTCGCTTAATCGGATGCGAATATCGAACAAAAATCGCACGCGCACAAAAAAATGGGATAATGGAGGGTGTGAGGGTGCAAAAAGGGCTATTTCGGGGTGAAAATCGCTATTTAGGGGCGAAATTCTCGGAAATTAGGCCTATTTTGGGACGAAAACAACAAATGATCAGCTACGAAAAGATACAGATTGCGGCCAAAAATGCGGGCTTTGACGACTGCAAAGTGACCACCTGCGAGCCACTCACACAGGAGGCCGAGCGCTATACCCTGTGGCTCGACGGCGGCAACCACGCAGGGCTGCACTATTTGGAGCGCAACAACGACAAACGCTTTTCTCCTGCGCGGTTGGTCGAGGGGGCTCGCACCGTCATTGTCTGTGCGGTGGGCTATAAGAATGCCCTGTCAGGGGGCTATCCCGCTTCGCACGATGCCAAAATTGCCTCCTATGCCTGCAATCGGGACTACCACACCACCATCAAGGCGATGCTGCACCAAATGGCCGAAGAGCTGAAGCGGGAGTACCCTACCCTCTCGGGGCGTGCCTTTGTCGATTCGGCCCCGTTGAACGAGAAGTCGTTGGCCGTGCGTGCAGGGTTGGGGTGGATCGGTCGTCAGGGGCTGTTGTTCTCGCCGACCTTGGGGTCGTGGTTACATCTGGGTGAGTTGGTCATCAATTTAGAGGCGGATCGCTACGATGTTCCCTTCTCGGGGGAGCGATGCGGCTCGTGCCGTGCCTGTGTAGAGGCGTGTCCCAACGGAGCGATTCGGGCGGATCGAACCATCGATGCCCGTCGTTGCATCGCCTGTCGTACCATCGAAAGGAGCGAGGGTGAGGCTATCTCGCTGAATGGCTGGTTGTTCGGATGCGATGTGTGTCAGAATTGTTGCCCACACAACCGTCCTGCGCCAATGGCTCGCAACCCCCATTTTCACCCCTTGTTCGACCCCACGTCGTGGAACAAAACGTGGTGGCAAAACCTCACCGAAGAGGAGTTTACGGAGCGGTTTGGGGCGACGCCGTTGGTGCGTTGCGGCCTGTCGTGGTTGCAAAGGGACAAATAATTACACGATTTTCATCAATTTAGCAGGCAAAGACAACGTATTTTGCCATTTTTTTTCTATCTTTGTCGCGTTTTCTTGAAATAACGAAACAAACTATAACAAACAATTAACTAAACAAACTGAAAATGAAGAAGATGTATGTTGCTCCCGAGGTGGAGCTGGTAGAGATTGCCGTAGAGCAGGGCTTTGCCGTTTCGGATTTTGAGGGCGATGAGCTCCCTGGTTATGATGAGGTTCCCGTTGAATAGTAAATTTTGCAAGTAATGAAGAAGATTTATTCGCTTTTGGTTGCCGCCGCAATGGTATTGGGCGCAACCTCGTGTCAGCAGGAGGCTATCGAGGAGGTAGCTGCCAACGAGCCTGCAAGCTTTACTGCAACGCTGAACGCTACCCGTACCGAGCTGGGTGAGGGTAACAAGGTGATGTGGAATGCCGACGACAAGATCACGATCTACACGCAGGAGAACCTGGCCGGTGTAACCTTCGATGGCGACGCTACGGCTGCTGCTTCGACGGCCACCTTCACGACGACCGCTGAGTTCACGGCTTCGGACAACGGCTATTTTGCTGTTTATCCCTATGGCAAGACCAATTGGTCGGGCACGACGGTCCCTGAGGCCACCTATACTGATGGTGTATGGAGTGTTCCTACCTACATTAGCGAGGAGCAGACGGGTGTTATTGGTTCGTTCGATGAGGCATACAACTATATGGCAGCCTACTCGACCTCGAACAAGCTCTCGTTTAAGGCCGCTACGGCTCTTATCAAATTCACCTATACCGGTTCGCAGGGCTATGTAGGTTTCAACGCTCAGGGTGCATCTCTTTGCGGCGAAAACACGATGAACTACAACACAGAAACGGGTAAGATTACCTATTCGGATGAGGGTTCGTACACGTCGATTTATCTGAACGACCTTGTAAAGGGTGAGACCTATTACATTGCCATCTATCCTGGCAAAGTGTCGAATTTCAACATTAAGGAAGGTTGGCAGACGACCCTGTTCTCGTACGACAAGGAGTACACCTTCGAGGCCGGTAAAATTTACAGCATCAAGATGGGAGAGCCCAGCGAGTGGGTACTCTATGGTTTGGACGGCACGATGACTCCTATGTTCATCGAGGATGGCTATCACGTAGCAAAGAACGTGGCCTATAACGAGTCGTCGTATGTATTCCAAAACACCGTAAGCTACGATATGCTGACCTGCGCAGAGGAGGTTGCTCCCCGCACCTGGCAGGCAACGGCCGCAGCTACTGAAAGTGGTTTCATGACCAACTGCGACTATGCAGATGTTTATCTGACTGCGGACCTGTCGAAGATGTGTGTAGTACCCGCCGGTGAGGCTATGCCCGAGCTCTTTGTACCCGAGCAGACCACGTGGGCTGTTTGTGGCGACTTGAATAGCTGGGGTGACACCTTTTATGTATACGACCCCGACCGAGAATCTTTTCGTAGCAAAAGACATCTCGCTCACAGCTTACAGCCCTTTCAAGATTCGTAAGAATAGCGCTTGGACCATCAACTATGGTGGCAATTATAAGTACGGCGAGCCTAATAAGTATATGTCGGTATGGAAGGACGGTCAGGATATGGCTGTTACGCAAACCGGAACGTACGATATTTACTTCCAGTACATCAGTAGCAATGAGGGTAAGATTTATGTAGTGACCGCAGGTGAGGATTACACCACTGCAGTTGCTCAGACGGCTGAGGGTCCGATGCCCAACCCGACGGGTGTTGTATTTGGTTTGGTTGGCGCCCACAACAACTGGGCTTCGAACGACATCAAGATGGCTCTTGACGAGACGTTGAATGTATATGTTGCCAAGAGCGCAACATTGACCGGCGAGTTCAAGATCCGTGGCGATGAGAGCTGGAGCAAGTTCAACTATGGTGCAGCATCGAGCGGCACCGTTACCGTTGGTAAGGGTATCAGCGTATCGAATGGTAGCAACACCAACCTCAAGGTAGCAAGCGGTACGTATGATGTATACTTCAGCTACGCCAAGAATATGGTATGGGTTATGAATGTTGGTGAGGTTCCCGCCGATTTGTAATCAGATACTGACTCAAACAAAAAACCGTCGCTCGATTGAGCGGCGGTTTTTTTGTGCTGTATCAATAAAGCGGCGGGTGGTTAGGCCTCGGGCTTTACGAGCGAAAGGTACAACTCGTCGAGCTGCGCCTGGTCGATATACGAAGGAGCATCGAGCATCACATCGCGGCCGGCATTGTTCTTCGGGAAGGCGATGTAGTCGCGAATCGACTCCGAGCCACCAAACAGCGAGCACAAACGGTCGAAACCGAAGGCCAGACCACCGTGAGGAGGTGCACCAAACTTAAAGGCGTTCATAAGGAAGCCGAACTGCTCCTCGGCACGCTCGGGAGTGAAGCCCAGGCACTTGAAGATGGTAGCCTGCAGCTTGGCATCGTGGATACGAATCGAGCCGCCACCAATCTCGGTACCGTTGCAGACAAAGTCGTAGGCATTGGCACGCACACGACCGGGGTCGCTCTCCAGGAACTCGACATCCTCGGGCTTGGGCGAGGTGAAGGGGTGGTGCATCGCATAGAAACGCTCGGTTTCATCGTCCCACTCGAACATCGGGAAGTCCACCACCCACAGCGGTGCAAACTTCTTGGGATCGCGCAGACCCAGCTGCTGGGCCACCTCAAGGCGCAGGGCGCAGAGCTGCGTCAGGGTCTTGAACTTCTTGCCGCAGAGGATGAAGACCATATCGCCGGCCTTGGCACCGCACTTCTCGGCCATAGCACGCACCTCATCGGGCGAGTAGAACTTATCGATCGAAGATTTGATGCCCGCCTCCTCGACACGAATCCAGATAAGGCCCTTGGCACCCACCTGCGGACGCTTCACAAAGTCGGTCAGCGCATCAATCTGCTTGCGGGTATAGGTTGCACACCCCGTAGCGGCAAAGCCGGTGATGTACTCGGCATCGTCGAAGACCGAGAAGCCGTGACCCTTGGCCAACTCGGTGAGGTCCGAGAACTCCATACCGAAGCGCAGGTCGGGCTTGTCCGAGCCATACTTCTCCATCGCCTCAATCCAGGGCATACGGCGGAAAGGCTCGGTGAACTCGATGTTCATCACCTCGCGGAACATATGCTTGGCCCAATTCTCGAAGATGTTGATCACATCCTCCTGCTCGACAAAGGCCATCTCGCAGTCGATCTGCGTAAACTCGGGCTGACGATCGGCACGCAGGTCCTCGTCACGGAAGCAACGCACAATCTGGAAGTAACGGTCGTAACCGGCCACCATCAGAAGTTGCTTCAGGGTCTGGGGCGACTGAGGAAGTGCATAGAATTGGTTGGGATTCATACGGCTGGGTACGACAAAGTCACGAGCACCCTCGGGCGTAGAGCCTACCAAATAGGGGGTCTCGATCTCGAGGAAGCCCTCCGAATCGAGGAAGCGGCGAATCTCCTGGGCCATCTTATGGCGCAGAATCATATTGCGCTGCAGGGGCGGACGACGCAGGTCGAGGTAGCGGTACTTCATACGCAGGTCGTCACCACCATCCGAGTGCTCCTCGATGGTGAAGGGAGGGGTCTGGGCCTCGTTCAAGATGGTGATGGCCGTAGCAGCCACCTCGATGTCGCCCGTCGCCATCTTGGGATTCTTGGCCTGGCGCTCCAGCACCTTGCCCGTCACCTGAAGGACCCACTCACGACCCACCTTGAGGGCCGTTTCACGCACCTCGGCAGCCGAATTTTCCTCGACGACAATCTGCGTCAGACCGTAGCGGTCGCGCAGGTCGATGAAGGTCATCGCACCCAGATTACGCACCTTCTGCACCCATCCTGCGAGGGTGACCGTCTCGTTTACGTGCTCGATACGAAGCGAGCCACACGTGTGTGTTCTGTACATATTTTGCGTTTTTAATCTTTTTTCGTTTACAAGCTACAAAGTTAATGATTAAAAGTATTATTTTTGCGGAAAAGAGCCAAAAAATATGACTACAACCCCTCAAAACGACGATTTTTTTATGCGTCAGGCACTAAACGAGGCCCGCAAAGCGTTTGATGAACAGGAGGTGCCCATCGGAGCGGTCATTGTGGCCGACGGTCAAATCATCGGGCGAGGCCACAACCTGGTCGAGACGCTCAACGATGTGACGGCCCACGCCGAGATGCAGGCCCTAACGGCCGCTGCCGAGACGCTGGGCGGTAAGTATCTGCAACGCTGCACGTTGTACGTAACCGTCGAGCCGTGCATTATGTGTGCCGGAGCCATCGGTTGGGCACAGGTGGGGCGTGTGGTGTGGGGTGCCGACGACCCGAAACGCGGGTTTCGCACCTACTCCGAGCGGGTGTTCCACCCCAAAACAACCGTTGTGAGCGGCGTATTGAAGGAGGAGTGCGAGGCGCTGATGAGCGGCTTTTTTGCCACATTGCGACGCTAAATTTTGAAAGTTTGGAATTTATAACTAATTTTGCGGCTACATTTTCCAAATACAACAAGGAATTATCTTAAAACTAATTGAATAGAAAAATGAAAAAGCTTTTTGTATCGATGCTGGCCCTGATGGCTGTTTGCACGCTGTCGGCGCAGGATGTAAAGACGGTGTTCAACGAGGGTGGTGCCGCTTATTCGGCCAAGAACTTCAAGTTGGCTGCCGAGAAGTTTGAGCAGGTGATTGCTGAGGGTATGGATGTTGAGGGTATGGAATCGACCGTGGAGTCGGCCAAGACCTACCTGCCCAAGTGCTACTATATGCTGGGTGGTATGGCTGCCCGTCAGAAGAATCTGGACGCCGCTTTGGAGAACTTCACCAAGGCTGCCGACGCTGCCGAGCTGTATGGCGACGCCGCAGGTGCCGACCGCTACAAGACGTGGGTTGGTAAGATCTACCAGATGAAGGGTGGTGAGGCCTTCAACACGAAGGACTACGCTACGGCTGTTCAGGTATTCGAGAAGGGTTATGCCGCCGACGCCAACAATACGGCTATGGCACTGAACCTGGCTATGAGCTACTGCGAGCTGGGCGAGTTCGAGAAGGGTATGGATATCTACGAGGCTGTTGCTTCGAAGACCCACCCCAAGTATGCCGAGGATGCCGCTACGGCCAAGAAGATGATGGCTCTCTACACCAACAACGAGGTAGCCAAGCTCCAGGGCGAGGGTAACTTCGATGGCATCATCGCACTGGCTGACACGCAGCTGGCCAAGAACCCCACGAGCGCCCTCTTCCAGAAGGTACGCCTGCAGGCTTACCTGGGTAAGAAGGACTACAAGAGCGTTATTGCTCACGCCGAGGAGGCTGCTGCCGCTCAGGTAGATGCCGAGGATCAGGGTGATGTTTACTTCCTCGTTGGTGCTGCTCACAACGCACTCGAGCAGCGTGATCAGGCTATCGCCGCCTTCAAGAAGGTAACGGCCGGCGCCAACCTGGCTAACGCCCAGGCCGCTCTTGCCGAGCTGAACAAGTAATCAACGGCTTGCTTTTACGAGTAAGGGTTGTCCAAAGCGGACAACCCTTTTTTTATGAAGGGAAAAGGAATTTTTAATTTTTAATTTTTAATTTTT
>JAFSDP010000012.1 GCA_017436185.1 Alistipes sp. | reverse complement strand
GACGATCAGACGAAGCCTGATTTTATCCGTCATTTATCGAGCACATACGAGTATAACGGTCAAACCGTTGTGATTGAGTACCGCAAAGTGGCCGATTGATTGTCGGTTTATAGATAAAAGTGTATCTTTGTGACCGATATTGGCACCACCCAAGGGAGCGAAGCGACCAAGCCCCTGCCTGAGGCGGGGGTTTGGGGGTGGGTAATAATTGAATACGACGCCTGTGGCGGCGAGTAACAACCCAACCAAAGCGATAAATCGGAAATAATTAAGTAACAAGAATTATAAAAGTTAATCGATATGTCAGCAATTACGAATTTGGAGCCGAAGCTCATCTGGGAGCAGTTCGATGCCATTACCCGTGTGCCTCGCCCCTCGAAGAAGGAGGCGAAGATTATCGACTTCCTGGTCGATTTTGCCAAAGAGCATCAGATTGAGTATCAGAAGGATGAGATTGGCAATGTGGTGATGCGCAAGCCCGCTACTCCGGGCCTGGAGGATCGCCCGATGGTCATCCTGCAAGCCCATATGGATATGGTCTGCGAGAAGAACTCGGATGTGGAGTTCGACTTCGAGAACGACCCTATCACGACCCGCATTGAGGATGGTTGGGTCAAGGCCGAGGGTACGACGCTGGGTGCCGACTGCGGCATCGGTATGGCGGCCGCTTTGGCGGTGCTGCTGGACGAGACGGTGGCTCACGGCCCCATCGAGTGCCTCTTTACGGTTGATGAGGAGACGGGTCTGACGGGTGCATTCGAGCTGGGCGAGGGGATGCTGAAGGGCAAGTATTTGATCAACCTCGACTCGGAGGACGAGGGCGAGATTTTCATCGGCTGCGCCGGTGGTATCGATACCATTGCTACCTTCCACGCAACGATGGAGCCTTCGCCGAAGAACTACGCCTTCTTCCGTGTCGATGTGTCGGACCTGCTGGGAGGTCACTCGGGTGACGATATCGATAAGGGTCGTGCCAACTCCAACAAGACCGTTGCCCGCCTGCTGTGGGACGGTATGCAGAGTTGCGACCTGCGCCTGAGCTACTTCTCGGGCGGAAATCTGCGCAATGCCATCCCGCGAGAGGCCTACGCCATTTTTGGTGTGCCGACCAAATTCAAGGAGGAGTTTCTGCGCCGCTACGAGCTCTTTGCTGCCGATATGGCTGCCGAGTTCCAGTTCCGTGAGCCGAACTTCAAAATCACGCTCAACGAGATGCCCGAGGTGGACCAGGTGCTCGATCAGAAGACGCAGTTTGGCCTGATTTATTCGATTGTCGGTGTGCCTAACGGGGTGATTTCGATGTCGTTTGCCGTCAATGGTCTGGTCGAGACCTCCACGAACCTCGCCTCGGTGAAGTTTGTCGATGAGCATACGATTGTTGTCACCTCGTCGCAGCGTTCGTCGTTGGAGAGTGCCAAGACCTATGTGATGCAGATGGTTGAGTCGGTCTTCGCACTGGCCGGTGCCGATGTCGCCCATACGGACGGCTACCCGGGCTGGGCACCCAACCCGCAGTCGAAGCTGCTGGAGGTGACCGTCGAGGCCTATCGCGACCTGTTCGCCGTTGAGCCGAAGGTGCGTGCCATCCACGCCGGTTTGGAGTGCGGCCTCTTCCTGGAGAAGTACCCCGAGCTGGAGATGGTTTCGTTCGGCCCCACGCTGCGTGGTGTTCACTCGCCCGACGAGCGTCTGGAGATTGCCACCGTTCCCAAGTTCTGGGAGCTGCTGTGCGAGGTGCTGAAGCGCATCTAAACCGATGATTATGAGGGGGCTGCTGATAGCGATTTTGTCGCTTGTTGCGTTGCGTGTTGCTGCCCAGGAGCCCCACGACGATTACTATTACCCCTATGCCGAGCCGGAGACGAGGAGCGAAGATCCTCGCTCCGACTCGTTGCTTTTCTACGAGGCCTCCTTTGCGCTGGGCGATTTGTATGGTCGGCTGACCGACTTTCGTCTTCCCGTCTCCTCATACCGCCGAGGCGAACACTACGCTTCGGAGCTGACCACCCTCTACGGATTGCCCGTCAGCTACCGCCAGACGGCGCTGTTGCGGGGAATGGCTGCCGACGAGGAGTATGTGGCGGGTGTGTCGCCCTCCGCTGATGGTGTGGGTGGTGCAGGTGGACAACGCCACTTCCGCTTCTCGGATGCCGAGCCGATGCAACCCTACACCATCTCGGCCCGCTATGCGATGCAAAACTACCGCTTCGGCCTGCGTGCCACGATGAATCGGCAGGTGGGCGGGTGGCACGTCGGTGCTGTGGTCGAGGGGCGCACGGGACGGGATGCGTTGGTCGAGGGTCTGTTTGAAAACTCGCTGCGTGCAGGTGTGCGTATGAGCCGCAAATGGATGTATGACAGTGAGTTGCATTTGGTTTTTACGCTTCCTTTTGCTGAGCGGGGCGGACGGTCGGCTTCGACGCAGGAGGCCTTCACGCTACTCGATAATCCCTACTACAACCCTTCGTGGGGCTATCAGGCGGGCAAGGTGCGCAACGCCCGTGTGCGAAACGATCTGTTGCCGATGGTGGCGGCCCATTATGCCCTCACGTTGTCGCCCTCCACGCACCTGAAGGCAACGCTCGGCAGCGAGGTGGGACGGTTGGGCGTGAGTGCGCTGAATTGGTACGATGCCCGCACTCCGTTGCCCGATAATTACCGCTACCTCCCTTCGGCAACCGATGACCGTGCCACAATGGAGGCGTGGCAGCGCAACGATACCCGCTACACGCAGTTGGCGTGGGATGAGATGATTGCCCAAAACCGCCTGGGTGATGGCCACGCCGTCTATGCCTTGGAGGAGCGCATCGAGCGGGTGATGCGGCTTGGCGCAAGGGCCGAATTTGCCTCCTCGGTCGAGCGTGCGACACTTCATTACGGACTTCAGATAAACTACGATAACAGTCGTAATTTCAAGCAGATGAAAGACCTGCTTGGAGCGACGCACATAATCGACATCGACCAATTCTTGTTGGACGACGATAGCTACTGCAACGACCTGGAAAACAACCTTCGTGCCCCCTCTCGACGCATCACCGAGGGCGACCGCTTCGGCTACGATTATGCCCTCACTCGCCTCGATAGTCGGGCTTGGTTGGGGGTGCGTTGGCAACACGACCGTTGGCAGTTGGGCCTCTGGGGTGAGGTGGGCGATGTGCGCATCAAACGTGAGGGATTCTACGAAAAGGAGCTTTTTCCGGGGACAGGGTCGTATGGTCCCTCTCGCACCCTCCATTTCACCCCTTACACGCTCAAAGGCGATGCCGCTTGGCTCTTCTCGCCTCGGCGCAGTCTGCACCTTGCGGTGGCTGTGGGAACAGTGACCCCCTCGGCTGCCGATCTGTTTATGCAACCGCTCTATAACAACCTGATTGTCAGTAACCCCGAGTTGAGTCACTATTACGGTGTTCAGGTCGATTATCGCCATCGGGGCGAGTATTTCGACCTGCTTGCTACGGCCTTCGCCACCCAACATACCCACGAAATGGAGCGTCGCAGCTACTTCGACGACCTTTCGGGACTTTATGCCGATATGAGTGTGCAGGGGCTTGTTTGGCGGGCAGTGGGGCTTGAGGTGGCTGTGGAGTGGCGTGTCGCCTCGCGGTGGACCCTCTCGGCAGCCCTCTCGGCGGGCGATTATCGCTATACGGACGATGCCGTTGTGAATGTCGTGGCCGACAACGACAACAGCACCATCGATGAGGCCGCCACGGCCCATCTGGCCGAGTGCAGACCCGGTGGTGTGCCACAGCTAGCCGCTTTTGCAGGGCTTCGTTACTATGGCCGAAAGGGGTGGGGTGTGCGCCTCTCGGCAGGCTTTGCCGGGGGTCGCTATGTCGATCCGGTGGCACTGCGCCGCACCGATCGTGTGGCTCGTCAGAATGGCCTTACGCCCGAATTTTTCGATGCTTTTGTCTCTCAGGAACGGCTGAAAGATGGCTTGACGGTCGATGCCTCGCTCTTCAAGCGGGTGTGGTTTGAACGTTCATCGCTCCTCTTTTCGCTTCATTTGATGAATCTTACGGGTGCGGAATATCCCCTCTATGGCTACGAATCGTTGCGCACGCAGGCCGTCGGGGTTGATTCGGCGATGGGTCGTCTGCCTCAGGCAACTCGCTATATGTATGGCAAACCCCGTCGCCTGATGGTGACCGTGTCGTACAACTTCTAACGAAAAGCCCCTCGTTTTGAGGGGCTTTCGGTTTTCTTATTTCAGCGTAATTTTCGCATCGGGCGTCCAATCGGCGTTGTATTTCGAAGGGTTGGTTGCCTTGGAGAAGATGTTTTGCAGGGTGTACGCTGCGGCCTCCTCGTCCGACAGCTGACGGCCTCCCATCTCACGCTTGGCCAATCGGTCCGCAGCAGCCCCTGCCCCCGTACATTTGTACTCGCCAAAGAGGGCTGCATCGACCCCCTCCGACATACGACACCAGGCGGCTGTGTTCAGGGTCGAAGGCTCTTCGCAGCGCAGGAACACCACCCGTGCATCCTGCTTCCAGGGGCGTCCCAGGTGGAAGTTCGAGAAGGTCTTACCGTTGAAATCCTTGCCCGTGATATGGGTCAGACGGCAGTCCAAAAAGCAGAAACCGAAGCGGCTGCCCGTGTGGCTGGCGGCTGCGGTGATGACGCTGTTGTGGCGGTTGCAGTGCAGTTGGCAACGCTGACAGAGCAGCACCGCATCGCCGAAAATGAAATCGATATTGCCCTCGATGTAGCAATCTTGGCAATAGACACGCGCCTTGTTCTTCACATAGAAGGTGTCCTGATAGCCCATCAAACGGCAGTTGTAGAAGGTGGCACGGTCGTTATAGACACCTACGGCAACCGCCTGATCGCCCGAACCGGTGTTGTTGATGTGGGTGTTTGAGAGGGTGAGGTCCTGTGCCTGAAAATCGGTTGCCGAGATGGTCAGCGAGGCGCTGTTCTGCGTGCCCATCTCCTTGCCCGACGGAAGCAGCGTGCCCGACGAGTCGTCGTAGGTGAGGATGGTCGTGGCGGCATCCTCGCCAATAAGGGTCACGAAGGTTTTTGATTGAGGTACAGCGAGTTTTTCTTTATACGTTCCCGCCTTGATGTAGATAATCTGGCGTCTCTTGCTGTTGCTTGGGATGGCATCGATGGCCTGCTGCACGGTGGTGTAGTCGCCCGTGCCGTCTTGTGCCACCACAAATTTTACGTTGCTTGGGCGGTCGGCGGGGTTGGGTGTGGGGTCGTCGAGATTATTATCGCCTCCACACGCCGCCATCAGGAGCAGAAGGGGTAAAACAAACAGTTTTTTCATAGTGGGTTAGTTGGTTAGTAACTACAAAGATAGTCAAAAAAACGGCCCGACAGGCTCAGGTTTGCTTTTCTCGAAAAAAATGCTTACTTTTGTGCCTCAAAATCAAGCAATATGGCAGGTTCGAATTTTGTAGATTACGTCAAGATATTTGCCCGTTCGGGTCACGGTGGTGCCGGCTCGGCCCACTTCCGTCGTGAGAAGTTTGTCGCCTTCGGTGGCCCCGATGGTGGCGATGGCGGTAAGGGTGGCAGTATCATCCTGCAGGGCGATCGTCAGTATTGGACCCTGATTCACCTCAAGTACCAGCGTCACCAGTTTGCAGAGGATGGCGAGTGTGGCGGTGGTGCCCGTTCGACGGGTAAGAATGCCAAGGATATTATCATCCCCGTGCCCCTGGGTACGGTGGCCAAACGTCTGGTTGAGAACGAAGAGACGGGCGAGACGGAGCTGGTCAATGTGGGTGAGGTGACCGAACACGGCGAACAACTCGTCTTGTTGCAGGGTGGTCGTGGCGGTTTGGGTAACTGGCACTTCAAGAGCGCCACGAATCAGACACCCCGCTTTGCCCAGCCCGGCGAGGAGGGTGAGGAGGGTGCCTTTATTCTGGAGCTGAAGGTGTTGGCCGATGTGGGTCTGGTGGGCTTCCCGAATGCGGGTAAATCGACCTTGCTGTCGGTCGTTTCGGCTGCCAAACCCAAAATTGCCAACTACGCCTTTACGACGATGGAGCCTAACCTCGGCATTGTCGAGGTGCGTGAGGGTAAGTCGTTTGTGATGGCCGATATTCCCGGTATCATCGAGGGTGCGCACGAGGGTAAGGGTCTGGGTACCCGCTTCTTACGCCATATCGAACGCAACTCGGTGCTGCTCTTTATGATTCCTGCCGACTCGGAGGATATCCGCAAGGATTTCGATATTCTGCTGGGTGAGCTGACCCAGTACAACCCCGAGTTGTTGGACAAACAACGCCTTTTGGCCATCACCAAGTGCGATATGTTGGATGAGGAGCTGATCGAGGAGATGAAGGCCGAACTGCCCGAGGGTGTTCCCGCCGTATTTATCTCGTCGGTGGCGGGTCTGAATGTGCAGCGTCTGAAGGATATGCTGTGGCAGGCCCTGCAGGAGTAAGCGAGTTGCGGGGCGTGACGGGCGAGTAATGGACAAATGAAGGATTAAAAATTGACCTGAAAGTTCGAGACTCGCAGCGCAAACTCGCCTCCGAAATAGTCTAAAATACCACACAACGAGCCGTTGCCTTCGGGGAGCGGCTCGTTGGCATAATGGCAGGTGGCGGCCACATAAACCGCGAGGGTATGCCCCTCGACGTCACGAATCTGGTGCTTGGTTGCAAGGGGCGTTTGGGTGAGCGGATCGGTGGCGCACCAAGCCCCCTTTTCAACAAATTCGACGCCCTGCAAAAGAATCAGCCTATCTATCAAGTGATTGTTTAATTGGTCAATTGTAACCGACTGTGGAATAGGCGCTTCGGTAAGTGACAGCGGGTGAAGATGTGCCGCCTGTTCCTCCTCGCTCAAACCCCGTTGGCCGTAGGTGTCGGCTTCACGGCAAAGTTCGATTTTTCCGCCATAATTCCGTAGTGTCAGCCCATTGCAATAGAGGCGCAGACGACCTCCGAAAGGGTAGTGGCGGTAGCGCTCCGCCCCCTGCACGGCAATGGTGATGCCGCCCGTTTCGTCCTCCACAACGATGGCCTCCGACCACTCGCCGTGGCGGTCGTTGGCCGTGATGACCACATCCACCGCAATCTCCTCGCTAAGGCGCACCTCACCCTTGCTACCCAACGCTTTCAGGTAGGCCACCGAGTTGCGCTCGGGCGGATATTGCTCGTCGTCGTAGTCGAGCGTGGTGGCCGAACTGCATCCGACCAGCAGCCACACGAGGCTAAAAATCAAGATCTTCTGCATCACGGGGAACGAGCGTGTAATTACCGTTGTTGTACTCCAAAACGCCTGTCAGTGAGCCGTTTGTGTCGGGGATAGGGCTGTTGGCAAAGTCGGCATAGGGGCGGACATAACAGCTCACATAGAGCGAGTCGGCACCGTAGAAGCGATGTTCGCCACTCCACACCACCACCTCCTCTTCCGAACGCTCTGCGGCATCGAGTGCTAACCCACCGATACGCACCAAACGCCCTGCCAACGAGGGTGTTAATTGGTTGAGTTGTAGATCGTAAGGTGTAACGGGAAGGATGTCGTTGCTTGGGAAAAGGTGGTTGTCGAGAGCCGCTTTCGAGGGGATGTAATCGGCCGTAAGATAGCCTGTTTCGCTCCCTTCGCTGCCGATATGCAGGATGCCGTATTGTCGTTCGGCAACTAACCCCTCCATCGAAATGGTCAGCCACATCCCTTCGGGGTAGGCGTTGTGCAGGCCGTCGAGTCGGGCTTTGATGGCCAATGCAACACCTTCATCCTCAACGACTAAACGACGATAGAAATTGCCTGCACGATCCGACGAGGTCACCCGTCCTGCCACTACAATCGGCTGCTCGATGCGCACCGCTCCCCCTCGATGGGCCGTCACGAAGGCCCGCAACGAGGTGGTCGTGGCGGGAGGAGCAGTGGGGTAGTCGGCCTCGTCGAAACCGCTGTTGTAGCACCCGCACATCCAAAGGACAGCCACGATGCCGAGCCCTGCTTTCCGAATTATGTGTTGCACCCCATTCATTTTCGTTGGTTGTGTTTCTCTCTTTTTGTGGCGCTTTCGGGTCGCTTTTTATGCAATTGTAACACAAAGATAAGTATCTTATCTTTTTTTTCGTTATTTTTGTGGCGAATTTTAACTGCGAAGCCAATTACTATGCGCTATTTTTTGCAATCGACCGATAGCCTGCCGCTGATGTTGCCCGACAGTGTGCAGAAGCAGAAGCTTGCCGAATCGATCGATCGTCTGATGAATCTCGATATGGGCGATATGCTTACCCACCTGACCGAGCAGGCCATCTGGGTGGCTCTGAAGTTGGTCATTGCCCTGCTCTTTTTTGTGGTGGGTCGTTGGCTGATTCGCCGTCTGTTGCGTCTGTTGGACCGCCTCTTTGAGCGCAAGGAGGTCGATCTCTCGGTGCGCCCCTTCATTCGTAATACGCTGAGTGTGGCACTCGTCATCGCCCTGCTGTTGGTGGTAGTGCAGACGCTGGGCGTGAACGTGACGTCGCTTATTGCCATCTTCTCGGCTGCCACGCTGGCCATTGGTATGGCCCTGAGCGGCACGGCGCAGAACTTTGCAGGCGGCGTGATGATTCTTGCTGTAAAGCCCTATCGTGTAGGCGATTACATCACAGCTCAAGGTCAGTCGGGTACGGTGCGTGAAATCAAACTCTTCTCGACGGTCATCACGACGGTCGATAACCAGACCATCTACATTCCCAACAACGTTATCGCTACGGGCATCATCGACAACTTCTCGACGGCCACCACCCGCCGAGCCGATTGGTCTTTGTCGATTAGCTATGGCGACGATGTCGAGGTGGCTCGCCAGACCATCCTGACGTTGCTCAAGGCCGACAAACGCGTGTTGGCCGATCCCGCTCCGGTGGTGTGGGTCAGTGCGTTGGAACAGGACAGCGTCAAACTGACGGTGCGTGCCTGGGTAAGCAATGCCGACCTGTGGGATGTCTTCTTCGAGTATAACGAGCGGTTCTACAACGAACTGCCGAAGGCGGGCATCCGCTTCCCCTTCCCGCAAATGGATATTCATATTAAAAACGAAAAAATAGATTAACACTATGGAACTGAAAGAGATTTTGGCCATCTCGGGCCAGCCCGGACTTTTCAAATATGTAGCCCAGTCGCAGCGTGGCGTGATTGTGGAGTCGCTCATCGACGGTAAGCGTCAGAACGCCTCGGCCACCTCGCGCGTGAGCGCCCTGACGGAGATTTCGATGTACACCGAGGGTGACGATATTCCGTTGGCAGAGGTATTTACCCGCATCTACGCCTCGACCGAGGGCAAGGAGGCCATTAGCCACAAGGCTTCGGCTGCCGAGCTGCAGGAGGCTTTCGCTGCGGTGCTGCCCGAGTACGACCGTGAGCGTGTTCACCTGTCGGACATCAAGAAGTGCTTCTCGTGGTTCAACATTTTGGTGAAGGCCGGCTTCACGAAGTTCGAGCTGCCCACCGACGAGAGCGAGGAGTAGTTCGTTTTAACCCCTCCCAATCGAGGTTAAGTCCCCACCGCACCATCGGTCGGGGACTTTTTTTGTGGGTGTGGTATGGAAATTGTGAGCCGAAGAGGGTAGTTATTCTTAAAAACACAGACGACGTGAAACACTTTATGCTACCTCTGTTGCTCGTTGCTTCGATGGCTTCGTGGCAACACCTTGCCGCCCAATCCCACATAGCACAGCCCGATTCGGTGCTGCTCTCGGAGCGGGTGGATGGCGACTATCAACTGAAAAGTTATCGGGTGCAACAACCCGCCGAGGCCGACTTCAGCCTCCACTACCGCATCGGCAATGCCACCTTGAGCCCCACGTTGGGCGAGAATGGCGAGGAGCTGGACGACCTGAAAAAGTTGGCTGCTACGCTCGACGACACCCTGCACCACGCCCAACAGGTGGTGGTTGTGGGCTACGCCTCGCCCGATGGCCCGCTGCCGCTCAACGAACGGTTAGCCAAGGCCCGAGCCGAGAATTTCTCGGCCTACCTGAAGAAAAATGCACCCCGTCTGGCGGCTGCCAAGGTGGTCTGCCGCTCGGAGGTGAGCCCCTGGACGACGCTGCGTGAGGCGGTCGAAAAGTCCGATATGGCCGACAAAGCCTATGTGTTGGAGGTGCTGTCGGGTGACCACTCGCCCCTTGAGGTCGAACGTGCGCTGAAGAGCCATCCCGAGGCGTGGAACTACCTGGCGCACAACCTGCTGCCTCCACTTCGCCGAGTGACCGTTGAGGTCGATTATGCCCAAGGAAAGGTGGTCGAGACCCGCACCCGCATCCCCAAGCCGCAACCTGCTCCTGCCCCGACTCCCACGCCGACACCGGCCCCCAAAAGTGTAGCGGTGACGCAGAAAACCACTCCGACCGACCCCTGTTGTGAGGAGCTGTTGGTGCGTGAAACGGTCGGAATCATTGTGGCGATGCCGGGCGAAATAGATTATTAACTAATTGCTTGCCGATTTCGAAATGTTTTTATATATTTGTCGTAGCGAAACACTAAAACATTAAAAACGATATGGCAAATTTAAGAACGCTCAAGAAACAGATTGATTATTGCCTGGAGGAGGTTGTATTTGATTGCGATATGGCCATCTGCTTCCAGCCCTCGAAAGAGGAGGAGATTGTAGCCGTAATGCAGGAGGCTGTTGCACTGCGCAACGAGTTCTTCACCAAGGCAATGAATCCCGCCGAGCCGCACAACAAGTCGCTCGTTCGCAAGCACTACGCTCTGCTGCGTGCCGAGATCAATGCAGGTTTCAGCGCACTGTTTGAGAAGTTGTCGGCTATTAACGAGGCCAAGTAAGGCGAAAATCACTTCTCGCGGGCGATTTCTACGTTACGCTCGGATTGAGAAATCCTCACATACGCTCAGTATGCTGCGGTTTCTCAACCATCGCAAGCCTTGAACTCGCCACCCGATAAGTAATTTTCGGGTATTACAATGAAAGGAGGGTAGTGTGCCCTCCTTTTTTTGTTGCGCTCTTCGCCTTATTGTGTGCCTAAAAATAGCTCTTTTACAAGACTTTCGTTGAATCTAATTACAATGAAAGGAGGGTAGTGTACCCTCCTTTTTTGGTTGTTTTCGAACAATTTTGAATTCTACATTTTGAATTTTGAATTTTGAATTGTGTTGCAAATCTATTTGCAACACCCATCTCCCGGGTGGTGTTCCAGTACGGTGTGGGGAACGTGGCCGTGCGAGAGCAGGCGGATGGGGCAGTCGTAGGCGGCCAGCTGCTCGGCCGAGATGATGTTCGAGCGGTGGCGATGCACGTGGCCATTGACGCAGACAATCTCCTTCACTACACTCGAAATCGTACCCACGTCGTGCGACACCATCACGATGGCCATCCGTTCGTTGAGACGGCGCAAGATGCGGTAAAGCGTCTGTTCGAATTGGTTATCGACAAAGTTGGTCGGCTCGTCCAAAATCAGTAGCTTGGGATCGGCAATGACGGCACGGCAGAGCAGGGCACGCTGCATCTGTCCCCCTGAAATCTCGCCAATGGGTCGGTCGGCCAACGCCTCGATGCCGCACTCCTTCAAGAGTTGCAGGGCCTTCATTCGATCCTCTTTTGTATAGCGGCCGAACAGCCCCTTGCTGCCTTGCAGACCCGAGAGCACCACCTCCATCACCGAGATGGGGAAGGCACGGTCGAACTCCGAAATTTGGGGCATATAGCCAATCAGACGCTCGTTGCCGCTGTTCAGCTCGGGGGCATAGTCGATGCGACCGTCGTAGGCCACCATTCCCAAAATGGCCTTTACCAGTGTGGTTTTTCCGCCGCCATTGGGGCCGATAACGCCCAGAAAATCGGTCGAGTCAATCGAGAGATTTACCCCACAAATGGCTCCGTAGCCGTCGTAGTTTACGCTTACGTCGTGCAGTTCTATCAGCTTCATTTTCGGATAATTAGCGAGGTGATACTGTCAATGTTCGCAATCACATCTTCGCCCAGCGGATCAAATTCCACCGCCTCGGCGCCCATATCTCGGGCTACGGTCTCCACGACCGAGCGGGGGTATTGTCGTTGGTAGAGAATGTGTCCGACACCCGCCTCACGACCCATCGCAATCAGGCGTGCCAAGGCTCGTGTCGAAGGCTCTTTTCCCTCCTGCTCGATGGCCTCCTGCTGCAAGCCGTAATCGCGGGCGTAGTAGGTGAGGGCAGGGTGATAGACCACCACCATCTTGACCTCGGCCTGCTGCAATGCCGCCTCAGTACGCCTGTCAAGTGCCTCAATATCAGCCGACAAACGAGCGAAATTCTGGGCATACTTTACCGAATCGGGATAGGCCGCAGCAATGGCTCTGTAGCTGTTTTCGGCTATCTGCTTCAGGGCTAGTGGCGAGGTCCAAATGTGCGGATCTACACCGTGATGATGGTGCCCGTCGTGGTGGTGATGGGCGTGTGAACAACTCCCGGCAATCAGGTCGATCCCCTCCGAGAGGTTGATGATTTTAGCCTGATTTTCAAGACGATGGAGTAGGGTGGTCTCAAAGTCGATTAGCCCCGTCGAGAAGATCCATCGGGCCTCGTTGAGTGCTACATATTGCCGAGCCGAGGGCTCGAAGGTTTCGGGTGATGCCCCTGCGGGCACCAATACTTCGATGCGAAAATCGTCACCCACGATGCGCTCCACCACAGAACGCAGGGGTGCAATGGTGACATAGATGGTAGGCTCGTCGGCCGTTGGTTTCGGACTGCAACCTGCGGCAGCGAGGATGAGTGCTATATATAATAGGTATCGTTTCACACGGCGAAGATACAAAAAAAGGGGCGAAATTTGCACGTTTGACCGATGTTGTGTAGTTTTGTAGTAGAATAAAACCCAATTAAAGATGAAAAAATGGTTGATGACCGCAGCCTTTGTGCTGCTGACGACGGCGCTTCTGGCAGCCGGTAAGACGACGATGATTCAGGTGTCGAGCGAGACGAATGCGGCGATGAACTTCACGATTTCGCTTAAGACCTTCCAGCGACTTATGCGCTTTGTTCCCTCGAAACTCTCCACCCGTGCCAAGAGCGAGTATAAGTGGTTCCGTGAACAGAACCTGGGTGATGCCGATTTCAAGCGAGGCAGCGTCGATTGCAAAATCCGTATGGCCACCGAGGGCACGATGATCTTCGAGTACAAGGGTATCCGAGGTACGGTAACCAATGCCGACTGGCAAAAGCTCGACGCCGTGTTCGACTACAAGAAGTAGCAGTGAGCAACTAAAACGAAAGCGAGGAAAATACTCCTCGCTTTTATTTGTAGTTATAATTTATCATAATGTATATATTCGTTCAAACGGCTGTGGAGATGGGTTGGGGGAGTTTAATGGGCTGAGAATCGCATATTTCGAAGCAAGCTTGCACTACTATAAAATACGCAAAAATGAGACACCACGGAAATTCGGCTTCCGTGGTGTTTTTTTATTCGTTGGGCGTGTAGCTCTCGAAGGTGTTGTCGGCATAGAGCACCACGATGCGCTTGATGGGCTTCGCCGAAGGAGCAACTGCGACGGGCTGTGCAGCGGTTGGTCGAGGCGGCAGCGTTTGAGTTGTTACACTCGTCGTTGAAGCAGGCGAGTTGGTCGGCTCGTTCGGGGGCGTCTGTTCGTCCTCCATCGACTCGATTGCCGAAGTGTCGGGAATCGGCATCGGTTGGTCGGTCACTTGGCCGGGGGCCATTCCGGGACGATACATCGGACCCTCGCCCCGCAACAACCAATCGGGATTGAGTTGGGGGTAGGCCGCAAGAATTTTGCAGATCATCTCCCAGGCGGGTTTGTTGCGTCCGCTCAGGATGTGAGAGACTGCACCGTCACCGTAACCGATGGCGGCAGCGAATTGACTGGCCTTGATTTTCTCGCTTGCGAGGAATTGCTTCAGTTTTTGGGGCATCTGGACAAAGTTTTTACAAATATAAAACTTTTTCTTTTCGAAACCAAATATTTTTACAATTTACACATTGTTAAAAAGTGTTGATAACCTTTACAGATGGCAAACAATTCTTTCTGTTAAATAGGGCCTCCAGAATTAAATTAAGCCAAAAGTGGAGGTAAAACAGATAAAACGCTGGTATTTCGCGCATTATATAATAAAATTAACCCTATACCGGCTATACCATTCAAAATCCTCTTCAGAGTAGTGTTGAACATATAATATAGTTGATATAAAAATCGTAAAACGTTGGTTTTTAGCAGTGTATTCGCAAAAGTTTAATCATTTAACCAATCGTTTGCCGGCTGTTTTCAGGCACTGCTCTACCCTATCTTGCGAGTTGTAGATTGTATAATGTAAAGGTTTTCAACGAGGTTTTAGATTTACAAATGTATATACAAATGCAAAGAGTCTGACTTTTTACAATTTACAAATGTAATTACACTTGTGAAATTGGTCGAAAAACCTGAAATTTTTTCGTATTTTTACCCCTATAAGACTAAATTTTTTGTGATTTGTCTGTTTTCGATAGATTATGTTAAATAAAAAGAGACCGAGCAGTGTTAATAACTACACTACTCGGTCATAATGAACAACTTACAGAGTTGTCAACAGTCCTACTCCAGGGCTATTTTCTTGCGGATTTCCTCGAACTGTTCCGGCGTCAAATGGAGCTTTTCGCGGTGAAAATCGACGTCTTTTTCGCTCTTAATGGGGATCAGATGGATGTGTGCGTGGGGAACTTCAAGCCCTAAAACCACCACTGCCACTCTGGAGCAATCGCAATTTGCATCAATGTTGCGAGCCACCTTTTTGGCGAAGATCATCATGTCGCCTATCGTCTCGTCGTCGAGGTCGAAGAGGTAGTCGGTCTCCTGCTTCGGGATGACCAGTGTGTGTCCTTCGGTGAGCGGATTGATGTCGAGGAAGGCGTAGAATCGCTCATCCTCGGCCACCTTATACGAGGGAATCTCCCCCGCTACGATGCGTGAAAAAATGGTTGCCATAATTTATCTTACTTTTGGTTTATTCCCAATCTTGAAATTTCGGACGCATAATCTCGCTGTAGATAATCGCCTTCTCGGGGTCGAACTCGCGTACAAACTCCGATTGCTCCTCCTTCGGCTCTTCTACCTTGGTTTGTTTGGCTGCCTTGACCGACACCACAGAGGCTTGACCCTCCTCTTCGGGGCGCAGGTCAATGGCCGAACGCTTGCGAGCGGGGACTGTTTGCCGCTTGATTTTGATTTGCGGAGGGGTGATTGTGGGCATTTGCGGCTCATTGGCAGCCTCTTCGGCGGCCTCCTTGCGTTTGCGGGCGGCACTGATAAGCGATCCTGCGGCCACCATCACAATCCATACAACGATGATAATATCTTCCATAACGCCCTATTTTAGCGGTTAGAGGATTCGTTTTACGCTCTCGATGCCCTTGATTTGGCGGATTTTGTCCATCAAGGCTGTAAGGCTCTCCACATCCTTTACATAGAGGCTCAGCGACCCCTCAAAGATGCCTGCGTGGCTCTTGATGTTGATCTCACGCATATTGATGTTGAAGTCGCCGCTGATGATGCGGGCCATCTCCATCAGGATGCCCTTGCGGTCGATGCCTCGCAGCTCGACAGTGGCCAGGTAGGACATCGCCTTTTGGCGTGACCACTGAATCTCCTCTTTGACAATGTTTTTGCCGTGCTGGGCAGCCAGGCGGTTCAGCTCGTCGCACGAAGCCTTGTGGACGATGATTTTGCCCGACAGCGGGTCACGGTAGCCCACCACCTTGTCGCCCGGAATCGGATGGCAGCACTCGGCAATCTCGAAGTGGTCCGAGGGCTCCTGAGTTGGTTGCTGCTGACTACCCTGCTTTTCCTGCTCTTGGCTCTCCTCCTCGTTCTTTTGCGGAATGAAGAAGGTCCAGAATTTCAGTAGTTTACGGCCTGAATTGCTCTTGGCAATCTTCTCCAGGTCGTCCAAGGTGATGATGCCGGCACCAATCTTCGAGTAGAGTTCCTCTTTGGTGGAGCAACCGTAGGCGGGGATGATTTTGCGCAGTAAGTGGCCTGCCAATTGGATATTGAGGGCTTGCAGACGCTCCTCGAGCAGTTGTTGGCCTCGCTCGATGTTGTTCTGACGCTCACGTTTCAGATAGTTCTTGATGGCCTGCTTGGCCTTGCCGGTGGTTACCACCTCGAGCCATTCGGCCTTCGGTTTGGCGTTGTCGGCGGTGATAATCTCAATCTGGTCGCCACTTTGAATTTGGGTGGTGACGGGCTTGAGTTCGTGGTTGATTTTTGCTCCGATGGCGCTGTTACCAATTTTGGAGTGCACGTCGTAGGCAAAGTCGAGTGCCGTAGAGCCAAAGGGCATCTTGCGCGACTCACCTTTCGGTGTAAATACCACAATTTCAGAGGTGTATAGCGATAACTTAAAGTTATCCAAGAAGTCAACGGCGTTCTCCGTCGGGCTGTTCAAGGCGGCTCGAATCTGCTTCAGCCACTTGTCGAACTCGTCCTCGTCCTGCGAGATGGTGGCCTGCTTGTACTTCCAATGGGCGGCAAAGCCACGCTCGGCAATGTCCTCCATACGGCGGGTGCGAATCTGTACCTCGACCCATACACCATCGGGACCCATTACGGTCGAGTGCAGTGCCTCATAACCATTGGCCTTGGGCATCGAAATCCAATCGCGCAGACGGTCGGGTTTGGGGGTGTAGGTATCGGTGATGGTGGAGTAAATCTGCCAACATTGGGTCTTCTCCGAGGGGAACGGCAGCGGGTTGAAGACGATGCGGATGGCAAAGAGGTCGTAGATCTCCTCGAAGGGAATCTGCTTGCGCTGCATCTTGCTCCAAATCGAATAGACACTCTTCACACGGCCCGAAATCTCGTAATTGATGTTGTCCTGGTTCAGGGCAGCGATAATCGGGGCGCAGAATTTGTTGATGTACTCCTGACGGGTGGCATCGCTCTCCTCCAACTTCTGCTTAATCTCGGCATACTGCTGCGGGAAGCGGTACTTCATACAGAGGTCCTCCAGCTCGCTCTTGATGGCGTAGAGGCCCAGACGATGGGCCAACGGGGCGAAGAGGTAGATCGTCTCGCCCGTGATTTTAATCTGCTTGTTCAGGGGCATCGACCCCAGCGTACGCATATTGTGCAGGCGGTCGGCGATTTTAATCAGGATAACACGCACATCGTCCGAAAGCGTGAGGAGCACCTTGCGAAAATACTCCGCCTGCTCGGAGGTGTCGGCATTGAAGACGCCCGACATCTTGGTCAGTCCATCGACCATCGAGGCGATTTTGGGACCAAAGATGCGCTCCATATCCTCGACCGTGTACTCGGTATCCTCGACCACATCGTGCAACAGTGAGGCCACGACCGACTTTACACCCAAACCAATCTCATCGACGGCAATTTTTGCCACGGCAATCGGGTGCAACAGGTAAGGCTCGCCCGAGCGACGGCGCACGCCCTGATGGGCCTCCTTCGCCAGGAAAAAGGCTCGTTTGATGAAGTTCCAATCGTTCTCGTTTTTGCAGATGTTGGTGCACGAGAGCAACAGATCCTCCCACTTTTCCTTAATCAACAGTTCGTCTTCAGCCGTATAATTCATCTTCTTTCAACGGTTTTTGTAGTAAAACCACCAAACGCCAGCCCCGTTCGTAAGAACGGAACTGACGTTGATTTACAGCCTTTTAGCT
Organism: Alistipes sp.; assembly: GCA_017436185.1. The sequence continues at coordinate 224,810 of JAFSDP010000012.1, read as the reverse complement.
GCTTTGTGCAGTGCCCATTTCCTCCTGTGGGCCTACTTTTCGTTACTCTTTGGCCGTGCGGGCAGCCTCCTTTTCGGCCTTCATTGCCTCGCGTACCTTCTGCTCGATCTCGTCGCACAGGGCGCTGTCCGAAGTCAGCAACTCCTTGACCGAGTCACGGCCCTGGCCGATCTTCTTCTCGCCGTACGAGAACCACGAGCCCGCCTTCTTGATGATGCCGTAATCGACACCCAGGTCAATAATCTCGCCAAGCTTCGAGATACCCTCGCCGAACATGATGTCGAACTCGGCACGGCGGAACGGGGGTGCCACCTTGTTCTTTACGACCTTCACACGGGTGCGGGTGCCGAGCTGCTCCTCGCCATCCTTGATCACCGACACACGACGTACGTCGATGCGCACCGAGGCATAGAACTTCAGAGCGTTACCACCCGTTGTGGTCTCGGGGTTGCCGTACACGACGCCGATTTTGTCACGCAGCTGGTTGATGAAGATGCAGACGGTCTTCGTCTTGGAGATGCTCGAGATGAGCTTACGCATTGCCTGCGACATCAGACGGGCCTGCAGACCCATCTTTGAGTCGCCCATCTCGCCCTCAATCTCGGCTTTGGGCGTCAGGGCAGCCACCGAGTCGATGACGATGATGTCGATGGCACTCGAACGAATCAGCGAGTCGGCAATCTCCAGGGCCTGCTCACCGTTGTCGGGCTGCGAGATCAGGAGGTTGTCCACATCCACACCCAGGTTCTGGGCGTAGTAGCTGTCGAAGGCGTGCTCGGCGTCGATGAAGGCGGCCACACCACCGGCCTTCTGGGCCTCGGCAATGGCGTGGATGGCCAACGTGGTCTTACCCGACGACTCGGGACCGAAGATCTCGATGATGCGCCCCTTGGGGTAGCCACCCACTCCGAGGGCCATATCGAGCGTCACCGAACCGGTGGGAATGACGGGAACGTCGTTCACCTCGGCGCTGTTCATACGCATAATCGAGCCTTTGCCGAAATCCTTTTCGATTTTGGCCATAACTGCATCCAAGACCTTGAGCTTGTCTGCATTGATAGTAGTCTTCTCTGCCATAGTATCTTGTTCTTGTTTTTATCTCCTTGTTACGGGTTGTTTGCTTTCGGTCTTTGCGATAGGCAAACTTACCCTCAAAGATAGTGATTGTAATTCAAAATTGCAATTTTTAGCCCTAAAAATGGGATGTTTCTCCCCTCCTACTGCCACGAGTTGTTTGCTTCGACCTGTTGGTTGAACTCTTCCGGGGTGGCGTTGAGTCGGCGCAGGCAGACCGGACAGCGCATCGAGGTCTCGGTTTCGACATATCCGATGGTCTTGCCGTTGCCGATGCAGGGGGCGAAATAGCCCTGCTTGGTGTTGGTCGAGTGGTTTAAGAGTGTGCCGCAATGTTTGCAACGAATCTTGAAGGCGGTTCCCATAGTTGTACTGTTTTAAGGTGTTCTTATCTCTTGTTCACGGTACAAAGGAACGGCGGTTTTGTGTCAGGTTTTGACACAGCAGAAAAAAGTTGCAAAAAAATGTGATTTTTTTCGGTTGGCGGGGGTATGTGGCTGCCTTTTGGTTGCCTGGGGGCAACGAAGTGATACCTTAAATATATAAGAAGGAGGCTATTTAAGGCGGTTTTGGGTCATATAGTCATTCAGGTACTCCTTCAGGGGGTCGCCCTCAAGGATTCGAATGTCGTCCAAAAGGCCTACGACAAAGCGTCCTACGCCCTGCAAGCCTGCCACCCAGGTGTCCAGCACCCAGCGGTCTTTGCCGGCGGGGGTCAGCTCCCGCTCCGAGAGGGGAAACTCCTCCAACAATAGGTTGTAGGCCAACAGACCCACCTCCAACCGAATGTGGTAGCGACGCTCGCCGTGCATACGGAACAGGTCCAGAAAACCCTCTTGGTGGTCGGCCTTGTGGGCCCAAGAAATATCGGTAAGTTCCACTGCGTGAATGCGTGACAGCTTGAAAAGTTTGCAGGTGTTGTCCTCGGTGTCGTAGCACCAGACCTGCACATAGTTCGTCGTAAAGGCAAAGGGCTCTACCCTACGGTCACGCACGGCGGCTCCGTGGGCCGATTGGTAGCCGTGCAGGATGACCTGCCGTTCCGTTTCGATGGCTTCGATGAGGTGGCGAATGTTCGATGCGTTCTTGCCCTTGACCACCGTGTCGGCCAGCGTCTTGTTGTCATAGACGGCGTAGAGCTTGCGTTTGAGGTTGAGTTTGAGCTGGTTGTTGTCGTCGATGCTCTCGATGGCCGATTTGAGGATGTGGGCCTCCTCCTCGGTGAAGTGGACCAGCTGCGAGATGTCTCGAAAATGGGGCGAGGTCTTGTCGAGGCGGATGTAGTCGCCCGACTTCTTGATCACAAAGCCCGCCTCGCGGAAGGTGTCGATGTAGCGGTAGATGGTACGGCGTGACATCGACAAACGCTCGGCCAACTCATCTACGGTATAGGTGGTGTTGGCGGTCAGGAGCTTCATCAGACGAAGCAGTCGTTCGATTTTGGGCTGATCCATAGTGCAAATTTAGAATGTAGAATTCAAAATTCAAAATGATTTTTTCGCGGGGAGGGTGATTATAGGTCGCTATAGGTCGCTATAGGTCGCTATAGGTCGTTATAGGTCGTTATGGGAATAATGGGAATAACGAAAAGCTCAATCTCATTACTTCCATCAACCACCTCCCTTGCTGCACGGGTTACATTTTTGTAACCCGGCCTATAGGCCCCATAGGTCTTATAAGTCTTATAGGTCTTATAGGTCTTTCAACCCACCTGTCAAAATGAAATGAGGGTCGTGATACCTCACAACCCCCATTTTGAATTTTGAATTCTAAATTTTGAATTTTATTACGCCAACACCTTCTTTTCGATCTCCTCTACCTGGCGGCGGAAGAGTTTGTCGGTCTCCAAGAGGTTCGACACGGCCTTGCACGAGTGGAGCACCGTAGCGTGGTTGCGGCCACCGATGGCGGCACCAATCGAGGTGAGGGGTGCCTTGGTGTGCTGCTTCGACAGATACATGGCAATCTGACGAGCCTGGGCAATCTCACGAGTGCGGTCGGTTGATTTGAATCGGTCGAAATCTACCGAAAGATGCTCGCATACGACTTTGATAATGTGGTCGATGGTAATCTCACGCTGCGTAATCTTGACATAGACCTTCAGAATCTCCTTGGCCAGCGAGGTGGTGATTTTGCGCCCCAGGAACGAAGCGTTGGCCACCAGCGACGACAGCGCACCCTCGATCTCGCGCACGTTGGCCGAGATGTTTTCGGCCAGGTACGAGATCACCTCCTCCGAGATGGGCGTACCGAGTTTCTCGGCTTTGGCACGGATAATCTTCACCTTGGTCTCGTAGTCGGGAGCCTGGATGCGGGCCGACAGACCCCACTTGAAGCGGGTCAGGAGTCGCTGCTCGATGTCGCGCAGCTCGACGGGCGGTTTATCCGAGGTCATAATGAGTTGCTTGCCTGCCAGGTGGAGGTGGTTGAAGATATTGAAAAAGGCATTCTGCGTACCGGGTTTGCCGGTCAGCTCCTGAATATCGTCAATGATCAAAACATCGATCATCTGGTAGTAGCCGATGAAGTCGGTGATTTCGCTCTTTTTGTAGGCCGTTTGGAATTGGGCCTGAAATTTGTTCATCGAGACGTAGAGCACATTCAACTCGGGATGACGCTGCTGAATCTCGTGACCAATGGCCTGCACGATGTGGGTCTTACCCAACCCCGAGTCGCCCCAGATGTAGAGGGGGTTGAAGGGGTTGTTGCCCGGCGATACGGCCACCGACATACCGGCCGAGCGGGCCAGACGGTTGCACTCGCCCTCGATGAAGGTGTCGAACGTGAGCCCCGGAGCCAATTGCGAGGGGATGTTCAACTTTTTTCGGGGGATACCGGGTGTGTACCACGGATTTTGTGGTATATTTGTAGCCGTAGCAGGCTCGAAACGAGGCGTCGCCTCCTGATTTTCGGTCACCGAGGTGGTCGTTACGGGGCGGGGAATCGAGTAGAACACTTTGGTCTGCTGACCATATTGTGCCAAGATGATGGGACGCACCAGGGCAAGGTACTTCTCTTCGATCTGTTTTACATAACTCTCGTTGGGTACCTTCAGGCGGAGCTTTGTACCGTCAAAGGTGAGGGGCACGATGGGCGCAAACCACTTCTCGAACTCCTCTTGCGAGGTGCGAGATTTGATTTCTGCCAGGCACGCTTGCCACATCTCATTGTATGACTGTACGTTAGCTATCATCGGTGGGTTAATTTGGTTGCGGTGTACTCTTCGTTGGTTGTTTTCGTAGTGCAAAGTTGTGAATAATTTTGTAAAAAGATTCTCTATTTTCGTTTGCAAATTATCTTTTTTTATATATAGAGTTTCAACCCTTTTTGGGAGTGTAATTTTTAACTCGCTGATATTGAATAATCAAAAATTATTTATTATATTTGCATATAAAATTAAAGATGCGAATCAATACTAACTATAAATTAAACTTATAATCTATGGCAAACGAATTGGACCAGCTTGTTCTGGCAAAAGCCCAGCAGTGGCTGGAGGGTAACTACGACGCCGAGACGAAGGCTCAGGTGCAGTATCTGATCGACAACGACCCCAAAGAGTTGGTCGAGAGCTTCTACAAAGACCTCGAATTTGGTACGGGTGGTCTGCGCGGCATTATGGGTGTCGGCTCGAACCGTATGAACGTATATACGGTAGGTATGGCTACGCAGGGTCTGGCCAACTACCTGAAGAAGAACTTTGCCGGCGAGCAGATTCGCGTGGCCATCGGTCACGACAGCCGCAACAACTCGCGCAAGTTTGCCGAGCACGTGGCCGACATCTTCGCCTCGAACGGCTTTACGGTATTCCTGTTCGATGCACTCCGCCCCACCCCCGAGCTGAGCTTCGCCATCCGTGAGCTCAAGTGTCACTCGGGTGTTGTGGTGACCGCTTCGCACAACCCCAAGGAGTACAACGGCTACAAGGCCTACTGGACCGACGGCTCGCAGGTGACCGCTCCGCACGATAAGAACATCATCGAGGAGGTGGCCAAGATTACCGACGTGGCCCAGATTTTGACGGGCAAGAACCCCGAGAACATCACCATCCTGGGCGATGAGTTCGACCAGATCTACCTGAACAAGATTCTCTCGTTGCAGCTCTCGCGCGAGTGCGTGCTGGCGCATAAGGATATGAAGATTGTCTATACGCCCATCCACGGCTCGGGTGTGAAGCTCGTTCCCGCCTCGCTGAAGAACTTCGGTTTCGAGAATGTATCGGTCGTAGCCGAGCAGGCTATCGTCGATGGTAACTTCCCGACCGTTGATTCGCCCAACCCCGAGGAGCGCAAGACGATGATGAAGGCCATCGAGTTGGCTGCCAAGGAGGGTGCCGACCTGGTGTTGGCTACCGACCCCGACTCGGACCGTCTGGGCGTGGCACTGCGCAACAAGCAGGGCGAGTATGTCCTCTTGAACGGAAACCAGACGCTGGCCCTCATTCTGAGCTATCAGCTGACCCGCTGGGCTGAGCTGGGTAAGCTGGACGGCAAGCAGTTTGTCGTGAAGACCATCGTGACCTCGCAGATGGCCAATGCCGTAGCTGCTCACTTTGGTGTGAAGTGCTACGACTGCCTGACGGGCTTCAAGTACATCGCCCGCATCATCCGCAACAACGAGGGCGTGGCTACCTACATCGGTGGTGGTGAGGAGTCGTTCGGCTACCTGGCCGGTGACTTCGTACGCGATAAGGATGCCGTTTCGGCCTGCTCGCTGGCTGCCGAGGCTGCTGCCTGGGCGCTGGAGACGAAGGGTCAGACCCTCTTCGAGTGGTTGCAGGAGCTGTATGTACAGTATGGCTTCTATCGTGAGGGCCTCGTTTCGGTGGTCCGCAAGGGCAAGGAGGGTGCCGAGCTGATTCAGAAGATGATGGTTGATTTCCGCGAGAATCCGCCCAAGACGATCGTGGGCTCGCCCGTGGTGAAGATCAACGACTACCAGAAGAGCGAGACGCTCGACGTGGTTACGGGTAAGGTAACCCCCATCGAGGAGGATAAGAGCAATGTGCTTCAGTGGTTTACCGAGGATGGAACGATTGTTTCGGTACGTCCCTCGGGCACGGAGCCCAAGATTAAGTTCTACTTCGGTGTGAAGGCTCCGCTGGCATCGGTTGAGCAGTACGACGAGGTGCTGGCCGCTCTGGATGGCAAGATCGAGGCCATCAAGGAGGACCTGAAGCTGAATTAAAAATTAAAAATTAAAGATTAAAGATTAAAAATTGGGGGTTGTGGTTCGCCACGACCCCTTTTTCTTTGTGGGAGGTGAGTTGAAAGACCTATAAGACCTATAGGTCCCATATGCCAAAATGAATTGAGGGTCGCAGCCAACGCCACAACCCCCAATTTTGAATTCTAAATTCTACATTTTGAATTACATCTTCTCCCACTCCAGCGAGGCGAGGATGAAGGTGCCGACGGCTTTGCCCTCGTTCTCGGCCAGGCGAACATCCTTACCGGCCAGGTAGTAGTTCACCGTACCCGTGCGCGAGTGGTCCTTGGCGGGGCCGAGGCCTGCCGAAGCGCAGCTCTGCACAATGTCGATCGTGCCGTCCTCCATCTCACGTACAAACTGCTCAACGCAACCCGCATAGGCCTTCGTGGCAACGGGAAGATACTTCGCCGAGTCGAGCAGACCGAGGCGGATGCCCTTCAGGTAGGCATAGGTGAAGATGCACGATGCCGAAGCCTCGAGGTAGTTGGGCTGCTCGCCGATGTTGAAGGTCTCTCCCTCCACCGTGTCGCCCACGTTGTCGGCCTTCACCGTGGCATCGTGGCGCAGCAGCTGATACCATACACCCGACTCCTTGTCCTGCCATCGGGCCAGACCTGCGGCTACATCGTTCAGGATGGCCAATACGGCCTCATAGTCGGCGTGCTCCTTGGGCATAAACTCCAACACATCGACCAGGGCGGCAAAGTACCAACCCATACCGCGACCCCAGAACTCGGGGCTGCAACCCTTGAACGTGCCCTCCTGCTGTGCCCAGAAGGAGTTGGCCTCCTCGGGCGTAGCCGACCAGGCGTGGTAGTTGAGCTGCAACTCGGAGTTGTAGGTGTAGTGGTGGATGGTCTTGAATTGGTGAGCAATATCGCTCCACGAGGCGGTGTTGTCCTCGGCATTCTCCCCTCCGAAGTTGTGCTGCCACTGGGCGTAGATGGGCGAGCCCATATAGAGGCCATCCAACCACATCTGGTTGGGATAGACGGCCTTATGGAAGAAACCTCCTGCACCGGGAAGCCCCTCGGCGATGCGCGAGTGGTCGTACTTGAGCTTGTTGCGAATCATCGTAGCGGCCGTCTTGTAACGCTCGGCATCGGTGGTGTTGCCCTTCTCCAACTCGGTGCGGTAGAGGGTGAAGTAGATGTTACCTGCGGGCAGGTCGTCGATGTTCGAGGGACGCAGGGCATTGCCACCCTTCGTGTTTTGGATGAAGGTGCCGTCTTCGTTGAGCGAGAAGTCGGCAAAGGCCTTCACGGCATCGTAGTACTCCTGCTTGTCGGGGTACTGCTCCCACGCCTTCAACACAGCACCTGCCACCAAGCCCGAGACATAGTCCCATCCGGTGTGCGAGAGGCTGTCCTGGTAGTGGCGGTTGCAGTAGAAGTCGCCCAAGCCGTGCGACTCGACCATTCGTTGCGAGAGAGTCGGCTCCGAATTGTTGCAGCACGCCACGAGCGAAAGTGCCAGCGTGGCAGCTAATAAAGTCTTGAGTTTCAACATAGTAGTTTATTGGTTTGGTTTTACGTTTGTTCGCTTAATGACAAAGATAACAAAAAGCACTTTAATTCAAAAATTTTTGATGCAAAGTCGCCGTTTCGTGCGGGGGTGCTATATTATATAGGTATCCCCTACTCGGTCGGTGCAGTTTGTTCGGCCTCGGGGGCGGTTTCGGGCGTTTCTGCTTCGGTCGGCTCGGTGGTCGGTTCGACCTCGGTCAGCGTTACCGACTCCCCTTCGAGGGCCATATCAATGCTGTAACGGTTCTTGCCTCGGTATTCGCGCAACTTTTCCACCGAGAGCGAGGCCACCGAGAACTGCTCGGCCTTGACTCGCTGTTTGGTGAGCATATAGTTCAAAACCATCTTGTCACGCATACGCAACAGCTGCTCGGTCTGCACCTCCGAGCGGTTGCCATACAACGTGTGGGCCTTGTCGCCAATCTTCTTGCCCGAGCTTAGCCCCTTGCGCTGCAACGCCTCGTCGGCAAAGGTTTCAAGCCCCTTGTCGTTCTCCTTGATGGCGGCAATGCGCTCGTAGTCCAACAGCTCCATACGGGTCGTGTCGTTGGTTTGGTGCTTGTAGTAGTCGGCTTTGAGGCTGTAGAGCGACATCTGTTGAACTGCATCGTTGAAATTAACCTCCTGACGCAGCGTAACCTGCATCTCGGGTTTCTCCTTCAGCGTGGCGGCGATGTCGTCCAGGATGGCAGACTGCTCCGAGTTGAACTGCGGGCGCAACGGCTCGCTAAGCTCAATCGACGAGAAGCCCTCCTTCTTGCCACGCAGGAACGAGAAGGGGGCGGTGGCGACCTTCAGCAGGACATTACCCAACGCCTTGAAGACGATTTTGCGGTACGAAAATTCGGGGTCGTCGATGCGTCCCTTGACGGGCAGGTCGAGGTTGATGTGACCCTGCTTGTCCGTGAGGACATAGACGCCGAGTTTGAGGGGCAGTTTGAGGGTCGGCTTGATCTCCTTGAGCTTCTTATCGACCGCCAGACGGTAGGTGTCCAGGTGGTTGGTGCCCTGCAATTCGTAGTCGGTGATGACGTTCTGACTCTCGAACGTGAGGTTGCCCGCCGTGATGGGATGGGCCGTGAAGGCCTCCGAATAGGTGGTAAAGTCGGTCAGTGCAACGTTCGATAGGTTGAGTGTAATGTTTTGATTGGCAATGCTTTTGAACGAGCCAATCCACTTTATGCGTGCTGCTCCCGTATTTTGCAGCGTTGCCGAAGCCGAGAGGGTGTTCATTCCATCGAGGTCGAGGTCACGTCCTCGTACCGCCACATCCGTCAGGGCATACGTGAAGGGACGGTGCAGCGTGTTGTCGGCAAAGGTGAGACTGCTCTTCGAGAGCAACAGCTCGCCCACCTGCAACTTCAAGGGCTGCGACTGCTTGGTTGAATCGACCGTCACGGCCACCGCTGCATCCTCCTCCTGACCACGCTCCGAGACCTCCTTCAGAAGACCTATAAAGTTGGTTGTCGAGTCGGCATAAATCTCGTAGTGGCTCTTCAGCCCATCTGCGTGGAGTTTTCCGAAGCGGAAGGCGTTGTTGATGAAATCAACGCTATCTACCTGAATGTGAGCGTGGTTGAGCGACAGCACCTCGCGCTCCTTTTCGTCGTGCATCGAGAAACCGTCCAGGTCGGCCGTACCGATGATGCTGAAGGCCATCACGTGGCGCAGGTTGCCTCGCAGATTGACATCGGCCGTGAGCGCACCCCCTACCCGACTCACGTTGAACGATTGGCGGAAGTAAGGCAAGACGCTCGACATAATCATCGAATCAATCTCGACCGAGAGGTCGAACTGCTCGCTCTCCATATTGTAGGCCAGCGAGGTGGCCAGACGACCACCCTCGGCAAACTCGAACTCCATACCCACGTCTGTATCCTCGCCCGAGAAGTAGATGCCCGGAATGTAGAGGTTCAGGTCGTTGAAGCCCCACGTGGCCTCGACGATGCGGTCCTCGTAGCGCACCCGACCTCGGTTGAAGGTGATTGAGTCGATCTCGACAATCCAGCTGCCCTTCTCCGCCTTGGGCGTTTCGACCTGCGTGGTGTCGCCCTTCAGGTGGGCCACCATATCGTCAAAATTGAAGTGGCTACCCTCCTGCAAGACCTCCAGCGTGGGGCTGTCGAAGGTGATGTAGGAGATGTCGATGTGGCGACGCAACAGCGCCCATAGTTTGATGTCGGCACGGAAACGGTCCAGCGAGGCGAAGTGCTGTTGGTCATCGGCCTCGTAGAGGACAAAGTTGTCCAACCCCACCTTGCCGTTCAGGGGATTGAGACGGATTTTGTCGAGCGTGATGCGCCGACCAATCAGCTCCTTGCTGTGCTTTTCGAGGTAGTGCTTGGCCAGCGGCCCTGCACCGAGTGCGATGGCGGCCAAGAGTACCGTAATGACGCTCACGACGCCAATCAGAATGTTGCGTAACTTCTTCTTTTTCATATAATTGGATTATTTTATGCGTATGATGTTCAGTCCGTCACGAAGCGGCAAAATCACATTTTCAACCCGCTCGTCCTCCACCACCATTTGGTTGAAACGGATGAGGGCTTCGGTGTGGCGGTCGTTGTGTGCCACCTCCTCGATGACCTTGCCCGACCAAAGGATGTTGTCGGCCACGATGATGCTCCCCGACCCCACCAGCGCCGGCGTTGCCCCATCGCCCATCAGCATCCGATAGTAGTCGGGATACTCCCGTTTGTCGCCATCCATAAAGACCAAATCGAATGTGCAGCCCAACTGTGGAGCTCCCTCCAGAGCCGAGCCGATGTGCAGTTCGATTTTGTGGCCGTGAGGCGAACGGTCGAAGAAGGATTGAATCAGCTCCTGCTGCTCGTCATCGACCTCGAAGGTATGTAGCACACTCCCTTCCTCAAGTCCTGCTGCAATTGACAAGGCTGAATAGCCTGTAAATGTGCCGATTTCGAGCACTCGCTTGGGGCGCATCATCTGCGTCAGAAGGGTCAGCAACCGCCCCTGCAGGTGGCCCGAAAGCATCCGAGGTGCCACCATCCGAAAGTGGGTTTCACGGTCCAATTCGGTCAGCAGCGGCTCTTCGGGAGTCGTGTTCGAAAGGATGTATTGGTCGAGTTTGTTCATCGTCAAACGTGGGTTAATTAGCGGTAAATCAGCGTCGAAAGCTCCGAAAAGCACTCCTCGGCCACCTCTTGCAGTTCGCTCGCCTTCACGCCCCGAATCTTCTGATAGAGGGCGTCGAGCGTGTCGATGCCGTCGTGCGAAAGCAGACTCTTGCCCGCACTGAGCATATAGTTCTCCTTCGTCTCGCTCGAGATGGCCATCTGGGCAATGAACTGTCGCTTGGCCATCGCCAACTGCCGAGCCGTGAAGGGGGTGGTTTGCAGTAGCTTTAGTTGTTTGTGTATCAACTCGATGCAGTCGTCGCGGTGGCTGTGCTCCGAGCTGAAATAGATGGCCACCACACCCGTGTCGCTGTACGGGGTGTAGCTCGCCTCGATGTTGTACGAAAGGCCGTGTCGCTCACGCAGTTCCATTCCCAACAACGAGTTGGCGCACGGACCTCCCAGGCGGTTAATCAGCAGCGCCAGGGCCAAGCGTTTCTCGTCCTGCTGGTCGTAGGCCGGACAGCCGATGATGCAGTGTGCTTGGTGGGTATGGCGGTGGATGGTTTGGTTGAAGGGGGCCGAACGAAGGCTCTTTTGGCGGCTGTATTGACGAGTGGTGGCCGTATAGTCACCCAGGTAACGCTCGGCGGCAGCACGGGCTACCTTGACCGAGAAGTTGCCAATCGACGAAAAGACAATCTGGTCGGTGGTGTAGCATCGTGCCACAAACCGCCTTACCGTCTCGCTCGTGAAGCGTGCGATGTTGGCCTTGCGCCCCAAGATGTTGTGTCCCAGTTCCGAAGAGGCGAAAATCAGATCCTCGAAGGTGTCGTAAATCAGCTCCGCAGGGGCATCTTTGTAGGTGTTTATCTCGTCGTAGATCACCTCCTTTTCCCGCTCCAATTCCCGATCGGGGAAGGTCGAGCAGAACAACACATCGCCCAACAACTCGACCGCCTTCGTAAAGTCGCTGCGCAGTACCGTAGCGTGCAACGTGGTGTCCTCCTTGGTGGTAAAGGCATTCAGCTCGCCACCCAGATTCTCCAGCCGACAATTCACCTGCCACGCCTTGCGCTTCGCAGTCCCCTTAAAGAGACCGTGCTCGGTAAAGTGGGCCAGACCAAACTCCCCTGCCGCCTCGTCACGCGTACCCGCCCCGACAACCAACGCACAATGGGCCACCGAGCCTTTTGCTTGGCGGTGGATGCAACGGATGCCGTTCGAGAGGGTGTATGTCGAAAACTCTTCCAACGGAAAATATGTTTTAATCGTTTGTTTTCAGTTTCAAAAATTGGCCCGTGTAGCTCTCCTTGCAGGCGGCCAACTCCTGCGGGGTCCCCTCGAAGACCACCCTGCCGCCCTCCGAGCCCGCCTCGGGGCCGAGGTCGATGACCCAATCCGAACATTTGATCACCTCCACGTTGTGCTCGACGATGACCACCGTGTGACCTTGACGAATCAGGGCGTTTAAGGCCTCCAAAAGCCGTTTGATGTCGTGGAAATGGAGTCCTGTGGTCGGCTCATCGAAGATGAAGAGGATGTTGCCACGCTTGTCGTCACGCGTCAGGAACGAGGCCAACTTCACACGCTGGCTCTCACCGCCCGACAGGGTCGAGGAGCTTTGGCCGAGCTTCACATAGCCCAACCCCACCTCCTGCAGGGGCTTCAATCGCTCGACAATACGGCGGCAGGTGGCATTCGTCTTGTCCTCCTCGAAGAAACGGATGGCCGTTTCGACATCCATCTCCAACACGTCGTGAATCGACTTACCTCGGTAGGTAATCTCCAAAATATCCTCTCGGAATCGCTTGCCGCCACACGCCTCGCAGACCAACTCCACGTCGGCCATAAACTGCATTGCCACCTTTATCACACCCTCGCCCTGGCACTCCTCGCAGCGACCTCCGGCCACATTGAACGAGAAGGCCGAAGCTCCCACGCCCGTATGGCGGGCCTTGGGCTGGTCGGCAAAGAGGTGACGTATCTCATCGTAGGCCTTGAGGTAGGTCACAGGGTTCGAGCGGGTCGATTTGCCGATGGGGTTTTGGTCCACCATCTCCACCGCACGCAGCAACCCCACATCGCCGCTGATGCGGTCGTGGTCGCCCGGGTGGTCACCCGTCTCGTGAATCATACGGCGCAACGCAGGATAAAGGATGCCCTTCGTGAGCGACGACTTGCCGCTGCCACTCACACCCGTTATGCAGGTCATCACCCCCAACGGAATGCGGATGTCGATGTTTTTCAGGTTGTTCTCCCTCGCCCCCTCAATCACCAGCTTTCGACTCCAGCCGCGTGGTGAGGTGGGTGGAGTGATGCTTTTTCGCCCCGTTAGGTAGTCGGCCGTCAGGCTGCCGCTACACTGCTCCAACTCCGACAGCGGCCCTGCAAAGACCACTTGGCCGCCATTTACGCCCGCCTCGGGCCCGATGTCAATCAGGTAGTCGGCGGCACGAATCACCTCCTCCTCGTGCTCCACGACAATGACCGTGTTACCCAGGTCGCGCAGCTGCTTCAAGACCCCGATTAGGCGGTGGGTATCTCGGGGGTGCAGACCAATCGAAGGCTCATCCAAGATGTAGAGCGAGCCGGTGAGGTTGCTGCCCAACGAGGTGGCCAGGTTGATACGCTGGCTCTCGCCACCCGACAGGGTCGAGGACAAGCGGTCGAGGGTCAGATAGCCCAACCCCACATCTTCGAGGTATTGCAGGCGACCCAAAATCTCCTTCAAAAGTCGCTCGGCTACCCTTCTGTCGTGGGCATCCAACTCCAACGAGCGGAAGAACGAAAGCAGCTCTGCCACAGGTGTGGCGACAATCTGAGCTATGTTTTTGCCCCCGATTTGGACATACAACGCCTCTTTGCGCAGGCGGCCTCCCCCACACTCGGGACAGATGCTCTTGCCCGTATAGCGGGCCTTCATCACACGGAACTGCACCTTGTAACGCTCCTTGTCGATGTAGCGGAAGAAGTCGTCCAGTCCGTGAAAATAGCCATTGCCCTGCCACAGCAGCCGTTTCTGCTCGGCCGTGAGGGCGTGGTACGGGGTGTGTATGGGAAAGTCGAAGAGGTAAGCATTGCGCACCAACTGATCCTTCCAACGGCGCATCGTCTCGCCTCGCCAACAGGCAATGGCGTCGTCGTAAATCGAACGGCTCTTGTCGGGAATAACCAACTCCTCGTCGATGCCGACCACCTTGCCATACCCCTCGCAACGAGGACAAGCACCCAGCGGATTGTTGAAGCTGAAGAGGTGCTCGGTAGGCGGCTCGAAGCAGATGCCGTCGGCCTCCAAACGGGTTGAGAAGGGGTGCGGCTCGTCGTTGATCAAGACCACGCAACTGCCCCCACCATAGGCGTAGGCCTTCGTGATGGACTCACGGATGCGCATCTGCATCTCGTCGCCCTCGGTGATGCGCAGACGATCGACCACCACCAACAACTCCTCGGCCGAGGTTTGGGGGGTAATGGTCGGCATAAACTCCTCGATGAGCATCGTTCCCTGGGGTGTATGCAGACGCAAGATACCCTCGGCGTGAAGCGTCAGAAGACGCTCGATAAGCCCCTCGTTTTCGCCCAACAGCAACGGGGCTGCAATGACGGCTCGCTGGTCGAGGTGCGTGAGCATCCACTCGGCCACCTCATCCACGCTGTCAATCTTTACCTCACGACCCGACACGGGCGAAATAAGGTGACCGGCACGGGCAAACAACAGTTGCAGGTAGTCGTAGATCTCGGTCGAGGTGCCCACCGTCGAACGAGGATTGCGGGTATTGACCTTCTGTTCGATGGCAATGGCCGGTGCAAGACCGGTCAGAATATCGACATCGGGTTTGGCAATTTTACCCAGGAACTGGCGGGCATAAGCCGACAGACTCTCCACATAGCGGCGTTGTCCCTCGGCAAAGATTGTGTCGAATGCCAGGGTCGATTTTCCCGATCCCGAAAGACCCGTTACGACCACCAGCTTCTCGTGCGGAATCTCCAGCTCGATGTTTCTGAGGTTGTGGACCCGTGCCCCCTTGATATAGATGGATTTGAACTGTGTCATAATGGTTTAGGCGATGCTTCCGCCCGCCTTTTTGAGTTTTTCTTCGAGCAGGTCGGCCTGCCCCTCGCGAATCGTCAGGTGCATCGTGCAGAGGTTGTCGAACTCCTGCCCGCGCACACGAGGTTGCAACTCCTTGACCACCCGCATAATGTCGTTCATTGAAATGTAGGGGAAGTGAACCGTAATCTGCCGATCGACCGTGCGCTCGATAATCGTGGCCGCCTCGATGGCATCGGCTGCCGCCTCTTTGTAGGCTGCAATCAGCCCCGGAACGCCCAACTTCGTGCCTCCAAAATAGCGCACCACCACGATCAGACAATCTGTCAGCTCGTGCGACAACAACTGCCCCAGAATGGGTTTGCCGGCCGTACCCGAAGGCTCGCCGTCGTCGTTGGCACGGAACTGTTCGCCCTCGGGTCCCAACCGCCAGGCATAGCAGTGGTGGGTGGCATCGAAATAACGCTTGCGCAGCGCATCCAACGCCTCCTTGATCTGCTCCTCGGTCTCGACAGGATAGATGTACGACAGAAATTTGCTGCTCCGCTCGCGCATCGCCACCTCGACGGGGGCTTCGATGGTCAGGTAGTGGTCCACAGTCTCCATTATTTTACCTTTTTGAACAGACGCTCCCAACGGATGTTGGCAGGGAACGACCCCTTGTCACGGTCCGTCGAAAGCCAAATGAACGACGCCTTGCCCACGATGTGGTCCTCGGGTACAAAGCCCCAGAAGCGGGAGTCAGCCGAGTTGTGGCGATTGTCGCCCATCATCCAATAGTAATCCAACGCAAAGGTGTATTGCGTGGCGGGTGTGCCGTCGATCAGTATCTCGTCGCCCTTCAGCTCCAGTGTGTGTCCCTCGTAGACGGTGATGATGCGCTCGTAGAGGGGAAGATTCTCCACCGTAAGGTCGATGGTTGCGCCCCGCTTCGGAACCCAAATCGGGCCGTAGCTGTCCTGACTCCAACGAGCCGTAGGCCAATGGGGGAAGACCTCCTTGTTGGGACCGTAGATGTAGCGACGCAACGAGATGACGTTCGACGACTGCTGCAACTTTTGAGCAGCCTCGTCGGTGAGGAAGAGGTAATAGACCGAGCCGTTGCCCGACCACTCACGCACCCCCAAACGCTCCAACGCCTGTTTCGAGAAGGGTTGTGCTGTCTGGGCAATGTAGGTCTGCTGCACCCCTGCGATGGGAGCCTGCTCCTCGCCATTGACAAAGACCACGCCCTCCTTAATCTCCAACGTGTCGCCCGCAATGGCTACGCAACGCTTGATGTAGTTCTCACGCTTATCGACCGGACGGCTGATGATGGTGTAATCCTCGGCCAACCGCTTGCGACCCTCTGCGGCCCCATACTGCTCGGTGTAGCTGCGCACGAAATCGTAGTAGGTGACGGCCTGATTCTCCAACAGCACCGTGTCGCCTGCCGGGAAGTTGAAGACCACCACATCGCCACGCTCCACGTTGCGAATGCCCTTCAGACGCTTGTAGGGCCACTTGATGCACTCCGAGAAGGACTTTTTGGTCTGCGACAACGGCATCGTGTGGTGCACGAAGGGGAAGGCCACCGGCGTGTTGGGCATCTGCGGGCCGTAGGTCACCTTGCTCACGTAGAGGTAGTCGCCAATCAAAAGCGACTGCTCCATCGACGAGGTGGGAATGACATACATCTGGAAGATGAAGATGTGCACCAGCGAGGCCACCACCGTTGCAAAGACAATGGCATTGACCCACTCGTAGATGGTGCGATAGATGCGGCTGCGCTCGCACAGCGCCTCGTTGTGACGCCCGATAAAACGGTAGATGTAGCGGCTGATGTAGAGGTCGTAGATGACCACAAGACCCAACAGCAACCACCAATTGCCCGTCCAGACCACAAACCAAAGGATGTAGAGCAGTGAGGCCAGCGTGAAGCCGACCCATTTATTCTTAAAGAAGGCTTTGATTTTATTCATCGTATGTTCAGTTTTATCCAATCAAATCGTCCATCGTATAGACCCCCTTGCGACCACACAGGAACTCGGCGGCAATCACCGCACCCATCGCCAACGTGCGGCGGTTTTTGATGGTGTGGCTCAACGTCAGCAGGTCGTCCTCGCTTTCGTAGTGGAGCGTGTGAATGCCCGGTACCATCCCCTCTCGCTTCGAGTAGATGACAAGCTCGTTCGCCTGGGCTGCTGTCGGGTCGGCAATCGGATGCGTTACACCCTCCACGCCCGGGGCATAATTGACCCACTCGGTTTTCGACGAAAGGTGGTCGATGACCCCTTCGGCCAACGTGATGGCTGTACCGCTCGGAGCATCCTTCTTCTGGGTGTGGTGAATCTCCTCCATCGTGACGTTGTAACGGGCGCCCAGACGCTCAATCTGCTCGGCCAACTGGCGGTTGAGTCGGAACAAAAGATTGACCCCGAGGCAGTAGTTTGAGGCATAGAAGAGGGCACTACCCTGCTCCACACACAGCTCCTTGAGCTCCTCCAATCGCTCGGTCCAACCTGTCGTGCCGCTCACCACCGGAACGTGGTTCTCGATGCAGGTGCGCAGGTTGTGGTAGGCGGTGGCAGGGGTGGTGAACTCCAACGCCACGTCGATGCCTTGCAGGTGTTCGCTGTCCAACTCCGAGGCGTTGTCGATATCAATAATCAGGGCTACTTCGTGACCACGCTCCACGAGGATGCGTTCAATCTCACGGCCCATCTTTCCGTATCCGATAATGGCTGTTTTCATACTAACTATATAATCACGCAAAGATAATACTTTACGCGCGCACGACCAAATTTATTTCCGCTTCATCGCACCTTCTTGCAGTATCTTTCGAGCAGAGGTATTCTTTTTGGCGGAAAATTTGGAGGATGGAAAAATAAATAGTAACTTTACCTTGCTTTTGGCAAAAACAATATAATAAAAAACGCAATATAACCCTAAAAATTGTAACTAAACAATGAAAAATTTGGCTACCCGTACCGAGAGCGACCTGCTTGGTGCGGTTGAGGTCCCCGAATCGGTCCTCTATGGTGTACAGACGATGCGCGGTCTGGAGAATTTCCCCATCTCGAATTTCCGTTTGAGCGACTATCCCCGCTTCATTAAGGGGCTGGCTGTGGTGAAGCTGGGTGCTGCCCAAGCCAACCACCAGTTGGGCCTGCTGACCGACGAGGTTTATGAGGCCATTGCTCAGGCCTGCCGTGAGATTATGGAGGGTCAGTACCACGAGCACTTCCCCGTCGATATGATTCAGGGCGGTGCCGGTACGACGACCAATATGAACGCCAACGAGGTGATTGCCAACCGTGCGTTGGAGCTGATGGGTCACAACCGAGGCGAGTACCAATACTGCTCGCCCAACGACGATGTGAACCGCTCGCAATCGACCAACGATGCCTACCCTGCCGCCATCCATATGGGTCTTTACGCTACCCATTTGGAGTTGCGTGATCATCTATTGCAACTCATTGACGCACTGCGTCGTAAGGGTGATGAGTTCGCGCAAATCTTGAAGATGGGTCGCACCCAGTTGGAGGATGCCGTTCCGATGTCGCTCGGCCAGACTTTCAACGGCTTTGCCAGCGTGCTGGAGGATGCCCTTGCTCACCTCGATTACGCTTCGCACGAGTTCCTGACGGTCAATATGGGTGCTACAGCCATCGGTACGGGTATCTGTGCCGAGCCGGGCTATGCCGAGCTTTCGACTGCTGCCATCGCCGACCTCACGGGGTGGAATGTGGTGTTGGCCAAAGATCTGGTGGGTGCCACCTCCGACACGTCGTGTATGGTCGCCTACTCGTCGGCTATGAAGCGCATCGCCCTGAAGATGAACAAAATCTGCAACGACCTGCGTCTGTTGGCTTCGGGTCCTCGCTGCGGTCTGGGCGAAATCAACCTGCCCGCCCGTCAGCCCGGTTCGTCGATTATGCCCGGTAAGGTAAATCCCGTAATCCCCGAGGTGATGAACCAGATTTCGTACAAGGTCATCGGCAACGACCTTACCGTCTCGATGAGCGACGAGGCTGCCCAGATGGAGCTGAATGCGATGGAGCCCGTGATGGCTCAGTGCTGCTTCGAGTCGGCCGACCTCTTGATGAACGGCTTTGATACGTTGCGCATCCGCTGCATCGAGGGCATCACGGCCAACGAGGAGCGTTGCCGCGACTACATTCGTGGCAGCATCGGTATCGTGACGGCCCTGAACCCCATCATCGGCTACAAGAACTCGACCAAAATTGCCAAGGAGGCGATGGAGACGGGTCGTGGTGTCTATGAGTTGGTTTTGGAGCACGGCATCCTCTCGCGCGAGGAGCTGGACGAGGTGATGAAGCCTGAAAATATGATTCGTCCCGTAAAATTGAACATTAAACCTCGCAAATAGAACAATCGACAGGGTGGAATAAACGAAAAAATGATTATCTTTGTCGAGAAAAGTAAGAGCCTATGCGTTATTTTATCGAGTTGCAATACGACGGAAGCCCCTATTTCGGCTGGCAACGCCAGAAGGAGCAACCCTCTGTGCAACAGACCATCGAACAGGCACTTACTACCCTGTTGCGTAGCGATGTGGAGATCACCGGTGCAGGGCGTACCGATACCGGTGTACACGCCCGTTACTATGTGGCCCACTTCGATGTGGAGCAGCCGATTGACGATGCGGAGCAACTTTGCTACAAACTCAACAAGCTCTTACCCAAGTCGATAGCCGTGATGTCGGTGACGCAAGTCTCGGACGAGGCGCACGCCCGTTTTTCGGCTCGTGAACGAGAATATCGCTACTACCTCGAGCCGCACAAAAACCCCTTCACGCTCCACACCTCCTGGCAATACCCCGTGCCACTGGATTTGGAGGCGATGAATCGGGCTGCCGAGGTGTTGTTGCAGGAGGAGGATTTTACCACCTTCGCCAAGCTCAACTCGAACAACAAGACCAACATTTGCCACATCCGTAAAGCACGTTGGGAGATTGCCGAGTCGGGCGTATGGTGCTTCACGATTCGGGCCGATCGTTTCCTGCGCAACATGGTGCGAGCCATCGTAGGCACATTGGTCGATGTGGGTCGTGGCCGCTATACGGTGGAGGAATTTGAGGCGATTGTCAGCAGCCGAGACCTCTCACGTTGCAGCACGGGAGCACCCGCCCAAGGGCTGTTCTTGAGCGATGTGAGCTACCCTGCCGAGTTGTTTGAACGAAAAACACACTAATTAACATTTTTTATAACACATTAAAAACAAGAAGATTATGGGAACTTTGATTTGGTTGGCCGGTCTTATTTGCGCCATCTGGTGCGTACTCGACATCTGGAAGAAGCCTATCACCCTCGTGGGTAAGGTAATCGTTACGGTTATCGTGCTCCTGACGAGCTGGATCGGTCTGGCTGTGTACTACTTCTGGGCACGTCATCACGTGGCTGAGTGGTTCAAGTAGGCCTCTCTATTCCATTAAGGCGGAAACCTTCTCCCCTAAAATGAAAAATAGCGTACCACGACCGGTACGCTATTTTTTTGTTCAAATTCTAATTTTTGAATTTCTTACAGGTGGATTGCGCAACCGAGCGCATCTTCGGCGGCCTCCATCATCGCCTCGTTCATCGAGGGGTGTGCGTGAATGGTGCGGGCGATCTGATGTGCCGTAGCCCCCATCGCCTTGGCAAGCGTCGGCTCGGCCAGCAACTCGGTCACCGTACCACCCACCAGATGGGCACCAATCAGGCGTTCCTCCTCATCAAAGATGAGTTTCACGAAGCCGTCACGCTCTCCCGAGGCAGTAGCCTTTCCCGAGGCGGTGAAGGGGAAGCGGCCCACCTTGTAGGCGATGCCCTTGTCGGCTGCCTGCTGCTCGGTCAAACCCACCGATGCCACCTCGGGCGAGGTGAAGATGCACGACGGGATGGTTGTATAGTCGATCGGCGCAGGATTCAAGCCGCAAATCGCCTCCACGCAACAGATGGCCTCGGCCGATGCGACGTGTGCCAATGCCGGGGTCGGAATGATGTCGCCAATGGCATAGATGCCCGCAACTGAGGTGCGGTAGAACTCATCCACAACCACCTTGCCACGCTCACACTTCACGCCCATCTCCTCCAGGCCGATGCCCGTGATGTTGGCCTCGACACCCACTGCCGAGAGCACAATGTCGGCCGTGAGGGTCTCTGCGCCCTTCTTGCCCTCGATTTCGACCTCGCAGTGCTCCTCGACCACACGGGCCGCCTTGACGGTCGTAGAGGTCATCACACCGACACGCAGTTTACGGAAGGCACGCTCCATCGCCTTCGAGACCTCCTCATCTTCGAGGGGCATCAGGCGGGGCAGGTACTCGATAAGGGTCACCTTGACGCCCAGCGCAGCGTAGAACCACGCCAACTCGCTACCGATGGCACCCGAGCCGACAACCACCATTGTCTGGGGCAACTCGCTCAGTTTCAGTGCCTCGGTGGAGGTGATGATACGCTTGCCATCCACCGGAATGAAGGGCATCACACGGGGGCGTGCGCCTGTGGCCAGAATGATGTGGTCGGCGGTGTATTGTTCGCCCTCCACCTCAACGGTGTTGTGGGCTGCAATGCGGGCTGTGCCTGCGATGAGGGTGATGTTGTTCTTCTTCAGAAGGAACTGCACCCCCTTCGACATCGTCTCGGCTACGGTGCGTGAGCGATTGACCATCGCCTCCAGATTGGGCGACACCTCCCCCGCTATCGTTACGCCGTATTGGGCAGCCGCCTTGACATCTTGATAGAGGTGTGCGCTGCGAATCAGCGCCTTGGTGGGGATGCAACCTCGGTTGAGGCAGACGCCACCTACGGCATCTCGCTCGACGAGTGCCACCTGCTTACCCAACTGTGCGGCTCGAATGGCGGCTACATAGCCACCCGGGCCCGAGCCGATGACCAGAATATCGTAGTGCATTACTTCACAACCTTCAGAATTTCACCCTTGTCCTTGGCTACCACACGCTTCCAATGCTCGCTGTAGCCCGGCTGCTCGATCTTGTCCGGAATGTCCAGACCGTTGCCGTTGTCGATAAAGCCGTTTGCGTCCTCACCCTTCACGTTACCGTCGATGTACTTTACCATCAGGTACTTGTCCATCTCAACCCAATTCTCGAAGAGCGTCTGGGCCGTGCTGACGCTGAATTCCGTGGCGATCTTCTTTACCTTCTTGGGTTTGTAGCCCACGTTGGCCATATCGATGTCAATCTTCTTGACCTGCTCCAGCATCGTATTCTCCCACTTATCGACCTCCGTACGCACGTGCTTGCCGATGATGTTGTAGCGCAGGTAGGCAAATTGAGCCACTCGGTTCGTAATCCAGAACATCGACGTATCGGAGTATTTCAGCATCGAGCCGTTGCCCTCCTTCAGGCACTCGGGAACCTCCTGGCAATTGACATAGATGGGCGTCAGGGGCGACGTGGCGGCATCGTCGGTGCCAAACCACAGAATACCCACCTTCTCGGGACGAGCCTGACCTACCAGCCAGAAACCGGTCTGCTGGGTGGCCGTAGCACGCTCGTTGCAGTATTCAACGCCATCGACCGTCCAATACATCGGACGCCAACGGTAAGGAAGACCCTCGCCACCGGCACCAATGTCGGTGGTCATATCCATCTTTGTGCCCTCGTAGTGGTCACGCATACAATCCATCACCTGCTTGGGCGAGATTTTGGTGCGGGGCTTCACCCACAGAGGCATCTTGTTCTTGGGGTTGTGGCCCATCGCATAGTCCTCGTAGCGATCCATATCGTCGGCAATGGTGCGGAAGAAGGCCCATACACGCGCCTCGCAACCACGCAGTGCACCAAAGTCGGCGGGTGCGTAGGCATCCGAGAAGCTGAAATCTTTGTCCTCACCCTTGAACCAACCGAACTTGCGGGCAACCTCCGCTACATCGGGGGCATAGAGGCAATTCTCGGGGTCATCCCACGGGAAGGTGGTGATGCGTGCCTGGTTGGCGTGTGCCGATACATATCCGTCGGGAATGCGGCGAGCGACCCATACGATACCCTTGTCGTTGGGACCCTTGCCAATCAGCTCCATAATCCAAGCCTCTTGTTGGTCGATCAGCGAGAACGACTCGCCTGACGAGCAGTAACCATAGGTGTTGGCCAGCTCGACAATGATTTGAATCGCCTCACGGGCCGTCTTGGCACGTTGCAGCGTGATGTAGATCAGCGATCCGTAGTCGATGCCGCCCTTCGGATCCTCCAACTCGGGACGACCGCCAAAGGTGGTCTCGGTGATGAAGAGCGAGTGCTCGTTCGAGTTACCCAACGTGCGGTAGGTGGTCCGAGCTTGGGCAATCTGACCCAGCGGACGGCCGCTGTCCCACTCACGAATATCCATATAGGGGCTGAATTTGCCCGGCACATAGCTGTAGAGCGAGCCGTAGAGGGCGTGCGAGTCGGCAGCGTAGGTGACCATATTCGACCCATCGGTCGAGGCACCGCGCGTGATGATAAAGTTTGTGCAGGCCGAGGCGCTCACATAGAGCAGCGTCGCCAACACCGATACAAATAGCGTTTTCTTCATAATTGCAAAGGTTGATTGAAAGCCAAATTTACAAAACAAATCCGAAATAGCCAACAACTGCAAAATTTTTGTTACTTTTGAGGGTCAAAATTCACGAAAACCTATGTCTGTAACCGACCAATTAGCAGCCGTGCGTGCCACGTTGCCCGAAGGGGTGCAGCTGGTGGCTGTCTCGAAGACCCACCCCGTCGAGGCTATCGAGGAGGCCTACCGTGCCGGCCAACGCCTTTTTGGCGAGAGCCGTCCGTTGGAGCTGAAGGCCAAATACGAAGCACTGCCGAAAGATATTGAGTGGCATATGATTGGCCACCTGCAACGCAATAAAATAAAGTATATCGCCCCGTTCATTTCGCTTGTCGAGTCGTTGGATAGTTGGCGTCTGGCCGTAGCTTTGGATGAGGCGGCCGCTCGTTGCAACCGCACGATTGATTGTCTGCTGGAGCTGCACATTGCCTCGGAGGAGAGCAAGACGGGCTGGAATTTGAGTGAGTTGCGCGAGGTGGTTGCGGGCGGCGAGTTTGCCCGCCTGAAGCATCTGCGTGTGCGTGGTATGATGGGCATCGCCTCCAATACCGAAGATGAGGCCGTGATTCGTTCCGACTTTGAGGCGTTGCGTTCGGTCTTCGAAGAGTTAAAACCCCTCTTCGGCGAGGAGTTCGATACCCTCTCGATGGGTATGTCTGACGACTACCCCATCGCCATCGACTGCGGCTCGACTTCGGTGCGTGTCGGCTCGATGATTTTCGGTGCTAGAGATTACTCGAAGTAAAGAAAAACGGCTCTCCTTTTTGGAGAGCCGTTTTTGTTATCTTACTCGCAACGTGCGTCCGATGCGTAGGATGGTGGTCGATTTGATGCCGTTCAGGCGGCAGATGTTGCCCACCGTGGTGCCGTACTTGCGGGCAATGGCACCCAGTGTGTCACCCGAGCGAATCTTGTGGTAGCGCATTGCCTCACGCTCGGCCTGCTCCTTCTTGTCCTGCTCCTCGTTGGCAATCTCGTCCTCGAAATCCTGGCTGGCTCGGGAGTAGATGCTGAAGTAGCTGCGTTTCAAGAGGAAGGTCTCACGGCACAGTGTGCCCGTCTTGAAATCGATAAGGCGTTCGGGGTCAAACGATTGACCGTAGTAGCGAGTCTCGAAGTGCAGGTGGGGACCCGTCGAACGACCCGTCGAGCCGCCCAGACCGATGACCTGACCCGCCTCGACCCATTGATTCGGCTCGACCATACGCTCCGAGAGGTGGCCGTAGTAGGTCTCCAGGCCGTTGTCGTGGCGAATGACGACCAGGTTGCCGTAGCCGCCTCGGTTGTACTGTGAGATACGCACACGACCGCTGAAGGTGGCATAGATCGGCTCACCCGTCTTGAGGACCAAATCGACACCCTGGTGGGCACGGCCACGACGAGGACCGTAGCGGCTGCGGATGGGCGACGCCTTATAGGGGGTATGGTAGCCGTTGGTCGAATCGACCAAATCAATCACGAGCGACTTGGGCAACGACGAATACTCGACATCCTTGTAGGAAAAGAGTTTCTCGGTGTCCCAATACTTCTCGAAGATGGTGCTGTCCTTGGCTACCGCACGGTTACGGACATAACGCCACGAGCCGTTGGCAAACAGGACTACATCGACTGCTTCGTCGCCCGAGGGCAGTGTGTCCAAAATGGCCAGCGAATCGAGTGCAGGCACCGACTCAATCCGTTTGCGGGCCAGGCGCAGACGCATGGCCACAATCGAATCGACCGTGGCGGCCTGGGCGGGGGTCAAGAGTTTCGACAGCGAGTCGATGCGGGCCTGCTCGTCTGCCAACTCGGCCTTCATTCGCTCCTTCGAGGAGTAGTCGATGGCTTCGTGGATGTCGTGTTCGGCCACCGTATCGGCGGGATTCTCCTGCGCCAGAGCCGTAGCGGCACACCACACCGCCAAAAGGGTTATCAGGTATCTCTTCATCTTCGTTATTTATTGCTTTTGATTAACGCTTCGGCTGCCTCCAGCTGGGCGTAAAACTCCTCGCCAAAGCGGCGGATAATGGCCTCACGCAGCGATTTATAGACCGGCACCCCCATCTTGGCACCGCACTGACGGGCCGAGGCGCAGACCGACCAACGGTGGTAGTTCAGACCGATCGTGCCGTTCGAGAAGTGCATCAGTCGAATCGGATAGAGGTGGCACGAAATGGGTTTGCGGAAGGGAGTCTTTCCCTCCAACCAGGCCTTCTCGATGGCGCACAGCGTGATGCCGTTCTCGGTGTAGGCATAGGCGCACTCGGCATCATTGACCAGCGGCGTGGTGTAGTCACCATCCTCGTCGATGACCATAAAACCCTGTTTTTCGATGGCGGCAATACCCTCCTCGGTCATATAGGGGCGGTAGTTCTCCCACTCCTCTTCGAGCGTATCGACCTCCTCCATATCGAGCGGCGCACCGGCATTGCCCTCTACGCAGCAGATGCCCTTGCACTGCTTAATGTCGCACAGAAAGCCCTCACGCAGCAGGTCGGCACTCACAATTTTATCGTCAATCTCAATCATCGCTTGCAGGTATCTTCAATAATAATATCGTACAACTCGCCCAGCGAGATGCCCATCTCACGGGCCTGCTTGGGCACGATGCTGCCACCGCTCATTCCGGGAATCGAATTGACCTCGATGAGGTACGGATCACCCGCCTCGGTGACGATGAAGTCGATGCGCACCACACCCGAACAGCGACAACGGCGGTAGGCCTCAAGCGTCATACGGTTCAGCTTCTCCTTGATTTCGGGGGTGATGTCGGCAGGGGTAATCTCGTCCGACAGACCGGCCGTATATTTGGCTTCGTAGTCGAAGAAATCACGCTTGGCGATGATCTCCGTAATGGGGAACAGATACTCCTTGCCGCCGCAAATCATCACGCCACAGCCCATCTCACGGCCCGTGATGCACTCCTCGATAAGCACCTCGTCACTCTCGGTAAAGGCCAACTCGATGGCCTTTGTCAGCTCCTCCTTGGCCGTTACCTTCGAAACACCGAACGACGAGCCGCTGGCATTGGGCTTAACAAAGAGCGGAAGTCCCAACTCGTTGATAATCGAATCATTGTCCCACCATTCACCTCGGCGCAGGAAGACCTCACGGGCCAGATTGATCTCCGACCCTGCGAGCGTGCGCTTGGTGGTCATCTTGTCGAACGTGATGACCGACGAGGTCATCGAGCAGGAGCTGAACGGCACCTCCATCATCTCGAGGTAGCCCTGCAACATACCATTCTCGCCCGGCGTGCCGTGAATAAGAATCAAGGCGTAGTCGAAGGGGATTTTTTCGTCGTGGATGGTAATCGAAAAGTCGTTTTTATCCACCTGCCACTTCGTTCCATCCTCGGCCGTGTGGCACCAATCGCGGTGGTGCAGGTCGATGAGGATGACATGGTAGCGTGTTTTGTCGAGCGCCTCGTAAATCTGTGCGGCACTCTGCAGGGCAATCTCTCGCTCCGAGGAGTTGCCACCTGCCAACAGGGCTATGTTGAGTCGTTGCATGGGTTGCTATTTATACAATTTATGGTCACGGATATACCACGCCACCTTGGGGTGAATCAATTCGTGAACAGGTTTGTCGTTTTTTACGGCCTCACGGATGCGGGTCGAGGAGATGTCGAGCGTGGGAGCATCGGCCATCAGTGTGAGTTTTTGGCTCGGAATCGTCTCCGGCGGGGCCATCCCCTCACGGGGGTAGATGTAGATGGGATATTCGAGGATTTTCTCTACCTCGCGCCACCCCATCAGTCCCTCGATTTGGTCGCCACCCATCAAAATCGAGAACTCCATCCTATCGCCTGCCACCTCCTCCAGGTAGCGCAGCGTATTGATGGTGTAGGAGGGCTTTTCGAGCAGCATTTCGATGGCCGACGGCGTGATGCGGTCGGGGTATTTCGACCCCTGGCAGGCCAACTCGGCCATCTCGAAACGAGCGAGTTCTGCCACCTGCTCCGCCTCCAACTTGTAGGGGCTTTGGGGCGAGATAATCAGAGTCACCATATCGCACAACCCCTGCTCGATGACATATTCGGCCAACGCAATATGCCCGTTGTGAATCGGGTTGAACGAGCCGAAATAGAGCATTACACGCTGTTTCATCGTCTTACTGCAGAAACTCGTCAATGATTTTGCACGTGGCCTCGATGGCCTCCTCCAGGCGGTCGTTGATGACCGTGTGGTCGAATTCGGGCGACTTGGTCAGCTCGAACGAAGCCTTCGAGATACGCTTCTCGATGGTCTCGGCCGAGTCGGTGCCACGACCCTCCAGACGGCGGCGCAGCTCCTCAATCGAGGGGGGCATAATGAAGATCGAACAGGCCTTTTCTTGGAAAATGCGCTTGAGGTTAATGCCACCCATTACGTCCACATCGAAGAGGATGATGTTGCCCTTCGACCAGATGCGCTCGACCTCGCTTTTCAGCGTGCCGTACGAGGTGCCTGCATAGACCTCCTCCCACTCTACAAAGGCATCTTGAGCCACCTTCTCGGCAAACTCCTCGGCCGAAAGAAAGTAGTAATCTACCCCATTACGTTCGGCGCCTCGGGGGGCACGGCTGGTGGCCGAAATCGAGAACTCGAATTGGTTGTATCGCTCCAATAGCGCACGCACGATGGTGGTCTTTCCCGAGCCACTCGGAGCCGAGAAAATCACAACTTTTCCCATTGTTACAAGATATTGAGTACCTGTTCTTTAATCTTCTCCAGCTCATCCTTCATCTTAACTACCAGAATCTGGATGTTGGTCTCGTTGGCCTTCGAGCCGGTGGTGTTGATTTCACGGCCCATCTCCTGAGCAATGAAGCCCAACTTGCGGCCTACACCCTCCTCCTCGGCAGCCACCTCGCGGAAGTAGCGGCAATGGTTCGTAAGGCGTACCTTCTCCTCGGTGATGTCGAGCTTCTCGATGTAGAAAATCATCTCCTGCTCCAGACGCTCCATATTGGGCTCGAGTTGCAGTTGGCGCAGGTGGTCGAGGATGCGGGTGCGGATGGTCTCGGCACGCTGCTTCTCGAAAGGAATAATCTGCTCCTTGTATTGCTCAATCAAATCGACTCGCTTCAGCAGGTCCGTAATCAGAATTTGTCCCTCCTGGATGCGGAAACTGTCGAGTTGGTCGCAAGCCGCCTCGGCAGCCTGCAACAGCGCCTTCTGCTCCTCCTCCGAAATCGACTCCTGTTCGGTCGAAATCACCTCGGGCATACGCATAATTACGGGCAGCAGCGTTTCGTAGCTGACCTCCATATTGGCCGAGCCGAGGGCCGTATTGAGTTGCGAGAGGTAGGCGCGGAACAGTTCGTTGTTGATCTTGGCGGGGGTATCGACCTCCTGGCTCTCGACCGAAACAAAGACATCGACCTTGCCTCGCTGCACCCGACGGGCAATGAGCGAGCGCAACTCATACTCCGAGCTGCGGTAGATGCCCGGCATACGCAGGTTCAGGTCAAGCTGTTTGGAGTTCAACGAACGAATCTCCACCGTGATTTTCTTCTTTTGCTCAAACAGGACTTCGCCTTTGCCGAAGCCCGTCATTGATTTTACCATAGGTAACGTGTTTGAAATTTCAGCAAAAATACAAAAAACTATTCAATTTTGCGACGAAACGGCCCCTCTGTTTCAATTTTTTTCACAAAGTCACTGCGGAGGGTGGGTTTTTAGAAAATAATAACTATATTTGTTGAAGTAACCAATGAATTTTTACCGCTAATTAAGCATAACCCCATTTTGATTATGAAAAAGCACATCTTCAATGCAGGACCCTCGTTGCTGGCCGATGAGGTGTATGAAAGTGCCATCGAGGCCATTAAGGATTTCAACGGTTCGGGTATTTCGATTCTCTCGATTTCGCACCGCACCAAGGATTTCGATGCCGTAATGGAGGAGGCCGATTCGTTGTTCCGCGAACTGCTCCACATTCCCGACAACTATAAGATTTTCTATGTGGGTGGTGGCGCAAGTACCCTCTTCTACGAGGTGCCCGCCAACTTCCTGGGTAAGAAGGCCGCCTATGTCAATACGGGTGTTTGGTCGAAGAAGGCCATCAAGGAGGCCAAGCGCTACGGCGAGGTGGAGGTAATTGCCACGTCGGAGGATAAGAACTTCAACTACATCCCCTCGTTCGAGATCCCCTCGGATGTCGATTATCTGCACATTACTTCGAACAATACCATCTACGGTACGGAGTACCACGTCGATTTGGATTCGCCCGTGCCCGTGATTGCCGATATGAGCTCGAACATCCTTTCGCGTCCGATCGATGTGTCGAAATATGCGATGATCTACGGCGGTGCCCAGAAGAACCTCGCCCCCGCAGGTGTTTCGTTTGTCATCATCCGCGAGGATATGCTCGACAAGATCGTGCGTGACCTGCCGACGATGGTGTCGTTCAAGACCCACGTCGAGAACAACTCGATGTTCAACACCCCGCCCGTATTCCCCATCTATGTGCTGAAGGAGAGCCTGAAGTGGCTGAAGAGCATCGGTGGCGTGGAGGAGATCTACCGTCGCAATGTCGAGAAGGCCGAGTTGCTCTATGCCGAGATCGACCGCAACCCCCTGTTCAAGGGTACCGTTGAGAAGGATTCGCGCTCGCTGATGAACATCTGCTTTGTGATGGCCGAGGGCTACGAGGAGCTGGCTCCCGAGTTTATGGAGTACACCAAGCAGCAGGGCATCGTGGGCATCAAGGGCCACCGTCTGGTGGGCGGCTTCCGTGCTTCGTGCTACAACGCTCTGAAGAAGGAGAGCGTCGAGGTGCTTGTGAAGTGTATGCAGGATTTTGCTGCGAAATATGCCAAATAAGTGATGCGTATGAAAGTATTAGTAGCAACCGAGAAACCCTTTGCCAAGAAGGCCGTTGAGGGTATTCGTCAGATTGTTGAGGAGGCCGGCTATGAGCTATGCCTGCTCGAGAAATATACCGACAAGGCGCAGCTGCTGGAGGCTGTGGCCGAGGTTGATGCGCTGATCATTCGCAGCGACAAGGTGACGGCCGAGGTAATCGAGGCGGCCAAAGAGCTGAAAATCGTGGTGCGTGCCGGTGCCGGTTACGACAACGTCGATTTGGAGGCTGCCACGAAGCGTGGCATCGTGGTGATGAATACACCGGGTCAGAACTCGAATGCCGTGGCCGAGTTGGCTGTGGCGATGATGATCTATATGGCCCGCAACCGCTTCACCCCGGGTACAGGCTCGGAGATTCAGGGCAAGACGCTCGCCATTCACGCTTACGGTAACGTGGGTAAGTTGGTGGGTCGCAAGGGTAAAGCCTTGGGTATGAATGTAATTGCCTACGACCCCTTCATTACCGATCCCGCAGTTTATGCAGCCGAGGGCGTGGAGGCCGTTGCTACCGTTGAGGAGCTTTATGCCCGTGCCGATTTCCTCTCGCTGCACATCCCCGCCACGGCCGAGACCAAATCATCGATTGGCTACGAGAAGCTGATGTCGATGCCCAAGGGTGCTACGCTGGTCAATACGGCCCGCAAGGAGGTTATCGACGAGGCCGGCATCAAGCAGGCAATGACCGAGCGTGAGGATTTGAAGTACATCACCGACATCGCCCCCGCCAACGTGGAGGAGATGGTCGAGTTGTTTGGCAAGCGCTTCTTCGCCACCCCCAAAAAGCAGGGTGCCGAGACGGCCGAGGCCAATATCAACGCCGGTCTGGCTGCTGCCCGTCAGGTGGTCGATTATCTGGTGAATGGCAATACTCGCTTCCAGGTAAATAAATAGGAAACCCTAAAAAACGGACCTAAATATGGTTAAAATCAAACCTTTTGCGGCCATTCGTCCTCCCAAGCAGTACGCTTCGGAGGTGGCATCGCGCCCCTACGATGTGTTGAACTCGGTGGAGGCTCAGGCCGAGGCCACGGAGCGTTCGCTTCTGCACATCATCAAACCCGAAATCGACTTCACGCCCATCGCCGATGAGCACTCCGAGGAGGTCTATCAGAAGGCGGTCGAGAACTTCCAACGTTGGCAGGCCGAAGGTTGGCTCTGTCAGGACGAGGAGGAGTATTACTACGTCTATGCCCAGACGATGGATGGGCGTACGCAGTATGGTCTGGCGATGTGCTGCCACTACGAGGACTACCTGTCGGGTGCCATCAAGAAGCACGAGCTTACCCGCCCCGATAAGGAGGAGGACCGTATGATTCACGTGCGCAACCAGCAGGCCAACATCGAGCCGGTCTTCTTCGCCTACCCCGACGACGAGGAGGTGAATGCCATCGTGGCCGAGGTGGTCAAGGGGGAGCCCGAGTACGACTTCACGGCTGCCGATGGCTTCGGCCACCAGCTGTGGGTGATTCGCGACCGCAAGACGAACGATCGTCTGACCGAGTTGTTTGCGGCCATTCCTGCGCTCTATGTGGCTGACGGTCACCACCGTACGGCTGCCGCTGCCCGTGTGGGTGCCGAGTGCGAAAAGAAGAATCCCAACCATACCGGCAACGAGGAGTATTGCTACTTCCTCGCTGTCACGTTCCCCGCTTCGCAGCTCAAAATCATCGACTACAACCGTGTGGTGAAGGACCTGAACGGACTGACCCCCGACGAGTTGCTTACCAAGCTCGGCGAGTCGTTCGAGGTGGAGTGCAAGGGCGAGGAGATCTACACCCCCAATGCACTGCACAACTTTGCGATGTATCTGGAGGGTAAGTGGTACAGCCTCACGGCCAAGGAGGGCACCTACAACGATGCCGACCCGATTGGCGTGCTGGATGTGACAGTGCTGTCGGATTTGGTGCTGGATAAGGTGTTGGGTATTGCAGACCTGCGCACCTCGAAGCGCATCGACTTTGTGGGTGGTATTCGTGGCTTGGGCGAGCTGAAACGCCGTGTGGATAGCGGCGAGATGAAGGTGGCCTTTGCCCTCTACCCCGTCTCGATGCAGCAGCTCATCAACATTGCCGATACGGGCAACATTATGCCTCCCAAGACGACGTGGTTTGAGCCGAAACTGCGTTCGGGTGTGGTGATTCACTCCTTCAAGGAGTAGGTCGCGTTGCACCTATATAATAAGAGCCGCATCCTGCAGGGGGTGCGGCTCTTTGTTTTGCTTTGCTTTGGGGGGGGCTACTTCATCCGGTAGCTGTCAATTTCACGGAAGCCCAACAGCAGGTCGTGGGCCGACATACGGCGTTTACCGGCCAACTGCAGCTCCTCGATGCAAACCCAACCATCGGCTACGGCCACCTCGATGGTGTTGCGATAGTCGCTGCGAATGGTGCCCGTCGGCTCGCTGTGGCTGCCTTCGGAGAACGATGCACGGAAAATTTTGGCCGTCAGCGGGGCTTTGTCTTCACGCACCAGGTTGCACCAGGCGGCCGGATAGGGCGAAAGGCCGCGCACCAGATTGACCACCTCGCTACCCTTCTTGCTCCAATCAATCAGGCAATCCTCCTTGAAGATCTTGGGAGCGGGACGCAACGTGCTCTCGTCGATGTGTTGTTGCTCGATGGGATTGACCTCTCCTGCCGCCAACTTCTCGACCGTGTCGAGTACCAATCCCGTGCCGAGGTGCATCAGGCGGTCGTAGAGCGTGCCGATGTTGTCCTCGGGGGCAATCGGCTCACGCAGCTGACCGACAATGGCACCCTTGTCAATCTCGTGGTTGAGTAAGAAGGTCGTCACGCCCGTCTCGGTGTCGCCATTGATGATGGCCCAATTGATGGGGGCGGCACCTCGGTATTCGGGCAGCAACGAGGCGTGCAGGTTGAAGGTGCCCAGGCGGGGCATTGCCCATACCACCTCGGGCAACATACGGAAGGCAATGACAATGCCTAAGTCGGGCTTCAGCTCGCGCAACGCAGCCACAAAGTTTTCGTCACGCAGCTTCTCGGGTTGCATTACGGGCAGACCCAACTCTACAGCGGCACGTTTTACGTCGCTCTCACGCAACTGCTGACCACGGCCGGCAGGTTTGTCGGGCATCGTAACGACCGCTACAACGTTGTAGCCACCCTCGACCAAGGCACGAAGCGAGGGTACGGCAAACTCGGGCGTACCCATAAAGACGATGCGTAACTCTTTGGCGTTCATTGCACTTTTTGTTTTTTGCGGTTATTTCTTCTCCAGACCCAGCGTGTGGTGCATACGCTCCTGCTTGGTCGAGAGGTAACGCTCGTTGTAGGGGTTGGGGCTAA
Source organism: Alistipes sp. (assembly GCA_017436185.1). The sequence continues at coordinate 191,196 of JAFSDP010000012.1, read as the reverse complement.
TGACAATCGGCTCGATGCGGTCGATGGTGAGGCCGTAGCCCTCCAGTCCCGCCTTCTTCGAGGGGTTGTTGGTCATCAGGCGCATCTTGCGGATACCCAACTCACGGATGATGCTTGCACCGACGCCGTAGTCGCGCTCGTCGGCCTTGAAGCCCAGATGGAGGTTGGCATCTACGGTATCCATTCCCTGATCCTGGAGCTTGTAGGCGTGAATCTTGTTGCACAGGCCAATGCCTCTACCCTCTTGATTCAGATAGACAATGGCACCCTTGCCCTCACGCTCGATCATCTGCATCGCCGTGTGGAGCTGATCGCCGCAGTCGCAACGATACGAGCCGAAAATATCGCCCGTGGCGCACGACGAATGCACACGAATCAGCACCGGCTCATCCTCGCTCCACGTACCCTTGGTAAGGGCGACGTGCTCCACGCCGTTGCTCTTCTGGCGGAAGGGGGTAATCATAAAGTCGCCCCAGGCGGTGGGCAGCGGTACGGTAACACCACGCTCCACAATCGACTCCTCACGCAGACGATAGGCAATCATCTGGGCGATGGAGATAATCTTCAGGTCGAACTTTTTGGCAATCTCAACAAGCTGCGGCAGACGAGCCATCGTGCCATCTTCGTTCATCACCTCGATCAGTACACCTGCGGGTTGCAGGCCGGCCATACGGGCCAGGTCGATGGCTGCTTCGGTGTGGCCCGGACGGCGCAATACACCGCGATCACGGGCACGCAGCGGGTTGATGTGACCCGGACGACCCAGGTCGGTGGGCAGGGTCTCGGGGTTGGCCAATGCACGCAACGTAGCGGCACGGTCGTGGGCCGAAACACCCGTCGTACAGCCGTGGCCCAGCAGGTCACACGACACGGTAAAGGGGGTGCCCAGCAGCGAGGTGTTGTTCTGCTCCATCATCTGCAGCCCGAGCTCGTCGCAACGCTTCTCCGACAGCGGAGCGCAGAGTACACCACGCCCCTCGTGCAACATAAAATTGACCACTTCGGGGGTGATTAACTCGGCGGCCACAATGAAGTCGCCTTCGTTCTCTCGGTCCTCGTCATCGACCACAATCACCACCTTGCCTTGGCGGAAATCTTCGATGGCCTCTTCGACCGTATTCAATACACTTGGTTGTTCCATAGTTATTTTTTGCGTTTAATTTTCAGTTTTGACTTCACCTTGTCGGTGTAGGGCTTCAGTTTCTCCTGCAACATCTTGATGCGACCCTGATACCAATCCGTATCGAGCAGCGCCGAGTCGTTGGTTGCCTTGTAGGTTAAGTAGAGGGCAACGGGTGTGAGGATGAATGTGGATAGCCACATACCGTAGAAGGCATCCCAATTACCCTCTTTGGCCGCCTTCTCGCCCGAGAGCGAAATGATGTAGTAGATCACAAAGAAGATGACCGACACCACCACCGGCATACCCAGACCACCCTTGCGGATGATGGCTCCGAGCGGGGCACCAATCAGGAAGAAAATCATAATCGAGACGGGCAGCGACATCTTTTTGTGCCACTCCACCTTCGAGCGGTAGAGCTGATTGAGCGCCTCTTTGGTGTTCGACTCGTCGATGGTAAACATACTTCTGGAGTTCTTCGAGGCCGAGCGGGCTAAATCCCAGATGCGCTCCTTTTGGCGGGTCGAGAGGTTCTGAATCGAGTCCAACACCACCAGGTCGCCAAAGGCCGAACGGTCGATTTTCAGGCTGTCGGGGGGCGGTACAACGGTCTCCTCCAACGTGAAGATGCGCTCCTTCAACAAGGGCTGATAGGAGGTGCGGGCGGCGTTGTTGGCCATATTTTCGAGCGAGTCGATGTCGTCCTGCAACTCGTTGATATTCTTGGTTTGGCTGTTCGAGAATTGGTCCGAACTGCTGCGTCCCATATCGAAGCCCGTCATCGGAATCACCTGCTCCTGGTGGTCGAAGATGTGGTGGCGCAACGAACTCTTAGTGTACCATTGGTTGTTGCCCGCCGTGGTGCGAGTCTGCTCGTACATCTCGCCCTGGTAGAGCGTGACGAGCAGGAAACGCTTATCGTCCGAGAGACGGATGTAGCCCGAGTCGGCCACGATGGTGTTCATATTGCCGTTGGTGGCACGGTTGTCGTAGATCAGCACATCGGTCAAAAGGTGGGTTTCGGGGTCCTGATGGCCCACACGAATCGACATATCGTCGATGCCGTTGAAGAAGAGACCATCTTGAAATTCGAGGGTCTGCTTCTGTTGTCGGATGTCGTATAAGATGCTTAGAATCTTCTTGTTGGCATACGGAACGAGGTTGTTGCCGATGAAGAAACTGCCCACCGAAACCAATCCAATCAGGATGATGAGCGGCTTGGTAATCTGCACGAGCGACATACCTGCCGACTTCATTGCCAACAACTCGTAGTTCTCGCCCAGGTTGCCCATCGTCATAATGGCCGCCAGAAGCACCGCCAACGGCAGACCCAGCGGCAACATATTGGCCATAAAGTAGGTCATCAGCTCGATGATGATGCCGGCGCTCAGACCCTTACCTACCAGCTCGTCGATATAACGCCACACGATGTTCATCATCAAGACGAACATCACGATAAAGAAGGTTAATATCATCGGGCCCAAGTAGGACTTCAGGACAAGTTTATGGATGGTTTTCACGCAGTCAAAAGTTAGTTTTGGCGAGACAAAGTTAATAGTTTTATGCTAAATAGCATAACCGAAAGGGTAAAAATGATGGCGGCACCCGGCGGCACCTCCCCTATGTAGCTCAAATACAACCCGATAATGTTGCCAAAAACTGCCAACACGGGCGCAATCCAGGCGATGCGGTTGTAGGCTTTGCTTACCATATTGGCCCCAACGACAGGCATCGTCAAGAGGGCAATCAACAGTACGATGCCCATAATGCGAATCGAAAGCACGATGGCCAAGGCCATCAGTACCCCCATCACAAAGCCAATCAGGCGGGTGTGAATACCCCGACTTTGGGCAAATTTTCGGTCAAAGGCGACATACATCACGGGGCGCAACCACAATATAGCCCCCACAACCACAACGGCTGTGAGCAGGGCCAGCCACACGATGTCGGTCGAGGTGACGGTGATGATGCTGCCAAAGAGGTAGGCGGTCATATCGCCCGATGTGTAGCCGGGCGTAAGGCTCATAAAGAGGGCGCCGAGGGCCATTCCCACGGCCCACAGGATGCCGATGGCCGAATCTTCGCGCAGTTGCATCCGCCCCTCGGCCCACTCGATGCCCAGGGCGGCAGCCACCGCAGCCACCATAGCACCAAGCAGGGGCTCGGCACCGAAATAGAAGGCGGCACCCAATCCGCCAAACGAGGCGTGGGTGATGCCTCCGGCCAGGAATACACGACGTCGAGCCACGATGTAGGTGCCCACCAATCCGCAGGTGATACCCGACAGAATGGCGGCCCACAAGGCGTTTTGCAGGTAGCTGTATTGAACAAGGTCGTTGATGAATTCCATAGCGTGTCTTAAAATGCGCACAAAAATACATTTTTTTGTTGGAAAACGCCTCCTCTTTCGGCGAAGATTTTGTATTTTCGCCACCGAAAGCGTTATAAAAGCGATTATATGCAACCTCGCAGAGTCAATTTCCATACGCTCGGCTGCAAACTCAACTTTGCCGAGAGCTCTACCCTTGCCCGCCAATTTGTAGCGGGTGGTTTTGTGCGTGTCGCCCCCAACGAGCCGACCGATGTGGCGGTCATCAACAGCTGTTCGGTGACCGAGCACGCCGACAAAAAATGTCGCAATCTGATTCGTAAAATCCACCGTCGCAACCCCCAAGCCATCATAGCTGTGACGGGGTGCTACGCCCAGCTTAAACCCGACGAGATTGCCGCCATTGATGGTGTTGATATTGTGCTGGGTAACAATTTCAAAGGCGATTTATATCAACGAGTGGTTGAACTGATTGACAAAGGCCCTGCGTCGGTCTATGCCTGCGATGTCGAGCACCTCACCCGCTTCTTTGCCGCCTACTCGACAGGCGACCGTACCCGAGCCTTTTTGAAGGTGCAGGACGGGTGCGATTACAAGTGCGCCTACTGCACCATTCACTATGCCCGAGGCAGCAGCCGCAATATGCCCATTGCCGACTTGGTGACGGAGGCCGAGCAGATTGCCGCCGAGGGGCAGAAAGAGATTGTCATCACGGGCATCAATACGGGCGATTTCGGTCGTACGACGGGTGAGTCGTTCTTGGATTTGCTGCGTGCGCTGAACGAGGTCGAAGGCATCGAGCGTTACCGTATCTCCTCCATCGAGCCGAATCTTCTAACCGACGAAATCATAGACTTTTGCGCCTCGTCACCTAAATTTCAACATCACTTCCATATTCCCATCCAAAGCGGGTCGGATAAGATTCTTGGTTTGATGCGTCGTCGCTACACTACGGCCAAATTCAGAGAACGTATCGAGGCGGTGCGTCGTCGGATGCCCGATGCTTTTATCGGCATCGATGTCATTGTCGGTTTCCCGGGCGAAACGGAGGAGGATTTTCGCTCTACCTACGACTTTCTGGCCGAGTTGGCCCCTTCGTTCCTGCATATTTTCCCCTTCTCGGAGCGCCCCGGAACCCCTGCCGTGACGATGCCCGATAAGGTGCAGTCGAGCATTGCCACTCGTCGTGTGGCCGAACTGGAGGAGTTGTGCAGCCGTCTGCATCGCGATTTTACGGCCCGAGCCATCGGTCGTGAGGAGGAGGTGCTGTTCGAAAGCACCGAGCGTGGCGGTCGAATGTTTGGCTTTACGGGAGCCTATCGCAGGGTCGAAGTCCCCTATGAGGCCCGCTATATCAACCAAATTTGCCGTGTAAAGCTCATTTCGATGAATGAAGCAGGCGATTTGGTGGGCGAAATTGTGGGATAAATCATTAAAATGATTATCTTTGCTCCTATAATCTTTAATTAGCGAAGTATGACGGGTATGCGAAAACGGGTGACGATTGGCTTTTTGAGTATCGTCTGCCTCTTGTTTTTCTCGGGAATGGTCTCCTTTGTCGAGCTGAGCCGACTGGGTCGCGATACGGGCGACATCCTTAAGGCGAGCCGTCGCAATATCGAATTGGCCAAAGAGATGTTGGATGCCGCCCACAACCAAAATGTGGCGCTCATTCACTTCACGGTGCTCGGCGACCGCTCCTACGAGGAGGTGTGTCGTCGTGAGATGGCCCATCTGGAGGATGTAATGCTGGTGGCCCAAAACGAGGCGTTGGACAAATCGTTCCTCGATTCGTTGGCCTTTGCTACTACGGAGATGAAAATTTTGGTCGATGGGTATCTTGCCCGTGTCGATGCGGCCGAGGCCATCGCTGCAGTGGTGGCTGCCGATACGACCCTCGTGGCTGCCGATACGACCCTCGTGGCAGCCGATTCGCTGGCCATAAAGGGGGAGGTTGCCGAGGTGGGCAAAAATTGGTACACGAACGAGTACGAGGCTGTTTACCATCGTCTTACGGCTGCTGTTAAGGCCTATATGACCTCGACGCAGAGTTCGTTGGCACCCCGTACCGAACAGATGAAGAAGAATGCCTATCGTGCAGTGACCCCCGTGTTGATTTCGCTCGTGGTGATGATTGCCATCTTGTTGATGTTCTACTACTTTATGACCATCTACTGCGTCAATCCGATTGTGAAGATCAATAAGAGTTTGGGCGATTTCCTCTCGTTCCGCCTCCCCTTCAATGTGAAGGCCGAGTGCAAAGACGAGGTCTTGGAGCTCAAAGAGCGCATCGATACGCTCACGACCCAGCTCCGCCAACAACAGAAACATTAACCCGCCCAAACGCGTTAGAGCCAAACAAATTTCGAGAATATGCGCTTCGATGTGGTGCTGAAATATGTCGGGATGGTGATGCTCTTCATCGCCTCGTTTATGCTGCTCTCGGCAGGTATATCCTACGTGAGCGGGATGGACTCGGCCTTCTATCCCCTGCTGCTTTCGGGACTGCTGACGGCGCTGCTGGGCGCTTTTCCGCTGATTTTTGTCGAAAAGAAGGTGCAACTTTCGAGTAAAGAGGGCTTTGGCGTTGTGGTCGGCTCGTGGTTGGTGGCTTGTGTGGTGGGAATGTTCCCCTACCTGATTTGGGGCGGTGAATTTAATCTGATAAACGCCTGGTTTGAAAGCGTTTCTGGCTTCACGACCACCGGTGCCACCATCTTGGACGATATCGAGGCGCTGCCGCGCGGTATGCTCTTTTGGCGTATGTCTTCGACCTGGATTGGAGGTATGGGCGTGGTGATGTTTGCCTTGTTGATCCTCCCCTCGATGGGGCGTTCACGTATGACCCTCTCGAGCGTCGAACTCTCGACCTTGGCCAAGGAGAATTACCACTACCGCACGCAGATGATTGTACAGATTCTGTTGGTGGTCTATTTGGGGTTGACGGCCCTCTCGACCCTCTCGCTTAAGTTGGCCGGAATGAATTGGTTTGACGCCCTGTGTCACGGTATGTCGGCCTCGGCCACGAGCGGTTTCTCGACCAAGAATGCCAGCATCGGCTTCTATAACAATCCCGCCATCGAGTTGATTTTGGCCACGACAGTGATTATCTCGGGTATTCACTTTGGTTTGATCTATGCCACGGTGGTGGGAAAACGAAGCAATCTCTTCCGCTCGGAGGTGACTCGCTACTATTTGGCCATCATCGCCGCCGCCTCGTTGTTTGTGGCCGTAAGTCTTTATGCAGCAGACCTCTACCCCACCTTTGTGCAGTCGCTGCGTCACGCCTTCTTCCAGGTTTCGACCCTGATTACCACGACGGGCTTTGCTACGGCCGATACCAACACCTGGACCTCGTTTGCCATCCTGCTGCTGATGTTCGTGTCGCTTGTCTGTGCCTCGTCGGGCTCGACATCGGGCGGTATCAAGGTCAATCGTTTGGTGCTGGCAGTCAAGATGTTCGGTGCACGTATGAAGCAGCAACGTCACCCCAATGCCATCATTCGCATCAAGATGGACGGCGTGATTCAGGAGAACGACGTGCTGCACACGGTGGCCGTCTTCATTGTGGCCTACCTGGGGCTGATTTTTGTCGGCTCGGTGGTGGGTGCCCTCTTTGGTTTGGACCTTCTGACCGCATTCTCCGGCTCGTTGGCCTGTTTGGGAAATGTAGGCCCAGGTTTTGGAGAAGTGGGCTCGATGGATAATTATTCGGCGATGCCGACCGTTATAAAGATGACCAACTCGCTGTTGATGCTCTTTGGGCGTCTCGAAATTTTCGGTGTCATCCAACTTTGTATGATTAAATGGTGGAAATAGGGCAAGCTATGCGAAAAATCTACATAACCCTGACCTTTCTATTGATTTCGGCTGCCGTTGCGGCGCAGGAACTTCCGACCCCTGTCGAGGCCCGCATTGCAGGCCTGGAGCAGAACGAGGAGTATATGTCGCTGCTTCGGGAGGATGCCCTGCTGCAGCAGCGTGAGGACTCGATTGCCACGGCCGTTGTGGGCGTGAGAAACCAACTGCGCCAAGATCCGCAAAACCGTGCCAAGTATGCCGAGTTGATTATGCAGGCCGAGAACGAGATTTTCGAGGTGCGCAACACCAAGGGGCGTATCATCGACCGCATCAACACCATCGAGCAGGATTGGGTCCTGTCGAACCTGAACTCCACCATTACGCACCCCACCCAAAAGCCCAATCGGGTGGTGCCCGACTCGTTGCAGCGTCGCAACCTGGTGCAGAACAGCACCTTCCGTCAACTCCTGACATCGACCGACTATGTGGCCCTGATGCGTGCCCAGCGTGGCGAAATGGAGGCGGTGGATTTGGTCAATCGCTATTTAGGTAACTATTTGGCACTCGGTGAGTTGGATTCGCTTTACACCGCTGCAGCAACCGAGCAGGAGGCACTCGATATTGAGGCTCGTTTCCGTCGTGTTGAGGCCCAGAGCGACTCGCTTTCCCGTGCGTTGGGCGAGAAGTGGAACTACATCTACGACAATAAGAGCTACGCCTACGACTATATGATGGAGGCACTGCGCAAAGAGGAGCAACTCGACCGCCAGACGGAGCGTTATTCGGCGGCGGCTCGTGAGGTGGCCTCGTTGAGTGGTCAGACCGCTTCGGACGAGTTGGTCGATTACTTCCTTCGCAAACGAGCCTTGGTCGAGTATGAGCGAGCCGTCGCTTCGACGCTCGATTTGAAGGCGGCTGCCGACTCGTTGGCCGGTGTCGAACAGCAGCTCTCGACCATTCAGTTTGCCCTGCCCCGTGTGGAGATCAAGGAGCGACTGTTCTTGCAGTACGACTCGATTCAGTTCTCGTCACGACCCCACTATACGGCACAAAACCCCATTCCCGAGACGACCATCTATCAGCGCGGTACGATTTACCGCCTGACGGTGGGCACCTTCTCGACGAAACGTCCCGTCTCGACCTTCCGTGGGGCTTTCCCCGTTTCGTATGTGCGTACCGAGGATAATCGTTGGCGTTACTTCATTGGTGGTTTTGCCACGATGGCCGAGGCCGAAGAGGGGCGTCTGCTACTCAAGAAGCGTGGTTTCTTGAAGCCCCAGATTGTGGTCTGGATTGATGGCCAATACCGTAACCTCTCGGAGGAGCCGATGCCGACCGTGCCGGGCGGCTACCGCATCGAAATCAGCGGTGCACAGTCCTTGCCCGATGCCGTGCGTGAGGTGATGAAGACGGAGGCTCCCGAGGTGCAACTTTCGCGTGCGGGCGAACGTTTCATCGTAGGTCAGTTTGCCGATAAGGCTGTGGCCGATCAGGTGGCCGCTTCGATTCGCAGTGCCGAGCCTGCGCTGGATGTGCGCATCGTGGAAGTTGAACAGACTGTAAGCAACGAATAACCTAAAACTCAATCGAATACGTTATGTGGTACATTGCACTTTTAATCCTCTTTGGCGTGCTGTTTCTGGTGACCGAATTGGTCCTTCTGCCGGGTGTCTCGGTGGGTGCCCTGCTGTCGCTGGTCTGCTACGGTGCGGCCATCTATCTCGGTTTTGCCCAGTTTGGCACCACGACGGGTGTAGTGGTGATTGTTGCGATTCTGCTATTGTCGTTGGTGGCTACCATCCTGTCGCTTCGAGCCAAGACGTGGCAGCGTTTTTCGCTCAAGCAGGAGATTCGCTCGTCGAGTATGCCCACCCCGTCGGATGAATTGGTCGTAGGCGATCGCGGTGTGGCTCTTTCGCGTCTGGCTCCGATGGGTAAGGTGGTGATTAACGACCGCCAGTATGAGGCCAAAACAACGGGTAGCTACATCGATGCCCAGACCCCGATTGAGGTCATCGGCTTCGAGAATTTCAACGTAATTGTCAAGAAACAAACCAAATAACACGATAACATTATGGATGCAGGATTTATTGCTCTGTTGGTCTTTGTGGCGCTGGTTGCCATCTGGATCGTATTCTATTTTATCCCCGTAGGTCTGTGGTTCTCGGCCCTGGTGTCGGGTGTGCGTATCAGCCTGCTGCAACTCATTCTGATGCGTTGGCGTAAGGTGCCGCCCTCGATTATCGTCTCGTCGATGATCGAGAGTACGAAGGCGGGTCTGAGCCTCGATCCCAACGAGTTGGAGGCCCACTATCTGGCCGGGGGTAACGTGACGAATGTTGTTCACGCCCTGGTGTCGGCCCAGAAGGCCAACATTATGCTCGACTTCAAAATGGCTACGGCCATCGATTTGGCAGGTCGTGATGTCTTCGAGGCGGTGCAGATGTCGGTAAATCCGAAGGTGATCAACACCCCTCCCGTGGCTGCGGTGGCCAAGGATGGTATTCAGCTCATTGCCAAGGCCCGTGTGACGGTGCGTGCCAACATCAAACAGTTGGTCGGTGGTGCCGGTGAGGAGACCGTATTGGCCCGAGTCGGTGAGGGTATCGTTTCGTCGATCGGTTCGGCCGCTTCGCACAAAATTGTGTTGGAGAACCCCGATTCGATTTCGCGTGTGGTGTTGGAGAAGGGTCTGGATGCAGGTACGGCCTTCGAGATTTTGTCGATTGATATTGCCGACATCGACGTAGGTAAGAACATCGGTGCCCAGCTGCAGATGGACCAGGCCGAGGCCGATAAGAATATCGCCCAGGCCAAGGCCGAGGAGCGTCGTGCAATGGCCGTAGCACTGGAGCAGGAGATGAAGGCCAAGGCACAGGATGCCCGTGCCAAGGTGATTGAGGCCGAGGCCGAGGTGCCGCTGGCGATGGCCGAGGCGTTCCGCAGTGGTAATCTGGGAATTATGGATTACTACAAGATGAAGAACATTATGGCCGACACGCAGATGCGTGAGACCATCGGCAAGCCCGAAAAGAAGTAAACTTTCGATGCTTTGTGAGGGTGGCCCTTGGTTGCGGCCACCCTTGCTTTTTTTATTGATGGATGCTATGAAAAAACTCATTGGCTTGGCGTTGCTCTTTGTGGTGGGCAGCGCAACGGCACAGGTGCGCTTCGACGAGTTCTTCTTCGATCGCACGATGCGTTTCGATTTTTACCACGGCGGCGACCACCAAACCGAACACTACACCTTCGATTGCCTGAAGGCCGAGCCCTATTGGGCCGGCTCGAAACAGTCGTTAGTCGATACAACGGGATTGGGAAATCAACTCTTCCGCATCGTGGATCTTCGCACCGAGCGGGAGATCTACTCACGAGGCTACTGCACCCTCTTCAACGAGTGGCAAGATACCGAGGAGGCGCAACGTGTGAGCCGCTCCTACCCCGAGTCGGTCATCTTCCCCTACCCCAAAGCCCCCTGCCGCATCGAGTTCTATGGGCGTGACAAGCGGGGTCGTTTCGAGAAACGCTACGAGCAGCGCATCGACCCCGAAAGCTACTTTGTCGAGCAGTTTGTGCCTCGCTACGAAACCTTTGATGTGGTCTATAACGGCTCGCCCGACCATCGGGTCGATATTGTGGTGTTGCCCGAAGGGTATAGCGCCCAAGAGCGAGCAAAATTTGAGGAGGCCTGTAAAGTCTTTGCCGAGGCGATGTTTGCCTATGCCCCCTACGATAAGTTGCAGACGAAGTTCAATATCCGAGCCGTATGGGCCCCTTCGGTCGATTCGGGCGTGACGATTCCGGGCGAGCATATTTGGCGCAACACGGTCTGCAAGGCCAACTTCTACACCTTCGATTCGGAGCGTTATCAGACGGTGGCCGACCAGCAGAATTTGCGTGATTTGGCCGCCCACGTCCCCTACGAGTACATCTATGTGCTGTCCAACACGCAGAAGTATGGCGGTGGCGGCATCTTCAACTTCTACGGCATTTCGGCGGCTCATAATCCGGGCTTTACGGGAAAAATCTACATCCACGAGTTCGGCCACCTGTTGATGGGGTTGGGCGATGAGTATGTCGGCACAACGGCCTACGACGATACGATGTACGACAAACGGTTGGAGCCCTGGGAGCCGAATCTGACGACGCTCGTCGATTTCAAACACAAGGCGTGGGCTTCGATGATCGACGAGGAGACCCCCGTCCCGACCCCCGCAACGGAGGAGTATCGTGATAAGGTGGGTGTTTTCGAGGGTGGCGGCTATGCGGCCAAAGGCATCTATCGCCCTGCGGTGCAGTGCCTGATGAACAGCTTCCGAGGGGTCGAGAGTTTCTGCCCCGTCTGCCAACAGGCCATCGAAAGTTATGTCGAATTTCTCTGTCGCTAACATACTTTTTTGCCCCTTACAGCGTTAATAAGGCGAATCGATGGGGATGAGCGGAAATTTATTCACCTTAAAAGGTGAAAGTTCTTTCGTTTTTCCTATCTTTGCACAGATTTTCGCAAATTACAGCGTATGAAACTGAAAGAGATACTGAAATTTTGTGGAGTGTTGCTCCTCTCCGTTGTGCTGGTAGCTTGTAGCTCGGATGATGACGAGTGCTCGATTGCCTTCGATCGCGAGGCGGTCTTTATGACCTATGGCGAGACGGTCACCGTTCATTTTACGAGTGATGCCCAGACCTTCACCTTCACCACGATGCCCAAGGGCTGGGAGGATCCGCTCATCAGCACGCAGAACCGTACCATTACCATCAAGGCTCCTGCCGCTGCCGGTGACGATGTAGCCGTGTCGGGTAACATTGTGCTGCGTGGTCAGCGTGGCGATGAGTACAAGTCGGCAAGTCTGTTTGTGTCGCTCGACACCCCCGAGGTGGATTGGACCAACGAGCCTGCCAACTGCTACATTGCCAACAAGCCCGGTGCCAACTACCGCTTCAATGCCTCGCTCAAGGGCGACGGTCAGACCCGCATCCCCACCAAGCGTGTGGCCGTGTTGTGGCAGACCTCGATGAGCCTGGTGCGCTATCTGGCACTGGAGGAGGATGGCTCGGCCAGCTTCTTTTTGGATGCTTCGTCGAGCGACGAGACTCAAATCAAGCAGGGCAATGCCGTCATTGGTGCCTTCGATGAGCAGGATAACCTCTTGTGGAGCTGGCACATCTGGATTGCCAATTTCGATCCCGAGGCCGATGCCATTGATTGCGGTGATTACCTGCTGATGGATCGTCAGTTGGGTGCGTTGCAGAATGGCCATAGCGACCAGGCCGAGATTTTGGCTTCGTATGGCCTTTACTACCAGTGGGGCCGCAAAGACCCCTTCGTGGGCCCTGCCACCTGGAATGCTTCGAAGGGTACGAGCTTTACGATTTTCGATGGCGACAGCAATACGGTGCACCTGACCCTGGCCGAGTCGAACGGCGAGACGGGTACCTACGCCTACACCAATGCCAACCCTACTCACTTCATCACCACGACCAACAAAGATGCCGCTTGGCAGTCGGGTAACGTGCCTTCGGTGTGGGAGGGTGTGAACAGCCCCGCTCCCTACGGTTGGGAGGTGGCTCCCGCCGAGGCTTTCGAGGGCTTTGAGATTGTCGAGGATTTGACGGTCGATGGTGCTACCTACGAGAACAACTACGGTTGGACGTTGCGTAAGGGCGAGTCGGAGGGCTTCTTCTTTGCTGCCGGTCGTCGTCTCTATGCCGATGCGATGTTGCAGAACGTCTTTGATGAGTCGCTGACCCGTAATCCCGCCTACGAGGCACAGCCCTGGGTGGGTTACAACTGGACGAGCGACGGTCGTGTCTTTGCCTTCTGGTTAGACAAGGCCCAGCCGACCAACAGCGGTCTGAGAAACGACCTGAAGATGGGCGGAGCAAATGCGATGTCGGTGCGCTGCATCAAGCGTAAGTAGTCCGACCGAGAGACAATTTTTAGAGCAGTACCCAACCGAGGGTGCTGCTCTTTTTTTGTGGGTTTGGTGCAGAAGTTGCAGAGTGAGGAGGAAAAACCGAAGCACTATGACTATTCAGACCGGTAAGGGAACGATCACCCTCTGGCACCTCTTGGCCATTTGGTCCATCTCGGCCATTGCCTCGTTGCCCGGATTGGCCATTTCGCCAATTCTGGACGACCTGCACACCATCTTTCCACACAGCAGCGAACTGGAACTGCAACTCGTTTCGTCGCTGCCCTCCCTCTTGATTATCCCCTTTGTCTTGTTGGCAGGTAAGCTGACCGAGGGGCGTGAACGGTGGCCGATTCTGATGGGAGGATTGGCGCTGTTTCTCGTGAGCGGTGTGGGGTGTCTGTTCGCCCACTCGTTGCGAGCGTTGTTGGTGTGGAGCTGTGTGATGGGCATTGGCGCAGGAATGGTGATTCCGCTCTCTACGGGGTTGGTGGCGGCCTACTTTACGGGCGATTGGCGTGTGCGACAACTCGGTTACGCCTCGGCCATCAACAACCTTACGTTGGTGGGGGCTACCCTCTTGACGAGCTACCTGGCTACCCGCAGTTGGCACCTCCCCTTCTTGGTCTATCTCTTGCCGGCTATCTCGATGGTGTTGTGTCTGTCCCTGCGCAACCAACCCGAGATGCCCGAGCCGAACGAGAGTTTGCAGCTGCGCCAACGCCAAATTGATGGGCGACGGCTGATGGCAATGATGGCCCTCTACCTCTTTATTACCTATGCCGTGCTGGTGGTGAGTTTCGATAGTTCGTTTCTTGTGGCCGCCTACCACATCAACGCCCACTTCTCGGGGTGGTTAATTGCAGCCTTCTTCTTGGCGATTATGTTGCCCGGATTGGTCTTAAACCCCATTATACGGCGTCTGCGCAGCTCGACCAACCAGATGGCACTGTTGCTGACCGCTTTCGGATTGGCGGTGATGGGTTACGCCCACAGCGAGGTGTTGCTGATGGTGGGTGCCATCTCGGCAGGGCTTGGCTATGGGGTGATGCAGCCCATCATCTACGACAAAACGGCCACCATCGCCCCACCCCATCAGGCTACGTTGGCCCTTTCGTGTGTGATGGCGATGAACTACCTGGCTGTGCTGATCGCTCCGCTGTTGCTCTCTGCTACGCACGAGGTGCTGCACCTGCACGGCGAGGCGGCGGGTTTTCGGCTCAATGCTCTGTTGGTTGCCCTGCTCTTTATTGTCGCCTCGTTCCATCGTAAGGGCTTTGCGCTGGGGTTGGATGAACGCTATTTTGTGCAGTAGTGTCAGCGCACCAATCGCACCTCATAGATGGCGGGCGTGGTGTGGTGTCCGGCTCGCTCGATGGTGATGGTTAAGCGATCGAGAGAACGCAACGCCGACGGAATGGAGATCATTGCCACCGCATCTCGTCCCTCGTCGGTATCAACCAACGTAGCCACCTTTTTGCCGTTGATGCGCACCGTGGCATCGAACAAAAATTCGGCACGGTAGGCAATTCGCAGGTGGCGGGCTGCACCGTTGGCGGTCTTTAGTCGGTAACTGAACGAGGTGCGGGTGCGGCGCCAATGACGCCCCTCGTCGTCACCTGTCAGGGCATCGGTCGAGGTGATGAAGTGGTCGCTTTCGGGTTGTTGCTCTCCACAATAGACCACATCGGTCGTAGCTTGTTGCAGGGCGCCGGCCGAGGCCTCTTTGGCGGCTAATTCGGCTTGAAATGCGGCCAACTCATCGGCACTGCGTAGCGGCCAATAGACCATATAACGGCAGGCGTAGAGTTGGTGGAACGGTCGCAGCGTCATCCCCTCGTAGGTGGTGGGATAGAGGCCGTGCAGGGTGAAGGTGAGCGGCTTGTCGGTCGGGCGAATGTGGTCGAGCAGCGTGTATGACTCCCCCACCAGACAGGGCATTTGGTCGAGTGAAAGTCGAGGGCCTGCGGCAATGTGTCCGCCACGACTCTCATCGGCAAACAACCCCTCTTGCTCCTCTTCGCCTAACGAAGCGGCCAAGACAATCGGGCCATACATAAACGAATAGTTGGCCGATTGGTCGGGCATCGCCACCGCACGCAATGCCATCGGAAGGGTTACCTTGATGCAATCTCCCCGCTGCCAACGGCGGTCAATCAGAAGGTAGTCGCCCTCGATGAGCTTTTCGATGGGTTGGCCGTTCAGGGTCAGTTGCATCTGCTCAACCCTACACCACGACGGGATACGCACACGCAGGCGAAAGCGTGCTCCATTGCGTTTGGGTGTGAGGGTCAGGGTTGTGGCCTCTTCCTCGGGAAAGGCGGTTGTTTGACGAACGAGGCCGCCCTGCCATCGGACTTCGGAGGGGATGAAGAGATTGACGGTCAGCTCCCCTTTGCGTTCGGCATAGATCATCTCGCCATAGCGGGCGTGGTTCTCCATACCCGACCCCACGCAGCACCAAAACGAGGTGTGCGGTTGCGAATAGACCCGATAGTGACCTGCACGCATCGGTGTGAAATAGACCAGGCCACCCTGCTCGGGGTGTTGGCTCGAAAGGATGTGGTTGTAGAGTGCCTGTTCGTAATAGTCGATGTAGCGACCTTCGTCCGAAGTGCAGTAGAGCATTTTGCTCAAACGCAACATATTGTAGGTGTTGCAGGTTTCGGGTCCCTGCTCGCTGGTGAGCATTGACGAGAAATCGGTGTGAGGATGAAAATGCTCCCGTACGCTGTTTCCGCCAATCGAGATGGAGCGATGTTCGACCACCTGTTGCCAGAAGTATTCGGCCGCCTGCACCCAATCCGTAAGCCCCTCCACCTCGGCAATGCGTTTGTAGCCGATGACCTTCGGAATCTGCGTGTTGGCGTGCATACCCGTCAGGCGATCTTCGCCCCGCAAGAGTGGCTTAAGCAGTTCGTTATCCGAAAAACGATGCGCCAGACGCAGATAGCGTTTGTCGTTTGTCAGAGCCGCCACATCGGCAAAAATCTCGTTCAGTCCGCCGTGTTCGCTGTAGAGCATCTGTTGCATCTGCTCATCAGTCAGGTTGTGTGTTGTGCGCTCCATCCAATCGGTAAGGGCAATGAGCATCCGTCGGGCACGGCGGTCGTGGGTGTAGTGCCACGCATCACGCAGACCGGCAAAAATTTTGTGGATATTGTACAAAGGTACCCACCCACCGTTCAGATTGAAACGCCCCGCACGAATATCGCCCGAGGCAATCTCCTGCCAGATTTTGCGGCCGTTGGGCACACCGCCGAGATAGCCGTCGTCGGATTGGCACTGCTCCAACTCGTCGAGCATATAGTTGAGCCGCTTGCCGATTTCAGTGTTCTTTGTCGAGGCATACATCTGGGCAAGGGCTGAAAGGTAGTGGCCGCCAATGTGGCCGTCGAGTCCCGTATTCTCCCAATTCGGGTAGTTCTCGGCTTTGGGCGGAAGGCCCGCCTCCTTGCGGTAGGGGGCCAACAGGCGGTCGGCATCGAGCGTCAAGAGGTAGCGAATATCGAGTTGCTCGGCCCGCTTGAAGGGCGAATCGAGCAGTGTGACATTCTCCAACGGCAGGGCTTTTAGGTGGGTATCGCTTTGAGCAACAGCCGTAAGGGTTGCAAAGAGCGTACAGAGTAGCAGACAAAGGCGCATCGCAATCAAAAGTTTGGCGGTTTATACAAAGCTACGAAAATTTTTCCGTTTGGCAATCCCCTATACCTTAAATAAAAAAGGAGCAATCCCCCATTTGGGACTGCACCTTTGTGTTGCGGCGAAAATCGGCGCTATTGCTTGTTGTAGGCCTCCAGCCCTCGCTTGAGGAAGTCGGCAAAGGCGGCTACATCCAAATCGTAACCACGAGGCTCGACGAGCGGCTTACCATCCTTGCCCTGCAGCACATAGTAGGGCTGGGCATTCACGCCGTAGGTCGTCAGGGCGTAGTGCGAGTTGATCTTACCCAACTGCTTCAGCACACGGCCCGTGTCGGTCGTGACCCAATCGCTCTCATCGACCTCCTTCTTGTCGTCGGAGTAGAGGGCGCAAACCACATAGTTGTTCTTGAGCATCGACAGTACCTCCTCGTTCGACCAAACGGCCATCTCCATCTCACGGCAATTTACGCAACCGTGGCCCGTGAAGTCGATGAAGATAGGTTTGTTTACCTCCTTGGCATAGGCCTCGGCCTCCTTCAAATCGAAGAAGCCCTCCAGACCGTGCGGCAGGTGCAGGAAGTCGCTGTACTTGCGACCTGCGGGGGTAGCCTGCGTAGCCGTAGGAGCTACGGTCGTACCCTGACCCAGCACGAAGTCCTGCGAGGTGAGGGGCGGCAGGTAGCCCGACAGACGGGTCAGCGGTGCACCCCACATACCCGGAATTAGATAGACCACAAACGAGAAGGTCACGATGGCCAGCGTGAGGCGGGTAACGCTCACATACTTCACCTCGCTGTCGTGGGCGAACTTAATTTTGCCCAGCAGGTAGAGACCCAGCAGCGTGAAGACTACAATCCAGATGGCCAGATAGACCTCACGATCCAGAATGCCCCAGTGATACACTTGGTCGGCAACCGAGAGGAATTTCAGACCCAGAGCCACCTCGATGAAACCGATAACGACCTTCACCGAGTTGAGCCAACCACCACTCTTCGGCAGGTTCTTCAAGAGCGAGGGGAAGAAGGCGAAGAGCGTGAAGGGAAGGGCAAAGGCCACCGAGAAGGCCAGCATCGTCAGAATGGGCGACCAGAACTCACCGGCGGTCGATTTAATCAGCACCGAGCCTACGATGGGACCCGTGCACGAGAACGATACCAACACCAGCGTCAGCGCCAGGAAGAAGATACCGCCCAGACCCTTCGTGTCGGCCTTCGAGTCGGACTTATTGACCATCCACGAAGGCAGCGTAATCTCGAATGCGCCAAAGAACGAGGCGGCAAAGAGCATAAACACCACGAAGAAGAGCACGTTGGGCAACCAATGCGTAGCCAACCAGTTGAAGATGTCGGCCGTCACCGAATCGCCACCCACCAGGCGGGTGATCAGAATGATGGCGGCAATGGGCAGCGTGTAGAGACCTACGATGAAGAGACCGTAGAGGGCTGCACGCAGACGACCACGGGCAACACCACCCTCGCCCTTCAGAAAGTACGATACGGTCATCGGCACCATCGGGAAGACGCAGGGGGTCAGCAGGGCAGCAAAACCCCACAGAATGGCCTCGATGATCAGCGCCCAAAGACCCTTGTCGCCGGCAGCATCCTTCGGACCCTCGTTGGCCGCAGCCGTCGGCTCGCCAATGGTGAGCTTCAGTTCGCTGTCTTGCGGCGGCATACAGCTCTGGTCGTCGCAAATCATACTCTCGGTGGTGATGGCAATAGTGGCCGCAGGGGCGTTGAGACGAATCTTCTGGGCAAATTTTGCTACCCCCTCATAGGTGCCAATCTCCATACAGAATACATCGTCGTAGTAGCGGTGAGCATCCTGCAACGGCGTTACCTCGCCTACCGTCTCGCCACCCTCGACCGTGAAGGTCAAGGCCGTAGCCAGCGGGCCACCCACATAGGGGCCGAGGTCGTACATATGGTAGCCCTCGGGGATGTTGGCCGTAACCACGACACGGCATCCGTCGGCGCTCTGCTCCTCAATCGAGGCGCTCCACTGCACCTCCTGTGCCGAGAGCGACCCAACGGCAAAGAGGGCCGAAAGGATAAGCATCATTTTCGAAATCAGTTTTTTCATACGTTTCACTATTTGTTTTTACGCTTTAATTCGTTGGTAATGGCAGTACATCAACTGCCCGTTATCGTCACGCAGGTGCATTCCGCCACCCTGGCAGTAACGCCACATTTCACACTTCTCGCACTCCCCCGTCTTGGCCCAACTTCGGTTGCGGAACTCTTCGAAACGGTTTTGCCACACCTCCCAGAAACTGTCCCGATAGATATTGCCCTGGTGGTAGTTGGCCCGAATCGAGGTACAACCCGAAATTGACCCATCGACCCGAATTGAGGCGACCGATATGCCGGCGGCACATTGGTAAAAGTGGTCACGTACCTCGGCCTCGTAGCGACCCAGAAAGCCCTCGCAGGCGTAGCTGACGTCGATTTTACCCTCTTTGCGGCTGCGGCTGATGAAGTCGAGCAGCGTGGTGAACTCCTCATCGATGAGCTGCAACTGCTCGTCTTCGGCCGCACGTCCTGCGGGGAAGATCGAGAAGATGCGCCAATGCTTTACGCCCAACTGCAAGAGGTGTTGTTTCATCTCCTCCAGACGGCCGACCATCGGCGAGGTAAGGCAGGTCACCACATCGAAGGCCAACTCGGGGTGGCGCACAATGGAGCGAATGGCCTCGGTGGCTCGACGGTAGCTTTCGCTGTGGCGGCGGATGTAGTTGTGCTGCTCCTCGAAGCCGTCCAAACTGACCGAGATGGAGCAAAGTCCCGCATCGATGAGTCGTTGCAGTCGATCCTCGGTGAGCAACAATCCGTTGGTGACCATCCCCCACGCATAGCCTCGCTCCTTGAGTGCTCGGCCCGCCTCCTCCAAATCTTCACGTACCAATACCTCGCCACCCGAGAGGATGATCAGCACCTCGCGGGGCAAGATATGAGGCGTAAGCTCGGTGTCGATGACCCGCAGGAAATCCTCCAAGGGCATATCGGGTTGCGTCGCATCGACTCGGCAATCGCTTCCGCAATGGCGGCAACGGAGGTTGCATCGCAGGGTGCACTCCCAGAAGAGCGTATCGAGACGATGCGCCTCGACCTTCTCTTTATATAACTCGGAGAAGAGTCTGAGCGCCAATCGTTTGCGGAGGCTCGGGCGACGACTCATCGGAACGCTTATTTATCGGTTTCGTTCTGCTCGGTCTCCGCCTGCTGCGTAACGGGCTGCGTTACACGCGACGGCACGCCGTACATCACAACGATACGCTGATCCTTGATCTCGCCATCCACCTCGGTAGCTTCGCCCGTCGTGGCACCCTCGCCCTGTTGCGGCGTTTGCTTGACGGTCGAGCAGGCGGTCGAGAAGCCCAACATAGCCAACACGGCCCAGATAACTCGTTTTTTCATCGTAGTGTGTCGTTAAGTGACTATAATGTGCAAAGATAGGCAAAAAAGGATAAATAAGACCACTTTCGACTAAAATCTTTCATAGAAAGATAACTATTAAAGAAAATAGTTGGTGGATACAAAAAAAATGACTATTTTTGAATGTTGTATTTACTTTTGCAAGTTATAAACTTTTAAATAATCAACTATGAAAGAAGCTATTGCTATTCTGACCGGTGGCGGTCCGGCGCCCGGTATGAACACCGTTGTAGGCAGCGTTGCCAAGACCTTCCTGCACCACGGTTATAAGGTGATTGGTCTGCACGAGGGTTACACGGGTCTTTTCAACCCCACGCCCCGCACCGTCGAGATTGACTTTGCGATGGCCGACGCCATCTTCAATCAGGGTGGTTCGTTCTTGCAGATGAGCCGTTTCAAGCCGAAGGATTCGGATTTTGAGAACAACTTTAACCTCAAGTTCTTCACCGACAACAACATCAAGTTGCTCGTAACGGTGGGTGGCGACGATACCGCTTCGACGGCTAACCGCATCGCCAAGTTCTTGGAGGCCAAGCAATACCCCATCGCCAACATCCACGTTCCCAAGACCATCGACAACGACCTTCCGTTGCCGAAGGGTGCTCCCACGTTCGGCTACGAGTCGGCCAAGGATAAGGGTGCTGTGATTGCCCGTGCCGTCTATGTAGATGCTCGCACGAGCGGTAACTGGTTCGTGCTGGCCGCTATGGGTCGCTCGGCAGGTCACCTGGCCTTTGGTATCGGTGAGGCTTGCCACTATCCGATGATTGTGATTCCCGAGATGTTCGATAAGACCGAGATTACGGTCGAGAAGATTGTCAATCTGGTGATTTCGGCCATCCTCAAGCGTAAGCTGATGGGTATGGATTACGGTGCCGCCGTGATTTCGGAGGGCGTGTTCCACTCGCTTTCGGACGAGGAGATTGCCAAGAGCGGCATCCACTTCTCGTATGACGAGCACGGCCACCCCGAGTTGGGTAAGGTGTCTAAGGCACACATCTTCAACGAGATGATCGAGAAGAAGGTGAAGGCCCTCGGTTTGAAGGTGAAGAGCCGCCCCGTAGAGCTGGGTTACGAGGTACGTTGCCAGACCCCGATCGCCTACGATTTGACCTATTGCTCGGAGCTGGGTATTGGTGTTCACAAGCTCTTCTCGGAGGGCAAGACCGGCTGTATGGTCTATGTGGATTCGGAGGGTAACGTGGCTCCGCTCTACCTGAAGGATCTGCAGGATCCCGTGACGGGCAAGATTCCTCCCCGTCTGGTGGACATCAGCTCGGATAAGTTCAAGTCGGTGGTTGAGAACATCATCAACGCCATCACGCCGGCCGACTACGAGGCTGCCAAGGCCTATGTCGAGAACCCCGAGGAGTTCGACTTCCGCAAGATTCTCAACTGGGCATAATTGCTCACACGTCGATAAGAAAAAGACCCCTTGCCAATGGCGAGGGGTCTTTTTTTGTTGGATGGAGCACTCCGCTTTCTTATTTGCTTCGGTAGGTCGAAGGCGAAACGCCCGTGTGCTGCTTGAAGTATTTGCCGAAGAACGATTGGTCGGGGAACGAGAGACGGTAGGCAATCTCCTGGATGCTCATATCGCTGTATTTGAGCAGGTATTTCGCCTCCATCAAGAGGTATTTGTTCATCCAATCGGTCACCGAAAGGCCGCTCACCTTGCGCACGATAGTCGTTAGGTAGCGCGACGAAATGCAGAGCTTCTCGGCGTAGTAGGTCACATTCTGTCGCTCGGTGTAGTGCTCGCCCAACTCCTTGATGAAGTTGCGGAAATAGTTCTCCTGACGGGAGAGTTTGTCCTCGCCCTGGGCAGTTTTGCTGTCGATGCGCACCGAAAACACCTCGCAGAATTGATACATCAACGTCTCGACCATCGAGCGGATGATGTCGTCACGGAAGCTCGATGTTATCTGTTCGAGAATCAATGCTTCGAGGGTCGAGGTGGAGCGCATCAAACGTTGCAACTCTGTGTCGTTTAGTGTGATGCAGACGTTTTCGGAAATTTGCATCATCAGTGACGTGAATTGTTTGAGGTTGAAATTGCACTCTCCCAAATAGTCGGTATCGAAGAATACCACATAGCCTTCGTGTTCGTCGGAGGTTTCGCTGCGATTGACCAGGCTACGAGGCGGAATGAGCATCAACGACCCTTCGTTGAGTGTATATTCTTTCAGGTTGCATCTGAATTTGGCGCAACCCTTCGTGCAGATAAAGAATACGATGGCATCGATGCGGGTCGGATATTCGAAGAAGGGCTCTTTGATTTGCTCGCTGACTGAATAGTGGCCAATCAAACACCCCTTGTAAGTATGCTTCTCGATGTGTGTGTTGTGGCGCTTGGCGTGGTTGATGATTTCGCCAAGGGTGATGCTTTGTATGTTGGTGCTGTCCATCGGTTTTTCAATTTTTTGCAAATGTAGGAACTTTTCGTCTGCTCAAATTGGCATTATGTGCTCTCTATTGGTCAAATCGGGTATAGTATTCCGATATTGAACAACCTCCATACGTAAATGAACTATCAAAAACTTAAAATGACAAATTATCTACCCGAATTCACCTTTTGTTTAGGGGCTAAATTGACGAATTTTGCACCGTAAAATGCTACGGCGAATGAGAAGGCTTGCGCTATATATAATTATGTTATTCTCGCTGACGGCTTGTCAGAGCGAATTTCACGCCTACGATACCCGCATCGATGGGGCGAGGGATATCCACGCCCGCACCATTCCGCTTATCGAAGAGCGCACGGCTTCAAAAAGTGAAATACGCTTTGTCTTTTTGAGCGATACGCAGCGCTGGTACGATGAGTTCGAGGATGCGGTGGAGTGTATCAATTCGCTCGCCGACATCGACTTTGTGATTCACGGCGGCGATATGACCGACTGGGGACTGAACGAGGAGTTTGAGCGTCAGCGTGACATTTTGGAGAAACTGACACTCCCCTATGTTGCCCTTATCGGCAACCACGATTGCATCGCTACGGGTCGTGTGGTCTATGAGAAGATCTTCGGCCCTGCACACTTTGCCTTTACTGCGGGGCGTTTCCGCTTTATCTGCTCGAATACCAATGCGTTGGAGTACAACGATTTCGATCCCGTGCCCGATATGGATTTTTTGGCGCGTGAGTTGGCCTCGTTTCCTGCCGATGCTGCGCATACGGTAGCCGTGATGCACGCCGCTCCGCTGACCGAACAACTCTTTGGTCACAAGGCCTTTGCCTTTCACGAGGCGTTGATGCGTTTCCCCTCGTTACAGTTTTGTTTGAATGGGCACGGCCATAAATTCGAGGTGCACGACACCTTCGAAGATGGAATGCTTTACATTCAGAGCGACTGCATCTTCGAGCGCAACTTTTTGATTTTCACCCTTAATGAAGATGGTTACAGCTATGAACAACACTACTTTTAGATCGCTGCTTTGTGCTGTTGCCCTCCTCTTTGTGTCGGGAGTCTCGGCGCAGACCGCCCTCGAACAGCGACTGCACGACGACTATTCGGGTTGGAAACGCATCGTTCCGACCCACTATAAGGGACAATATGCGGGTGGTATGGGGCTCTTTTCGTTGGCCTGCGGATGGGATTACGGACGGTGGAATCGTTGGGAGACCGACTTCCACGTGGGCTACCTGCCCGAGAAATTCTCGGATGACCCCCAAGTTACCTTTACCCTCAAACAGAACTACATCCCCTGGAATATCCGTTGCCACGAGCGGTTGGGTATCGAGCCTTTTTCGTGCGGTGCCTACATCAACTACGTCTCGGGTGGCGACTACTGGGTGTCCGAGCCGTCGAAGTATGGCAACTATTACCGTTTTGCCTCTCGATTGCGTTTGTATCTCTATGTGGGGCAACGTGTTACCTACTATTTTAAGCCGAGCGATTTGCCTTTCAAGTCGGTTTCGCTCTACTACGAACTCTCGTCGAAAGACCTCGATTTGATCTCCAAGGCTACGAATCACACGCTCGATTTTGACGAGATTTTCTACTTCTCGGTCGGAGTGAAATTCGGATTGCACCTATAACAAAAGAGCCGCAAACCTTCTTGGTTGCGGCTCTTATTGTTTTGCTTATTCCCAGTTACAGCGTCTCGCTTTGGATGGCCTTGTTCAGTGCTACATCCTCCCCTTCCGAGCCTTCAATAACGGCCCACGCCTCGGCAACCTTACCGGCACCGTGGCGGCAGAAGATGCGAGCCGAGTTTAGATATTCCTCGCTGTGTTGAGAAGCCTGACGGCAGAGCAGGTAGCCCATAATGATGTAGCCCACGCTCTCGACCAGACGACGGGCGTGCAACTCCTTGAATCCGTTGTGCTCACGCTCAACCGCCTCGACACGCTCGATCATTGCATCCAACGAGGCGGTCATACGTTGCAGGCGAGCCACCTCCGCGGCCGTCTCCTCGCTGTAAGTTTCGTTGGCATAGCACTCAATTTGCTCACGGAAGGTCCCCTTTGTGACCCCATTGATGGCTGCCACAACCTGCAACTGCGATGTACCCTCGTAGATACTCATAATGCGGGCATCCCGGTAGATGCGCTCCACGGGGTAATCCTTCATAAAGCCCGAGCCACCGTGAATCTGAATGGCGTCGTAGGCCGTTTGGTTGGCGTACTCCGACGAGAAGAGCTTGACAAGCGGCGTGAAACCATCGGCCAAGCGATTGTAGTGTTTCATCTCGCTGCGGGCATCGCTATCCAAGTGGGTCTCTTTGTTGATATCTGCTAATTGCTTGTAAATCTCCACAAAACGAGCCGTTTCATAAAGCAATGCTCGAACTGCCTGCGTCTTGGCCTTCATCAACGAAAGCAGCTCGCTGACGGCTGTAAATTCGATGATGGCCTTGCCCGACTGGCGACGCTCGTGGGCATACTTCAACGCCTCACGGTAGGCCGCTTCGCAGGTGCCGACCGATTGTGCGCCAATACCCAGACGAGCCGCATTCATCAGCGCCATCACATACTTAATCAGACCCATTCGTCGATCGCCCACCAACTCGGCAGGGGCATCTGTAAAGACCAGCTCGCAGGTCGGCGACCCCTTGATGCCGAGTTTATTCTCGATGCGGCGCACCTTCATTCCGCCGTTGCGCTTGTCGTAGAGCAACATCGACAGACCTCGGGCATCGGTCGTGCCCTCCTCGGTGCGTGCCAACACGAGGGCCAAGTCGCCATCGCCATTCGTGATGAAGCGCTTGACGCCGTTCAACAACCACGTCTGACGCTCCTCCGACCAGGTGGCCTTCAGCATCACGGCACCCAAATCCGAGCCTGCATCCGGCTCGGTCAAATCCATGGCCCAGGTCTTGCCGTCGCAAGTTTGGGGCAGGTACTTCTCCTTTTGCTCCTCCGAGCCGAATTCGTAGAGCGTCTCGGCGCAATCCTGCAAGCCCCAGATATTCTGAAACCCTGCATCGGCACGGGCAATCATCTCATTGACCATCACAAAGGTCGAAAGCGGAAAATTCAACCCTTCGTAGCGTCGAGGCAACGAAATGCCATCCAACCCCGCCTTGTGCATCGCTTGCAGGTTGGCCACCGTGCCCGAAGCATAGCGCACGTGGTCACCCTCGTGGTGCGGTCCTTCGCAATCAACCCCCTCGGCATTGGGGGCAATCACCTCGCCGCAAATCTCGCCCGCCAACTCCATTACACGTCGGTAGGAATCCATCGCATCGGCATAGTTCTGCGGTGCGTAGTCGTACTGCTCGGCCTGGGTGTAGTTGCGCTCACGCATCGCTACGATGCGCTCCATCAGCGGGTGGTCGAGCTGCAACTGAAGGTCTTTATTATCGGTAAAAAAGTTGGCCATTACTTTGCGTTTTGCTTGTAGAACTTGATGAGTTTGGGGATGACCGTCATTACATCGCCCGTGATGGCGTAGTCGGCCAGGCGGTTGATGGGGGCATTGGGGTCGGTGTTGATCGAAATCACCATTGCCGATTGCTCCATACCGGCCGTGTGCTGAATCTGTCCCGAGATGCCGCAGGCAATGTAGAGCTTGGGACGTACTGTGACACCCGTCTGACCAATCTGGCGGGCGTGCTCCGTAAAGCCGGCATCGACAGCAGCACGGGAGGCGCCCACCTCACCGCCAAGCACCTCGGCCAACTCGTGCAGCAGGGCGAAGTTCTCCTTCGAGCCTACGCCGTAGCCGCCGGCCACGATAATCGAAGCCCCTTTGATGTCAATTTTGCGCTCGGTAACCTCACGCTCCAGAATGCGAACAGCCAGATCGGCATCCGAGAGCCAATGTTGCCAATCAATCATCTTTACCTCGCCCCGGGCAGGTGTTGCCGCCTTCTCACGGCGCATTACGCCCTCACGCACGGTCGCCATCTGGGGACGGTGGTCGGGGTTGATGATGGTGGCGATGATGTTACCGCCAAAGGCGGGGCGAATCTGGTAGAGCAGATTTTCGTAGTGCCTGCCCGTTTTGGTATCGGTGTGGTCGCCAATCTCGAGTTGGGTGCAGTCGGCCGTCAATCCGCTGTGCAGCGCCGACGAGACACGAGGGGCTAAATCACGCCCCACCGAAGTGGCACCGAAGAGCACAATTTGCGGTTGCTCTTGGGTGATGAGTTTCGTCAGAATGGCCGTATGCGGCAGCGTGCGGTAGGGACAGAAGATGGGATCGTCAGCCACCCAAATTCGCTCGGCGCCATACTTGGCCAACACTTCGGAAAGCCCGCAGGTCTCGGTGCCAATCACCACCGCCTCCAGCTCCACGCCCAACGTGGCAGCCAGCTCACGACCCTTGGTCAGAAGCTCCAAGCTGACGTCGGCAACCAGGCCCGCCTCCTGTTCGATATAGACTAAAATGTTGTTCATCGTTTTCGTTTTTAAGCGGTTAGCCGATGGTGTGGGCGGCGATCAGTTCCTGAATCAGCCCCTCTAACGCCTCGTCCGAGCAGTCCAGACGCTTGGCCTCCTTGGCTTGGAATACCACATTTTCGATGCGCTTCACCTTTGTGGGCGAGCCTGCAAAGCCCAGCTGGTCGGCATCCGGCGTGATGTCGGCGACACCCCACTCGGTAATGCGCAGTTCGGGCAGCTGCTCCACACGGCGCACCACCACCTCGCTCTTTTCAATCGTAAGCTCCGAAGCGGTGCGGGCGGCCTTGTATTTCATCAGTCGCTTGGCGTTGCGGGGGCGACACGGAGCAGCCGAGCCATTCACCGTAAGCACCAACGGCAGCGGAGCCTCGACGGTCTCCACGCCCGACTCGATGCGGCGACGCACGACAATTCGTTTCGTATCAATCTTGACCACCTCTTCGGCATAGGTCACCTGCGGCAGCTGAAGTTTCTCGGCCACCTGCGGACCTACCTGGGCCGTATCGCCATCGATGGCCTGACGACCTGCGATGACCATATCGGGGTTGATTTTCTTCAGAGCGCACGCCAAGGCATACGACGTGGCCAACGTATCGGAGCCGGCAAACTCACGTCCCGAGAGCAGATAACCCCCATCGGCACCACGAAACATTGCCTCGCGGATGATGTCGGCGGCACGAGCGGGACCCATTGTCAGCAGATAGACCTGCGACCCTGCCACACGCTCTTTGATGGAAAGGGCCATCTCGAGGGCATTGAGGTCTTCGGGATTAAAAATAGCCGGCAGAGCAGCACGATTCACCGTGCCCTCTGCCGTCATTGCATCTTTGCCGACTTGTCGTGTGTCAGGCACCTGTTTGGCCAACACGACAATGTTCAAAGCATTATTCATAAAATGTTGTTTTCGTTCTTCTTAGCGCAGTACCGTCTCGTCACGGTCGGGGCCTACCGAAATCACCTTCACGGGGACACCCGTCTGCTGCTCGATGAAATCGACATAGCGCTTGAAGGCCTCGGGGAACTCCTCGTAGGTGCGGCAGGCACGCAGGTCGCACTTCCAACCCTCGAAGTCGGTGTAAACCGGCTCGACATCCTCCTCGATTGAGAAGGGGAACTCGTCGGTCACTACCCCATTCACCTTGTAGGCCGTGGCAACACGCACCGTCTCGAAGTCGTTCATTACGTCCGACTTCATCATAATGAGCTGCGTAACGCCGTTGATCATAATCGAATACTTCAACGCCACCAGGTCGAGCCATCCGCAACGACGCTCGCGGCCCGTTACGGCACCATACTCGTGACCGATGCGGCGCAGCGTGGCTCCCGTCTCGTCGAACAACTCGGTCGGGAAGGGACCGCTACCCACACGGGTGCAGTAGGCCTTGAAGATACCGAACACCTCGCCGATGCGGTTGGGGGCCAGACCCAAACCGGTGCAGACACCTGCACACACCGTGTTCGAGGAGGTTACAAAGGGGTACGAACCGAAATCGACGTCGAGCAACGTGCCCTGTGCACCCTCGGCCAGAATGCTCTTGCCGGCCTTGAGCGAATTGTTTACGAAGTACTCGCTGTCGATGATTTGAAAACGCTTCAGATACTCAACGGCCTCGAACCACTCCTGCTCCAGCTCGGTGATGTCGTAGCTGTAGTTCAGGCTCTTCAGAATCTGCTCGTGGCGACCCTTGGCCTGGGCATAGATCTCCTTGAAGTTGGGACGCAGCAGGTCGCCTACACGCATGCCATTGCGGCTGATCTTATCGGTGTAGGTGGGGCCGATACCCTTGCCCGTCGTACCAATTTTGGCACTACCCTTGGCGGCCTCATAGGCAGCGTCGAGCATACGGTGGGTCGGCAGAATCAGGTGTGCCTTTTTCGAGATGGAGAGCTGACGCGTAAGGTCGTGGCCGCTCTTGGCCAACTCCTCGGCCTCCTTGCGGAACAAGATGGCATCCAAAACGACACCACCACCGATGATATTGGCTTTGCCACCCTGGAAGATACCCGAAGGAATCGAGCGCAGGACATACTTCTCGCCGTTGAACTCCAGCGTGTGGCCGGCATTAGGACCACCCTGGAAACGGGCTACTACCTCATAGTTCGGGGTCAGTACATCGACCACCTTACCTTTGCCTTCGTCGCCCCATTGCAGGCCGAGAATCACATCTACTTTTTTCATTGAGTTAAGAAGTTCTATTGTGTTTACGAATTATTGTCCGTTTTGGTTGTGTTGGCAAAAATTTGCAGTCAAAGTTACAAAAACTTTTTCGAAATGCGACCGCTCCGAGCGAAGATTTTCATCAACTTATGAACATTTGCCCGCCTATCGCTCCTCGATGGTGGTCGGCGACTCGAAATCGACCTGCTGACCGGCACGGTAATAGATGACCTCCAGCGTCGGATTTTGGCGGGTGAGTGCCCGTAGCGAGCTGCTGCAAGGGGTCAAGTCGAGCGTACGCAGGGCGTTGCCTTCGGCGTTGAGCATCGTGAGCGATGCGGTGTCGTCAAGGTCGAGCACCGAGAGTCGGTTTTGGTTGCACCGAAGCGTTGAAAGCGTGCGCAACCCCTTCAGCGACAGTTCGTTCAGGTGGTTGTTGCTGCAATCGATTGTGCGCAACCAGCGGCACTCGTCAAGCGAAAGGCGCTCGATGCGATTGTTCGAGCAGTCGAGCGTTTCGAGGCGAATGAAGGCCTCGATGTTGTCCAGCGATTCGATTTCGAGGTTGGGGCAAACAATCGAGCGGACGCCCTCGGCTTCGTAGCGAGAGAGGCGTCCGTCGTGGTTGGTGTCAAACTTCTCGATGCAGTAGTGTTCGAAGGCTGCATCGGTAAAGGTCAGGTAGTCGCGACTTTGAGGCCCTTCGTCGTCCCGCTCGGCCATACCACACGCCGAGAGTGTCAGGGCTGCAACTACCACCCAAAGTGGTTTGTGCATAGGCTTTTATTAGATGTCGATGTCGTCGTCGTTGCTCGACATAGGCTCGTTGGCCTCGTCGTCCTGCAACTCGTCGGCACCCTTCAGATCGTCGTCGTAGTAATCCTTATCGTCCTCCTCGCCGGCTTTGTCGTCAATCTTCACGTCGATCTTCACCAGGTAGGCCGTATCTTCGGTGTCGAACGGTACGGCATAGAAGAAATCGCCATTGGGTTTGTCGATGCGCATCATGGCATCCGTGAAGCCAAGCGGGTAGAACGCCTTGACTGCCTCCTGCAGTTCGGCGGGTAAGTTATTGAAGCTCGTTACAATATGCTTCTTGGCGGTATTCGGTTTGGTCATAATGATAGGGTTAATGTCTAAAATTTTCTGCAATTATAAGCAAAAAAAGTAGATTGCACCACATCTGTAATTTTTTTCTTGCATTTTTTTTGTTTTCGTAGGCAGATTGGAACAAAATCCGTACCTTTACAACGCATAAACCCCTTTTTAGCCCTATGATTGGTCGCCGTATAGAGGAGCTGCGCCGCCTGCTCGAATACCATAATTATAAGTATTACGTTGAAAACAGCCCCGAGTTGTCGGACTTTGAGTTCGATACGCTCTTGCGTGAGTTGCAAGATTTGGAGCAGGCTCATCCCGAATTTGACGACCCCAACTCCCCCACCCATCGTGTCGGCAGCGACCTTACGAGCGAGTTCCAGAGCGTGAAGCACCGCTACCCGATGCTCTCGCTCGGCAATACCTATTCGCTCGACGAACTGCGTGAGTTCATCGAACGCATCGAGCGGGAGGTGGGCCCCACGGAGTATGTCTGCGAGTTGAAGTTCGACGGTACGGCCATCTCGCTCAGCTACGAAAACGGTCATCTGTTGCGTGCCGTGACTCGTGGCGATGGCGAGCAGGGCGACGATGTGACGGCCAACGTGCGCACGATTCGTTCGGTGCCCCTGACGTTGCAGGGCGAAGGGTGGCCTTCGTTTTTCGAGATTCGTGGCGAGGTGCTGATGCCCTATGCGTCGTTCGATCGCCTGAATCGCGAGCGTGAGGCGCAGGGCGAGCCGCTACTGGCCAATCCCCGCAATGCCGCCGCAGGAACGCTCAAACAGCAGGCCTCGTCGGTGGTGGCCAAGCGTGGTCTGGATTGCACCCTCTATCAGGTGGCGGGCGATAACCTCCCCTTCGAGAGCCACGCAGCCTCGTTGGAGGCGGCACGCCGTTGGGGCTTTAAGATTTCGGAGGCAGGAACGCTCTGTCGCTCCTTTGAGGAGATTGAAGAGTACATTCGCCATTGGGATGAGGCACGTCACGCCCTCCCCTTTGCAACCGATGGCGTGGTGATCAAGGTCAATGATTTTGCCATTCGTCGCCGTCT
Source organism: Alistipes sp. (assembly GCA_017436185.1). The sequence continues at coordinate 159,799 of JAFSDP010000012.1, read as the reverse complement.
GGGCTTCACGGCCAAAGCCCCCAAGTGGGCCGTAGCCTACAAGTTCAAGGCCGAGCAGGCGCTGACCCGCCTCAATGAAGTGACCTTCCAGGTGGGTCGTACGGGTGCCGTCACCCCGGTGGCCAACCTCGACCCTGTCTTGCTGGCCGGAACGACCGTGAAACGTGCCACGCTGCACAATGCCGAACAGATGGCACAACTCGACATCCGCCCGGGCGATATGGTCTATGTCGAGAAGGGTGGCGAGATTATCCCGAAAATTACGGCCGTCGAACTTTCGATGCGCCCTGCCGACAGCACCCCCTTTACCTATATTGATAGATGCCCCGAGTGTGGCACGCCGCTGATTCGTTACGAGGGCGAGGCCAAACACTACTGCCCCAACCAGACGGGTTGTCGTGTGCAGTTGATTGGTCGCATCATCCACTTCATTCGTCGCAAGGCGATGAATATCGAGGGGCTGGGTGAGGAGACCGTCGAACTGCTCTATGCCAACGGATTGGTGCAGAATGTGGCCGATTTGTATCAGCTCAACGCCTCGCAACTCGCTCCCCTGCCCCGTCTGGGCGAAAAGTCGGCCGAGAATATCATCCGCTCGATTCGCGGCTCGGTGGCCGTGCCCTTCCATCGGGTGTTGTTTGGTCTGGGCATCCGCTTTGTGGGCGAGACGACGGCCAAGTATCTGGCCGAGCAGTTCCGCAACATCGATGCCCTGATGGCTGCCTCGGAGGAGGAGCTGACGGCTGCCGATGAGGTGGGCGACAAGATTGCCGTGGCCATTCGCGAATACTTTGCCGACGAGCAGAATCAGACCCTCATCGCTCGTCTGCGGGAGGCCGGGTTGCAATTCGAAGCCGAGGAGCGGGAGCGCACCTCAAGTACGTTGGAGGGCAAGAGCTTTGTGGTGTCGGGCAAATTCACCATCAGCCGTGACGACCTGAAGGCGATGATCGAGCAGCACGGCGGTCGCAATGTAGGCTCGGTGTCGGGTAGCATCGACTACCTGATTGCAGGCGAGAAGATGGGTCCCGAGAAGCGTCGCAAGGCCGAAAAGCTGGGCGTAAAGATTATCTCCGAGGCAGAGTTTATGGCGATGGTTGCAGCTGCGCCGACCGAGCCGATCAAGGAGGAGAAAACAGGTGTGGCCGAGGCCGAGAGTGCCCCTGCCACGACGAACGATATACCCGTACAGGGTTCACTTTTTTAAGAAGAGACGATATGCTTAAAGAGAAACTTTCAGGCGTGGGTGTTGCGATGGTGACCCCCTTTACCGAGAGCGGTCAGGTCGATTACAAGGCGTTGGGCGATATGGTCGATTATGTGATTGAGGGCGGTGTGGATTACATCGTGGCCCTCGGCACAACGGCCGAGACGCCGATGCTCTACAACCCCGAGCGTGCCGTGATTGCGATGTACACGGCCCACAAAATCAATGGTCGTGTGCCGTTGGTGATGGGTTGCGGCGGTAACTCGACCTCCGAGGTGTTGGACCAGCTGCGTGAGTTTGACCTGCGTGGTGCCGATGCCATTCTGAGCGTGACGCCCTACTACAACAAACCTTCGCAGGAGGGTCTTTATCAGCACTTTAAGACCGTAGCCGAGCACTCGCCGCTGCCCGTGATTCTCTACAACATCCCGGGGCGTACGGGTGTCAATATGACTGCCGAGACGACCCTGCGTCTGGCCCGTGAGATTCCCAACATCATCGGCATCAAGGAGGCATCGGGCAATCTGGAGCAGATGCAGCAGATTATCGACAACCGCCCCGAGGGTTTTCTGGTCTTGGCCGGTGACGACGGCATTGCCATCGAGTTGATGGAGCGTGGCGGCGATGGTGTGATTTCGGTGGCAGCCAATGTCTTCCCCCGCCTCTTTATGGATTGCATCAACTGCGCCAAGCAGGGCAACTACGATGCCGCCCGTGAGGCTTGGGCCAAGGCCGATATGGACGATGCCGTCGAGGCACTCTTTGCCGAGGGTAACCCCGTAGGTGCCAAGTGCGCCCTGTCGGTGATGGGTAAGATCGGCCCGACGATGCGTCTGCCGTTGGTGCCCGGTACGCCCCAACTGCGTGAGCGTTTCAAGATGCTCATCGAGAAATACGATTTGCACTAAAAGTTACGTTAGCATAGAAACCTTTTCCCTATGCCTATGAAACGACTGCTTTTGCTGTTGGCGGTGTTGCTCGGCGGCCTGTGTGCGGCCGAGGCCAAAACCCCGGTCGAGGAGGATATCCTTGCCCGCACGACCGATCAGCGTTCGCCCTACTACTACACCAAGCTCTTGATGCGCTTCAACAACGGCGACGAGACCCTTACCGACGAGGATTACCACTACCTCTACTACGGTTATGCCTATCGTGATGAGTATAAACCGCTCAATTCGAACCCCGATATGGACGAGGTGATGGCACTGATGAAGGGGCTTGACCCCGACGATGTGCATCGTGAGCGGTTGGAGCAACTCATCATCTATGCCAATGCTGCCCGTATGCGTGACCCCTTCAGCCCCAAGCTGTTGAATATCCTCACCTTCGCTTACGAGATGTTGGGCGACAAGGCCGAGGCGGAGCGCTGGTCACGCAGAATGAACGGTGTGGTGCGAGCTATCGTGGCTTCGGGTGACGGCCTGACGCAGCGCACACCCCGCCACATCCTGATGTTCGACCACGCCCTGGATGTAATGGCTGCCGAAGGGTTGCCTGCTGACAAGGCACGTGTAATAAGCCGTACGGTGGAGTTTGTCCCTCTGGTGACCCCCTATGTGATTGAGGGTAAGAAGCGTAAGGGTCTTTACTTCAACTTCGAACGTATCTATTGGAACAAGCCCGAGGGTTACACCTATAAGCGTGACCGCACCTGGCAGTTCAATAACCTCAAACCGAGAGAATACAAATGATGAAAACGCTGAAATGGCTCCTCTTGATGCTGCTCCCGCTGTGGTTGGTCGGTTGCGAGGAGGATGATGCCCAAAAACGACAAACCATAGGCGAACAGACCCTCTTTATGTATCTCCCCTGGTCGGGCGATGCAGGTGCGCTGACGAACAACTTTCTGACGAATATCCAAGATATTAAGGATGTGATTGCCAACGGTTTGCCCGTCGGTTGCCGAGTGATGGTCTTCTTTATGGAGAACAACCATTCGGGTCGTCTGTTCGAGTTGATGCCCAATGGCCGAGGGGCGGTCTATGAGCAGGAGATCAAAACCTACACCGAGCCCCCCATCACGACCGTCGAGGGCATCCGTTCGATTCTGAACGATGTGGCATCCACCGCCCCCGCCAAGCGGTATGCGATGACCATTGGTTGTCACGGTATGGCGTGGATTCCTGCTACGCCGACCACCGCCCGAGGCGAGGCCGAGCGGGAGTATTGGGACTACCTCGACGAAAACGGCAACCCGCTGACCCGTTGGTTTGGCGGTTCGAGTGCAGCCTACCAGACCGATATTTCGACCCTGGCCGAGGCCATTCGCACGGCAGGGATGAAGATGGAGTTTATCCTCTTCGACGACTGCTATATGTCGTCTATCGAGGTGGCCTACGAACTGCGTGATGTGGCCGACCATCTGATTGGCTCGACAAGCGAGATTATGGCCTACGGCTTCCCCTACAAAGAGATGGGTGCCCATATGATTGGCGCAGTTGATTATCAGGGGATTTCGCAAGCCTTCTTCGACTTCTACACGAGCTATGTGATGCCCTATGGCACCATCGGTATCACGGTCACAAGCGAGCTGGAGGCCTTGGCCGATGTGATGCGCCGCATCAACAATCAGGCCGATTTGGAGGCGGTCGATGTCTCTGCTTTGCAGTCGCTTGACGGCTATTCGCCCGTGCGCTTCTTCGATTTGGGTGACTATGTGCGCCACATCTGCACCGATGCGACCCTCATGGCCGAGTTTGAGGCGCAGTTGGAGCGCACCGTACCCTCGGCGTGGCGCAAACATACGCCGAGTTACTACTCGTCTGCCAACGGCGTGAACGACATCTACACCTATTCGGGCATCACGACTTCGGATCCGAGCATCAGCAAGGCGTGTGCAGCGAAGCGTACCACCTCGTGGTGGAAGGCAACCCACTAAATTATTAAAATACCAACAATTAGGGATTGACGGCTTGCAGATTTATGCCGACCTTTGTATCGTGATAAACTAATACAGCCGTTTATTGTTATTGTTTGTGTGTGCGAAACGAGCCATTTCCGATTGAGGGATGGCTCTTTTCTGTTTGTGACAGAAAATTCAAAATGTAGAATTCAAAATTCAAAATTGAGTTGGGAAATTTTCGGGGAGACTGAATTGGCTGCTTCGCTGCGCTCCGCGACGCCTTTCCAGATGGGTCCCTTGATGGCCTGCACAAAACAAAACCTTTAATTAATATGCTCAAGGTGTACACTAACTCTCACCCAGCATCCCATAAAGATACCAATCATTCCAATAATATCCAAATGCTTGTTAAATAATTCAACTGTGTGATTTATAGAGGATTATAAAGATTGCTTTTCAACAATGAGAATCTTCCGTAAAGTCCCTAATACACATAGAGGAATGGTTACCAATCAGTTAGATTATTTTAGTGTTCACCTGTGATATATTAACTTTTTTTTGTGGCGTAGAACAAAGAAAGGAGGCTGACCATCGGTCAGCCTCCTTTTCGTTAGTGTTGGTTGTCATCGATTAAAGGTCGTGGTCGTTCTTTACCACGCGCTTGCCGACAGCACCAGGCAGATTCTCGTTGATGTACAACTCGACACCGTAATCGACGCAGAAGAAGAGGTGTTTAAGCACACTCTTCTGCTAAAAAGTTTTTCAATCGTTGCGCCATACTTTATAGCCATCTCCTTTCCATCTACGACCACTATCATCCAAAAAGGTGTTATTGTCTATTTTTCTCAGATTATCTCCAGAGGATGTGCTATATGTTGTTTTAACAGAACCTGATGCTCCTGCTGCACCTAAACCCAAATATGCTAGCAGGCAAAAAATACATGCAAATACTAAAACAACAAAGAAAATTGACAGTGATACAATCGTGGCTGTACAGCCTAAAAGATAAGCGATAACCACCCATATAGACAACAAACCATTTCCGCTTGTCAAATATTTATATACAACATATCCGCAAAAAACGAATTGATATATCGCAAACAATGTAAATGTAGTATTTGCAATATCAAAATCCAAAAATTTATCTAAACCAAACGCCACGGCAACAAGAAGCCAAGGTAAAAACCCCCACTGCCATTCAATAGTAACACCGGCATTTTTGTTTGTTTCAAACAATATCAGTACCAATGATTCTATCTGTGCTATTACAAGCCCTAACAACAAGATAAGACCTACTACATACATTATAAAGCCATTATCGAAAAACCACACCAACAAAGTTCCGTTATTCATAAATGTGCCATACAATTCGGCAACAGCGTGTACTATAAGTAAAGATAAACCACATAAAAGTTTAACTTTGTTCCCTTCTGCAGTAGCAGAAAGAACTGCTGCAACAAAGAGGGATATTATCATAATGGCCGTCAGCCCCCCTGGCTTATATAAGGTAATTCTATATTTTCTACGAATTCTTTTATATCAAAAATCTCTAATGACCTCCTCGAAGCCGGCTTGTAAGGTTTATCATCAATTTTTATTAGATATTTGGCTTCTACATAATTAAAGTTACCATATGAACCATATGAGGTGTTAGCCCAATGCTGGTTAGAATCAAAACACAACCATCCATCTTCTATTTTGTGATTTGTGCATATTTCATCTCCTTGTTTCAAGGATCCGGCATATTCCATACCCACAACAGGAAATCCCCATACCTTTAATGTGGGGGTATTTACCTTATATGTAGCACCAAATACTTCTATTCCCAGCAAGAGCCCCAACAATAGTAAACAGACTTTTTTCATAATTAAAACGGTTAATGGTTAGTTAGTACGCTCAAGGTGTGCAATAACCTTCATCGAACACCATAAACTCGGTTGAATTTGTACTTTAACAAAGGTATGAATTAATTCCTGAATTTCCAAATTCATATTCCTAGATACTTACATGGCAGTACTATAAATTAAATTAATATGCTCAAGGTGTACACTAACTCTCACCCAGCATCTCATAAAGATACCAATCATTCCAATAATAACAAAGATGCTTGTTGAATAATTTAACTGTGTGATTTATAGAGAATTATAAAGATTGCTTTTCAATAATGAGAATCTTTCGTAAAGTCCCTAATACACATAGAGGAATGGTTACCAATCAGTTAGATTATTTTAGTGTTCACCTGTGATATATTAACTAAAAATAGTGTATGGGTAAATACTTATTTTCGTTCGGCGACAATGCGTATGCCAACGGTGTTATATGCGCCCGATGGGCGTCTGCCCTCGCCACGGAACGACACTTTGCAACTCGATGATGTGGCATACCACGAGCCTCCACGAATGATATTTACCTCATCGCCCTTCTCGGCTCCGTTTTGTGCAACTTCAACTGTCGATGTCCACTCCCAGCAGTTGCCCGACATATTGTAACAACCACACCAACTGATGCCATCGGCATAGGCATCTACGGCACAGGTGTTTCCGCCTGCACTGTTTATCTCAGAGAAGATGTCGGTATAGATAAAACCTGTGTAGTTGCTATGCTTTACCCAGCCGCTAACACCTCCGTTGCTATTAATGCTTATTATATCCCCTATGCGCTCCTGTTCGCCGTAACGCTCCGACCTTTCGTTGTTGTAGGTCGCCACTTGGTCGGGGTTCTTCAAGAGCTCGGCAGCAATTACACCGTTGTAGTTGAAGCGACTTGTCAATATACCATCTTCGTATGAAACATCTGCGCTGTCGCCCCAAGGATATATACTGCCATTGTTGCTGGCTGCATACTCCCATTCGGCTTGTGTAGGTAGGCGAAATAGCCACTCTTTGTTTGAGGAGGAGAGCCATCTGCAATACTCCTCTGCTGCATTGTACGATACCCACAATACGGGGTGTTTTTCTCGACCGGCAGGTATTTCGCCATTGTTCCAATATATTGGTGCAGACTCTCCACAAGCATCGATATATGCCCTCCATCCGGCATTGGTGACAGCAAATTTGCAAATCCAATACTCTTTGCTTATCTCTACTGTTTCGCCATCTCCGATACTGTTGTATGAGTCGGCAATATAGGTGTATTTGCCGTTGGTTGTAATATGCACAAACGAATTGTTGGGTAGAGTGGTTGGTGTGTCGTTACCATCGCCTTTATCTTCGCTATTGTTGCCATTGTCGTTGTTTTGCGGAGGTTGTTGTTGCTCGGTGCTGTTTGTATTGTCTGAATCTGTTGACTCTGAACATGCAATGCCGATACAAAAAAGTGTAACGATAAGAAGTGTAAATTGTTTCATAGTCATTGAGGTTTTTATTTTCGTAAGACACCATTAGATGCCAGAGGTTAAATTAAACAGTTGAAATTGTAGTAAATTACTTTAAGTTACAAATTTTCCACCCGTAATAATTAGTAGATATGGATAAAAATTAATTAATATGCTCAAGGTGTACACTAACTCTCACCCAGCATCCCACAAAGATACCAATCATTCCAATAATATACAAATGTTTTTTAAATAATTCAACCGTGTGATTTATAGAGGATTATAAAGATTGCTTTTCAACAATGAGAATCTTCCGTAAAGTCCCTAATACACATAGAGGAATGGTTACCAATCAGTTAGATTATTTTAGTGTTCACCTGTGATATATTAACTAAAACTTTTCTATTCGAAAAGTCACTTTTTGTTCCCGGGTCGTTCTTGTATGCAAGCATCCAGACGACCCGAAAAACAAAAAAACCTTTGCAGTTTTGCAAAGGTTTTTGTTTTGTCGGGGAGACTGAATTAGCTGTTTCGCTGCGCTCCGCGACGCCTTTCCAAGTGGGCCCCTTGATGGCCTGCACAAAACAAAAAGCCCACCTGAAAGGTGGGCTGCTTTTCTGTTTGTATAGTACAATCTCGTGCAAGGCTTGTCTTATACAAACAGAAAAACCGCAGGATAACCTGCGGCTTTTTGTTTTGTCGGGGAGACTGGATTCGAACCAGCGACCTCCAACTCCCGAAGCTGGCGCGCTAACCGGACTGCGCTACACCCCGAACAAGTCTCTTTTATTCGTAAGAGCGCACAAAGATAACCTTAAAAATCGAATTGGCAAAAATTTTCTGCAACTTTTTCCTTTTACCCCGCCAAAGCCGAGCGAAATTTCGTATATTTGTAAAGATATAAACCAAACTAATCCTACCCTATGAGACACTTTCTTACCCTCGTGGCGTTGCTCCTAACGACCCTGACGGTCGGAGCACAGCCCCGGAACCACTCACTCGATGCGCAAAACCCAATCATCCTCCAAGGATCGACCCTCCACTACGATGGTCGTCAGATTGAGCTTGGCCCGAAAAGCATCTTCATCGACGGATCGCTGACCGATGCCGAGGCCGATGCCCTCCCCTATGTTTATAACACCTTCCAAAAGGCCGCCGCCCACTTTGTGGCAGGTACGGCCGAGGAGCCGATGCGGGTCTATTTAGCCCCCTGGGTCTATTGGATTAACGATCCCGACGATGCCTATATTCCCGGCTCGATGGGCGAATATCCCTTCGGTATGATCATCAAGTGTCCCTACCTTCGTCTGGAGGGTCTGAATCCGAAGGCCGATGCGGTGGTGTTGGCCTCGCAGCGTGGCCAGACGCAGGGCGCCATTGGCAACTTTACGATGTTCGACTTCCACGGTGACGGGTTGCACTTCGAGAACCTGACGATGGGTAACTTCTGCAACATCGACCTCGATTATCGCCTCAAGCCCGAATTGAGCCGCAAGAAGCGCAACACGGCCATCACACAAGCCCACGTTGCCTACTGTCACGGTGACCGCATTGTGGCTCGTAACGTGCACTTCCTGAGCCGTTTGAATATGTGTCCGCTGGCGGGTGCCAAGCGTATTTTGTTCGAGAATTGCCATATGGAATCGACCGACGATGCCCTGACCTCGACGGGTGTTTATCTGGGGTGTACGCTCGGTTTTTACGGCCAAAAGCCCTTCTACAACAGCGACCGTGGCGGTGCCATCTTCCTCGATTGCGACTTCTATGTCGAGCACGGCGTCAATCGCCAATACTTCTGCAAGGCGCAGAATCCCCTTTCGATTATCGACTGCCGCTACCACACCAAAGGGTCGGTCTATGCAGGTTGGACCCACACCCCTGCCGATTGGTTGCGCGGCTACCAATACAATGTCAAGATGAATGGCGAGCCATATATTATAGGTGCCGATAAACCCTACACCACCATTACGCTCGACCAGGCGCCGATGTTGGCCGCCTATCGCTTGGTGGATGAGGATGGTAAGGTGATTTACAACACCTACAACCTCTTGGCAGGCGACGATGGATGGGATCCGCAGGGCATCCGTCCGTTGGTCGAAAAGTTGAGCAAGCAACAGGGACGTGACCTCTCGGCCATTGCTACGTCGCTCTACCTGGATAAGCGAGTGGCACAGCTGCAGACGGGCAAAGAGCCATTGGTGGTGACCGCCTCGCTCGATCGTCACGTCAATTATCCGCTCAACAACCGTCCCATCCGTTGGCGTGTGCAGCCCGGCTACGAGCGTTTCGTTTCGCTCTCGGCCACCGAGGGTCAAACCATCACTATCACGCCGACCAACTCGGAGGATGCTACGCAGCACTTCAGCGTAATCGCCTCGACCGATGAGGGCCACGAGGCGGCTGTCGAGCTTACCGTACGCCCCGACTTTGTGGCTCCGCCGACCCTTCAGGAGAAGCCCGAGATGCACCTGGGCTATGGCGAGGCCCACATTCACTACCACCTCGACCTGGGGGCACGCAAGGACCTCTCGGAGATTTCGTGGTACCGTGCAACGAAGCGTGACGGCAGCGATGCCGTGTTGGTGGCTGTGACGCACCACGATACGCCGAAGCATCACTACCACCTCACGGAGGGTGATGTGGGCTATTACCTGGTGGCAGGCATTCGTCCCAAGCACCTGCGCTCGTTGGCAGGCGAGGAGGTGCGCATCGTGGCTCCCCGCAAGGTGACGGCCAAAGATGTAACTGCCTCGAAGACCCATTTCGAGACCGATTTTACCGACTTCCCCGCAGCCAACCAGCCGTTGGTGAAGGCGGGTTTCTGGACGGTGGATTGCTTTAAGCCCCACGATACAGCCCCCTTCAATTGGAAACCCAATGCCGAGCGTGCCGCCTGGGTCTATGGTCAGAGCATCAACGGTGCTGTCGGTTACGGTCTGTTCCAAGTGCAGAAGGGCGCTCGATTGCTCTACACCCCCACCAAGAGTCAGCGTGGCGATATGCGGGTGGTGCTGAATTGCGATGCCGCCAAGACGGCAGGTCAGGGCTTCGGCTCGGCTACGGGTCAGTATATGGACATCTGCATCCAGTTCGATACCCGTACACTGACGGGTTACGCCCTGCGTTTGGTTCGCACGACCAAGCACAGCAATGCGGTCGATTTCCTGCTTGTGCGCTACGATAAGGGTCAAGTTACGCCCCTTAGCGAGCCGGTATCGTCGCCCTGCTTCCGCACCGATTGCACCTTGACGGTGGCCTACTCGGAGGGTCGTCTGACTGCTACGGCCTCGACCACTACCCCGCTGCCCGCCGCTACGGCTCATCTGCCGCAAAGTGTCGAGTTGTCGTGTGAGGCAGCGCCGATGGCCTCGTCGGGTTTTGCGCTTCAATACACGGGCTCGTGTGGCGAAAGTGCCGTGCTACTGCACCATCTGACCATCGATTGGCAGTAAAAGGTGCTAAAATGGACTGAATGTTGGTCGCATTTTCGGCTTGGCGTACCAAATACGCTAAAAATGCGTTATATTTGTGTGGGCAATCGATTGCCCTACAATGAAAGCAAACAATTAACCAAAAATTGATTTATGAGAAAGTTGTTTTTGGCCCTGATGGCTACGATGCTCTTTGTTGGCGGTGCTGCCGCACAGCAGAAGTTTGAGGAGCAGTCGATTGGTGTGCGTGCCGGTCTGAATATATCGAAGGTGAAGACCGATGGAGTGACCTATGACGGTATGGCCGGCTTCCACGTCGGTGGTGTCTATCAGCGTCTGCTGACCAAGTCGATTCCCCTCTACCTTGAGACGGGTATCTATGTGACTCAGAAGGGCTTTAAGGTCGATGGCAACAACAAGGCCAACGCCTTCTATTTCGAGGTGCCCGTGTTGGTGAACTACAAGTTCTCGGCCGGCGAGGAGTTCATCCTCTACCCCTCGGCGGGTCTCTACTACGGTATCGGCTTTGCCGGTAAGTCGAAGGTGGCTGACGTGAAGTTCGACACCTTTGGTGATGGCGGCTTTATGGAGCGTTCCGATTTGGGTGTGCGTGCCTCGTTTACGGCCGAGTGGCACCAGCTGCTCCTCAGCGCAGGTTACGACTACAGCCTCTTCGATGCAGGTAAGGATGGCAAGATGAAGAATCGCACCTTCTTTATCTCGGTCGGCTACAACTTCTAATCGAGCGAGTCGCCTTTATATATAAGGTGTAGCTACGGCGGAGAGAGTTTTTTAGGCTCTCTCCGCATTTTTTTTCGTTTCAGTAATAGAAAATGGTCGTTGCAAGACTCATTATACGTGTAAAAATCGTACATTTGTCTAACAACTAAACCCAAAAGGATGGAGATGATTATTTTGGCCCTGGGGGGCGGTCTGGTGATTGGCGGCGTAGCCGCGTGGTTGGTGCTCAAGGGGCGCAACGAGCGTGTCTCGGCGCTGTTGGAGAGCGAGCAGTTGCAGCGTCAGCAGCTGCTTCGTGAACGTCAGGAGGCGCAAGCAGCCCAGGTGGCCGAGCGTGAGAAGGCCCAAGCCACCGAGCGAGATCTCTATGCCGAGTTGGCTCGCCTGCAATCCGAGCGTGCCGCCTTCGAGCAGCAGATTGCCTCGCTGAAGGAGAGCGCCGAGCAGGAGCGCACGGACCGTCAGGCCGAGTTCGAACAGCACCTGGCGTTGGTGAAGGAGCGTCTGCAGAACGAGACCCGTGAGTTGGTCGAAGCGCAGCTCAAGTCGATGAGCGCCTCCAATACCGAAAGCATCTCGTCGCTGATGAAGCCCTACCACGAGCGTATGCAGGAGCTGCGTGAGGCGGTACACGCTTCGCGTGAGAAGAGCATCGAGCAGGCCTCGGCCATTGGCAAGCAGATTGAGGCGATGATGCAGAGTTCGGCCCGTCTGGGTACGGAGGCCGATAAGTTGGCCTCGGCGCTGAAGTTCCAGCCCAAGGTGCAGGGTAACTTCGGAGAGTCGATGTTGGCGGTGCTGCTCGAGAATTCGGGTCTGGCGAAGGGTGTAGGCTACGAGCTGCAGATGACCCTCAAGGATGGTCACGGCAAGACCCTGCGCACCGAAGACGACAGCCGTCTGGTGCCCGATGCGGTGATCCACTTCCCCGATAAGCGTGATGTCTATATCGACTCGAAGATGCAGTACCCCGCTTGGTTGGAGTATTGCAACGCCGAGAGCGAGGAGGTGCGTAACGAGGCAGTGAAGGCGCTGGTGAAGAGCATCCGTGATCAGGTGAGCGGCCTTTCGTCGAAGAACTACCCTTCGTACCGCATTGCCGACCACACGCCCCTGCCCTATGTGATTATGTATATCCCCTTCGAGGGGGCTATGCAGCTGGCGATGAGTGCCGATCCGGCGCTGTGGAGCTGGGCATTCCGTACCCATAAGGTCTTCCTGACCAGCGAGCAGAACCTGCTTCTGGTGCTGCAGTTGCTGAACAACGCCTGGGTACAGCAGCAGCAGGTCGAGAACCACGCCAAGGTCTATGAGATCGCAGGCGATCTGCTGGATCGCACCGAAGCCTTCCTGGAGCAGTTTGGCAAAATCGGTAAGGCCTACGAGGATGCTCGCACGAAGCTGGCGGGTCAGCAGGGTCTGAAAACCTCGGTCCGCAAACTCGTCGATTTGGGTGCTCGCCCCAAGAAGAAGTCCATTACGTCGCTGGCCGAACACCTCGACGAGGAGTAGCGCTCGCTACCCCACCCACACAAACGACCTGTCCCCTTTCGGAACAGGTCGTTGTTCGTATATAGCCGTACGGACAAAAAATTGGGCAACCCGAAGGTTACCCAATCCCAATATCCAACCTACTGATATTGTCAATCTGCCTTATTAATACTCCTCCTCGTTGAAGAAGAAATCGTCCTTCGAAGGGTAATCGGGCCAGATATCTTCGATCGACTCGTAGATGTCGCCATCGTCCTCAATCTCCTGGAGGTTCTCCAATACCTCGAGCGGTGCGCCCGAACGTACGGCGTAGTCGATCAACTCCTCCTTGGTTGCGGGCCAGGGAGCATCTTCCAATTTGGAAGCAAGTTCAAGTGTCCAATACATATTTCGTTGAATTTAGTCGTTTGGTTTTCAGCCATTCACGCCACCTTAAAAATCAGGTGTGCGCCATAACGGAGTGCAAAAGTATAAAAAAAATGGGATATACAAACACTTTTGCAATAAAAAACCAAAATTGTGCTAATCGACTGATTTTTCAGCTTCTATCCGTTACGGAATCCAGCGACGCTCCTCGACTCCGTAAAAGTGGCTCAGACGGCGTCCCAACAGGTAAAAGTAGTCCGAAAGGCGGTTGATCCACCCCTTGACTGCGTCGGGTTGCGGCTGCTTGCGGTCGGCACGATAGATCATTCGCTCGGCACGACGGCAGACCGTGCGGCAGATGTGGCAGGCCGAGACGGCCGTATGTCCGCCCGGAATGGTGAAGTAGGTCAAGGGCGGCAGCTCGGATTGCAGACGGTCGATGACCGCCTCCAACCAAACAACAGCCTCCCCGTTCAAGGGCTGCACCTTGTCGCTCCCCTCCTCGCCAACGGCCAAAAGTGCCTCGACGGTCATCATTTGCGAAAGGATACGCTCCAACTCCTCGACCCAATCTGCGGCACCCTCTACGTTGCGCAGTTGGTCCGTAAGCATTGCTACAAAGGCCGACAACTCATCGACCGTGCCGTAGGCCTCGACCCGCTCGTCGGTCTTGAAGACTCGCTCGCCACCGATGAGGGTGGTCATTCCTCGGTCCCCCGTTTTGGTGTAGATTTTCATATGCGATAGTGTTGTTTTGGCAAATTTTGGTGGCTGAACAGTAACAAATACCCCCGCTTATCCACCGAGGTGCAGGTGTGTCGTTCGACCAATCGTTGGCACAACTCCTGCCGCTCCTTTCCCTCGTAGGGGGCAAGCACCGCAACCGTCGTGCCACGTTGGGCGGCCCGCTCGATGAGTTTGACGCTGCTCTCCTTGTCCAACTTGGGGGTCAGCACACACAGCTGACAGGGATTGCTTAACTCGTCAATCGAGAAGGATTGGTAGTCGAGGTGGGTATAGAGGTTTTGCAATTCACGGGCGTGGCGATTGGCTACCCCACGTTCGCGAAGCGCACCCATCAAGACCGGCTCGGAGCTGATCACCTCACGCTTCATAAAGGCCTGACGCACCAACTGATAGACAAAGGGCGAATGGACTCCGTGTCCCCGAAAGTAGCGCACACGGGCTACCCGCTCGGGGAAGGACTTCAGGCCATAGAGGCGACGTTTGAGGTTGCGACCGTTCAGTTTCATCGTTACTTTTTCAACAGACCGGCCAGGCGACCCGTCGAGAAGGCGATTTGGAGGTTGTAGCCACCCGTATCGCCATCCAGGTCGAGCACCTCGCCAGCCAGGTAGAGACCTTTGACCTTGAGCGACTCCATCGTGTAGGGGTTCACCTCCTGGCAATTCACGCCACCGGCCGTCGTGACGGCATACTCAAAGGGGGCGTAGTCCGAGATGGGAAAGACCATCCCCTTCAGCACCTTAATGATGCGCTCGATCTCCGCCTCGGTAAGCTTCGATACATAGGTTTTCGAGTGGATATCCAACTCGCGAGCCAACGGCATCACCAACGGCTTGGGTACCAGACGGCGCAACAACTCGGAGACAAACTCCGTCGGCTCCATATCGGCCAATTCACGGGCGATGCGGTTGCGCAGGGTCTCCTCATCGAGGGCGGGTTTCAGGTCGAGGGTCAGCTTCACGCTCTTGCCATCAATCAGGGCATCGACCGCATCACGGCTCATACGCAATGCTACGGCACCCTCGATACCTCGATCCGAGAAGCCAATCTCGCCAAACTCCTCCCGCACAGCCTCGCCATCGACCGAAAGCGTGGCACGGATGTTACGCAACAACAAGCCGTGCAGGAACTTCATCTGGGCGTGGCTGCTCTTCAGGGGGGTCAGCGAGGGGCGCAACGGCTCGATGGTGTGGCCCAGGTCGGCGGCAAAGGTGTAACCGTCACCCGTCGAGCCGGTGCCCGGATAGGAGACGCCACCTGTGCAGAGAATCACCTGGTTGCACTCTTCACGACGCTCGAAGCCTCGTTTGTTGATGTAGCGCACACCAAAGACACGGCCCGAGAGGGTCATAATCTCCGTTACACGGGTCTCGTAGAGAATCTTCACGCCATTCGAGAAGCAATACTCCAACAGCGCATTGGCAATGTCCCACGCCTTGCCACTGCGGGGAAAGACACGCTCGCCACGCTCGATGTCGAGCTTGACCCCCATTCGTTCGAAGAAGCGGATGGTGGCTCGGTTGTTGAACTCGGAAAAGGCTTGGGTCAAAAACTCCTGATTGACACGCACGTGCTCCATAAACTCCTCGGCCGGGCGGGCATTCGTTACGTTGCAACGTCCCTTGCCCGAGATGCGGACCTTACGGCCCGACTTCTCCATCTTCTCAATGAGAAGCACACGCTTGCCACTGCGTGCAGCGGTACCTGCGGCCATCATACCCGCAGCACCTGCGCCAATGACAATCACGTCATAAGGCTCACGCTCGATGATTGTATTCTGTTCTTCCATATTGACTGCAAAGATAGCGAAAAAAGGTCGCCATTGCCAAATTATTAGCCCCCTTTATCGGTCTGAAGGCTCGTTAGAAATCAATGCACATTAAGCCTACTCCAACTCGAAGGGCTGGAAACGGAAATCACGCTCCGAAACCTCCTTCGAGAAACAATAGTAGGTCAGCTCGGCCGACGTGCGCACCTCGCCACCCTGCGAAAGGGTGACCTCCATAATGGCAAACGCACGCTTCTGCTCCTTGAGACGGCAACGCAGCTCAATAGTCTCTGTTTCGCTTGAGCTGACAGGCTTTTTGAACTTGACATTCAGGTTGGTAGTCATTGCCGAAAGCTGCAATTTGCGGCCAATCCACCAACCTCCGATCTCGTCGATGAGGGTCGATTGAATGCCGCCGTGCAGCGTGCCGAGCCACCCCTCGTAGTTGGGGTTGGGTCGCCAAATGGAGACCAATTCGTCGCCATCCTCCCAAAACTCCATCTTCAAGCCGTGCGGATTGGTCGGCGCACAGGCAAAACAGTTGTATCCTTCGTCAAGGAGCGGAATCCACGGATTTCGAATCTTTTTCATCGTATTCTATGGTTTGTAAACGCCTACTTTTGGCTCTTCTGCGCCTCGATGCGCTTCAGCCATTTCGGGTAAAGTTTCAATACTTTGTTGCCCCAGGTGCCATACCAACTGTAACCTACACGGCGCTCGGGCAGCACATCTTCGAGTCGATAGACCTTGATGCCGTCACGGTTGCAGAGGAAAATTTGATCGTCAGCCAACTCGTAGAAGCGGGCCCAGATGGGCTTGGCCTTGGGGTTATCGACCAACTTGCGATCGGCCTTGATGCTGCGATCCTCGGGGTTGCCCTCGGGCATCGGGGTGGTCACAATCTCTTTACCCTCGATTTTGTTGGCATCGAGCCAAGCCACAACCGCCTTGACCGCCTCGATAACCTCCTCGGAAGGGTTCTCGATATTCATCAAGAAGAGGGCGATGCTCGAACTCTCCTGTGCCGTCAGCGACGGAAGCTCATAGGTGCGGGCACCGGCCGGTTGCAGGGTCTGTTGGTCGTACTGCTGTGCCCAGGCGGTCTTGACACCGTTGCGCACATACTGCGTACGGAGGATGATACTTAAACCTGCATCCCACGATTGGGCGATGCGGGCACGGCTCTTTTGGTCGATCCAATCGAAGTGCGACTCGCCACGTATCACCTGCTGCCACATATTCAGAATGCCCGTGATGATGTCGTCGTTGTAGGCGATAGCCTCGTCGTGCCAACCTATCCAACTGCCGTTGGGGTATTGATTGTCAAGGATATAACGTACACCACGCTCGGCAGCCTTGCGGTACTTCTTCTTGCCCGTCAGCTCATAAACCTTCGATAGATACTCCACCTGCGGGTAGATGTTGCGGTTGTCGAAGGTCGAACGACCCTCACGTGCGCCCAAAGTCTGCTTCACTGACTCGGGGTCCATCTTGGCCAGGTAGTCGATGTTCTTGGGCCAACCACCGTCGGCATTCTGGTAGGCCAATACACGGTCGGCAATCCAGAGGTAGTTGTCGGCCTCGACACGCTCCACACTCCCCCACTCGTGTGTGAGGTACCAATGGTGGATGCCATCCTCGAAGAGCTCAATCGAGGGGGCTTTGACCGTTTGCGCTTGAAGGCTGAGGACCGCTGCAACGGCCGTGAAAAGCGTAATGAGTTGTTTCATTTTGGTAGGTTTTAGTCTTTCTAAGACTACAAATATAGGCATTTGTTGAAAAATAAAAAAGAGTTGTCCCGAAAGAAGACAACTCTTTTTGTGGTCGTATAGCCGCTTTTAATTGACAAATACGGTCGGAAAATAGCTCTCGAACAACGCCTTGGCACGTTCCAACTCCTCGGCCGAAGGCTCTTTGACCTCACCCAGGCGGTAGGGCCACCCCATTGCCTCCCACTTATGCACACCGAGGCGGTGGTACGGCAGAATCTCGACCCGCTCCACCATCTGAAACTTGCCGAAGTGCTCGCCTAACGCCTTTACATCGGCCTCGATGTCGCTATACCCGGGCACCCATACATAACGCAACCAAAAGGGGCGTTGATGCGCCTCGAGCCACTCGGCCGTGCGGAGCGTCGTGCTGTTGTCGTGGCCCGTCAGCAGGCGGTGCTGCGTGGGGTTGAACTCCTTGATGTCGAGCAGGACCAAATCCGTCAGACTCCACAGCTCCTCGACCGCCTCGTTGTGAATTGAACCGTTCGTATCAAGACAGATGTGGATGCCTGCCTCCTTGAGTTTGCGAAAAAGCGGAACGAGGGCCTTGGCCTGCATTGTCGGCTCACCTCCGCTGAAGGTGACTCCGCCCCGCTTGCCGAAGAAGGGTCGTTGGTCGCAGGCCATCGTGTAAACCTCCTCCTTCGAGACCGCGCGATGCTCCCCGCACGGGTCGATGGTGTCGGGATTGGCGCAGTAGAGGCAGCGGAAATTGCACCCCTGCATAAAGACTACCAACCGTACACCCGGCCCGTCGTAGGTTCCCAGCGACTCGAAAGAGTGAATGCGTAACATCTTGCCTTTGTTTGGTTTACATACGCTCGTGGAAGCTGCGTGAGATCACCTCCAACTGGTGCTCACGGCTCAGCTTCGTGAAGTTTACGGCGTAGCCCGACACACGAATCGTCAGCTGCGGATACTTCTCGGGATGCTCCATCGCATCGAGCAGCATCTCACGATTCAGCACATTCACATTGAGGTGGTGTGCACCCTTCGTGAAGTAGCCGTCCATCAGCGTTACAAGGTTCTCGATGCGGGTCGGCTCATCGACTCCCAGCGACTTGGGAACAATCGAGAAGGTGTTGCTGATACCATCCTGCGAGTCACGGTAGCGCAGCTTGGCCACCGACGACAGCGAGGCAATGGCACCGTTCTTATCACGGCCGTGCATCGGGTTGGCACCCGGTGCAAAGGCAACACCCTTGGCTCGACCATCGGGCGTGGCACCGGTCTTCTTGCCATACATCACATTCGAGGTGATGGTCAGCAGCGACAAGGTCGGACGGGCATTCTTGTAGATGGGGTGCTTCTTCAGCTCCTCGTTGAAGAAATAGACCAGATCGACACCCAGGTGATCTACACGGTCGTCGTTGTTACCGAAGCAGGGGAACTCCTTCTCAATCTCGAACGACTCAGTCAGCCCCAGCTCGTTGCGCTTGACCGTCACCTTGCCGTACTTGATGGCCGAGAGCGAATCGAGGGCAATCGAGAGACCTGCCACACCATAGGCCAGGTTGATGCGGGGATTGGTGTCGATGAAGGCCATCTGCGCCTTCTCGTAGTAGTATTTGTCGTGCATATAGTGGATGATGTTCATCGCATCGTTATAGACACGAGCCACCTCCGTGAGCACCTTCTTATAGTTCGACAGCACCTCCTCGTAGTTCAGCAAATCGCCCATCAGGGTCGGAATGCCCTTTACGATCACCGTACCCGTATTCTCGCAGCGACCACCGTTGATGGCCAACAGCAGCGCCTTGGCCAGGTTGCAACGGGCACCGAAGAACTGAATCTGCTGACCGATGGCCTGGTACGAAACGCAGCAGGCAATGCCGTAGTCGTCCGAGAAGCGTACCTCACGCATCAGCGTGTCGTTCTCGTACTGAATCGACGAGGTGTCGATCGAAACCTTGGCGCAGAACTCCTTGAAGCCTTCGGGCAGCTCGGGGCTCCACAGCACCGTCATATTGGGCTCGGGCGAGGGGCCGAGGTTGTAGAGGGTCTGCAAGAAGCGGAACGAGGTCTTCGTTACCTTCGTGCGACCGTCGTTGAAACGGCCACCGATGGCCTCGGTAATCCAGGTCGGGTCACCGGCGAAGATATCGTTGTAGGACTGCATACGCAGGTGGCGCACCATACGCAGCTTGATGACAAACTGGTCGATGAGCTCCTGGGCGAACTCCTCGTTAATGAGCCCCTTGTCCAAATCGTACTGGATGTAGATGTCCAGAAACGACGATACGTTGCCGAGCGACATAGCGGCACCATCCTGCTCCTTGACGGCTGCCAAGTAGGCCATATAGACCCACTGCACCGCCTCCTGTGCCGAGGTGGCGGGGCGGGTCAAATCCAAGCCGTAGAACTCACCCATCGTGGCAATCTCCTTCAGGGCCTTGATCTGCTCGGCCACCTCCTCACGCAGACGAATCGTGGCGTCGCTCATCGGCGAGCCGAGACGCTGCAAATCGGCCTTCTTGGCCTCGATCAGACGCTCCGTGCCATAGAGGGCCAGACGACGGTAGTCGCCAATGATGCGGCCACGGGCATAGTTGTCGGGGAGACCGGTCAAAAAGCCGAGCGAACGGAACGTGCGAATCTCCTCGGTATAGACATCGAAGACACCGTCGTTGTGGGTCTTGCGGTAGTGGGTGAAGATATCCTTCACCTTCTCGTCCACCTCGACGCCCTGCTCACGGCAGGCACGCGAAACGACATTGATGCCGCCGAAGGGCTTGATGGCACGCTTCAGCAGCTCGTCGGTCTGCAAGCCGACAATCAGCTCGTTTTCACGGTCGATGTAACCGGCACCGTGCGAGGTGATGGTCGAAACGGTTTTGTGGTCGAGCGAGCGTACGCCGCCACGCTGACGCTCCTCTTCGAGGGCCTCCAAACATTTGTTCCACACCTTCATTGTGCGCTCCGACGGACCGCACAAGAACGAAGCATCGCCCAGATAGGGGGTTATATTGGTTTTTACAAAGTCGGCAACGTTGATCGTGTCGCACCAAAGACCTGCTTTGAATTGTAGATTTTCCATATCACTAACCTAATAAATTTCTCTTGGTGCAAATTTACACTTATTTGGTCTTAATTACAACTTTTGACAATACCTAATGTGCGGTATTTTGCCCATTTTGGCCGATTTTGGCAGAAAGTTACATTATTTGTTAATAAGTGAAACTGGGAGCGGCGGGTGCGAAAATTTTGGAGTTTGTACTTTTTTTGCTATATTTGAAAACTAAAAATTTGGCGCTATGGCAGACAACTATCTGGAGAAGCGAATGGAGGATTATCGTTCGCAACCCACCAAGCCCACCAAGCGTGCGGCCAACCTTGAAAAACTCTTGCGCAAGAACCGCAGCTATCGTGGCTACGACCCTTCGTTCGAGGTGCGTGAGGATCAACTGCGACGCATCGTGGCGGTCAATACGCTGATTCCCTCGGCCCGCAACAGCCAGGCGTTGCGCTTTCGGTTGGTGACTCGACGTGAAGCGCATAAGGTGTTGCCTCACATTCGATTGGGTGGTGCACTCCCCCATCTTCACCTCCCCTATCCGGGTACGCAGCCCGAGGCCTTTATTGTGGTGATGTCGGCCATCGAGCCGGATCACTACATCTACATCGATTTGGGTATCTCGGCACAGAGTATGTTGTTGCAGGCGACCGAAATCGGCCTGAACGGCATTATGATTGGTGCGTGCGACAAGGAGCGTCTGCAAGAGGAGTTGCAGCTGCCCTACCGCCCGTTGTTGGTCATTGCCCTCGGGCGAGGCAACGAGCAGATTCGTCTGGTGGAGATTGGTGCCGAGGAGTCGCACAGCTACTATCGTGACGAGGCGGGTGTACATTATGTCCCAAAAGTACGATTAGAGGACTTAATTATCGGGTAGCATTTGCATATTTGAAATAATCCACCTATCTTTGCCTTACCAATTTTCGCGGTAGTAGCTCAGTTGGTAGAGCATCAGCTTCCCAAGCTGAGGGTCACGGGTTCGAGTCCCGCTTACCGCTCAACAAGAGGCAGTCGAAAGGCTGCCTCTTTGTTTGTGTATATATAAATAAGTAGGGCTGCTCCTTTTGGGGAACAGCCCTGCTTGGTTGTTATGTGGGTCGATTAGCAGCCCAGGAGCTTCTTGAGCGAAGCGATGTTCTTCTCGCTCGTCAGCTTCTTGCCCTCGGCCGTATAGACATCGTCCAAACGATCCTTGAAGTAGGTCTCAACCTTGTTACGCACAATCTTCATCGTGCTGTTCACCAGACCGTTCTTCTCGGTGAAGACCTCATCGACAATAGCCAGCGCACCCGGCAACCAGCGGTGCGGGAACTCGTCACCGTAGATGCCGCCCTTGCGGTACTTGTCAATCTCGGCACCGAGCAGCTTGGCAGCCTCCTCGGCCTGAGCCTCTGCGGGCGTATCCTTCAGCGCACGCTTCAGGGTCTCCTTGTTGGGCACGATGATGGCCACCGTGTAGGGGCACTGGTTGTTGTAGATGAGAATCTGATCGATCAGGGGCGACTTATCCACGATAGCCTCCTCCATACCCTCGGGGCTGTACTTCTCGCCGTCGCTCGAAATCAAGAGGCTCTTGAAACGACCCAGTACATAGAGGAAACCATCCTTGCCCATATAACCCATATCGCCCGTGTGGAGCCAACCGTTGCGTACGGTGTCGGCGGTTGATTCGGGGTTCTTCCAGTAGCCGGCCATCACGTTCTCGCCATAGATGACAATCTCACCCTTCTCGCCTACGGGCAGATCGTTGC
Source organism: Alistipes sp. (assembly GCA_017436185.1). Next base: position 137,357 of record JAFSDP010000012.1, on the reverse strand, counting down.
CGTCGGCATCCTTAATCTTCAGGTCGATGCCCTTCAGCACCAGACCCGACGAGCCGAAGCGGTGACCACCCTTCGGGGGCGTGTTGGTCGAGATTACGGGCGTAGCCTCCGACAGACCGTAGCCCTGGAACATCGGAATACCGATGGCGTAGAAGAAGCGCTGCAACTCCGAGTCGAGCAGAGCACCACCACCTACGAAGAACTGCAACGAGCCACCAAAGGCCTGACGCACCTTCGAGAAGAGAATCTTATCGAAGAGGGCTACCAGCGGCTTGAGCATAAAACGCCAACCCTTGCCCTTCGTGTAGCCATCCTGGTTGTAGCAGTAGGCCGTCTTGAGGGCAAACTTGAAGAGCTTCTCGGTCGTGGGCCCCTTGGCACGAATCGACGACTCGATGTTCTTGCGGAAGTTCTTGGCCAGAGCGGGAACCGACAGCAGGAAGTGGGGCTTCACCTCGCGGATGTTGAGCGGAATGTTCTTCAGCGTCTCCATCGGCGTAGAGCCCACCTGCGTGGTGGCAACCGAGGCACCGCAGGCAATCATAATGTAGAAACCTACCACGTGGGCAAAGCAGTGGTCCAGAGGCAGGATGATGAGCGTACGCCAATCCGAAGGGATGGTCATACGGGTCAGCGACTGCTCGACGTTGGCCGTGTAGTTGCGGTGGGTCAGCACCACACCCTTCGGGTCAGCAGTCGTACCCGAGGTGTAGGTGATGGTGGCGTAGTCGTCGTTCTGAATCGAACGGCCGATTTCGAGGAACTTCTCCTCGTTCTCCTTCACCTTGAGCCACTCGCGACCCTCGTTCATCAAATCCGAAAGGAGCATCTCGCCCTCCTGCTCGACCTTGCTCTTCGAGCCCATCAGGATGACGTGCTTCAGAAGAGGCAGTCGCTCACGAATCGAGCGAATCTTGTGCAGCTGCGTAGCCGATACGAAGATGGTCGAAACCTCGGCGTGCTGCAGGCGGAAATAGAGGTCGTTGGCCTCCTCCAGCTTAATCGACAGGGGCACACTGATGGCACCTGCGTAGAACATACCCAGCTCCGAAACAATCCAATCGTTGCAACCCTCCGAAAGAATCGAAATGCGCTCCTTCTTTTCGATGCCCATCTTTACAAGACCGGCACCAATGGCCAGCGCCTGCTCTTTGGCCTCGGCATAGGTCGTAGGCTCAAATTTCGTCGTCTTCTTCTCCAAAAGGAAGGTCTTGCCACCATATTGGGCAACCGACGACTCAAACAAATCAATAATGGTTTTCTTCATAATGAATGATGGTTTGTTTATATCTTTTGCTTATTTAATCCATCTTCAGCACGGCAAGGAAGGCCGACTGCGGCACCTCGACGTTACCAATTTGGCGCATACGCTTCTTACCCTTCTTCTGCTTTTCGAGAAGTTTGCGTTTACGCGAAATATCACCACCGTAACACTTGGCCGTCACATCCTTGCGCACGGCCTTTACCGTCTCACGGGCGATAATCTTGGCACCGATGGCAGCCTGAATGGCGATGTCGAACTGCTGGCGGGGAATCAACTCCTTGAGCTTCTCGCACATCTTGCGACCAAAGTCGTAGGCGTGGTCGGCATAGATGAGCGACGACAGGGCATCGACCTGCTCGCCGTTGAGCAGAATATCGAGCTTGACGAGCTTGCTGAGCTGGAACCCCGTGCGGTGATAGTCGAACGAGGCATAGCCCTTCGAGATGCTCTTCAGCTTGTCGTAGAAGTCGAAGACAATCTCCGAGAGGGGCATATCGAAATTGACCTCCACACGGTCGGTGGTGATGAAGGTCTGATTCTTCAGCACGCCACGCTTGTCGATGCAGAGTTTGATGACGTTACCCAAGAAGTCGGCCTTCGTGATGATTTGGGCCTGAATATAAGGCTCCTCAATTTTGGCCACCTTCGTGATTTCGGGCAGTCCCGAGGGGTTGTGTACCTCCAACTCCTGACCGTCGGTCGTGGTGATTTTGTACGATACGTTCGGAACGGTCGTGATGACATCCATATCGAACTCTCGGTAGAGTCGCTCCTGAATAATCTCCATATGGAGCAGACCCAAGAAACCGCAACGGAAACCGAAGCCGAGTGCCAGCGAGCTCTCCGGCTCGAACGTAAGCGAAGCGTCATTGAGCTGCAACTTTTCGAGCGAGGCACGCAGATCCTCGTAACGGTCGGCCTCGACGGGATAGACACCCGCAAAGACCATCGGTTTTACATCCTCAAAACCGCCGATGCCCTCCAAACAGGGGTTGCTTATCGAGGTGATGGTGTCGCCCACCTTGACATCGGCCGAGGTCTTGATGCCCGAACAGATGTAACCTACATCGCCCGTCTTGACCTCCCCTTTGGGGACCATCTTGAGCTTCAGTACACCCACCTCGTCGGCATCGTACTCCGAGCCGGTATTGAAGAATTTGACGTGTTCGCCCTTGTGAATCGAGCCGTTGAAGACACGGTAGTAGGCAATGATGCCTCGGAAGGGGTTGAAGACCGAGTCGAAAATCAGGGCCTGCAACGGTGCGTCGGGGTCGCCCTCGGGGGCGGGAATGCGCTCGACGATGGCCTCCAAAACCTCCTCGACACCGGCACCCGTCTTGCCCGAGGCGAGCAGGATATCCTCCTCTTTGCAGCCGATCAGGTCGATGATTTGGTCCTTGACCTCGTCAATCATCGCCGACTCCATATCGATTTTATTCAGCACGGGAATAATCTCCAGATCGCTGCCAACGGCCAGATAAAGATTCGAGATGGTCTGTGCCTGAATACCCTGCGTGGCATCTACCACCAGCAGCGCACCCTCACACGAGGCGATGGCACGCGACACCTCGTACGAAAAATCGACGTGTCCCGGGGTGTCAATCAGATTGAGCGTGTAGGTTTCGCCGTTGCGGGCCTTGTACTCCATCTGGATGGCGTGGCTCTTGATGGTGATACCCTTCTCTCGTTCGAGCTCCATATCGTCCAGCACCTGCGACTGCATTTCACGCTGATTGAGCGTGTTGGTCTTTTCGAGCAGGCGGTCGGCAAGCGTACTCTTACCGTGGTCGATGTGAGCTATGATGCAAAAATTGCGAATATGTTTCATTCTCTCTATTATAATCCCGCGCAAAGATACGAACTATTTTTGAATTTACCGAATGCGTACTTTGTCGAAAAAGAGAAAAACGTTTATCTTTGCCCCCATATTTGTTCAATTTTAACACCGAAGATATGTTATCACGACAAGTTGCCGCCAAGCTTCGCGCCTACGAAACCCCCTTCTACCTCTACGATATGGGTCTGCTGCGTCAGACTTTGGAAAGTGTTGTCTATGAGTCGAAACGCTATGGCTATCACCTCCACTACGCCATCAAAGCCAACTACGACGACCGCATTTTGGCGGTCATCAAAGAGTATGGCTTGGGTATCGATTGCGCCAGCGGCAACGAGCTGCGTAAGGCCATCGAGTCGGGCTTTGACCCCAAGACGATTGTCTATGCCGGTGTGGGCAAGAAGGATAAGGAGTTGCGCTATGCCATCGAGCAGCGCATTCTGGCCATCAATGTGGAGTCGTTGGAGGAGCTCTATCTGCTGGATCGTCTGTCGGGTGAGGCGGGCGTTGTGACCGATGTAGCCCTGCGTATCAACCCCGATATCGACCCCAAAACCAACCACTGCATCGATACGGGTCAGGCTGACAGTAAGTTTGGTATTTCCTACGAAGAGATCCTCGAAAATGCTGAGCAGCTGAAGGCGTTGCAAAATCTGAAACTGATTGGTATTCACCTCCATATCGGCTCGCAGATTCGTGAGTTGCACGTCTTCGAGAATATGTGCAACAAGGTCAATGTGATTGTCGAGAATCTGGAGCGACTGGGCTTTTCGTTCCGGTTTGTTGATGTGGGTGGCGGCTTGGGTGTGAATTACGATGTGCCCGAGAATGAGCCTATTCCCAACTTTGCCTCGCTGTTTGCCATCATCCACAACCACCTCTCGGTGGGCGATCGTGAGGTCCACTTCGAGTTTGGGCGTGCCATTGTGGCCGAGTGTGGCGAGTTGATCTGCTCGGTGCTCTTCAACAAGACCACCGCCACGGGTCGCCGTCTGGTGATTGTTGATGGCTCGATGACCGAGCTGATTCGCCCTGCCCTCTACGGCTCGTACCACAACATCGAGAACATCACCTCCGACTCGGAGCTGACCTCGAAATACACCATCGTCGGCACGGCCTGCGAATCGACCGATGTCTTCCAGGAGAACGTGAGCCTGAAAAAGACCAAGCGTGGCGATTTGATTGCCATCAAGTCGGCCGGTGCTTACGGTATGTCGATGGCCTCGCGTTACAATCTGCACGACCTTCCCGGGGCTGTTTATAGCGACGAATTGCAGTAGTCTATGTGGCTGACCATTGCCTTTGTGTCGGCGGCCCTGTTGGGTCTGTACGACGCTGCCAAAAAACAATCGCTCGCCGGCAACGCTGTGTTGCCGGTGTTGCTTTTGAATACCCTCTTTTCGACCCTCTTCTTTTCGCCGATGATTCTCTCGTCGGCCTTCTCGCTGGGTTGGTTCGAGGGGACACTGCTTGATGCGCCGACGGGTACGTTGGAAGCTCACGCAATGGTTGTGCTGAAGTCGGTTATTGTATTGACTTCGTGGATTTTCGGATACTTCGCCATTAAGCACCTTCCCATTACGATTGTCGGCCCGATTAACGCCACACGACCCATTATGGTCTTGGTCGGTGCGTTGTTGTTTTTCGGCGAACGATTGAATCTCTATCAGTGGATTGGTGTGCTGTTGGGTGCCTTTTCGCTCTTCTTGTTGAGTCGTTCGAGCAAGCGTGAGGGGGTTGATTTCGGCCACAACATTTGGATTCTGATGGTGGCCCTTTCGGCCGTTACGGGGGCGGTGAGCGGCCTCTACGACAAGTTTATTATGAGCCGTCTCGAGCCGATCTTCGTGCAGAGTTGGTACAACCTCTATCAATTGCTGATGATGACCATTGTGGTGGCCCTGCTGTGGTATCCCCGCCGCCACAAAACTACCCCCTTTCATTGGTCGTGGGCCATTCCGCTCATCTCGATTTTCTTGTCGTTGGCCGACTTTGCCTACTTCTGTGCATTGAGCGAAGAGGAGGCGATGATTTCGGTCGTTTCGATGGTGCGTCGCGGCTCGGTGATTGTCTCGTTCTTGTGTGGTGCGGTACTCTTCCACGAACGCAACCTGAAGGCCAAAGCATTGGATCTGGCCCTCATTCTCCTCGGTATGATTTTTTTGTGGTTAGGCTCCCACTAATGGATTGCAAGGGAGTCGGTTTGCGGCTCCTCGGCTGACGGCACGGCCTGGAAAAGATCGATGCCCTCGGGCCACTCCTTGACACGGGTAAAGGCGTTCAGAACGGTGTACCCCAATCGGTTCGTAAAGCTGGCACCTCGGTAGTGGCTGGTGTTGAGAATCAGTACGAAACTCAATCCGTCGGGGTTGGTGTTGAGCTGGGCAAAGGCCGCCGTGCCGGACATCGTTCCCGTGCGGGAATAGACCCCTGCATTGCTGCGCAACTTGGCCCATCCGTAGGGCAATTCGTGCTTCAGGCGACTCTTTTTCAGCTCCAGAATGCTCTTTTCGGAGAGGATGTCGGGCACCTCGTTACGGCCATCTACGGCGGCCATCAGGCGCAACAACTCGGCCGACGAGCAGACCCACGCGCCTGCCCCCTGCAACCCCTCGGTGTTGTTGCCGCCATACTCACGGGGACGCATTTCGCCCGAGCCGTCGTAGGCCTCTATCAACTCACCGGGGTCGTGCCCGTAGTATTTCACCTCGTTGGCACGACGCTCGTGGTAAAAGTTCTTGGCCAGGTGCATATCATAGACCCCCGCAGGGTGCAACACGTGCTCCTGAATATACTTTTCGTAGCTCATTCCCGACACCTCCTCGATGATGCGTGAGAGGACCAGATAGCCCACATTCGAGTACTGCGCCGACCCTCCCGGGTTGCAACGCAGACGTTGGTTGAGTTGGTAGGCAATCACCTCATCGACCGTCATTGTCGTATCCTTTCCCGTCCAACGCAGCAGGTCGGCCGAGCGGAACATCAAATCGCCCTGACGACGGCTGAAGCCCGAGGTGTGGGTCAAGAGGTGGTGAATGGTGATGTTGGCCGCGCGCTTGTCGCGGAAGTGCGAAAAGAGGGAGTCGCTCAAGATGCCCTTCGTGCCGAAGACCTTGTCCTGGGTGGTGATGCGCCCCTCGTCGCAGAGTTTCAGAATGCCGATGGCGGTGATGAGTTTCGAGGCCGAAGCGATGCGGAAGATGTGACCTGCCTCGGCGGGGATGGAATCCTCTTCGTTGGCCCACCCCAATCCTTTGCTGTAGATGAGCCTCTCACCACGCATCACCGAAAGCGAGGCGCCACGAAGTCGGTAGCGAGCCATCCAGTTGCGCACATAACGCTCCATTCGCACCAATTGGGGATGGTCCGAGTAGCTGTTTTGGAGCGTGTCGTTGAGTTGGTAGAGGTTTTCCTCCAACTCCACTAACGCTTCTATTTGGCGAGGATGGCAGCTGCGAAAGGTGAGCACGAGTCCCACGGTCAGCATTGCCAACGCAAGCAAAAGTTTATATTGGCGCATAGTTTTCGGCTTTGACGCAACAAAAGTAGTTAAAAAGAATGAACCAAACAACAAAAAACGCCTCCTTGCCAATGCAAAGAGGCGCTCTGTTTTTAGTTGCGGGGATTAGTCCATAAACTTGGCACGGTAGTAAACCTTCTTGCCCTGCAGGTTGGTCATACCTACGATAACACCCTTGGCCGTTGCCAGGTCCTCGTTCTCGTAGATGAGGTTGTAGGCCTGCAAATCCCACGAAATCCAACCGTAGTAGGAGTAGGTGTTGGCCATCTTGTCCTCGCCCGGATCGTGTACCAGCTCGAAGTTGATGTAGCCTTCGTCGGTATCCATCGGTGCGTAGTCGGGATCGTTTACCTTCACCAGCGTGAACTCGTGCATATTGCCCGAACTCATACTTGCCAAGAACGAAATGTTCATATTGAGCAGACGACGGGTTGCCGAGATGAAGTTGCCGTCGAGCAACTCCACCGGCTCGGTGCCGATGTTCTCGATCTCATCCTCGTCGAAGATGGTCTCGGTGCTGCCCCACGGAATATCCGTAATGCCATAAACCTTGATCACCTTGTCGTAGCCCGTAGGCACTTTGTCGGTCTGCATATCGTCGTACTGTACGATAACACGCTGACCGTCGGTTACCTGATAGGCCGTCAGGTAGCTGTCGTCACCTACGTAGAGGTTTTTGTTGTCGTCCGACTGGATGTGCCATTCCGACTGGTAGCCACGCGTGATGCCGAAGATGCTGTACTTGGCATAGTCGTCCGAGCTGTCCACACACGAAGTGAACGAGCACATCGTTAGGAGCGAGAGCAGAAATAATGCGATTCTCTTCATTGTTTTTTGTGTTTTTTGTGTTTTTTGTTATCTATTTTTATTACCTTTCAATCGTTAAACGCAAGAAAAGCGTAAATACTGCGTCAAAGATAAAAATTTTTTTTCATTTTCGATGCAGTATTTTCCCTTTGCGCGCATTTATATCGTGTAGAGACCTCAAATTTGACCCAACAATGGAGGAACAACTTTTAACCCAACGTCTGCAACGTGGCGACCGTGCGGCTCAACGAGAGCTGTACGATGGCTATGCGGGGATGTTGTATGCCGTCTGTTGCCGCTATATGGGGCGAGGTGAAGCGGCCGAGGATCTGCTGCACGATGCTTTCTTGAAAATTTTTCGCTCCATCGGCCGTTTCGAGTGGCGTGGCGAGGGGTCTCTTTCGGCCTGGATGCGTCGTGTCGTCATCAATTTGGCGTTGCAGCAGTTGCGTCAGGCGGGAAGGAAAACTCGCCTTCGCTTCGATGAGGAGGAGCAGACCGAGGAGTTGGAAGCCCCTACCGCCGAGGAGGTCGAACAACTGCCGCAACGGGTGTTGTTGGAGATGGTGTCCCGCCTGCCGGAGGGGTATCGCACGATATTTAATATGTTTTGTTTGGACGGATTTTCGCACCGTGAGATTGGCGAGGTGTTGGGCATCAGCCCCAAGACCTCGTCGTCGCAGCTCTATCGGGCACGACAGATCCTGGCGGCCGAGATTCGTCGATATTTGGCACAACAATGAGACAGAACAAGGATTGGACAGAGGCTTTGCAACAACGATTGCAAGGTGCCGAGACGGCTCCTCCCCCCAAGGGGTGGAATCGCCTGGCGGGTGCTTTGGTGCCCTGGTGGCAACAAGGCCGCTTTTGGCAAATGGTTGCTGCCGCTGCCGTATTGGTGGCGGTCGGTGTGGTGTGGCTGTTCGATGGGCAGGAGATGCCTATTGTTGAGACGGCGCCCACGTCCGAAATAACCTACGTGGCAGCAGAGGAACTTTCCGAGCCGCAGCAACAGAACGTGCTACCTCAAAAGCAACCCCGCACTACCCGGCCTTTGGTGGTTGCCGAGCCGCTGAAAGAGCCGCTTGCCGAGTCGTCGATTATGTGCCAAATCGACCCCGAGCAACCCGCCGATACGCTTCCCGAAACCAAACCCGAAAAGACCTCCGCCAAACCATCAGGTAAAACCATATATCGTCCTTTGATACAGGATGATTTAGTGGCTGATAACACCCCGAAAAAGCGAGGTAAAACTACCCTTTCGATTTATGGCTCGGGAAGTTTTGCCTCCACCACCTCGAAAGCCCTCCGTTATGAGATGGCCGAAGGGAATGTTTCGTGGGGAAATCTGAATAACAGCTATGGCACGTTCGATGGCGAATTGGTCACCGAACTACAACCCCAAACTGCTCAACAGAAGACCCCTTATGACTACGAACACCACCTGCCTTGGAGCATCGGTGTGGCGGTGCGTAAGGAGTTGCGGCGCGGCTTTTCGCTCACGAGCGGTGTGGTCTATACCCACCTTTCGTCGAGTTGTTCGGTGGGTGCAGGAAGAACGGTCAGTCAAGAACTGCACTTTATCGGTGTGCCGCTGAGGGTCGAGAAGTGTTGTTGGGAGGTGGAACGTTTCCGTCTCTATGTGGGTGCGGGTGCGCTGTTGGAGTATTGTGTGCAGGCTTCGTTGGCCGACGAGCGGGTCGATGAGAATCGTTTGCAGGCGGCCGTGACGTTGGCGGCAGGTGGCGAGTACCGCATCGGACGCTACACCTCGTTCTACCTCGAACCGGAGCTGTCGTACCACTTCACCGAGACCAAGTTGGAGACCATTCGTACCGATAAACCGCTGATGCCCACCCTTCGATTGGGCGTGCGATGGACTTTTTAGTCCCGCCGCCCCACTTTTGCCCGATATTTGCACCGCAACGAGACAAACACCAAAAACTGTTTGTCTATGAAAAAATTACTCTTTTTGGCCGCCGTTGCCTCGTTGGGGCTTTGTGTGGCGTGCGATTCGTCGGATAATGATGGTGAAACGACCACCTTCGATTATCTCCAATCCGACTTTACGTTGCAACTGAGCGACGATCTCTTTGCGTTGGTCGATTTGACCATCACCTACGACGACCCGGCCGTAGAGGGCGATGGCGAGACCGAAACACTGACGGCTGTCAAGTGGAATAAGGTCTTCAAAACCACCACCTTCCCCGCCTCCTACTCCTTCAAAATCGAGGCGGCACTGAAAGAGGGGGTTGCGCTCGATAAATCGAACTATGCGCTGTCGTATGAGGTGACGACCCTCTTCGAGGAGTATCGCAGCAATGGTAAGGTGAAGTGGAAGGAGGGACCCGATTCGGAGCGTCAGGCCGTGGTGCTTCAGCCCGATGCGGCCAACCCCGACCAACTCAAAACCAAAATTGAGGAGTTCGTTACGAATATGAATCTGTTGTTGGTCTATACAATTCGCCAAGAGGCCGATGGCAGTTTCGATGTCGAGGACAATATCTAAAAAAAGAGGAGCGACCTTCGTATGCGGGTCGCTCCTCTTTTTTTATTGCAGTGCGTCGAGGCGGTCGGCGGTGCGGGCAATCTCCTCGTTCGAGGGGACGTAATCTTGCAGATGACCGCCCAGATATTGCTCGTAGGCGTAGAGGTCGATGGTGCCGTGTCCCGAGAGGTTGAACAGAATGGTCGGGCTGGTGCCCTCGACCTTGGCACGCATCGCCTCACGGATGGCTACAGCGATGGCGTGGGTCGATTCAGGGGCGGGAATGATGCCCTCGGTGCGGGCAAACAGCACACCTGCACGCATCGTTTCGCTCTGCGCAACAGCCTGTGCTTCAATCAATCCGTCGTGGTAGAGTTGGCTGATAATCGGACCTGCACCGTGGTAGCGCAAACCGCCTGCGTGGATGGCCGACGGCTGAAAATCGTGGCCGAGCGAATACATCGGAATCATCGGCGTGTAGCCCGATACATCGCCGTAATCGTAGGCAAAACGGCCTCGGGTCAGCTTGGGGCAGCTCTCCGGCTCAACGGCTATGATGCGGCTCTGCTTGTGGTTGTTGAAATTTTCTCTTAAGAACGGAAAGGCGATGCCACCGAAGTTACTGCCACCGCCCACGCATCCAATCACCACATCGGCCTCGGCTTCGGCCAACTCGAGTTGGCGCAACGCCTCCTCGCCAATGATGGTTTGGTGTAGCAGCACGTGGTTCATCAGGCTTCCCAGGCAGTAGCGGGTCGTTTCGGGTTGCTCCAAGGCACGCTCGACCGCCTCCGAGATGGCCAACCCCAAACTGCCCTCGGTGTGGGGATTGGCGGCACGAGCCGTACGACCCGAAGCGGTCAGATCGGTCGGCGAGGGGTAGCACGAGGCACCCCACGTCTGCATCATCAGACGTCGGTAAGGTTTCTGATCGTAACTGCAACGCACCATAAAGACCTCGACCTCCAACCCGAAGTGGTTGCCTGCATACGAAAGGGCCGAGCCCCACTGCCCTGCTCCCGTCTCGGTGGTCAGCCGACGAATACCCTGCTTATAGTTGTAGTAGGCCTGCGGCACGGCACTGTTGGGTTTGTGCGAGCCGACGGGCGATACACCTTCGTTTTTGAAGAAAATTTTGGCCGGCGTATCGAGCGCTTTTTCCAGCTCGGTGGCACGTACCAGTGGTGAGGGGCGCCACGTCTGATAGAGGTGCATCACCTCGTCGGGAATGGCGATATAACGCTCCGTCGATAGCTCCTGACGGGCCAACTCCTCGGCCATTATGGCGCTTAAATCGGCCTCGGTGATGGGTTGTCGGGTGCGTGGGTGCAGATAGGGACGAGGCGGTGTCGGCATATCGGCAATGATGTTGTACCACGCTGTGGGCATCTGTTGTTCGGAGAGGTAGAATTTCTTGGTCTTCATAACGGTTGTGTGTTTGTTTAGTCGTAAATGGGAAAAATAAAAACCCGCTGTTTTATTGTAAACAACGGGTTTGGCATATCGTTTCGATTTTATGCACGGCCAAGCGGCCCTCATTGTTCACGAGAGAAGAGCGGACGCCACCACCAAGCCTGCATAAAACGGGTCGAATTCATACGTCAGTTTTGTTTGTTCCTACTGCAAATTTAGCAATTCTCGTGCTACGGTGCAACTTTTTTTGCCGCTTTATTGAAGGTTACCCTACGATTGCTTACAAACAGAAAGCGTAAGGCGAAAATCGGTTGCAAAACAGGTACAAAAACAGGCGTTGGGGCGTAAGTGTATAACCTCCGTTTTTGCCCCGTTTCGACCTTGTGGGAAAACGAAAGGGTAAAAATTTCATTTTTAAGTTTTCATATTTCGTTTCGATTGCCTATCTTTACACGATTTTTCAGCAGAAATTAAACTTTACGCAATATGAACATTTCCTACAATTGGCTTAAACGCTATCTCAAAACCGATATTTCGGCCGAGGAGATGGCCAAAATTCTGACCGATATCGGCCTTGAGGTCGAGGGTTTCGAGCAAATCGAGACCATCAAGGGCGGTCTGAAGGGTGTTGTGGTGGGTCAGGTGCTGACCTGCGAGGATCACCCCGACTCGGACCACCTCCACATCACCACCGTCGATGTGGGTGGCGAGGCTCCGCTGGGCATCGTCTGCGGTGCTCCCAACTGCCGTCAGGGATTGAAGGTGCTCTGCGCTACGGTAGGCACCGTGCTCTACCCGGGTGGCGGCGACGAGGAGTTCAAGATCAAGCGCTCGAAGATTCGTGGTGTCGAGTCGCTCGGTATGCTTTGTGCCGAGGACGAGCTGGGCATCGGCGAGTCGCACGACGGCATTATGGAGCTGCCCGAAGATGCGGTGGTCGGTATGTCGGCCAAGGAGTATCTCCACATCGAGGACGACTACCTGATTGCCATCGGTCTGACGCCGAACCGTGTCGATGCCGCTTCGCATATCGGTGTGGCGCGCGACCTCTACGCCTACCTGAAAGCCAACGGCCGTGAGGCGGCGTTGGAGTGGTCCTCGGTCGAGGAGTTCAAGGTTGATGACCCCACCCCCGAAATCGGTGTGCGTGTCGAGAATGCGGAGGCTGCACCCCGCTATTGCGGTGTCTCGGTGAAGGGATGCAAAATTGCCCCCTCGCCCGAGTGGATGCAGAACTGCCTGCGTGCTGCGGGCATCAACCCCAAGAACAATCTGGTCGATATTACCAACTTCGTGCTCTTTGAGTTGGGTCAGCCCCTGCACGCCTTCGATGCCCGAAAGATCGAGGGCAAGGAGGTGGTTGTGCGCACCTGCGAGGAGGGTACGCCCTTCGTAACGCTGGATGGCGTGGAGCGCAAACTGACGGCCCAGGATTTGATGATCTGCTCGGCCGAGCGTCCGATGTGTATCGCCGGTGTCTTTGGCGGTCTGGATTCGGGTGTGAGCGATGAGACGGTCGATGTCTTCCTCGAGAGTGCCTATTTCAACCCCGTATGGGTGCGTAAGACGGCCAAGCGTTTTGGCTTGAATACCGATTCGTCGTTCCGCTTCGAGCGTGGCGTCGATCCCAACCTGCAACTCTACGCCCTGAAGCGTGCTGCGCTGCTGATGAAGGAGCTGGCCGGTGGTCAAATTGTCGGCGAGGTGATTGACATCAATCCCACCCCTGCCAAGGATTTTGTCTTCGAGCTCTCGCTCAAGCGTCTGACGATGCTTATCGGCAAGGAGATTGGTGAGGAGAAGGTGCGCACCATTCTGGAGGCTCTGGAGGTGAAGGTGCTTTCGGAGAACGAGGGTGTGCTGACCGTGGCTGTGCCCCCCTACCGTGTGGATGTGCAGCGTGAGGCCGACCTGGTGGAGGATATCCTGCGTATCTACGGCTACAACAATGTCGAGATTCCGCAGCAGGTACGTTCGACCTTGTCGTATGCCCCCCGCCCCGACCGCACGAAGTTGATGAATCTGACGGCCGACTTCCTGACCTCGAACGGCTATACCGAGATTATGTCGAACTCGCTCACCAAGGCGGCCTACTACGAGAAGACGGAGAGCTACCCCGCTTCGCGTTGCGTGCGCATTATGAATCCGCTGAGTGCCGATTTGAGCGTGATGCGTCAGACGCTGCTCTTCAATATGTTGGAGGCGATGGCGCTGAATATCAACCACAAGAATGGCGACCTGAAGCTCTACGAGTTTGGTAACTGCTACTCCTACAACAGCGAGGCAGCCACCGAGGAGGATGGTCTGAAGGCCTACACCGAGGAGTATCGCCTGGCGATGGCCGTAACGGGTGTGGCTACGCCCCAGTCGTGGGATAGCAAGCCCGCCAAAGCGTCGTTCTTTACGTTGCGTGCAATGGCCGAGAAGGTGCTGCGTCGCTTTGGCTTGGATATCTACGCCTTGAAGGCCGAGCCTACCCAAAACGATATCTTCAGCGAGGGACTCACCCTTTCGCTCAATGGCAAGGTGCTGTTGGAGATGGGTGTGGTAAGCGCCAAGATGCGCAAGATGTGCGACGTTAAGCAGTCGGTTTACTTCCTCGAGTTGAACTTCGACCAGTTGGTGAAGACGACCAAGAAGCACCGCATCACCGCCCAGGAGCTTTCGAAGTTCCCCGAGGTGAAGCGTGACCTGGCACTGTTGGTGGATACGCAGACCACCTTTGCCCAGCTGCGTGAGGTGGCCCTGCAAGCCGAGCGCAAGCTGCTGAAGAGCGTTTCGCTCTTCGATGTCTATGAGGGTGACAAGCTGCCCGAGGGCAAGAAGTCGTACGCTTTGAGCTTCGTGCTGGAGGATAAGACCCGCACGTTGGACGACAAGACCATCGAGCGTGTGATGTCGAACCTGCAAAAGCAGTTCGAGAGTCGTTGCGGAGCAGTCGTTCGCTCGTAAAGCGGCAAATACACGACTGAAAAAAAGAGGCATCTTCCATCATCGGAGGATGCCTCTAATATAATATAGGTAAGAAAAAGCGGCCTCGGGGTTGGTAATTCTTGCCAAAACTTTATATCTTTGTTCGTTAGAAACCCTAATTTTTGAAATCAACAGAAACGATGAATAAGAAATTGGAAGCCACGGCACGCCTCTTGGAGGTGATGACCACCCTGCGTGAACAGTGTCCCTGGGATCGAGAGCAGACCTTCGAGAGTCTGCGTAGCAACACCATCGAGGAGACCTATGAGTTGGCCGACGCCATCACAGACGGCAATATGGAGGGCATCAAAGAGGAGTTGGGCGACCTGCTGTTGCACGTGGTCTTCTACTCGAAGATGGGCGAAGAGCAAGAGGCCTTCGATTTTGCGGATGTGGCCAATGCGCTGTGCGATAAACTCATCTACCGTCACCCCCATATCTATGGCGATGTGCACGCCGATACGCCCGACGAGGTAAAACGCAATTGGGAGGCGTTGAAACTCCGCAAGAAGAAGCGCAAGAGCGGCACGCTGGGCGGTGTTCCCCGTTCGCTGCCGGCAATGGTCAAGGCGTTGCGTATGGGACAGAAGGCGGCCGGTGCAGGCTTCGATTGGGAGAAGAAAGAGGATGTTTGGGAGAAGGTAAAGGAGGAGGTTGCCGAAATCGAGGTCGAGATGAAGGCCGGCAACCAACCCAACCTCGAGGCCGAGTTTGGCGATCTGTTCTTTGCCTTGATTAACGCCTGCCGCCTCTACGGAGTCGATCCCGAGTCGGCGTTGGCACTGACCAACAACAAATTCCAGCGTCGTTTCAATGCCATTGAGGCTGCTGCCGAGGCCGCAGGTAAAACCTTGCAGGAGATGACCCTCGACGAGATGGAAGCCGTTTGGCAGGCCGCTAAAAAAGAGGAGTAATAACAAGAAAACCAAAACATTATGGCGATTATACGAAAAGTACGCGGCCACGAGCCGCAGGTGGGTGAAAACACTTTTTTGGCCGAGACGGCCGTATTGCTGGGCGATGTGACGGTGGGTCGCGATTGCTCGATTTGGTACGGAGCGGTACTGCGTGGCGATGTAAATAAAATCGTTGTTGGCGATCGCACCAACATTCAGGATGGAGCGGTGTTGCACACCCTTTACGACAAGTCGCCCCGCCCCTCGCAGACCATCATCGGCAGCGATGTCTCGATTGGCCACAATGCCACGATTCACGGTGCCCGCATCGACGATGGCGTGCTGATTGGGATGGGGGCTACGGTGCTGGATAATGCCCACGTTCCTTCGGGTTGTATTATTGCGGCCAATGCGCTGGTGCTGTCGAATGCCGAGTTGGAGCCGAACTCGATTTATGCAGGTGTGCCGGCCAAAAAGGTGAAGGAGATCTCGCCCGAGCAGAGCGAACAAATCGTAAAGCGAACGGCTCGCGATTATATGCTCTACGCCTCGTGGTATAGCGAGGAATAGCCTATAAACCAACCTATTACACCACCTAACATCAACCAAAACTATATGAAGAAATTCCGCAAGACCGACACCCTTATCAACCTGTTGGCGGCGGTGACCATCTCCATCGTCATCAACTTCTCGTACATGATGTTGCTCTTTGGCGATGAGCGCAGCGAGTGGCGACCCAACATTCCCGGGCGTAACATCGAGTACCCTGGCGAAGGCACCCTCTCCCTCTCGTCGGATGGCCACGGTTACCTGGTCTATCCCTCGGGTGACAGCGTCTATATGCCGCAACAGCGTGTGCGTTGGTACCGTTTGGCAGATGGCGACCGCTTGGTGGTCGATGTCAATGCTCCGCGTAAATCGGGTGGCCACTATTGGCTCAACCGCATCTTCGAGGTCAATGGCGAGGAGTTCGACTACAACACCTTCTACAACTACCCCTCCCGCTCGACGGAGGTCATCACGCAGATGTTGTTCTATACGCTGCTTTCGTACCTGTTGATTAACCTGGTACAGCGGATTGTACGACGTAGAAAGTACGACCGTCTGTCGATCTTTTTGACTGTGTTGCTGGCTGTTACGGTGACAGTGTTGATGTATTTGGCTGCCCCCGTCATTGACTGGTACGAGGGTCGTGTGCGACTGAATTTCACCCGCTCCAACATCTTCGACTCGTACCTCATTCTGAAATGTTCGTTGGCCTTCAGCGTGTCGATTCTCTTTGCCTGGGTGCGTCTGTTGGTCTATCGTCAGCACCACATCAATGTCGAGGTCGAGAAGCTCAAAAACGAGTCGCTGTCGGCCCAATACAACGTGTTGGTGAGTCAGATTTCGCCCCATTTCTTCTTCAATTCGCTCAATTCGCTCTCGATGTTGGTGCGTGAAAAGGAGTCGGACAAGGCGTTGCGTTACATCGACCAACTCTCCTACACCTTCCGCTATATCATTCAAAATGGGCAGAATACCCTCACCCCCTTGAGTGAGGAGATGAAATTTGCCGAAGCCTTCAGCTACCAGTATTCGATTCGCTACGCCGACAAACTCTTTTTCGATTTCGATGTCGAGGAGAAGTTTATGACCTAGTTGTTGCCGGCACTTTCGCTGCAACCGCTGATTGGTAATGCCGTGAAACACAACACGATTACCAAGAATAAGCCCTTGCGTGTCACGATTCGCACCACCGAAGATGGCTGGGTCGAAATCTCGAATCCCATCGCTCCGAAGTTGGAGGCCGAGCCTTCGACCGGCATCGGTCTGGAGAATCTTCGCAAACGCTGGCGTCTGATTACCGACTGCGACATTGTGGTCGAGAACGACGGCAAGACCTTTTTAGTTCGTTTACCGCTTCAAAAACCTGCACAATAATGATACGCACCCTTATTATAGAAGACGAAACGGCTGCGGCCCAGAATCTGATTGCCATCCTCAAAGAGGAGGCCCCGACGGTCCTAGTGCTCGATGTGATTGAGAGCGTCGAGGAGAGTGTCGAGTGGTTGCAAAATCATCCTGCCCCCGATCTGATTTTTATGGATATTCACCTGGCCGACGGCGAGTCGTTCCGCATTATGGATCGTGTCGAGGTCACTTCTCCCGTCATCTTTACCACGGCCTACGACCAATATGCGCTGGATGCTTTCCGTTTGTGCAGCATCGACTATCTTCTGAAACCCATTGCGGCGGCCGACGTGCATCGTGCAATGGAGAAGTTGGATCGTCTTACCGGCTCGGAGCGCAAGGAGTATGGCAACCGCATCAAACAGGTCGTACGCCAATACGAGGAGACCTTCCTGGTCCATCTGCGCGATAAAATCATCCCGCTGCACCGTGATCAAATAGCCTTCTGTTACACCTCCAATGAGCGAGTGACGGCCTATGGGTTCGATGGTGCTTCCTACCCCATCGATCGCACGTTGGAGGCATTGCAAAACGTCCTGCCCGAGGGCGATTTTTTCCGTGCCAACCGTCAGTTCATCATCTCGCGCCGAGCTGTCGAGGAGATTACGGTCTGGTTTGGCAGTCGTCTGTCGTTGTCGCTGACGGTGCCCACACCCGAGAAAATCATCATCTCAAAGGCCCGAGTTCCCGAATTCAAGGCGTGGCTGCGTGCTACTCGTACCGAGTAAGAATAGTCGAAATGTAATCTACGGAGGGCGATTCACCCTCCGTTTTTGTTGTTTCACCCCATTCGGCATTAACTTTTCGGGGCAAAAAGCGTTGTATAAGCAAAGGTTGCAACCAAACAGCGAAAACAGATTTACAGACCCCAATTAAAAATATAGAGCGATGAAAAAGTTAATGTTGATGGCTGCGGCTGCCTTGATGATGGGTGGCGTAGCAATGGCACAAGATTTCAGCGATGGCGCACGAGAGCGTCGTTTCGGGCAGGGTCAGATGCAGCGTGGCGAGATGCAGCAGCGCCGCCAGCAGGGCGAGCGAGGCCGCATGGACCGCCAACGAACGGAGGCTGAACGCTTCGAGCGTATGGCAAAGATGCTTCGTTTGGACGAGCGTCAGAAGCGTGAGGTGCGACGCATCGAGGCCGATTATCGTGGTCGCATCGGTAAGTTGCACAGCGACAAGAAGGGCGACCGCAAGGCCATTCGCAAAGCAATGAAGCGTGAGAAGAGCGTCTACCGCAAGGAGATGAAACGGGTGCTCAACAGCGATCAGTTTGCTCGTTGGGAGCAGATGGAGCAGCGTCGCCAGCAGGGTCCCGCTCGCCGTCCCGAGATGGGTATGGGGCGTGCCCCCGGCGATAGAGGTGCCTTCGGAATGGGTCATCGTCGAGGAACCGGTGGCGGATTTGAGCACGGTCCCAACTTCTAACAGGCCGATTTGATAGAGAACAACGGGTGTCAATTGGGCGATTGGCACCCTATTTTGGGCGATTCACCCACGCACGCACGTGCGAAGTGTAAAAGTTGATTATCTTCGTCCATTCGTTTTGTAAAAAAAGAGATTGATATAATTCGACTATGAAAAAATGTTTGTTGATGATTGTGGCTACGCTTGCCTTCGCACTCTCGGCGATGGCACAGAAAGGTACGGTTACGGCCACGATTGTTGATGCCGAGACGGGCGAAACCATCATTGGCGCCGTCATCACCGCCACCCCCGAGGCCAATCCCGAGAAGCCGACCCACACCACGTCGGGTTACGAGGGTGCCGTTACGCTTAAATCACTCCCCTATGGCAACTATGCCCTTTCGGTGCAGTTTATGGGCTACACGACCCACGAGCAGCAATTTACGCTCGATAAGTCGAAACTCGATCTGGGTAAAATCTCGCTCAAAGAGGGTGTTCAGATTGAGCGCGTAGTGAAGGAAGCCAAGGCGATTCGTGCCTCGCAGAAGGGCGATACGTTGAGCTACAACGCAGGTGCCTTCAAGGTGGCTAACGATTCGGATGTCGAGGGGCTGCTGAAGAAGATGCCCGGTATTACGGTCAGCGACGGCAAGGTCGAGACGCAGGGCGAAGAGGTCAAGAAGATTTTTGTTGATGGCAAGGAGTTCTTCGGCGAGGATGTCACGACGGCCATCAAATCGCTTCCGGCCGAGACGGTCGATCGCATCGAGGTCTATAACAAACTTTCGGATGCGGCCGAATTCTCGGGTATGGACGATGGCGAGGGTTACAAGGCCCTGAATATCGTCACCCACCGCCATATGCGTCAGGGACAGTTTGGTAAGGTCTATGCCGGTGTGGGTTACGATGCCGAGGATGGCGCCGAGGACCGTTTTAAGTACCTGGCAGGTGGTAATGTCAATATCTTCAATGGCGGCACCCGTGTCTCGGTGTTGGCCCTTTTCAACAACATCAACCAGCAGAATTTCTCGTTCGAAGACATCCTGGGTGTCTCGGGCGGTGGCGGCAGAGGTGGCGGTATGGGTCAGTATATGATGCGCCCTCAAAGCGGTATTGCCACCGTCAATGCCGTAGGTCTGAACCTCTCGGATTCGTGGGGCAAGCGTGACCAGGTCACCTTCCAGGGTAGCTACTTCTTCAACAATACCGATACCTACAATCGCACCACGACCGATAAGTGGTACGAGGCACCGATGTTGCTCGATACGTTGCAGACCCGTGGCAGTTCCGAAACGGCCGCCAACAACCACCGTTTCAATGCCCGCATCGAGTGGAAAATCAACGACAATCACAACCTGATGATTCGTCCCTCGTTCAGCTTCCAGTCCAATGACCCGATGTCGATGACCAACGGTTGGCAGTATGGCGCTCCCGAGATGGGTGGTAGCGGTTACAGCCGCACCGACAGTTACTCGACCACCGAGCGTCACGGCTATAATATGCGTACCCGATTGGTCTATCGAGCCAAATTGGGTAAGACGGGTCGTACCATAACGGTCAATGGTAACGTGCGTTATTCGGATCAGGAGAATACCAAGAACAGTTTCTCAAACCAGATGGCCGCCCAAGAGGAGCGTCCTACGGTGATGGAGGGTTTGGAGGGCGATGTGCCTTGGACGTGGGATCCCGCCGCCTACACCTCGCTGCGCTACCTGCGCACCCTCACCCCCTCGAAGAGCTTTGATGCGGGTGGCGAGTTTACCTACACCGAGCCGCTCGGAAAATATACGCAGTTCAGCCTCCAATACCGCTTCGATTATGAGAGCGACGAGCGCAACAAATCGTCGTTCGTAACGGCCGAGGATTGGCTGACGGCGGGTCTGCTGCCCGACCCCTCGCTCTCGAACACCTTCGAAAGCACCAATATCGAGCACCGTGTAGGTCCGGGTTTCCGCTATGCCAAGCAGAAGAATACGTTTGTGGCCAACCTCTACTACCAGTCGGCCCAATTGGAGGGTCAGGTGCTGAGCGGCCAGATTGTGGGTGATAATAAACCCATCAAGCACAACTACGACAACTTGACCTACTTTATGATGGGTCAATTCAACATCAACCAGGAGAATTCGATTCGTCTGTTTGTCAATTCGAACACGAATGCCCCCACGGTGCAGAATCTGCAGAATGTCTATGATGTGTCGAACGCCCAGAACATTTCGCGTGGTAACCCCTATCTGAAGCCCTCGTATGGCCACAGCCTGCGTTTCCACTATGTGAATTCGAATTTGGAGAAGGGTCGCACCTTTATGGTGATGGGCCATATGTCCACCACCTCGAATTATACGGCAACCCATCTGGTGCAGGGCTCGAAGGAGAATCCCATCCGCATCACCCTGACCGATACGGAGGGAACGATGAACACCTACTCGCCCAACTACTACTCGATGCCTGTTAATCTGGACGGCCAGTGGAGCGCGATGGGTATGGTCAATTACGGTCTGCCGATCGGCTTCCTGAAGAGTAACTTCAACGTGATGGCCGGTGTAAATTGGTCGAAGACCCCCTCGATGGTGGGTGGTCAGGTGCAGAGCGATGGTACGATTCTGGGCGGTGAGCGCAACGATGCCGAGAATATGGGCTACTTCCTGCGTGCAGTCTTGGGCTCGAACATCTCCGAGAATGTCGATTTCACCCTCTCGTGGAACGGCTCTTACAACGAGGCAACCAACTCGCTGGTGTCGGGCAACGAGAAGAATAAGTACTTCAACCACTCGGCCAACGCCTCGATGAAGTTTGTCCTCCCCCTGGGCTTCACCTTCACCGCTTCGGCCACCTATTCGCAGTACCTCGGTATTACAAACGACTACAACGAGGATTATATGCTTTGCAACCTCTACATTGGTAAAAAGGTCTTTAAGAATCAGCGTGGTGAAGTGTTGCTGGGTGTGAATGACCTGTTTAACCAGAACAATACCGCCTTCTCGCGTACCACCGGCTCGGGCTTCACGCAGAACGTGACCAACCTGTCGATGGGTCGCTACTATATGTTGCAATTCACCTACAATTTGCGTTTGTTCGGAAAGAAGGGTTCACGCAATATGTCGGACTACGAAAGTTCGGCGCAACGAGATTTCCGTCAACACGGCCGAATGATGGGGCCTCCTCCGGGAGGTGGCCGTGGGATGGGTCCCGGTCCCCGTTAGCGGGTTGTTGCCGAACCAGAGAGGGTCTTGCGTGCTGCAAGACCCTCTTGTCGTTTATTGAAGATTCAGATGGCTGTTGATTTGCATCACCTCGTCGGCCATATCCGTAAAGACTCGGACATCCACCCCGCCTTGCCGCAGCCGCAACGCCCCCTCGCAACAGACAAATTTCGAAGGCTCGTAGGCGGCAAAGACCACACGTCCGAGACCGTATTTCAGAATGAGTGCCGAGCAACTCAACGGCTCGCTGGCACGCTGCGAACAGGGCTCCATCGAGGCATAGATGGTGGCACCTTGCAGGTCGGCATCGGCTGCCAACGCCTTTTTGAGGGCCTCCTGCTCGGCGTGGTGCGTGGGCGAGGTCTCGTGGGTATAGCCCGTGAATACAGCTCCGTCAAGGGTGCGGATAACCGCCCCCACCCGATAACAACTCGGCGAGGGAACGCATTGACGGCTCACCTCGATGGCTTGGCGCAACATCGCCCGATCGTCTGCTTCGGTGTCGGCCTTTAAGCGGTAGGTCGAAACCTCCATTCCGCCCAATTTGCTCTTCTCGACCGAGATGGCACGCTCGGCATTAAAGGCAAACGGCGCATATCCCTGCTCCCCTGCGACGATGGTGGGATTGACCGCCACACGCAATACATCGACTAGCTCGGCCTCCAAAAAGAGGTTTAAGACTTGGCTGCCACCCTCCACAAAAAGACGTCGAATGCCTCGCTTTTCCAATTCGGTGACGATGGCGGCCGCCGAAATTTCGTTCAATATGACCACCTCGCATACTTCCGCCAATTGGGGCAGCGGACGGAGCGAAAAGATGATTTTCTTCCCCTCGCTACCGAATACCCTCAATTCGCTCGATAGGTTGCCCGAGGCGGTCAGCGAGACCTTCGTGGGGCAACATTTCAGGCGGGGATTATCTCGTCGGAGCGTCTCGGCTCCCACCAAGATGGCATCGTGCTGCCCACGCAGACGATAGACCTCCTCCCAATCTTCGGGGGTGGAGAGAACCAATCGTTGGGGCGTGGTGTCGTCCAAAAAACCGTCGGCCGTGGTGGCCACAGAGCACATTACTTGCATTGTCGAAGGGTGATTAAGGTGATTTCGGGATGGGCTCCGATGCGCATCGGATAGCCTATGTAGCCTACACCGTCACCGATGTAGAGGGTGTGTTCGTCTTGGTCGTAGCGGCCACTCCAGCGGGGATAGATGATACGGGCGGGTGAAAGCCCTCGGCACTGCTTGCCCAACGGAAGTTTTATCTGCATAGCGTGGGTGTGGCCCGAGAGGGTCAAATCGCCATAGCCACGCTCGATGACCTCCTCCCAATGTTGCGGCAGGTGGATGAGGGTGATGTTGTAGAGGTCGGTCGGCACACCTCGAAAACCCCTCTCGGCCCCCGTGATGGGGAGGCTGCGGTCGTGGCGTTGCTCCTTGAACGAGGCGTCGAACGCAAAACCCGACAGCGAAATCGAATCGTTGCCTCGGCGAATGTAGCAGGTCGAATCCTGCAACACGGTCCACCCCATCTGCGCTTTTCGCTCCAACAAACGGGCATAACTTACTTCAAACGGCAGGGCTATCGAGTCACGAATATAGGTGCCTACATCGTGGTTGCCGATGACCGAATAGACTCGGGGGCGAATCGAGCCGAGCAGCTCCATTGCCCACTCGTTGAGCTCCGTATGGCGCACATTAATCAAATCGCCACCAAAGAGCACCAGGTCGGCTTGGCAATCGTTGATCATCTCGACCAATCGCTCCAACTCCCGCTCTTCACGCACGTGCGTACCCAAATGCAGGTCCGTAAAGAAGGCGATGCGGTAGCCGTCAAACGATTTGGGAAGCCGATGCGAGCAAATCTCAACGGGCTTGACATAGAGTGCAGTGCGTCCCCACAGCACGCCGTAGAGCAAGACGCATACGATGGTTGCGGCTGCCAAAATACCCACTTTCGGCCACTTAATCCACCGGAAGAAAAGATAGAGGTAACGCGTAGAAACACTTAGTATCCAAACCAATACAATCCACATTCCGAGGCGCATCCACCACGATGGATTATCCACGAAATAGCCGATATTCAAGGCGGCGTGCACGCAGTTGATACCGACAGCCACCCACGAAATATACCACCAAAGGGGTTGGCTTTGGCGGAGGATTCTTCGAGCCCGACGAAGGTCGGCCAAGAAGATTACGAGGGTCGCTATGGGAAGTAAATAGTCAATCATCACTGCCACAAAGATAGCTTATTTTTGGCATACAACTTGCAAAAGTGGTGCAAGAAAACTTTTTTAGTTCAAAAACCATTTGCTT
The DNA here is from genome assembly GCA_017436185.1 of Alistipes sp. The sequence goes on along the minus strand of JAFSDP010000012.1, from coordinate 113,286 downwards.
ATGAAAACACCAAGACTCATCTTGTGGGCTGTGCTGATGGCCATCGGCACCCTCTTCATTCATCGGGCGCAAGGCCAAACCTACTCGCCGACCGTCTATCTGATCGGCATCGAGGAGGTCGATACCCTCTATGGCAACTGTATGCGACTGGAGACGATGGATAGCGCTACGCAGGATTACATCGACACCCACCGCCGAGGCTTCCAGCAAAGCCACCATCCGCAATTTATCTTTGCCACCCGCAACAACAACTTCTCCTTCTCGATTGGCGGTTTTGTCGCCCTGCGTGCCGCCTACGATTTCGACGGTATCAGCGACAATATCGACTTTGTTCCCTACGACATTCCGCTGACGGCCGACTACAACAACCGTCAGCAGTTGGTGATGGATGCCTCGACCTCACGTGTGTTTATTAAAGGTATTGCCAATACCAACACGTTGGGGCAGGTGGTCATCTACATCGACGGCGACTTTCGTGGTGGCTCGGGTAAGAGCTATACGCCTCGCCTGCGTTCGGCCTATGTCTCGATGCTCGGTCTGACGCTGGGTCGTGATGTGACCACCTTCTGCGACCTGGAGGCGGCTCCGATGACCATCGACTTTCAGGGTCCCAACGCCTACAATTTCAACTTTGCCACGATGATTCGCTACGAACTCCCCTTCTGGCAGGATCGAATGAAGGCGGGTGTAGCCCTTGAGATGCCCTCGGTGTCGGGTACTTACAACCAAAAGTACCTCGAAATGCGCCAGCGTGTGCCCGATATTCCTATCTACCTGCAATGGGCCTGGGGCGAGAATCGTGATAGCCACCTGCGTGCTTCGGCCGTCTTCCGTCAGCTCTATGTGCGTAATGCGGTGGTCGATGAGAACAAGAGCCTCTTTGGATGGGGCGTGCAGTTGAGTGGCACGATTGGGGTCTTTCCGTGGATGCGCCTCTTTATGAATGGGGTCTATGGACGTGGCATCACCCCCTACTTGCAGGATTTGACCGGCTCGGGGTTGGACTTTGTCCCCAGCAATACGAATGGCGAGTCGATTGAGACGCTGCCGATGTGGGGATGGCAGGCTGCTGCACAGTTCAATATCACGCCCCGCATGTGGGTCTCGGGTGGCTACTCGATGGTGAGCCTCGAGCGTGAAACGGAGTATGTGACGGCCGATATGTACAAGACGGGCACCTACATCTTTGGCAACATTTTCTATGCCCTCACGCCCCGTTGTCGCATCGCTGCCGAGTATCTCTACGGCTCACGCAAAAATATGGATGCCGTAAAGAATCACGCCAACCGTGTCAATCTGGAGCTGCAATACAACTTCTAACCGACCTAACGTCGGCAAATCGAAAGAGCAAAGCAAACAGCGCTTTGCTCTTTTCTTGTTTTTTACTATTTTTGCACCACTATGACGGAATTTTTAGCAACTTATAACCTGACGGGCTTGGCCATTGGTGTGGCCACATTTCTTATTATCGGACTCTTTCACCCGCTGGTGATTAAGGGCGAATACCATTTCGGTGTTGGCTGTTGGTGGGTCTTTTTGGTGATGGGCCTAATGTCGATTGTCGGCTCGGTAATGGTGCACGATATCTTCTTTTCGACCCTTTTGGCCGTCTGGGGTGCCTCGTCGCTCTGGTCGATCGGCGAGCTGTTCCACCAGCGCAAACGTGTTGAGCGTGGCTGGTTCCCGGCCAACCCAAAGCGCCAACGCAAAGCATAATACGGCGATGCGTGGCGGGTGGTTATATGGCGTGATGGTACTCTTGGCAGCGTGTGTCGAGAGCGAGCAACCACTACCCCAACAACCTGTACCTACGCCTGTTGAGCCACACACCATCACCCTGCTTTTTGGAGGTGATGTGATGGTCCACACACCCCAACTTTCGGCCGCAAAAACCGCCGATGGCTACGATTTTTCGCACTCCTTCGCAGCCTTGAAACCCCTCTTCGAGGAGGCGGATTTGACGGTACTCAATCTCGAAACAACCCTCGCTTTTCGTCCTCCTTACCAGGGTTATCCCCTCTTTCGCTCCCCTGCCGAGTTGGCGCACGCTATGCGTGATGCCGGGGTCGATGTGGTGGCATTGGCCAATAACCACGCCCTCGATATGGGGGCTTCGGGGGTGCGCTCCACCCTTGCGGCGCTTGATAGTGTCGGGCTGCGCCACCTGGGGCTCTACCGTTCAAAGCACGATTTTCGCCCGCTGATTGTCGAACGGGACTCCATCCGATTGGTGTTGTTGAACTACACCTACGGCACGAACGGAATGCCGCTGCCCGACGGAATGGCGGTCGGCCGATTGGACACCACTCGGATGAAGGCCGATTTAAGGGCAGCCTCCCACCTGCGCCCCGATGCGGTGGTGGCATTGGTCCATTGGGGCATCGAATACGAACGAACGCCCAATCGGGAACAACGCCGTATGGCTCGTTGGCTGCACGACCGGGGGGTCGATATTATCATCGGCAGCCACCCCCACGTGGTTCAACCCTACGAGGCCGACTCGACCCGTGTCTGCTTCTATTCGTTGGGTAATTTGGTGTCGAATCAGCGTCGCCGCTACACCGACGGCGGATTGTTGGCCCGCATCCGTATTACGAAACACCCCGATGGCCGTTTAAGCTACGAAAGCGAGGCGTTGCCCGTTTGGGTCAATAAGGCGGATCGTTACCAAATTCTTCCCTTGTCGGTTGCCGACACGCTTTCGCTCGGTACGGCCTACCGCACCTTCCGCCAAGACACCGAACAACACCTCCAAAAAGGGGTATAAATCCTTTTTATGGCTCTATACAAACTCTTGATTAAAAAGTGTGTTGGATTTTCGAAAAAACCGCTTATCTTTGCCTACGAAAATAAACACCATAACACACACAACTAATACTATGGAAAAGAGTTTGAAAGGTACGAAGACCGAGCAGAATCTGCTGAAGGCATTTGCCGGTGAGAGCCAGGCACGCACCCGTTACACGTTTTTTGCTTCGGTAGCCAAGAAGGAGGGTTACGAGCAGATTGCAGGCCTCTTTATGGAGACGGCCGAGCAGGAGAAGGAGCACGCCAAGCGTTTCTTTAAGTTCTTGGAGGGTGGCGATTTGGAGATTACGGCCACCTACCCCGCCGGTAAAATCGGCACGACGGCCGAGAATCTGTTGGCTGCCGCCCAGGGCGAGAACGAGGAGTGGGATGTGCTCTACCCCGCCTTTGCCGATACGGCCGACGAGGAGGGTTTCCCTGCAGTGGCTGCCGCCTTCCGCAACATCGCCAAGGTCGAGGCCGAGCACGAGCGTCGCTACCTGAAGCTGCTGAGCCGCATCACCGATGGCGACTTCTTCCACCGCGACGGTAAGATCTGGTGGCAGTGCCGCAACTGCGGTTTCATCATCGAGGCCGAGGATGCTCCGAAGGCTTGCCCCGCCTGTCTGCACCCCCAGTCGTATTTCGAGCCGATGAAGCAGAATTACTAAGAAAATCAACCAATTTCTTTTGGGAGCAACTCCAATCGCGGGTTGCTCCTTTTTTGTTGCCATTTTCGCTCGGTTCCATTCGCCTATTTCTAAATAATTTTACTACCTTTGTAGCTTAATAGAGAAACTAATAAAAAGAAGCATATGGCAGACGAAAAAATTATCTTTTCAATGGTCGGGGTCAGCAAGACCTTCACCAATCAGAAGCGGGTGTTGAACAACATCTACCTCTCGTTCTTCTACGGTGCCAAAATCGGTATCGTGGGTATGAATGGCTCGGGTAAATCGACCCTGATGAAGATCATCGCAGGATTGGACAAGAACTTCGAGGGCGAGGTGGTATTTTCGCCCGGCTACTCGGTAGGTTACCTCGAGCAGGAACCTAAACTCGATGATGCCAAGACCGTTCGTGAGGTGGTCGAGGAGGGCTGTGCCGCCACGGTAGCCTTGATGAAGGAGTACGAGGAGATCAATATGAAGCTCTGCGAGCCGATGTCGGACGATGAGATGAATGCCCTCATCGAGCGTCAGGGTGAGCTGTACGAGCAGATTGACCACGTCAATGGTTGGGAGTTGGATCAGGTGCTGAACCGTGCGATGGATGCCCTGCGCTGCCCCGATGGCGACCAGTCGGTAGCCGTTCTGTCGGGTGGTGAGCGTCGTCGTGTGGCACTGTGCCGTCTGCTGTTGCAGCAGCCCGATGTGTTGCTGCTGGATGAGCCTACCAACCACCTCGACGCCGAGTCGATTGACTGGTTGGAGCAACACCTGCAGCAGTACAAGGGTACGGTCATTGCCGTAACCCACGACCGTTATTTCCTGGATAACGTAGCCGGTTGGATTCTCGAGCTCGATCGTGGCGAGGGTATCCCCTGGAAGGGCAACTACTCGGGCTGGTTGGAGCAGAAGACCACCCGTATGGCGATGGAGGAGAAGCAGGAGTCGAAGCGTCGCAAGACCCTGGAGCGTGAGTTGGAGTGGGTGCGTATGTCGCCCGCAGGCCGTCACGCCAAGTCGAAGGCCCGTCTGTCGGCCTACGAAAAGATGCTCGGCGAGGATGCCAAGCAGAAGGAGGAGCGTCTGGAGATCTACATCCCCAACGGTCCCCGTCTGGGCGACATCGTGATCGAGGCCCACGACGTAACGAAGGCCTTTGGCGACCGTGTACTCTACGAGGGGCTGAACTTCTCGCTGCCCCCCGCAGGCATTGTGGGTGTGATTGGTGCCAACGGTACGGGTAAGACCACGTTGTTTCGTATGATTATGGGCCTCGACACCCCCACCAGCGGCAGCTTCCGTGTGGGTGAGACGGTTAAGTTGGCCTATGTGGATCAGCAGCATAAGTCGATTGACCCCGAGAAGACGGTCTATGAGGTAATCTCGGGCGGTATGGATCTCATTACGCTCGGCAACCGTCAGGTTAATGCCCGTGCCTATGTGGGTCGTTTCAACTTCTCGGGTGCCGATCAAGAGAAGAAGTGCGGTATGTTGTCGGGTGGTGAGCGCAACCGTCTCCACCTGGCCCTTGCTTTGAAAGAGGAGGGCAACGTGCTGCTGCTTGATGAGCCGACCAACGACATCGACGTAAATACGCTGCGTGCCTTGGAGGAGGGTCTTGAGCACTTCGCAGGTTGCGCCGTAGTTATCTCGCACGACCGTTGGTTCCTCGACCGTATTGCTACCCACATCCTCTCGTTCGAGGGCGACTCGAAGGTGGTCTATTTCGAGGGTAGCTACTCGGAGTACGAGGCTTGGAAGAAGGCACAGGGGCAGGATACCACCCCCAAGCGTGTAAAGTACAAAAAATTGGTCGAGTAAGCGATTTCGATTTTATGGGGCATATTTCGTCTCTAAAAATAAAATCGAGTATGAAATAACATTTTGAATTTTGCATTCTAAATTTTGAATTTCCGATATGGCACAAAAACCGTCCATTCCAAAGGGCACGCGTGACTTCTCGCCCATCGAGATGATGCGTCGCCAATACATCTTCGACACCATTAAGCGTGTCTTCCGCCTCTACGGCTATGCCCCGCTCGAGACCCCCTCGATGGAGAACCTCTCGACCCTGTTGGGGAAGTATGGCGACGAGGGCGACAAACTCCTCTTCAAGGTGCTTAACTCGGGCGACTACGCCGCCGGTCTTTCGGACGAGGAGGTGCGTATGGCCTCGAAAATCTCGGAGAAGGGTCTGCGCTACGACCTTACGGTCCCCTTTGCCCGCTATGTGGTCCAGCACCAGAACGAGATTTCGTTCCCCTTCAAGCGTTACCAGGTGCAGCCTGTATGGCGTGCCGATCGTCCGCAGAAGGGCCGTTATCGTGAGTTTTACCAGTGCGATGTCGATGTCATCGGCACCCGTTCGCTGCTGTGCGAGGTGGAGCTGGTCGAGATTGTTGAGCGTGTATTCAAGGCGCTCGGCATCCGTGTGGTGCTGAAGATGAACAACCGCAAAATCCTCTACGGCATTGCCGAGACCATCGGTCACGCCGACAAGATGATGGATATTACGGTGGCCATCGATAAGCTCGACAAGATTGGTCTGGACAACGTGAAGGCCGAGTTGCGTGAGCGCGGTTTGGAGGAAGAGGCCATCGAGCGACTTCAACCCATTTTGCAGTTGGAGGGCACAAATGTAGAGAAACTCAATACGTTGCGTGATGTATTGTCGTCGTCGGAGGAGGGCCTGAAAGGTCTCGACGAGATGACAACCGTGCTGGGACACGTCGAGCGTCTGGGTGTTGATTTGAATGTGGAGTTGGATCTCTCGTTGGCGCGTGGTTTGAACTATTACACGGGCGCCATCTTCGAGGTAAAGGCACTCGATTTTGCCATCGGCTCGATCTCGGGCGGTGGTCGCTACGACAATCTGACGGGCATCTTTGGCTTGCAGAATGTATCGGGTGTGGGTATCTCGTTTGGTGCCGACCGCATCTACGATGTGATGCTCGGTCTGGGACTCTTCCCCGAGGAGTTGAACTCTTCGACCCGAGCCATCTTCCTCAACCTGGGCGGCGACGAGGAGATTGCTTCGTTGCGTCTGCTGCGTCAGTTGCGTCAGGAGGATATTGCCGTCGAGATCTACCCCGAAGCCGCCAAGATGAAGAAACAGATGGAGTACGCCAACCGTCGTCAGATTCCCTACGTGGTCATCATCGGCTCGCAGGAGTTGGCCGAGGAGGTGGCTACGGTGAAGAATATGGCTACGGGCGAGCAGCAGAAGGTGGCCTTCGGTGAGTTGGCAGCACTGCTGAAATAATCCCCCCCCTGATGCGTCGTCTGCTACTGCTTTGCGCCCTTTTGGTGGGGCTTACGGCCTCGGCCCAAGAAGAGGTGCGCCAACTGCAAAAGTTGTTGCGTGCCTACCGCACTGTGGAGCAGATGTACCTCGACACGGTCAATGTCGAACGACTGACCGATGATGCCATTCGGGGCTTGTTGGAGGGGTTGGACCCCCACTCTGCCTACCTGACGAAGGAGGAGATGAAGAGCACCGAGGTGGTCATCGAGGGCGAATTTGGCGGCATTGGCGTCGAGTACCAAATCAACCGTGACACCATCACCGTGATGGCGGTTGTGGTGGGTGGCCCAGCCGAGTCGGTGGGGATGCTGGCCGGTGACCGTATCGTGAAAATCGACACACTGCGTGCCGTAGGGTTTACTCAACAAGATGTCGTGAAGCACCTGCGTGGCGAGGTGGGCAGTCGGGTGCGTGTCGAGGTGGTACGACGAGGTAGCGAAACGCCGTTGGAGTTTTGGCTGACTCGTGCCAAAATTCCCCTCCACACGGTTGATGCCGCCTATATGGCTACCTCTCGGGTGGGTTATATCAAACTGAGCCGCTTTGGCCGTACGACGGTCGAGGAGTTTGCCGCTGCCTATGAACGGCTGGGCGCACCACGTCGTCTGATACTCGACTTGCGAGGCAATGGCGGCGGATTGTTGGACCAGGCGTTGGGGTTGGCGGAGTTTTTCCTGCCAAAAGGGTCGCTGCTTTTGACCACCAAAGGACGCACCGATGAGCGTAAATTCTACGCCCGCAACGACGGAAGAATGCTGACAGGTGAGGTGGTGGTGCTCATCGACGGCCAATCTGCCTCGGCTTCGGAGATTGTCGCCGGTGCGTTGCAGGATTGGGACCGAGCCACCATCATTGGTCGTCGCAGTTTTGGTAAAGGGTTGGTACAACGACAGTTGCCGTTGGGTGACGGATCGGCAATGCGACTCACCATTTCGCAATACCACACCCCTGCGGGCCGAGCTATTCAACGCCCCTATACCAACGGAGAACGTCGGGAGTATTACCTCGACAACCTGCGTGGCTACACCGACTCGATTACCGACGCAACGCCCCACTACCGTACGCTGAAACGTGGACGCAAAATCTATGGCGGCGGTGGCGTGCGACCCGATGTGGAGGTACAGGCCGACACCACGGGCTATACGGAGTATTACGCCCAACTGATGCGTCGGGGTGTCTTGACGCAGACCGTCGCCGATTGGCTCGACAAAGAGCGCAATGTGCTCCTGCACAACTACCCCACCTTGGAGGCCTTTTTGGCAGATTATGCCCCTTCGGAAGGGATTGTTTCGGCATTGGTTGCTGCGGCCGAAAAGGCGGGTGTAAAGTACAATGACGAGCAGTTTGAACGTTCCCGTCATTGGATTTTGACCCTCGTGAAGGCCCACCTGGCACAACGACTCTACGGCATCGAAGGCTTCTACCGGGTGGTTAATCCAGCCTTGAACGAGAGTTACGTCGAGGCCTTGAAACATTTTGAAAAATAGCGATTTAACATTTTTGAACGATGAATATCATCAAACGCTTATATGATTGGATGTTGTCGTGGGGTAACTCACGCTGGGGGGCATTGGCGCTCTTTCTGTTCGCCTTTGCCGAGTCGAGTTTCTTTCCCATTCCGCCCGATGTGTTGCTCATTGCCCTCTGCCTGGGTGCGGTGACCCGTTCGTTCCGTTTCGCTACGATTTGTACCGCAGGCTCAATTTTGGGTGCTATGGCAGGTTATGCCATCGGATATCTCGCATGGCAGACCCCCTCGGGCGAATATACGGCTTTGGCGCAGTTCTTCTTTGCGCACGTCTTCTCGGTGGAGGCCTTTCAGGAGGTGGGCGCTCTCTACGATAAGTACAACTTCTGGATTGTCTTTACGGCGGGCTTTACTCCCCTGCCCTACAAGCTCTTCACCATTTCGGGCGGTCTGTTCCATATCAACTTTGTGATGTTCATCATCGCCTCGATCATCTCGCGTGGTCTGCGTTTCTTCCTGATTGCAGGGTTGATTTGGAAATTCGGTGCCCCGATTAAGGTCTTCATCGACAAGTATTTCAACCTGCTGGCCATCGCCTTTACGGTGTTGCTCATCGGGTCGTTTGTGCTGATAGGTTACATCTTCTAAAACTACTACCCCAATGCGCCAATTCGGTATCATCGGCCGTCCGCTCGGCCACTCGGCTTCGGCCCGCCACTTTACGGCAAAATTTCAGAACGAAGGGCTTGATTGCCACTTCGAACAGTACGAACTCCCCTCGATTGAGGCCCTACCCGAACTCTTGGAGCGGGTGCCGTTGGAGGGTTTCAACGTAACGATTCCCTACAAGCAGCAGGTGATGCGCTATCTGGACGACTTGTCGGACGAGGCACGCAAAATCGGAGCTGTAAACTGCGTGCGTCGCACCTCGGATGGCCGTATGGTGGGCCACAATACCGACATCATCGGTCTGCGTGATGCGTTGGCGCAACTGCTCTTTGACGGGGTGCCCGAACACGCACTGGTGTTGGGTACGGGTGGTGCATCGCAGGCCGTGCAGTATGCCCTCTCGGAGCTGGGCATCGCCTTTGATTTGATTTCGCGTGACCCGGCCAAGGGAAACTACACCTACGACAACCTGCCTGTCGAGGTGGTTGCGGAATCGAAGCTCATCGTCAATGCCACGCCCGTGGGCACCTTCCCCAATGTGGAGGAGGCTCCCCGACTCCCCTACGCCTACCTCACGCCCGACCACCGCTTGTTGGATTTGGTCTATAATCCGCCCGTAACCCAATTCTTGGACTACGGCAACCAGCGTGGTGCCCGCACGATGAATGGCGAGGTGATGTTCTTAGCCCAGGCCGCCGCCGGCTGGAAAATCTGGAACGAATAGGCTTGCATCCACACAACAATAAAAGACCGCCCCAACTTTGGAGCGGTCTTTTTTTTTATGCGCAAAGGGGTTGCTAACGCACCTTGAGCAGCTGTTCTGCTTCGGCACGATCTTTCGAGCGGACCACGATGGTGGCGGCTCCGCCAATGGAATTAAGGGCCGACATAAATTCGTTGCGGATATCGACCCACAGACCTGCACTCTGCAAGATGGATTTTGCAATCTCGGCCTCGGCCAAGGTGTTGTATTCCGCCAATACAACAAACTCGTCGCTCTGCATATTGTTGAGTTTTAAGGGGTGAAATCTTGACTTTGTAAATATACGAAAGTTTGTTGAAAAATACAACCTCTTTCGCACCTTGTTTTCTCTTTTTTAATTGTATCTTTGTTTCACAAAATATAGCTACCGAATATATGTCCCAATTTGTCCATCTGCACGTTCACTCGCAATACTCGCTACTCGACGGCCAGGCATCGATTCCACGCCTGGTCGATAAGGCTTTGGCCGACAATCAGCCCGGTATTGCCCTGACCGATCACGGCAATATGTTCGGTGTGAAGGAGTTCTTCAACTACGTCAAAAAGCAGAACAGCAAGAAACACTCCAAACTGAAGCGTTGGAAGGAGTTGCTTGGCGATATGATTGCCCTCAAAACTCGTGAAAGCGACCCTCAGGGTTGGCTTGCCGAGCAGAAACGACTCATCAAGCCCTTGGAACAAAAGATGAAGGACGACGAGGCGACCCCCGAGGAGGCGGAGCAGTACAACAAGCTCCGAAAGACAATCGACGATACGGAGTTGATGATCAAAGAGTTCTCGTTTGACGAGGCGCAGGCCCAGTTGATGATCGATCAGTTGGAGGCCGTGCCCGACTTCAAACCCATCATCGGCTGTGAGGTCTATGTGGCTCGTCGTTCGCTCTACGACAAGGAGGGCAAGCCCGACCAGAGCGGTTACCACCTCATCCTGTTGGCAAAGAATCTGACGGGTTACAAAAACCTGATTAAAATCGTCTCGAAGGCCTGGACAGAGGGCTACTATATGCGTCCCCGTACCGATCGTACGGAGTTGGAAAAGTATCACGAAGGGTTGATTTGTTGCTCGGCTTGTTTGGCCGGTGAGGTGCCCAATGCCATCAAGATGGGTGACCGTGCCCGTGCCGAGGAGGCGGTGAAGTGGTATCGCGACCTCTTTGGCGAGGATTACTACCTCGAATTGCAGCTCCACAAAGCCACCGTCGAGCGTGCCAACCACGAAGCCTATCCCTTGCAGTTGGAGGCCAACCGTGTGATTCGCGAGCTTGCGGCGCAGTATGGCGTAAAGACCATCTGTACGAACGATGTTCACTTTGTGGATGAGGAGCACGCCGAGGCCCACGACCGCCTGATTTGTCTCTCGACGGGCAAGGATTTGGACGACCCGCAGCGAATGCTCTACTCCAAGCAGGAGTGGATGAAGACGACGGCCGAGATGGAGGCCATCTTTGGCCAGAGCGACCCCGAGGCGATGGCCAACACCCTGGAGATTTTCAATAAGATCGAGACCTTCTCGATCGACCACGCCCCCATTATGCCCAACTTCGCCATTCCCGAGTGGTTTGGCACCGAGGAGGGTTACCGCAGCAGCATCACCGAGCAGGAGCTCTTCGATGAGTTTACCCGCGACGAGAACGGCAACGTGGTGATGTCGGAAAAGGAGGGCCAAAAGAAGATTGACAAGTTGGGCGGTTACGACAAGCTCTACCGCATCAAGTTCGAGGCCGACTACCTGGCCTACCTGACGATGGAGGGTGCCAAGAAACGTTATGGCGATCCCCTTTCGGAGGAGGTCTATGAGCGTCTGAAGTTCGAGCTGCACATTATGAAGACGATGGGTTTCCCGGGCTACTTCCTCATTGTGCAGGACTTTATTCGTGCCGCCCGTGAGGAGTTGGATGTCTCGGTAGGTCCGGGTCGTGGCTCGGCGGCAGGCTCGGCTGTGGCCTACTGCTTGGGTATCACGCAGGTGGACCCCATTGCCTACGACCTGCTGTTTGAGCGTTTCCTGAATCCCGACCGTATCTCGTTGCCCGATATCGATGTCGATTTCGACGACGATGGCCGTGGTCGTGTATTGAATTGGGTGACCGAAAAATATGGCAAGGAGAAGGTGGCCCACATCATCACCTACGGTACGATGGCTACCAAGTCGGCCATCAAGGATGTGGCCCGTGTGCAGCGTCTGCCGTTGTCCGAGTCGAACCGTCTGTGTAAGCTCGTTCCCGAGAAGACCCCCGATGGCGGCCGTGTCAAGAACCTGGGTATGGCCATTGGATTGGTTCCCGAGTTGAAGGAGGCCGAGGAGTCGTCGGACCAGACGATGCGCGATACGATTCGCTTTGCCAAGGTGTTGGAGGGCAACGTACGTAACGTAGGCGTTCATGCCTGCGGTACGATTATCTGCCGTGACGATATTACGGATTGGGTTCCCGTTTCGACGGCCGACGATAAGGAGACGGGCGAGAAGATGCTCGTGACGCAGTTCGAGGGCTCGGTTATCGAGGAGACGGGCCTTATCAAGATGGACTTCCTGGGTCTGAAAACCCTCTCCATTCTGCGTGAGGCGTTGGCCAACATCCGCCTTACGCGTGGCATCGATGTCGATATCGACGACTTCTCGATTATCAACGACAAGAAGACCTACCAACTCTACTGCGAGGGCCGCACCATCGGCACCTTCCAGTTTGAGTCGCCCGGTATGCAGAAATACCTGCGTGAGTTGCAGCCCTCGACCTTCGAGGACCTCATCGCTATGAATGCCCTCTACCGCCCGGGTCCGATGGAGTACATCCCCGACTTCATTGCCCGCAAGCACGGCCGTTCGCCCATTGTCTATGATATTCCCATTATGGAGAAGTATCTGAAGGACACCTACGGCATTACGGTCTATCAGGAGCAGGTGATGTTGCTGTCACGTCTGTTGGGCAGCTTTACGCGTGGCGAGTCGGATACGCTGCGTAAGGCGATGGGTAAGAAGATTAAATCGAAGCTGGACGAGCTGCGCCCCGAGTTCTTGAAGCGAGGCACGGCCAACGGCCACGACCAGAAGGTACTCAAGAAGATTTGGGCCGACTGGGAGAAGTTTGCTTCGTATGCCTTCAACAAATCGCACGCCACCTGCTACTCGTGGGTGGCCTTCCAGACCGCCTACCTGAAGGCCAACTACCCTTCGGAGTATATGGCAGCGGTTTTGAGTCGCAACCTTTCGGATGTGTCGAAGCTGACGGTGTTTATGACCGAGTGCAAACGAATGGGCATCCAGGTGCTCGGCTCGTGTGTCAATGAGTCCATGAAGACCTTCTCGGCCAACCGTCAGGGTGATATCCGCTTCGGTATGGCGGCCATCAAGGGTATGGGTGAGGCAGCTGCCGAGAGCATCATTCGTGAGCGTGAGACGAACGGCGCATTCAAAGATTTCTACGACTTCTTCGAGCGTATCAACTATACGGAGGTCAATAAGAAGTGTCTGGAGAGCCTCGCTCTGGCGGGTGCTTTGGATAGTTTGGCCCCCTTCCACCGCAGTAAGTTCCTCGCCCCCGACGCCTCGGGATTGACCTTCCTGGAGGCGATGATGCGCTACGGACAGCGTGTGCAGAGCGAGCGAATGAATGCCCAACAGAGCCTCTTCGGAGGTGGCGAGGCGGCCGACATTCAACGCCCCACCGTGCCGCAGGTGTTGGAGTGGTCGCAGCTCGAAACGCTCAACCGTGAGCGTGAGGTGATGGGCCTCTATCTCTCGGCCCACCCGCTTGACGAATACCGCCTCATTATGCGCCATATGTGCAAGACGGAGCTTTCGGAACTGAACGATTTGGATGCCCTGAAGGGACAGGAGGTCTGCGTGGCAGGTTTGGTCGTAGCGGCCCAGCAGGATTTGATGACCCGCACGGGTAAGAACTTCGGTAAATTCACGATGGAGGACTACAACTCCTCGTTCGAGTTTGCCCTCTTTGGCAAGGATTATGAGCAGTTCCGCCAATATATGTTCCCGAACTACTTCCTGATGGTGCGCTGCAAAATCCAGCCCCGACCCTATCAGAAGGAGGGCGAGCCGGAGCGTCTGGAACTGAAGGTGCTCTCGATTATGCAGCTGCAAGAGGTGCGTGATACGCTGATTCACGAGCTGCTGATTAAGATGAAGGTCAATGAGCTGACCCCTCGCCTGATGCAGGATATGGTCGGCAAGATTCAGGCCAACAAGGGTAATGTCTTGGTGCGCTTCCTCTTTACGGACGATCAGGGCGTGGTGCTGCGTGGATACTCGAAGCCGAATCGTGTGGAGATGACCTCCGAGTTGGTGGATTGGCTCGACGAAAACGAGATAGAATACTCAATATCATAATAATAACTTAAATACTTTACAACTATGGCTTTGGAGATTACAAAGGAGAATTTTGAGCAGCTGCTGCAGTCGGAGCTGCCGTTGGTGATTGACTTCTGGGCAGAGTGGTGCGGCCCTTGCCGTGCTATCTCGCCGATTGTCGAGGAGCTGGCCGAGGAGTATGCCGGTAAGGTAAACATCGGTAAGTGCGACATCGAGGAGAACGACGACATCGTGATGAAGTATGCCGTACGCAACGTGCCTACGATCGTCTTCGTAAAGGATGGTCAGCTCGTTGATCGTCAGGTGGGCTCGTGCAAGAAGGCCGACCTGGAGGCTAAAATCGCAAAACTGCTCTAAACAATGGTACGCTCTATTGATTGGAACGGCTTGAAGGCCGTTGAGTTTTCGAAGGGCGACTACACCGCTCTGTTGATTCCGTCGGTGGGTGCCAACCTGGTGCGCCTGGCCAATACGAAGCTCGGCGTGGAGATTCTGCGCACGCCGACCGCCGAGGAGGTGGAGACCTTCAAGAGCCGTCCGCAGATCTTTGGTCTGCCCCTCTTGTTCCCGCCCAACCGCATCGAGAATGGTCGTTACGAGTTCGAGGGTCGTACCTACCAGTACCCCATCACCATCGAGAAGGAGCAGAACTACCACCACGGCATCATCAAGGGTGAGCCGTTCGTCGTGTCGAAGGTCGAGGAGGACGACGAGAAGGTGAAGATCGAGTGCCGCTACTACTCGAATGTGGCTAACGATGCCATCTATCGCGACTTTCCGCACGCCTTCAAGTGCAAGATCGTCTATAAGCTTTCGGCCAAGGGGCTGAAGCAGGAGGTTGTCTTCTCGAATCGCAGCGACAAGGCAATGCCCGTAGGCGTTGGCTTCCATACGCCGATGCTCATCCCCTTTGCAGGTGGCGAGGCAGCCGACTACCGTATGCGTGTTGCAGTTGATGAGCAGGTTGAGCTGAGCGAGCGTAACCTCCCGACGGGTAAGAAGTTGCCCCTGACGGAGCAGTATGCCAAGTTGCGTGAGGGCGGTCTGCAGGTGACCGATTGCGAGCCCGTAGAGGCCGGCTTTACGCTGCGTGAGATTGAGGTCGATGGCAAGTCGTATCGTGGTGCCGTGGTCGAGAACATCAAGACCGGTGTGAAGACCTACTACGAGGTGGACGAGCAGACGACCTATTGGACCATCTGGAACAACGGTGGTCAGGTGAACTACTGCTGCCCCGAGCCGCAGTCGTGGATTACGAATGCCCCCAACGCCGAGAATCCCAAGGCGGCAGGCTTCGTAGCCATTGCTCCGGGCGAGAAGTGGAAGGCAGTCTATAAACTCTACGCAAAATAGCAACAACAAAGGGGAGGGTTTGTGCCCTCCCTTTTTCTAACTCCAACCCAAACAAGCGATGTTACTACCCCTCTATCCGCTGCTGTTGGCCCTGCTGACGGCGATGAATTACAAGCGTGGCGGCTGGTGGATTCCCGCTGCTTTGCTCGCTGCTGCGGTGGGTGATCTGTGCGGCGTGTGTGGCGTATTCTATGGCCAGCTCTTCTGTTTTGCCGTGATGACGTTGCTCTTGGTGGCCGACTTTATCCCCTACTGCGACAATCGCCGCACCTGGGGCAGTTTGACCTCGACCCTTCTGGTCTTGTTGGCTGTCACGATGGTGGCCGGAGCCGAGGAGCGTATTCCCGTTACGTTGTACGCCGTAATGGTGGTGACGATGGTCATCCTATCGGCCTTTCAGCGACGTGCAAAGTGGGGTTGGTATTTCGCCGCAACCATCCTCTTTGCCCTCTCGGATAGTCTGCTGGGCATACATCGTTACCTCACCCCCTCGTGGTTGTTGGACCGGCTGTGGGTCGTCTTCTATTTGGCCTCGTTGGCCATTTTTGCCTCGCTGCATCTGGGGCGTAAAGCCGACTAAAACTGCTCCTCGAAGAGGGTGGCCGACAAGGGCTTGCGTGTCGTAGCGTGGCGGTCGGGCGAAGCGGGCTCCCCTGCCCCATAACCCAGAAGCAGGATATTGACCGGCACGACATTGTCGGGCAGACGGAACTCCTTTCTAACCTCCTCGGGCTTGAACATACAAATCCACAACGAATCAACCCCTACCGAGGCGGCGGCCAACATCATATGATCGGTGATGATGGTGGCATCGATGTCGTAAATCTTCTTCTCGTCGTATTTGCGCTGCCATACCTCGTCGGTATCGGCACAGACAATGATGGCCACCGGCGCACCAAAATCACGGGTGCAGCGAGCCAGACGCTCACGTCCCTCTTGGCTCTTGACTAACACCAAACGTTGCGGCTGGCGATTTGCTCCCGTGGGGGCAATGCGACCCGCCTCCAAGATGTAGTTCAACTTCTCCTCTTCGACCATTCGGTCGCTATACTGCCGACAGGCATATCGGGCTTTGGCTAATGCTAAAAAATCCATAGTTATAATGTCTGTTCTTGTTGGACAAAGGTAATAAAATTCCTGATTTTGTCATACGCATCGGACAAAATGGCAGAAAAAAGGGCGTGGCACACCCTTTGATGTATCCTCACAACGTAAAAACGACAACAAAAATAAAACCATATAACTATGAAAAACGGAAAAATTGGCGTAACCACCGAGAACATCTTTCCGGTGATTAAGAAATTTCTCTATTCGGACCACGAGATTTTCCTGCGTGAGCTGATCTCGAATGCGGTCGATGCCACGCAGAAGCTGCGCACCCTCTCATCGAAGGGTGAGGTGCAGGGCGAATTGGGCGATTTGAAGGTCGAGGTGTCGGTCGATACGGCTGCCCGCACGCTCACCGTCAAGGATCACGGTATCGGTATGACGGCCGAGGAGGTCGATCGCTACATCAACCAGATTGCCTTCTCGGGTGCCGAGGAGTTTATGGCCAAATACAAGGACCAGGCCATCATCGGCCACTTTGGTCTGGGTTTCTACTCGTCGTTTATGGTCTCGGATCGTGTCGAGATCTTCACCCAGTCCTACCAAAACGATGCTCCGTCGGTGCATTGGAGCTGCACGGGTACGCCCGAGTTCGAGATGGAGGAGCTTTCACAGAAGCGTGAGCGAGGCACCGAGATTGTGCTGCACCTCTCGGAGGATATGAAGGAGTATGCCGAGCCGCACACCATCGAGGGCCTTTTGAAGAAGTATTGCCGCTTCCTGCCCGTCGAGATTGTCTTCGGCAAGGAGCAGGAGTGGAAAGATGGCAAGTATGTCGATACGGACAAAGACAAGGTGATTAACAACGTGGTTCCGCTGTGGACCTCGAAGCCCTCGGAAATTACGGACGAGCAGTACAAGTCGTTCTACCAGGCGCTCTACCCGATGAGCGAGGAGCCTTTGTTCTGGATTCATCTGAATATCGACTACCCCTTCAACCTGACGGGTATTCTCTACTTCCCGAAGATTCGCAACAACTTCGAGATTCAGAAGAACAAGATTCAGCTCTACTGCAATCAGGTCTATGTGACGGACCAGGTCGAGGGCATCGTTCCCGAGTACCTGACCCTGCTGCACGGTGTCATCGACTCGCCCGATATTCCGCTCAACGTGTCGCGCAGCTACCTGCAGAGCGACCCCAACGTGAAGAAAATCTCAAGCTACATCACCCGCAAGGTGGCCGAGCGTCTGGGCGAGATTTTTCGCAACGAGCGTGAGCAGTACGAGAGCAAGTGGGACGATTTGAAGGTCTTTATTCAGTATGGCATTCTCACCGACGAGAAGTTTGCCGAGAAGGCTGCCGACTTTATGCTGTGGAAGAGCACCGAGGGCAAGTATTACACGCCCAAGGAGTTTATCGAGCTGACGAAGGAGGCGCAGACCGACAAACACGGCGACCAGATCTTCCTCTATGTCGATGACCCGATCGAGAAGCACACCTTTGTCGATGCCGCTCGCCAGAAGGGCTACGAGGTGCTGGAGTTGAATGGTCAGCTCGACAACCACTACATCAATTGGTTTGAGCAGAAGAACGAAAAAATGCGCTTTGTGCGTGTCGATAGCGATGTGTTGGACAAACTCATTCAGAAGGAGGAGCAGCTGACGATGACCCTCACGACGGCCCAGCAGGAGCTGTTGTCGCCCGTCTTCGAGAGCCAGCTTCCCGAGGATGAGAAGATTCAGTACCGTGTAGCCTTCGAGCCGTTGGCAGCCGATGCCGCTCCGGTGGTTATCACCCACAACGAGTTTATGCGTCGTATGAAGGAGATGGCCCAGATGGGTGGCGGCGGTATGAGCCAATTCTATGGCCAGATGCCCGACCAATTCACGGTGGCCGTGAACGGCAACCACCCGCTCGTCATCAACATCCTCTCGGAGGTGGAGAAGAGCTACGGCGACAAACTGAAGAGTGTCAGCAAGAAGATTGACGCTGCTGTGGCCGAGGAGGCCCGCTTCGAGGAGGTTGTCAAGGGCAAGAAGGAGGAGGATTTGACCTCCGAGGAGAAGGAGATGCGCACTACCCTTTCGCAGCGTGTCGTGGAGTTGCGTGATGAGCGTGATAATCGCCTGCGCGAGATTGGCTCCGAGAACAGCCTGGTGCGTCAGCTTATCGACCTGGCCCTGCTCTCGAACGGAATGCTGAAGGGCAAGCACCTCACGGATTTCATCCAGCGTTCGATTTCGCTCATTGAGAAATAGAATTCAAGAAAAAGTCCCGTACCAAAACTGGTGCGGGACTTTTTCTTATTCTTTCCAGAATTTTTGGAGCAGCTCCACAAACCATTCGGGGCAGCGGCAGGGACGGCGGGTGTCGCTATGCATAAAGCCCAGCTGCGTCATACCCGTGTTGAGCAGGGCCCCCTCTTCGTTGTAGATTTCGTAGAAGAAGTTGATGCGGGTCGAGGGAATCTCCTTCAACAGAATGCGCACCGTTACCTCCTCGTCGTAGCGAGCCGGACGGCGGTATTTCGACTGCACCTCCAAGATGGGCATCATCAATCCCCGACGCTCCACCTCGGCATACGAAAGGCCCATCATGCGTAACAGATCGCTGCGAGCCTCCTCGTAGTAGCGAATGTAGTTCGAGTGGTGAACAATCCCCATCTGGTCGGTATCGCAATACCAAACCCGTATTTTGCAATCGTGCGAAATCATAGTTGCTTCTCTTTTTCTGAAATTAAATCAATCGGATGGCCCAGCAAGAGCGTTGCCTCGTCGTAGTCGCCACGCTCAATGAGCGAACGAATCTCCGACGAGCTGACCTTACGATTGGCGATGGTCTGTTGGCCGACAATCTCAATATCCAACCCCGCCTCCGTTATCTCGGTTGCCGACCGACGGTCGTGGCCAAAGCGGTGGTTGTAGCCCGCCACAAGCAGTTTGGCGTTGAGCATTCCGACCAGCACCTCCTGCGAAAACTCCTCGGCCGTAAGGGCTGCTAACGCGGGGGTAAAATCCAACACCACAAGGTAATCCACGCCGAGTTGTTCGATAAGTCGTGCCTTCTCTTCCGGCGAGGTGAGCAGCATCAGCCCTTCGCCACGCCCCAATGCAATGCGGGGATGCGGTTCAAAGGTGACCACCACACTCTTCAGTCCTCGCTGACGAGCCACCGCCACCAATCGCTCAATCATCACCCGATGGCCGTGATGCACGCCATCGAATGAGCCGACGGTGACTGCCGTAGCGCAATCAAACGAGGTTAAGTGGCGAACAATCTCCATTGTTTAGGCATTTTCTTCGCCCTCCTTGACAAAGTAGGCGACCTTCTCGAGCAGCGTGGTGATGTCGTAGTTCTCGACCACGATGCCCTGCGGAAAGTTCAGCGGCTTGGAAGTGAAATTCAGCACGCCACGAATACCTGCATTGATGATGGGCACCACCAACTGCTCGGCCACCTTCGTGGGGCACGACAAGACCACCATCGAAATCTCCTGCTGACGGGCCAACTCCTCAAACTCCTCCATCGGATAGCAGGGAATGCCATCGATGATTTTGCCCACCTTCTCGGAATCGACATCAAAGGCGGCGGTAATTTTGAGTTTCAGCCCCTTGCCATTGAAATACTTGGTGATGGCCTGCCCCAGGTGACCCATACCCAAGACGGCAATGTTCATCGGCTCCTCGCTGTCGAGAATCGAGCTGATGTAGTTGATGAGCACCTGCACATCGTAGCCCTTCTTCGTATCGGACGAAAAGCCGATGAGCATCAAATCGCGTCGCACCTGCACAGCTGTGATGCCGTGAATGCCGGCCAGAACGTGCGAAAAGATGTGGCTGATGCCCTGCTTGCGGCAGCGCAACAGCGTACGACGATACTCGCTCAATCGTTCGATGGTCTTCTCGGGTATTCCGCTCGGGATGGTGGCCATAGGTTATTCAACAGTGATGGTGAAGTTGTTGCTGTAATTCACACGCACCCACTGCACATTTCTATGGGTCGTGTGCTCGGCCTGCTGCTCAAAGCGGTAAGGGGTACGCAACGGAGCATAGCGGCGATCCTCCATATCGTATTCGATGTCGTTGTACATACCTGCCACAAAGATCATCGCCGCATCGTAGCCACGATAGGCGTAGAGCGAAGGCAGCGAGCCGAAGGCACGCAGGTACAAACGGTCGAAGTTGATGATCACCTCCGTGTCACGCTTGGCGTGGTAGGTCGTGAAGAATGTGACGTTGTTCTTGAAGAAGATCGTACGGTCGATATTCGGATAACGGTTCCAGCGGGCATTACCCAAGACGCTGTAACGGGGCGTGCCGAGCGAACGGGCACGCATATTTGTATCGGCCGAAGCCAAAGCGGCCAAGATGCGATCGACGTCAATCTCATTGTCGGCCATAATAACGAAAACATTATCCTCGTCGTTATCCAGAATGGGAGTCAAATCGCTCGGATGTACCTCCCCCTCCTTGAACTTTACCGACGGATGGACATACTTATAGATGTGGCGCTGGTAGGGACGATCGCCCACCAAGGCCAACATCTCGGCCTCAAACTCCTTGTCGGTCGATTCGGTGTAGATGAAGGTGATGCGCTTGCCATCAATCATCGGCTCGGCCTTGGCATACTTCTTCTCGGGGTCGGGAGCCATCTGGAAGAGGGCGTCGCTCGAAAGGCGGCTCATTGCAGCCAAGGGGGTGACCATCGGCAGCTGCTTCTCCTCGGCAAAGGGCAACACCACCTCGACCTCCTCCTCATAGACGGGGCCGATGATGAGTTGCGAGCGGCGGAAACGGTCGTTCTTCACAATGCGTTCCACCTCCTCGACGGAGCGTTTCGTGTCGTACAAATCTACCTCGGTCGAGTATCCGTGGCGCACACGCAGGCTGTCCAGCCCCAGCAGGAAGCCCTGGTAGAAGTCCATATAGTTGCTGTTCGGGCGACCATCGACACTCATCGGCAGTAGTAGAGACACCTTCAACGGATCGCAATTGCATACCGTTCTAAAATTGATTACCAGCTCTTTATCCGCAGGTTCCTCCTCTTTTACTTCAGGTGTAGCAGGGGTTTCAACCGCCTGCTCGGCCTCGGCTTTGTGGGCGGCAGGCACCTTCAGCAGTTGGCCGATTTTCAGCTCCGAAGGCTGCAAACCTCCATTCAGTCGGCTCAATTCCTCCTCCGTAATGCCGTAGCGTTTCGAGAGCGAGTAGAACGTATCGCCCTTGACCACAGCGTGGTAATCCTCCGTGTGGCTCACTGCATTGACCTGCTCGGCATACTGCTGCATCTGCTCCTCGTTCTGGCTGTCGGTGGCCGTGCCAATCTCCTTCTTGCGGACCAGGATGCGCTCACCGATGGTCAGTTGTGCAGGGTCGAGGTTGGGATTATCCTCCAGCAGGGTCTCAACCGAAATTTCGTAGAGTCGTGCAATGGCATAGAGCGTCTGCCCCTTCACCACATAGTGCGAGGTGTAGGTCTTGCGCAGCTTCTTCTCGGCCGCCTTGCGCTGCTTGGCCGTCATCGGCAACTCCTCGTCGGAGACCATCACGGGAATTTTGATCTTCTCATCGGCCTTCAGCCCCTCTTTGAGTTGGGGATTGTGCTCCACAAGTTGCGCTTCGCTTACCCCATAGGCCTTCGCCAGGGCAAACATCGTTTCGCCCTGGGCCACGAGGTGGATATGGTACTTCGTGCCGTTGATATAGACGATGGTGCGCGACTTCTCGATAGCCGAGCTACCCCACACCACCAGAAGCAGTGCAAGCACTGCAATGAGTCGTTTCATAGTTGCGGTTTTGGTTTGCGTTATTTAGTAGCGCGCGAACGAAGGTAGATCTCCGTAATCACCTTCTTGGTGTAGAGCGGGAAATCGCCATCCATCATCCACTTGTAGTAGCTCGGCTCCTCACGGAAGACCTCCTCGACCTTGCGCCCCCGGTATTTGCCAAACGAGAAGACCTCCTCCTCTTTTTCGTTCAGCACGATGCGCCCTGCATAATCGACCGTGCGATCACGGGTCGTAAATTCGGCCAAGAAGTCGATGTCGTTCTCCAAATCGCCATAGCGGTCCAGCTGGGCGCACAACACCTCGTAGGTGGCACGGGTGTCGGCCTCGGCCGAGTGGGCATTCTTCAACTCACGGTCACAGTAGAATTGGTAGGCAGCCTCCAACGTGCGCTGCTCCTTCTTGTGGAAGATGGTCTGCACATCGACAAAGCGGAAACGCTTGAAATCGACATCCACACCGGCACGCAGGAACTCCTCGACCAGCAACGGCAGATCGAAGCGGTTGGAGTTGAAGCCACCGAAGTCGCACCCCTGAAGGAATTGAGCCAACGAGCGGGCAATCTGCTTGAAGGTAGGCGCATCCTTTACATCCTCATCCGTGATGCCGTGTACGGCCGTAGCCTCGGGCGGAATGGGCATTTCGGGGTTGATGCGACGGGTTTTGGCAATCTCCTCGCCATTGGGCATCACCTTGATGAGCGAGATCTCGACAATGCGGTCACTCGACGTATTGACGCCCGTCGTCTCCAGGTCAAAGAAGACGATCGGGCGCTTAAGTTTGAGTTTCATCGTTGCGTTATGCGTTAATCATCATCGGCATCAGAAGCATCAGCGTCGTGCTCGACTGCTTGTCGTCATAGACGGGCTTGAAGACACCTGCACGGGTCGAATCGGCCAACTCTACGAGTACGGTCGGCGTATCGACATTCGAGAGAATATCCACCAGGAAGGTCGATTTGAAACCAATCGACATCGGCTGACCCTCGTAGCTGCACGAGATGGTCTCGTTGGCCGACATCGAGAAGTTGATATCCTGGGCCGTCAGCGTGATCTTGTTGTTGGCAATATCCATACGAATCAGGTTCGTAGTGGGGTTCGAGCAGACAGCCACACGACGAATGCCGTTTACCAACTCGACACGATCCACCAACAGCTTGTTGGGGTTGGCGGCGGGAATCACAGCGTTGTAGTTCGGATAGTTGCCCTCGATGAGGCGGCATACCAGCGTGTGGTTCTTCAGCTCAAAGCGGGCATTCTTGGCATCGAACGATACACGGATGGCATCGTCCTCCTTCAAAAGAATGTTCTTCAAGAGGTTGGCGGGCTTCTTGGGCAGGATGAACGAAGCGGCAACCTCGTTCTCGCACTCCGTCTCATACTTAACCAGACGGTGGGCATCGGTACCTACGAAGGTCAGCACACCGGGCTGCAGAGCCACGAATACACCATTCATCACGGGGCGCATCTCATCGTCGGCCGTAGCAAAGATGGCCTTATTGATACCATTCACCAGCACATCTACGTCGAGCGTCAGCTCCTTCTTCTCGGGGTTGAGCTGCGGAACGGCGGGATAGCTCACGGCCGAAGCACCGGGAATCGAGAGCGAACCGCTCTTCCAGCTAATCTTAATCTCCCAGTTCTGGTCGTTGGTCTCGATGGTCAGGGGAAGCTCGGGGAACTCTTTGAGCGACTCGAGCATCTGCTTTACGGGGGCGGCAATCGTACCCTCCACCTCGACATTCTCCACCTCAATGCCACCCGTCAGGGTCGTCTCCAAATCCGAAGCGGTCACGGTGAGTTGATTGCCGTGAAGCTCCATCAGAAAATAGTCGAGAATGGGGAGCGTGTTTTTGTTGCTAATCACCTTACCCGTCGTGGCGAGCAGCGACAGCAGAGCCGAGCTTGATACAGTAAATTTCATAGTTTTGGTTTCTGTGTTATTGTTATTTGTTTTTCGTTTCTTTTCGTTTAGTCGAGTGCGGCCAATTTATCGAGTGCCGTCTGAATCATCCGTTTCACAAAGGGCTTGTAATCGGTGCAGGCATCGAGGGCGATGCGCTGAGCAATGATGGTGCAGATGGTGGCGGCACGGTGGCCCATCAAGGCAGCCAAACCGGCCAGAGCCGACCCCTCCATCTCGAAATTGGTGATGCGGCGACCTTCGAACTCGAATTGCTCGATTTTCTGGTTCAACATCGGATCCTGCGGTTGCAGACGCACCCAACGGCCCTGCGGCGCATAGAAGCCCGGAGCAGCAATGGTGATGCCCTCACGGGTCACATCCTTGAAGTGGTCGAAAAGCTCCTTGTCGGCGTCGATAAAGTAGGGAGCGGGCAGCTGCGGATTCCATCCCGTGTGGCGCACAAAGGCCTCCTCGAGGGCCAAATCGCAAACCGAATCACGCCCTGCATAGTAGTTGAGCAGACCATCGAAGCCGAGCGAAGTACGCGAGAAGACCACCTCGCCCACCTTGATGTCGGGCTGAATGGCACCCGATGTGCCCAGACGTACCAACGTCAGGCGACGCTTCTCCGTCTTCTCTTGGCGGGTCTTAAAATCGATGTTGGCCAAGGCGTCCAACTCGGTGACCGAAATATCGATATTACCGATACCGATGCCGGTCGAAAGGACCGTCATACGCTTGCCTTTGTAGGTGCCTGTGACGGTGTTGAACTCACGATTCGAGACCGAGCACTCACGCTCGTCGAAGTGTGAGGCAACCAACTCGACACGTCCGGGATCACCGACCAAAATGACCGTATCGGCCAACTGCTCGGGCCGCAGATGGAGGTGGAAAATCGAGCCGTCATCGTTGATAATCAACTCCGAAGAGGGTATCGTACGCATAAATTGTCGTTTTTTGTTTTTATATTTGGGATAAAAGTAGTAATTTTACCTCAAATATCAAACAAAACCGACGAAAAAATCATATTATATAAGTATAAAACCCATTTTGAACAATGACTCTTATTAAATCAATTTCGGGTATTCGTGGTACGATTGGCGGTGTGCAGGGCGACAACCTGACCCCGATCGATGTGGTAAAGTTCACCACCGCCTATGCCCGCCTTGTGGCCGAGCGCAATGCCGGCAAACGCATTCGCATTGTAGTAGGTCGTGACGCCCGTCTGTCGGGTGAGCTGGTTTCGAATCTGGTCATCGGCACACTGCTTTCGGTGGGCGCCGATGTCATCAACGTAGGTCTCTGCACCACCCCCGGTACCGAGATGGCCGTTATCACCAAAAAGGCCGACGGCGGCATCATCATCACCGCCTCGCACAATCCCCGTCAGTGGAATGCCCTGAAGCTGCTCAATGCCCAAGGCGAGTTCCTTTCGGATGCCGAGGGCAAGCAGGTGCTGGCGATGGCCGAGGAGGCAGCATACAACTACCCCGCTATCGACGGAATTGGCAAGGTGATTGAGGTTTCGGACTTCAACGATGAGCATATCCGTCAGGTGCTGGCACTGCCGGCTGTCGATGTCGAGGCGGTGCGAGCAAGAAAATTCCGTATCGTGGTCGATGCCGTTAATTCGGTGGGCGGTGTGGTCATTCCGAAGTTGCTGCGTGAGTTGGGTTGCGAGGTTGTCGAGCTGAACTGCGAGCCGACGGGTGAGTTTGCCCATAATCCCGAGCCGTTGAAGGAGCACCTGACCGAGATTTCGGAGGTCGTGGTGCGTGAAAAGGCCGATATGGGTGTCGTGGTTGATCCCGATGTCGATCGTCTGGCCTTCGTGATGGAGAATGGCGAGATGTTTGGCGAGGAGTACACGTTGGTGGCTGTTGCCTACTACATCCTCTCACAGGTGAAGCGTGGCAACACCGTATCGAACCTCTCGTCGTCGCGTGCACTGCGTGATGTAACGCTGCACTGCGGTGGCAACTACGAAGCGGCTGCTGTGGGCGAAGTGAATGTGGTGGCCAAGATGAAGGAGACGGGTGCCGTGATTGGCGGCGAGGGCAACGGCGGTGTAATCTACCCCGAGTTGCACTACGGTCGTGATGCGTTGGTGGGCGTTGCCCTCTTCCTCACGCTCCTGACCCGCTACGGACAACCGACGCTCACGCAGCTCCGTGCGACGCTTCCCGCCTACTTTGCATCGAAGAACAAAATTCAGCTCACGCCTGCCATCGATGTAGATAAAGTATTGCGTGAGATAAAGGTGCGTTACTTTAATGAAAATGTGAACGATATAGATGGTGTAAAAATTGACTTTGCCGACTGCTGGGTACACCTGCGCAAGTCGAACACCGAGCCCATTATCCGCATCTATACCGAGGCACAATCGCAAGAGGAGGCCGACCGTTTGGCCGAGCGTTTCATTGCCGAGATCAAAGCCATTTGCAACCTGTAAAACCTATATAATATGGACAAAGTTCAAGCCTATATCGAAACCAATAAGGAGCGTTTCCTCG
Organism: Alistipes sp.; assembly: GCA_017436185.1. Next base: position 86,700 of record JAFSDP010000012.1, on the reverse strand, counting down.
ACGAGTTGTTCGAGCTGTTGCGCATCCCCTCCATCAGCGCCATCGCCTCGCACAAACCCGATATGCAGCGTTGTGCCGAGTGGCTGGCTGCTGCGCTCGTCAAGGCGGGTGCCGACCGTGCCGATGTGATGCCGACGGAGGGTAACTCCGTAGTCTATGCCGAGAAGATCATCGATCCCAACGCCAAAACCGTGCTGGTCTATGGCCACTACGATGTGATGCCGGTCGATCCGAAGGAGGAGTGGAAAACCGAGCCCTTCGAGCCGGTGGTAAAGGAGGGTCGCATCTGGGGCCGAGGCTCGGATGACGACAAGGGTCAGCTCTTTATGCACGCCAAGGCCTTCGAGGCATTGGTAGCCACCGATTCGCTCCCCTGCAACGTGAAGTTTATGTTGGAGGGTGAGGAGGAGATCGGCTCGCCGAGCCTCTATGGGTTCTGCCGTGAGAACAAGGAGCTGCTGAAGGCCGACATTATCCTGGTGTCGGATACCTCGATGATCTCTATGGAGCAGCCTTCGATTACCTGCGGTCTGCGTGGTTTGGCCTATATGGAGGTCGAGGTTACGGGTCCGAACAAGGATCTGCATTCGGGTCTGTTTGGTGGTGCTGTTGCCAACCCTGCCAACGTGTTGGCTCGCCTGATCAACCAACTGGTGGATGAGAATGGCCGCATCACCATCCCCGGATTCTACGACAAGGTGCGTGAATTGACCCCCGAGGAGCGCACCGCCTTTAATAAGGCTCCCTTCAACCTCGATAGCTACAAAGAGGCATTGGCCATCGGCGATGTCGAGGGTGAGGCCGGTTATACGACCATCGAGCGCACGGGTGTGCGTCCTTCGCTCGACGTAAACGGCATTTGGGGCGGCTACATTGGCGAGGGCACCAAGACGGTCATCCCGTCGAAGGCCTCGGCCAAAATCTCGATGCGATTGGTACCCGATCAGGATCACGAGGAGATTGCCGAGCTCTTCACCAAGCACTTAGAGGCCATCGCTCCGAAGAGCGTAACGGTTCAGGTGAAGTCGCTGCACGGGGGCCAGCCCTATGTGGCTCCGACCGATATGCCCGCCTACAAGGCTGCACATAAGGCCATCACGACCACCTTTGGCGTGGAGCCGCTGCCCTTCTATTCGGGCGGCTCGATTCCCATCATCAGCGGTTTCGAGGCCATTCTGGGCATCAAGTCGCTCTTGATTGGTTTCGGCCTGTCGGAGGATGCCATTCACTCGCCCAACGAGAGCTACGGGCTGAACCAGTTCTACAAGGGCATCGAGACCATCCCCTACTTCTATAAGTACTTCGCCGAGTAGTTGCGACCCTTTTCAACGAATGAGGGCGACCCGTTTGGGTCGCCCTCACTAATTACATATACTCTTCGTAACCGTATTCGATGGCTCGATTGAGTTGATCGAGGTAGGGTTTTGCCGAGTGGAAGCGTTCCAACATTCGAGGCACGAAATCCTCCGACAGGACCTCCTCTTCGGTCAAATCCAACACCAGGCAGTGGTCCTTCAGTCGCAGCAGGTCGGTGTGCTCGGTCTCCTTTTCAAAGCCTTTGGGCAGGCGTTTCAGGCTTCCTGTGTAATCCATCCGAAAGCCATCGGCCGAAGCAATATGCTCGGCCATCAGATCGCCATTATCGACAATCTCTTCACGGATGCTACGCAGAATGGCAGGCGGAATGCAGACCTGACCGGCAGCCAAAATCGAGTGACCGATCATCGAGCTACCCTCCACCACCGGTTCCAGGTGGAGGTAGTAACCGGCCAACCCCGAATTTTTGCCACGAGGAGCAATGAAGGCGCTGAAGTGGGTCTTGTAGGGCGACTTATCGGCCGAAAAGCGAATGTCACGATTCATTCGATAGGTGCAATCCTTGGCCTTCAGCCCCGCCACAGCAGGATCGAATGTAGAAATGGCATCGACCAACTCCTCGACCATCTGCTCGAAGCGACCACGGTGGAGTTTGTAGCGGGCTCGATTCTCGTCCATCCAACCCTTGTGGTTGTTGGCCGCCAACTCCCGAAGGAACTCCAACGCCTCACGCAACTCACTCGAAGTCATAGCCTACCAAGCAAAGAGCGGATAGTTCTCCATCAACTTATTCACGTCGGCACGAACAGCGGCGATGTTGGCCTCGTTCTCGGGATCCTGCAATACACGGTCGATCAGCTCGACGATGTAGTCCATCTGATCCTCCTTCAGGCCACGCGTCGTGATGGCCGGCGTACCAAAGCGCAGGCCCGAGGTCTGGAAGGCCGAACGGCTGTCGAAGGGAACCATATTCTTGTTGGTCGTGATGTCGGCAGCCACCAGACACTTCTCGGCCAACTTACCCGTCAGCTCGGGGAACTTCGTGCGCAGATCAACCAGCATCAGGTGGTTGTCCGTACCGCCCGAAACGATCTTATAGCCACGCTTTACGAAGGCCTCGGCCATCGCCTTGGCATTCTTCTGTACCTGCGTCTGGTACTCCTTGTACGAAGGCTCCAACGCCTCGCCGAAGGCTACGGCCTTGGCGGCGATGACGTGCTCGAGCGGACCACCCTGGATGCCGGGGAAGACGGCCGAGTTCAAGATGGCCGACATCTTCTTCACAACACCCTTCGGCGTGGTCAGACCCCACGGGTTGTCGAAATCCTCCCCCATCAGGATGATACCGCCACGAGGACCACGCAGGGTCTTGTGGGTCGTCGAGGTGACAATGTGAGCATACTTAACGGGGTTATCCAGCAGACCGGCGGCAATCAGACCGGCCGTGTGGGCCATATCGACCATAAACAGCGCACCCACCTTATCGGCAATGGCACGCATACGCTTGTAGTCCCACTCGCGCGAGTAGGCCGAAGCACCACCCACAATGAGTTTGGGCTTGCACTCGAGGGCCTGCTGCTCCATCTTATCGTAGTCGATGCAACCCGTAGCCTCGTCGAGCTGGTAGCCGACCGCCTTGAAATACTTACCCGAGAAATTGACCAGCGAGCCGTGCGACAGGTGACCGCCGTGTGCCAAATCCAGACCCATAAAGGTATCACCGGGCTGCATTACGGCAAAGAATACGGCCATATTGGCCTGGGCACCCGAGTGGGGCTGTACGTTGGCGTAGGCTGCGCCATAGAGCTTGCAGATGCGCTCGATAGCCAGACGCTCCACCTCATCGACCACCTCGCAACCACCGTAGTAGCGAGCGGCAGGATAACCCTCGGCATATTTGTTGGTCAGCACCGACCCCATAGCGGCCATCACCTGGTCGCTTACAAAATTTTCGGAGGCAATCAGCTCGATGCCGTGCATCTGGCGGCTCCGCTCACGCTCGATAAGCGAGAAAATCAGACTATCTTTGGTCATAATAAAAGGTATTTAGTTGTCGTTTTATCTTTGAAACATAGTTTCACCAATGCAAAGATAAGATTATTCGCAGAGATAAAATACCCTGTTTTTGGTTAATTTATCGACAAACATTGCACACTTTGCCCGAATGGGCGAGGATTTTGTATATTTGTAGCTATGAAACGATGCTTTACACTTGCGGCTACACTGCTCATCAGCCTCTCGGCCGCAGCTCAATCCCTTACGCTTCCCACCATCGACGCCGTAGCGCTCGGAATGGGTAACGTGACGATGGCCACCATCCACGATGGCCACAGCCTCTACAACAATGCTGCGATGACCGCCTTTGCCCTCTACCCGATGCGCTTGTCCTCGTCTTACTACGGACAGGCCGATTTCGACTACTATGCCGTGTCGGGCTATTGGCGTTTCGATATGAGCAATACCTTACAGGTGGGCTGGCGACAATACCTGCGTGAGAAGGGCAATCGGGATTCGGCCCTTGATGTGGGCTATACCCGCCGTCTGAACGACGAGTGGGCCATCGGTGTGGTGGGTCGTTATATGCACCTGAAACGTTACGACGAAACGACCGATGCGTTGGCCGTTGATTTGAGTGTGGGATGGCAGCGACCCATCGCGAATTGGGAACGCTATTCGACGCTGCGCGTGGGGGCAAAAATTGCCAACCTGGGAGGCTTTCTCGACCACACCGACGATCACCTTCCCCTCTCGGCCAAAGCGGGTGTTTCGCTCGAGACATTCTTCTCGGATGCACACGCCCTCACGGTAGGTGCCGATGTGGGGTATTACTTCTCGCCGTCGGAGATTCGTGGCCTCGAATTGGGTTTAGGTGCCGAGTATAACCTAATGCAGCTCATTCGTTTGCGTGCAGGTTACCACGTTGGCGACGATAAGCTATTCAACCCCTCGTACGGTTCGGTCGGTGTGGGGGTGAGCATCCTGCATTTGCGCTGCGATTTTGCCTACCTCATCGCCTCGAAATCGACCCCGCTGCACAACTGCTACAGCATCAGTTTCGGCTTGGATTTTTAGTATAAAAAGACCTCTACTTTTGCTGCAAGTGTGAGAGCAGATTTCGACACCCCTCCTCCAACAGATCGAGCACGATTTCAAACCCCTCGTGCCCCTCGTAATAGGGGTCGGGGACGTAGTTGAAACGGCGGCGGGTCTCATCCGAGAAGAAGTCGCGCATACGGTCAATTTTGTTGGCAAGTTCTCTGCTCGGAGCCAGCCGATGCACATCCTCGTAGTTGTAGTCGTCCATTACGATAATATGGTCGAAACGCTCGAAATCCACCGAACGGATTTGGCGGGCACGATGCGGAATCTCGATGCCGCGTGCCGAGGCCGCACGACGCATACGACGGTCGGCAGGCTCGCCCGTATGACCGGCATAAGTACCGGCCGAATCAACCTCAAACTCATTTGTCAGATGCTCCTTTTCGAGCAAGGCATTGAAGACCGCCTCGGCAGCCGGGGAACGACAGATGTTTCCCAGGCATACAAACAAAATACGCTGTTTCATAGGGCAAAGATAGTCCCAAAATGGCGTTTTTCAAAGATGCAGTACAATTAAAAGCCCTTTTGTACCAAAATACTTCTTGCTTATACCATCCTGTTTTTCGAAGATTTTTGTACCTTTGCACCGATTTTTATATATAAAACCAAACACAAGAGAACAATGAAACGTATAATGATAACGCTGGCTGCCCTGATGGCTTTTGGTGCAGCGATGGCCGAAGAGCCTGTCAAGAAGATCGAAAACCTCACGCTCGAGGATTTGCGTGGCGAGGAGGTCTCGATTCCCTATTGGGGCGAGAAGAATCTGATGATTTTCTATGTCGATCCCGACCGTCACAAGCAGAACGAGGCCTTCACCTACGAGTTGGAGCAGACGGGTCGTGCCGGTGGCGAAAACATCGTCGGCTTTGGTGTGTTGAATCTTAAAGACACGATGCTCCCGAACGGCATCATCCGCTCGATGGCTCGCAAGCGCACCGAGAAGAACAAGGCCCTCGTATTGGCCGACAAGAGCCGCATCCTCTCCAAAGGGTGGGATTTGGGCGACTGCAACAACAAGTTTGTCTTGATGCTCGTCTCGAAAGAGGGCGAGTTGGTCTTCATTCGCAAGGGCGAACTCACCGAGGCCGACAAGGAGGCCTTCTACAAGGCTGTAGAGCCGCTTAAATAACCAAAATAGAGCGCCTTGCGACACCTGTTATCAGTTCTTCTGATCGTTGGTTGGTTGCCCGTTGCGGCCCAATCCGAAACGTGGTTCCACGTCACCGAACGTGGGGATACGGTACGCTATACCTATACCCCCACGTCGGATGGCACAGCGCAACTCGTTCCGCAAGAGCCGCAAAAAAAAGGCTTTTTGCGCCGTGTGGTTGATTACTTCGGCCAATCGACCGAGGACCACACCTTCGACAAGAAGATCGACATCACCTTTGCCGGTGGCCCGAGCTACTCGAAGACCACCAAATTGGGGTTGGGCGTCTTGGCGGCAGGTCTCTATCGACTCGACCGCACCGACTCGATCACTCCCCCATCCGACATCTCGATTTTTACCAACGTGACCACCTCGGGTTTCTACTCGTTTGGTGTGACGGGCAATACCATCTTCCGCAATTCGGTGCGCCGTTTGAGCTACGATGTCAGCTTTTCGTCGGCGCCTCGTGATGTGTGGGGTATCGGCTACGATGCAGGGCGTTTCAACCCCAAGTCGAATTTTGTCGAGCAGAGCTACATCGTCAAGGCCCGCTTCCTGCAACGCCTCTTTACGAACACCTATGGCGGTGTGATGCTCAACTTCAACCACACTTCGGGGCGTAAATTCGACGAGGTGAGCGAGGCCTACATCTACGGTCAAAAGCACGCCTACACGGCTACGGGCTTTGGCGCTCTGTTGGAGTACGATTCCCGTGACTTTATTCCCAACCCTTCGCGCGGCCACTACCTGAGTGTCGAGGCCACCTACTTCGACAAGGCGTTGGGTAATTGCGACCGCTCGTTGTGGCGAATAGCCTTCACGGCCAACACCTATAAACAGCTGTGGAGCAGCGGACTTATCGCCTTCGACCTCCACGGAGAGTTTAACTCGGAAGGCACCCCCTGGACCCTGTTGGCCCGCCTGGGTGGCAACGAGCGAATGCGTGGTTACTACCTCGGTCAATATACCGACAACTCGATGCTTACGTTCCAGATGGAGCTGCGTCAGCGCATCTGGCGACGCATTGGTTGCGTGGTTTGGGGTGGCGCAGGCAATGTCTTCTCGGAGCGTGAAAAGTTCAGTTGGGGCAAGACCCTGCCCAACTATGGCGTAGGTCTGCGCTGGGAGCTCAAGAAGCGTGTAAATGTCCGTATGGACTATGGTTTTGGCCGCAAGACGGGCGGTTTCCTCCTCTCTATTAACGAAGCCTTCTAACCGATGTTTAAGCTCAAGATCTATACCGAGGAGTTTGCCACCCGCAGTCGTTTTTCGATTCTGCTGGCCATCTACTTCATCGCCTCCATCATCGCCCCCAACTTTGCATTGGCCGTCACGGAGGACTATTCGTGGTGGAGCACCGAGGCACTGATTCTGATGCCGTTGGGCTTCTATATGATGTGGAGCGTAGCGATGCGTCGCTCGGGATTTATGATTTGGTTCGGCTTCCCGTTCATCTTCTTTGGGGCCTTTCAGTTGGTGCTGCTCTACCTGTTCGGCAACTCGATTATCGCCACCGATATGTTCACCAACCTCGTTACGACCAATCCGGGCGAGGCCTCCGAGTTGCTGGGCAACATCTACCCTGCCGTGATTCTGGTGGCGGTCATCTACCTGCCGATTTTGTGGCTTGCGGTGCGTGAGATTGCCAAGCGACGTGTGTTGTCGAAGAAGATGCGTCTGATTTTCGGCTCGACGGGATTCGTCCTCTTTGTGCTGGGCGGCATTGCGTTAATTCCGGCCTATGCTACGAGCAAGAACAAGCACGTGGTGCGTGACGAGCTCTTCCCGGTCAATGTCTGCTACAACGTCTATCTCTCGGCTTCGGAGTTGCGAAAAACCTTCCACTACGAGCAGAGAACGGCCGATTTCAGCTTCGATGCCCACCGCACAGCCACAGCCGAGGGACGTGAATTGTATGTCTATATCATTGGCGAGGCTTCGCGTGCAATGAGCTGGCAACTCTATGGCTATGAGCGAGAAACGACACCCCGACTGATGCAAATCGAAGATATTGTCGTCAATCGCAATGTGCTGACCCAGAGCAACACCACCCACAAGAGTGTGCCGCTGTTTCTCTCGTCGGTAGCCACCCACGAACACGAAGAGTTGTATCGTCGTCGAGGACTGCCGCAGCTCTTCGGCGAGGCGGGTTTCGAGACCTGGTTTATCTCGAACCAGTCGCCCCAGGGGGCTATGATTGATAATCTGTCGAGCACGGCAGACCACATCCTCTACCTCGACGAGCCTCGCCACGATATGCAGCTGTTGGAGGCGTTGCAAGAGGTGGTCGAGAAGAGCCGTCACGACAAACTGTTTGTCATTCTGCACTGCTACGGCTCCCACTTCAGCTACCACCAACGCTACCCGCGCGAGGAGGCTTGTTTTGTACCCGATCCCGATGTGGCCATCCGTCGCTCGCACCGTGAGCAGTTGCGCAACGGCTACGACAACTCGATTCGATATACGGATCTCTTCCTATCCTCGACCATCGACTACCTGCGCACGCTCGACGACACCACAACGGCGATGCTCTATTGCGCCGACCACGGCGAGGATATGATGGATGATAAGCGCAACCGATTCCTCCATGCCTCGCCTACCACGACGGCCTACCAATTGTATGTGGCTTCACTTTGCTGGTTCTCGGAGCGTTACCGCCAACACTTCCCGCAGAAGGTGGCATTAGCCGAGGAGCACGCCACGGCTCCCGCCACGACCCACGCTATGTACCATACGATTGCCGATATGGCCTCGATTGTCGGTCGCTACTGCGATCCGCAATCGTCGCTTGTCAGCCCCGATTACAACCACAAGGCACCTCGTCGCTACCTGAACGACCACAACGAGGCCGTTCCGTTCCGTGAGACGGGCCTGACGGAATCGGATATCGAATTGCTCAAGAAGTACGGTATGACCGACCTCTAAACCAACACCTATTATATTTATAAATACCCAATGATGCGCTTCGTTCTCTCCGCTCTGATGCTGATTCTTCCCTTGGGTGTGTGGGCCAAATGGCAAGATAAATACCGCACCGAGGAGTTTCGTATGGCCGACCGCCGCTGTGTGGTGGTCCACCCCACCTCGACCCCCAATGGTCGTTGGGTGGTCCGTCCGGCCTTTTTGGGGGCCTTCCCGTCGGTCGATGAGGCGTTGTTGGAGCGAGGCTTTATGGTGGCCTTCTGCGATGTGACACACGACTACGCCAACCCCCGTGCCGTAGCCGATTTTGAGCAGTTCTACCACGAGATGCGCCGTCGTTATGCGCTGCACGAGAAGTTTATCATCGAGGGCTTCAGTCGTGGCGGATTCTTCGCCTTGACCTATGCCATCCAACATCCCGAGCAGATTGAGAAGATCTATGTCGATGCACCGGTGTGCGATCTGGAGAGTTGGCCTTCGAAGCGGGAAGAGAAACTCTATGCCGATGCCCGCCGTCGCTGGCGCGAGGCAGGAGGTGATTTCGAAACGGGTCGTGATTTTCCGATTCGCCACTTCGAGCGTATTCTGGAGGCCGACATTCCCGTCATTGTCTGCTATGGCGATGCCGATGAGGTGGTCCCCTTCGAGGAGAACTTCGGGCGCATCCTTTCGGTACACAAACGCAAGATTCGTTCGATCAAAAAGCCCGACTGCGGCCACCATCCCCACTCGCTCGAGAAGCCCCGTCGGATTGTGCGTTTTCTAAAACGACGATAAAATGGAACCCTATAAAACAAACAGAGGCTGTCCCAATCGGAACAGCCTCTATTTCTTTGCAGCGAGACGAAACTATTTCTTAGCCTCCTCGACCGAAACCTTGCGGAACTCCTTCAGGAGCTTCGTCAGTTCCAGAGCGGCCTTGCGAGCGCGCGTACCTGCAGCCTTGTTGCCCTTCTCTACCTGAGCAGCGGCGTTGGCAGCGAATACCTCAGCCTGGGCGTTAATCTGTGCAACCAGTTCTTTCATCGTGTAATAAATTTTAAGGGTTGATATCGATACAAAGATATAAAATTATTCTAAATCAAACGATAAAAGGCTGATTTTTTTGCACCAAAACCCATTTTTTTGTCCGTTTTAACCCAATTTTCCGTTGCTCGGTATGTTTTTTGCCCCCAAAAAGGGTAAACAGAAAGCAATGAACAAACGATTTGTAATCTATTTGGGGCTTTCTTTACTGCTTATGGGTTGCCACAAAAAGCCCAAAGCCGACCAAACGCCCCTACTGACCGTAACCACCACCGAAGCGGTGGCCGCCGAAATCAGCCCTGAGCGGGAGTTTATCGGTTATCTGCAAAGCAATTTCGATGCAGTCATCCAACCCCGCGTAAATGGTTTTCTCACCTCGAAACGCTTCTCGAACGGGATGCCCGTAAGGCGGGGTGCGCTGCTCTACACCATTGACAAATCGCAATTCTCGGCCTCGATGCTTGCCTCGGAGGCCTCGCTTCAATCGGCACGAGCCAAGGCGGTCGAGGCACGCAACAACTACGAACGGGCTGTTCCGCTGGCCGAGATGAATGCCATCAGTCGGGCACAACTCGACCAATATACGGCTACCTTCAAAGCCTCGGAGGCGGCGGTCAAATCGGCCGAACAGGCACTCAAGAACGCTCGGCTCGATTTAAGTTATACCGATATTCGCTCCCCTATCGACGGCATAGCCGGTGGATCGAACGCCCACATTGGCGACTATGTCGGCCCGGGGACCGAGTTTTCGGTCCTTACGACCATCTCCAACACCGACACCCTCTCGTTCGATGTCTCGTTGCCGATGGCCGAGTACTTGCGTTTGGGAGGCTCTCGGGAGCGCATCTACGAGAATGATTCACTGTTGAGCAACATCTCGCTTATGCTCGACGACGGCACGCGCTATCCGTTGGCTGGTTTTTACAGCCATACCCGCAAAGATGTAGCTGCGGCTACGGGTACGATTATTCTGGTGGTTAAATTTGCCAACCCTGCAAGCCAACTCAAACCCGGCCAATTTGGGCGGGTGCAATGTCGTATCGGTCGTCCTGAGCAGGCGGTGATGGTTCCCCAACGAGCCGTCAGCGAGGCGCAAGGAGTCAGTTCGGTGTGGGTCATCCGCAACGATAGTACGGCACAGTTTCGCGAGGTCGAGACGGGTCGGCTTTACGACTCGTTGTGGGTCATCACCCGAGGCCTTGAAGCAGGCGAAAAGGTGGCCCTCACGGGGCGTCAAAAGCTCCAGACGGGACAGCGTGTAAATCCGATAAACCGATAGCTCTATGGAACGATTCTTTGTCACCCGTCCCATCTTTGCCATTGCGTTAGCTATCGGTATGGTCGCCCTCGGTTTTGTCTCGTTGCGTTCGCTCCCCATCGAGCAGTACCCCGACATCACGCCACCTGTTGTGGAGGTTTCGGCCACCTACAACGGCGCCGATGCCGAGACGGTCAATAGTTCGGTGGCCACCCCCATTGCCGAGGAGGTGATGGGAGTGAGCGGCATGAGTTATATGCAGGCCACCTCGGCAGGTGACGGCTCGATGACCCTGCAAGTCATCTTCGAGATTGGCACCGACCCCGATATGGATGCCGTTTTCACCCAAAATCGGGTCTCGTCGGCCTCGGCCAAGTTGCCCGAAGCGGTCTTGCAGCAGGGTGTTACCACCCAAAAGACGATGACGGGCTTTTTGATGGTCTATGCCTTGCACAGCGATGGCCGCTACGACGATAAGTGGCTCTCGAACTACGCCTACATTCACCTGCAAAACGAGCTGTTGAAGTGCGACGGTGTGGGCAAAATCGAGGTAATGGGGGCAGGCGAATATGCGATGCGCATCTGGCTGCGCCCCGATGTGCTGAACTACTACGATCTGACGTTGGAGGAGATTGCGGAGGCCATCAACACCCAATCGAGCCTCTACCCTGCCGGTAAGTTTGGTGCCGAACCCGCCCCCGAGGGGACGGTCTATACCTATACGGTGACTCTGCCACCCCAGATTTCGACGGCCGAGGAGTTTTCGCAAATCATCGTCCACACCACCGCTGAGGGACAGCAGATTCGTTTGGGCGAGGTGGCCGAGGTGGAGCTGGGCAGCCAAAGTTATGGCGTCTCGTCACGCTTCTCGGGCAACCCTACGACGCTGATGGTCATCTATCAGGAGCCGGGCAGCAACGCTATGCAGGTGGGCGAACGGGTGCGGGAGGTGATGACACACCTCGAAGATCGCTTTCCTGAAGGGGTGGCAGCTACGGCCATTGTCGATACCACCACCTCCATTCGGGCAGGCATCAACGATATCTTCCATACGCTGCTCATAGCATTGGCGTTGGTCGTGCTGATTATCTATCTCTTCATTCAGGATTGGCGGGCGACGTTGGTGCCGTTGGTGGCCATCCCGGTCTCGCTCATCGGTGCTTTTGCCCTCTTTCCGCTGTTGGGATTCACGCTCAACATCATCTCGCTGCTGGGGCTTGTGTTGGCCATCGGTCTGGTGGTGGATGATGCCATTGTGGTGGTCGAGGCGGTGCAGGTCAATCTGGCGAAGGGGATGGAACGGCGTGAGGCGGTCATCGAGGCGATGCGCAACGTAGCACCGCCCATCATTGCCACGACGGTCGTACTGTTGGCCGTCTTTATTCCCGTCTCGCTGACGGGTGGCGTTACTGGGTTGATGTTTCAGCAGTTTGCCATCACGATTGCCGTTTCGGTTACCTTGTCAGCCTTCAATGCGCTGACCCTTTCGCCTGCCTTGTGCGCTTTGCTGCTCAAGCGGGAAGAATTGCGCACAAAAGGCTTCTTCGGATGGTTTAACCGCCGTTTCGAGCACGACACCGAGCGCTATATGTCGCTGCTGCCGAGTATGGTGCGCCACGTCGGTCGTACGGCCCTGTTTGTCGGCGTGGTGATGGGGGCCGTTGTCTTTATTTGGCGAGGGCTGCCCGAGGGGTTCCTACCCGATGAAGACCAAGGCTACCTGATGGTGATGGTCAATACGCCCGAGGCCTCGTCGTTGCAGACCACTACGGCCGCCATGCGCCACATTGACGAGGTGATTCGCAGTCGCAGCGAGGTACTCTCGACCGCCTTTGCCGCAGGTTTCAACCTCTTGGTAGGGGTGGCCGCCACCGACAGCGGCGTGATTTTCGTTTCGCTCACCCCCTTCGGGAAGCGTTCGACCTCGGCAATGGAGTTGGCCGAAGAGCTGACCAAGATGCTCTATTTGGCCATACCCGAAGCGATGTGTTATGCCTTTGTACCCCCTTCGATTCCGGGGTTGGGCATCACTTCGGGCGTAACGGTCGAGGTGATGGATTTGGAGGGACAAGGCTCGGCCTACCTCGCCCAAGAGGGCGAACGGTTGATGGAGGCACTGCGCAAAGATCCGCTCGTAGGGTCGGTCTCGACCCAATTCAACGACGGTGTTCCGCAGCGTCGTCTCCACATCAAACGGGAGCAGGCGCTGGCGATGGGGGTCGATATGGGAACGCTCTACTCCACGCTCGGCACACTGTTGGGTGGCCGCTATATTGACAACTTTACCCGCTTTGGCCGTCTCTACCAGACCTACCTGCAGGCAGGTGCCGACTATCGCCAAAACCGAGAGGCGTTGGAGGGCTATTTTGTCACCTCGTCGTCGGGCGAGCGGGTGCCTGTGGCCACGTTGGTCGAGGTGGTCGATACGGTGGGCGTGGAATATGTCTCGCAATTTAACCTCAATCGATCGATGACCCTCACCATCACCCCACAACGCGGGGCTTCGTCGGGCGATGTAATGAATCGTGTCATGTCGCTTGGTAATGAACTCTTGCCCGACGACATCGGCTTGGCGTGGAGTGGCGTATCGTTCCAAGAGGCGCAGGAGTCACAAAAAGGAGCGGGAATCTATCTCATCGTTTTGCTCTTTGTCTTTTTGGCGTTGGCTTCGCTCTACGAATCGTGGGGACTGCCCATAGCCATCTTGGCAGGTGTGCCGATTGCCGTCTTGGGTGCGGTGCTCTTTATCGGCATCGCACACCTGATCAATCCCATCTTTATCAACGATTTGTATCTGCAAATTTCGTTGGTGATGCTGGTGGGATTGTCGGCCAAGAATGCCATTCTTGTGGTGGAATATGCCAACCGTCTGCTCTACGAACGAGGGGCTAATCTGTTGGATGCCACCCTGGAAGCGGCTCGGTTGCGTCTGCGCCCGATTCTGATGACGGCCTTCTCGTTCATCCTGGGTGTCGTGCCGTTGGTCTTTGCCTCGGGGGTCTATTCCACCGCCCGCAACATTATGGGGTTGGCTCTGGTGGGAGGTATGCTGTTGGCCACCTTAATCGGCATCTTCCTCTACCCCGCCCTCTATTACCTCATTGCACGCCTCGGTCGCTTCGAAGAGCGTCGGGCCAAACAACACGCATAACTATGAAACGATTGCTTCTGATACTCTTTTTTGCAGCGATGGCTGCGGGGTGTATGCCTAAACTCTATGCGCCCCGCATCGCCACCAACGACCGTTACTACAATGCCGAGGGGCTGTTGGGCGACTCGCTTCAGCTCGATCAACAGTGGTGGCGGCAGTTTGGCGATACAACCCTCTCGGAGTTGGTCGAGTTGGCGTTGGTTCAAAATCGGGATTTGTGGGTTGCCGCCTCCCGTATCCGCCAATCGGAGGAGCGGTTGGGGGTGGCTCGGGCTTCGTTCCTGCCTCAAGTGGGGCTGGAGGCACAGGCCGAAGGGAGCTACAACCGCCAAACCAAAATCGAACAGCAATACAGCCTGACGCCCACCCTTTCGTGGGAGATTTCGCTCTTTGGGGCGATGCGCCACGCCACACGGGCTGCCCGAGCGGCCATCGAAAGTGCGGTGTGGAACTACCGAGCCATGGAGTTGGCCGTAGCGGCACAGGTGGCCACCACCTACTTCACACTGCGCCAATACGAACGAGATCTCTACATCGCCATTCGCACCACCCGTCTGCGTCGGGAGTCGGCGGCTCTGATTGATTCGCTCTTTCGTTACGGAATGTCGAGTGGCGTGGATGCCGATCAGGCCTACAGCCTTGTCTATAGCTCCGAGGCGGATATTCCCCGCTACCAAAACGCCATCGATGAGAGTCGTTTGGCCTTGATGGTGCTGCTGGGTGAAGCCCCCTACGCCTACCCACTTTTAGGTACGGGCGAGGAGTTGATTTCGGACCGTCATCCGACCGCTGTTACTGCAGGCGTACCGTCGGAGTTGGTGACTCGGCGACCCGATATTCTTCAAGCCTACTTCACCCTTTCGCAAGCTGCCTCGGAGGTAGGGGTTGAGCGAGCCAATCGTTTTCCCGCTATCACGCTGAGTGCCAGCGGTGGTATTGGAGCCTCCTCCATCAAAGGTTTAACTTCGTCAAACCCTGCGGTGTGGCAAGCCGTCGGGAGCATTGTGCAGCCGATTTTCTCGTTTGGCAAGCTCAAACGCAACGAGCGCATCGCCATCGAGAACTACAATCAGGCGGCCTACAATTACGAGCAGACCGTGCTGACCGCCTTTTCGGAGGTGGAGAAGGCCTTGTCGGCCATCGAGGCCACCCACTTGGAGACCGACCGCTACCGTGCCTTAATCAAGAGTTATGAAGATATTGTCGAGAAAGCCTATGCGCTCTATCGCAACGGGATGGCTGATTATCTGGATGTTATCGATGCCGAACGCACCCTCTATTCGGCCCGTATGCAGTTAATCAATCTCGTCACCACCCAATACATCAACTACGTCACCTTGTGCAAGGCACTGGGTGGAGGATGGCAGGGATGAAATACTCACTTTTAGGTAGGCACTGTTTGGATGAAAATGGCTATCTTTGCAACCAAAGGTTGAAAAGATATGCGACTATCCGAACTACATAGCGGCCAATCGGCCACGGTCCTCAAGGTGACGGGCCACGGCGGTTTTCGTCGCCGTATCATCGAGATGGGTTTTGTGCGTGGCCAGCGGGTCGAGGTGATTCTCAACGCTCCGCTCAAAGACCCCATCGAGTACCGCATTATGGGCTACGATGTTTCGTTGCGTCGTAGCGAGGCCGAGATGGTTATTGTCCTCTCCGACGAGGAGGCCGAAGCCCTCTTGAAGCGAGGCGAGGAGCTGACCCCCTATGCCGAAGAGGCCCCTTACACCTCGCTCGACGAGGTGGTTAATCGCCGTTCGCACACCATCACCGTGGCACTGGTCGGCAACCCCAACAGCGGTAAAACATCGCTCTTCAACGCCATTTCGGGCGGCCACGAACACGTCGGCAACTACAGCGGTGTGACGGTGGGTGCCAAATGTGGCGTGCGCCACTACAAGGGCTATCGGTTCGAAATTACCGATCTACCCGGCACCTATGCCCTCTCGGCCTACACCCCCGAGGAGTGTTATGTCCGAGCACACATTGCCCAAAATCTGCCCGACGTGATTATCAATGCCGTCGTGGCCTCGAATCTGGAGCGCAACCTCTACCTCACCACCGAACTGATTGATATGAACCCCCGTATGGTGGTGGCACTCAATATGTACGACGAGTTGTGCGCCACCGGGGCGAGCCTCGATTACGACTCGCTGGGTCGTATGTTGGGTGTGCCGATGGTTCCCGTCGAGGCCCGCAATCGCAAGGGTATCGACGAATTGTTGGACACCATCATTGCCGTCTTTGAGGGGCGTGACGAGCGTGTGCGCCACATCCACATCAACCAGGGGACCCTCATCGAGGAGGGAATCCAACGGCTGCGTCAGGGGCTGAAAAGCCACCCGATTGCCCTGCCGCAATCTTTCCCGCCCCGCTACTTGGCCCTTAAACTTTTGGAGCGTGACCGTGAAGTGGAGCAGCAGCTGCAAGTGGCCAAACACCCCGCTTTGAGTGCCATCCGTGACGAGGTGGCCGAGCAGATTACCACCGAATTGGGCGAGGATATCGAAACGGCGTTAGCCAATCGCAAATACGGCTTCATCTCGGGTGCCCTGAAGGAGACCTTCACTCCGGGTCGCCAAAGCGAACAATCGACCACGGCCGTGATCGATGCCTTTGTCACCCATAAGTTGTGGGGATTCCCCATCTTCTTTTTGGTGATGGGGCTGATGTTCTGGTGCACCTTCTCGCTGGGTGCCTACCCCCAGGCGTGGATCGATTGGTTGGTGGGTTGGCTCGGCGGTGCGGTCGATGCGCTGCTGCCGGCAGGTGTGCTACGCGATATGGTGGTGGATGGCATCATCGGCGGTGTCGGCTCGGTGATTGTCTTCCTGCCCAACATTATGATTTTGTACCTCTTCATCTCCTTTATGGAGGATTCGGGCTATTTGGCACGTGCCGCCTTCATTATGGATCGAGTGATGCACCGGGCAGGTCTGCACGGCAAATCGTTCATTCCGCTCATTATGGGCTTTGGTTGCAACGTGCCCGCTATTATGGCGTGTCGCACCATCGAGAGCCACACGAGCCGCCTGATTACCATCTTCATCACCCCCTTTATGGCTTGCAGTGCACGCATTCCGGTCTTTGTCTTGCTGTGCGGTGCCTTCTTCCCGACGATGGGCGGATGGGTGATGACGGGACTGTATGTGCTGGGTGTGCTGATGGCTATTTTGACGGCCCGAATGATTCGCAAGTTTCTCCATATGGTCGATGAGACCCCCTTTGTGATGGAGTTGCCCCCCTATCGTATGCCGACCTGGAAGAACACTCTCAGCCATATGTGGGATAAGTGCGCCCAATACCTGCGCAAGATGGGAGGTATGATTTTGGTGGCCTCGGTCATTGTCTGGTTCTTGAGTGCTTATCCTCGCAGCGAGGTGCAACATATTCCCAACGAGCAGCACTACGAAAACTCCTACCTGGGACGTCTGGGTAAGAGCTGCCAGCCCATCTTCGAGCCGCTCGGCTTGAACTGGAAGGCGGGTGTGGCATTGTTGTCGGGTCTGCCGGCCAAGGAGATTATTGTCTCGACGGTTGGTGTGCTCTACACCGACGAAGAGCCCGGGGCGGGCAACGAGAAGCTTAGCGGCAAGCTGGTCGCTTCGGGCGACTACACCCCTGCTTCGGCTTTGGCCTTCCTGGTCTTCGTGTTGCTCTACTTCCCCTGCATCGCCACCATTGCCGCCATCGGCTCGGAGGCGGGCTGGAAGTGGGCTGTGGGAGCTGTTCTCTACGACACCGCCTTGGCGTGGGGCGTGGCGTGGGTAGTCTATCACGTCGTGGGTTGGTTGATGTAGGCGTATGTGGCAGGAAACGGTTGTAGCAATTGTAACCCTGGCCGCCTTTGTGGTGGCCGGCAGATGGTTGTGGCGTTCGATTCGCTGCCGCCAAAAGGGGTGTGCCAGATGTGGCGACACAACGTGCCAACGCCGTAAAGAGCAATAATGTATGGTCGGATTGTTTGTCATACTCTGCTGTTGGCTTGCAGGCAACCTGCTGAGTGCGTTGGTCGATGGCTATGTTTCGGGCAACATCATCGGTATGGTGCTGCTGTTTCTCTTGCTCATCTTTCGGATAGTCAAGGCCGAGACGGTACGTCCGGCGGCCAAATTTCTGTTGGGCACCATGGCACTCTTCTTTATCCCCTATGGCGTGGGCCTTATTGAGTCGTACCACGTCATTCTCGACAATCTGTGGGCCATTGTCATTGCCGCTACCCTCTCGACGGTGGTGGTGCTGCTTGTTACGGGCCACACGTTTCAACTCTTTTCACGCAAAAAGAAGTAATCGATGAATGCCGTTTTAACCTCTCCGCTGGCCCTTTTGACGCTGACCGTTGCCCTCTTTTTGGGTGGCGGATGGCTCTATCGACGCACCCGAATGGCCCTGCTGCACCCCGTGCTGCTGACCTTTGTGGCCGTCATCGTCTTTTTGCAACTTACCCACATCCCCTACGCCCGCTATCGAGAGGCTACCGAACTGTTGGACTTCGGTTTGGGGCTGTCGGTTGTCTCGCTTGGCTACCTGTTGTACGAAGAGGTCGAGCGACTGGGACGCAACCTGCTGCCTATTGTGGTGGCCACCCTGACAGGCTGCGTAGCGGGTGTGTTGAGTGTGGTGTGGATTGCCGCCCTCTTGGGGGCCGATCGGGTGATTCTGCACTCCATAGCCCCCAAATCGGTCACTGTACCCATCGCCGTAACGATTGCCGAGCCGCTGGGCGGTGTGGTGTCGATTACCTCGGTGGTGGTCTTTTGCGTGGGCATCTTCGGCTCGATTTTCGGCCCGCAGCTATTGCGTTGGGGAGGGGTAAAAACACCCGAAGCGATCGGTTTCTCGCTGGGTGCCGCCTCGCACGGCATCGGTACCGCCCGAGCCATCGAACTGGGCGTCGTCGAAGGGGCTATGAGCGGCCTTTCGATGGCCTTGATTGGTTTGGCCACCGCCCTCCTAACCCCCATTTTGGCACAATACCTCTATTAAATAGATTATCGGGGCACTTTTGTGTCCCGTTTTTTTCTCAATTTCGCCAAGAAATGCTACCTTTGTGCAACTTTGTTGCAAATAGCAACGAGCAGGTTACATTTTTAGGTTAGTATTTAGTTATGGAGTGGTTGTATAACCTCTTTTTCGGTCAGAGTATTGCCCAATCGGTGCTGGTCATTGCACTCGTGATTACGATTGGCATTATGCTCGGCAAACTCAAATTCCGAGGCATCTCGCTCGGTATCACTTGGATTCTCTTTGTAGGCATCGCCATGAGCCACTTCGGGATGACCATCAATCCCGAAATCCGCCACTTTGCCCAAGAGTTCGGTCTGATTCTCTTCGTCTTCTCGATTGGTCTGCAGGTCGGCCCCAGCTTCTTCTCCTCGTTCAAGCAGGGAGGTATGCAGTTGGTGGGCTGTGCCGCCGCCATTGTGTTGCTCGGCGTTGTCACGGCAGGGGTGATTCACCTTGTGACCGGCACCCCCATCCCGACGATGGTGGGTATCTTGTCGGGTGCCGTTACCAACACCCCCGGTCTTGGTGCCGCTCAGGCCGCCTATGCCGACACAACGGGCATTCAAGATCCCAACATTGCAATGGGTTATGCTGTAGCCTATCCGCTGGGTGTGGTGGGTATCATCTTCTCGCTCATCGGTTTGCGCTATCTGCTGCGCATCAACTTCGAGAAGGAGAACGAAGGGTTGGCAGCCCTCTCGCAGGAGCATAAGATGGCCGAAAAGTTCTCGGTCGAGTTCACCAATCAGCTGCTCGACGGCCGCTCGGTGGAGTATATTCGCGACCTGATTAACCGCCAATTCGTCATTTCGCGCGTGCTTCCCAAGGAGGGCGAGCTGATGATGGCCGATGGCGAGACGAAACTGCACGTGGGCGATCGTCTGCGTCTGATTTGCCAGGCCGAAGATACAGAGGCCGTCATCGCCTTCTTGGGCCACACGGTCGAGATGAGCGATGAGGAGTGGGGCCACAACACCCCCAACGCCACCTTCATTTCGCGTCGCATCTTGATTACCAAGCCCGAAATCAACGGCAAGAAGTTTATCGACCTGCGTCTGCGCACCAAGTACGGCATCACGCTGACCCGTATCAATCGTGCCGGTGTGGATCTGATTCCCTACCAGGGTCTGGAGTTGCAGGTGGGCGACCGTGTGATGGTCGTAGGTCCCGAGAAGGCGGTCGATAAGGTAGCCACGGTGCTCGGTAACTCCCTGAAGAAGCTCAACGAGCCGAACTTGGTGACCATCTTTGTCGGCATTGCCCTCGGTGTGCTGCTCGGCTCGATTCCGCTGTTGAATGTGCCACAGCCCGTCAAATTGGGTTTGGCCGGCGGCCCGCTGATTTTAGCCATTCTGATTGGTCGTTTCGGTACCCACTTCCATCTGGTGACCTACACCACAATGAGTGCCAACCTGATGTTGCGTGAGATTGGTATTGCGCTGTTCTTGGCCTGCGTGGGTCTGGGAGCAGGCGAAGGCTTTGTGGATGCCGTCGTGGATGGCGGTTATCGTTGGATCGGCTACGGTGCCATCATCACCATTCTGCCGCTCTTGATTGTGGGTACGTTTGCCCGTCTGGCGCTCAAGATGAACTACTACACGCTGATGGGTATGCTGTCGGGGGCGATGACCGATCCCCCGGCACTGGCCTATGCCAACGGAGTGGCCGGAAACGATATGCCCGCCGTGGGTTACTCGACGGTCTATCCGGTGGTGATGTTCCTGCGTGTGCTGACAGCTCAGATTTTTATCCTTTTCGCCCTCTAAAATTTGTGTGAAAATTTTGCAGGCTCGAAGCAAAAAATTATTTTTGCAACTACAAAGTGTTGAAAACTACTAAAACAAAGCACTATAATGGCAAAAGTTAATATCAACCGTTCGCATCGCCTGGACGGTATCGGAGAGTACTATTTCTCGCGTCGTCTGCGTGAGATTGGTGAGATTGAGGCCTCGACGGGTCGTCAGATTATCAAGCTAGCTATGGGTAGCCCCGACCTGCCGCCCCACCAGTCGGTCATCGACCGTCTGGCACAGGAGTCGCAGCGTCCCGACGTACACAAATATATGTCCTACAAGGGCGAGCCTATCCTGCGTAAGGCCTTTGCCGATTGGTACAAGAAGTGGTACCGCACCGAGCTGGACTACCAGACCGAGGTGTTGCCGCTGATTGGCTCGAAGGAGGGCATTATGCACATCTGTATGACCTTCCTCAATCAGGGCGACAAGGTGTTGGTTCCCAACCCGGGCTACCCCACCTATTCGGCGGCCGTACGTCTGGCCGGTGGCGAGATGGTTACCTATGCCCTGAACAAGCAGACCAACTTCTACCCCGACTTCGAGGCTATCGAGGCTGCCGGTCTGGAGGGTGTGAAGATGATGCTCGTAAACTACCCCAATATGCCGACGGGTCAGACCCCCTCGATGGAGTTGTTCGAGAAGATTATCGCCTTTGGTCAGAAGCACAACATTCTCATCGTACACGACAATCCCTACAGCTTCATCCGCAATGCCGAGGCCCCCATCTCGATTATGGAGGTCGAGGGTGCTCGTGACGTAGCGTTGGAGATGAACTCGCTGTCGAAGGGCCACTCGATGGCCGGTTGGCGTGTCGGTGTCGTGGTGGGCAAGAAGGAGTGGATCGATTCGATTCTGACCTTCAAATCGAATATGGATTCGGGTATGTTCTACCCCATTCAGGCCGCTGCCGACACGGCGTTGGCACTCGGCGAGGAGTGGTTCAAGGAGCTGAACGAGATTTATTATGGCCGCGAGCGTCAGGCCTACGCCCTGCTGGATGCGCTGGGTTGCCGCTACCGCAAGCACCAAGCCGGCCTCTTTGTATGGGCCGAGCTGCCTGAGGGTTACGAGGGCGACAGCTTCTCGTTCTCGGACGAGGTGATGGAAAAGACCGATGTATTCCTCACCCCGGGCGGTATCTTTGGCTCGGAGGGCAACGGCTACATCCGCATCACGCTCTGCTGCCCCGAGGAGCTGCTGAAAAAGGCAACCGACAACGTGGTGGCTGCATTCAAGAAGTAGTCAAGCCACGCATCACATACAAAGAGAGGGTCACCCGTTGTGGATGACCCTCTCTTTTAGTTTAGGTATCGGATGCTTATTTGCTCACCACCTTTACTTTAGCGGCAGCAGCCTTAACCAAATCACGCAACTCGTCCAGGTTCGAGCCGTGGGGCGCATAGCCTACCACCACACCCATACGGCGATTCTTGCGTGCCGAGGGTTTGCCGAACAGACGCACGTCAATCTGCGGAGCCATTGCCATCGCCTCCTCGACACCCGTATAGTCGGGAGCCGTAGCCGAAGGCTCTTCGGCCAAAATCACGGCCGAGGCACCGATGCGCTCGAAGGTAATCTCGGGAATCGGAAGACCCAATACGGCACGGGCGTGCAGCTCAAACTCGCTCAAATTCTGCGTACCGGCCAACGTCACCATACCCGTATCGTGCGGACGGGGCGAAAGCTCCGAGAAATAGACACCGTTCTCGTGGCTGAGGAAGAACTCCACACCCCAAATACCGGCACCGGTCAGGGCCTTCGTCACGGCTGCGGCCATACGCTGGGCCTCCTTCAGGTGCTCCTCCGAGATGGGAGCCATCTGGAAACTCTCACGGTAGTCGCCACTCTTCTGAACGTGGCCGATGGGCGGGCAGAAGAGCGTCGGGCCGTTCTGCTGCGTCACGGTAAGCAGCGTGATCTCGCTGTCGAAGGCGATGAACTCCTCGACAATCAGCTCCATAATATCGCCACGCGACCCCTCGCAGCCATAGGTCCAGGCGTGCTCCAAATCATCGGCCGACTTCACGACCGACTGACCCTTGCCCGACGAGGACATCAGCGGCTTCACGACGCACGGATAGCCCACCTTCTCAGCGGCCTCCTTCAACTCCTCAAACGACTTGGCATAGAAATACTTGGCGGTCTTCAGCCCCAACTCTACGGCAGCCAAATCACGAATCGCTTTGCGGTTCATCGTAAAATTGACGGCACGGGCGCTCGGCACCACCTGAATACCCTGCTCCTCCAACTCGTAGAGACGCTCGGTGCGAATGGCCTCAATCTCGGGGACAATCACATCGGGTTGATGCTTGGCAACGGCAGCAGCCAGGGCATCGCCATCGAGCATATCGAACACTTCGCAGTCGTCGGCCACCTGCATAGCAGGGGCACCTGTATACTTATCGCAAGCTATGACGGTCTGACCGAGTCGCTGCGCTGCGATTACAAACTCCTTTCCCAGCTCACCCGAGCCGAGCAACAAGATTTTTTTTGCCATATCTGTACGGGGAATTAAAAATTTCGTTTCGACAAAGTTAGTTTTTTTCCCCATATCAAGCAACACATTGCGCCAATTCACCGCTAAAAAAGGTCAATTTGGCCGCCAAGAGCACGATTTTTCGCTTCATAAATTGGGCTGTAAAGAAAAAATCACTATATTTACAATAGCAAAACTAAACCTACAAAAACCTAAAACCTATAAAATTATGCTTTTCCGACGTCTGACCCTTACGGCCCTTGTGGCCCTATTGGGTTGCGGTATGGTTGCGGCCAAACCCAAAAGCAAACCCTTAACCGATGATTTCGTCAAATCCGAAATGCGCCGTGCTACGGAGTTTATGATGGATAAGGCGAGCTACAATGGTGGTTTCGTGTGGAACTATATGCCCGATTTCTCTCGCCAATGGGGCGAGATGGAGGCCAAGCGCACGATGGTCTGGATTCAGCCTCCCGGCACCCCTTCGGTGGGCCACCTGCTCTTGGATGCTTACCACGCCACGAGTGACGAGTATTACTACCAAGCTGCCGAACGTGTGGCCGGTGCCCTGATTTGGGGTCAGCTCGACTGCGGTGGTTGGAACTATGTCTTCGATTATGCAGGCGAGAACTCGCTCAAGGAGTGGTACTCGACCGTCGGCAAGGCCGGGTGGCGTCTGGAGGAGTTCCAGCACTACTACGGCAACGCCACCTACGACGATGGCGGCACGATGGAGGCAGCCACCTTCCTGCTGCGTATGTATGTCGAGAAGAACGACCCGAAGTACCGCCCCGCACTCGACAAGGTCATCAACTTCGTATTGGAGAGCCAATACCCCATCGGCGGTTGGCCGCAGCGCTACCCCTTGCGTTACGACCACCCCTTCCAGGGCCGTGCCGACTACTCGTCGTTCATCACCCTGAACGATGACGTGATTCCCGACATCATCGAGTTCCTCACCCAATGCTACCAGGCACTCGGTATGCAGGGCGTCAAGGAGCCTGTGATGCGTGCTATGTACCTGATGATCACGCTGCAACAGGGTGTTCCCTACGCCGGATGGGCTGATCAATACACGCTGGACGATTTGAAACCCGCCCACGCCCGATCGTATGAGCCTCGTGCCATCAATACCAGCACCACGAGCCAGATGATTATGCTGATGCTGCAATACTATCGTCGCACGGGCGACAGCCGCTTCCTGACGGGTATCCCCGCAGCATTGGAGTTCCTCGAGAAGCAGAAACTGCCCGATGAGGTGGTCGATCGCAGTTCGTTCAAGGAGCGTCGTGCTCATCTCGAGGGGGATAGCTTCATTGCCGCACGCTTCATCCACCCCGAGACGGGCGAGCCGCAGTATGTGCACCGTGAGGGGTCGAATGTCTATAACGGCCACTACTTTGTCGATGACGATCCGTCGGGTACAATTGCCCACTACAACTCATTCACCACACTCAACCCCAAGCAGTTGCGTCAATACTACGAGATGACACTGGCCCTGCCGAAAGAGGAGCTGGCGAAGGATTCGCCGTTCCTTTCGACCGAGTTGGTCCCCTTGCGCAAGTATTACACACAACCCCGCAGCTTCTTTGGTCGCCCCGTAGAGGCACCTTCGGCCGAGGTGATTCAGCGCATCTTGAGCGGGCTGAACGAGGAAGGTTATTGGCTCACGCCGCTGCGCCAGACCTCGAACCCCTACAAGCCCTGCACCGACACCACCCCCAGCAAGACCCGAGACTACACCTCGACCTTCGTGGGTGACGAGTTCGATACCTCGCCCTACACCGACAAAGATCCCGTACTTTGCATTTCGGTCCGCACCTATATCGACAATATGGCCCGAATGATCCAGTACCTAAATAGAGAGTAGTTGCAATGAAAGGACTCTTCGAAACTCTATTGGTCGCCATCTTGGCGTTTGCTCCGTGGTATGCAGAGGCAAAGCACAACGAAAAACCACGTGTGATAGTCACCACTGACGGAGAAATCGACGACCGCAATTCGATGGTACGGTTTCTGCTCTATGCCTGCGATTTCGACGTTGCGGGAATCGTGCAAGTGAATGGCGTTCAGAAGGATGGGCACAGCAAGGAGCGTTGGATTGAGAAGCAAATTGCCCTCTACGAGAGCTGTTTGATAAACCTCCGACTGCACAATCCCGACTATCCCGATGCCGACAAGTTGCTTCGTGTCGTTACGGTTGGCAATGAGAATCGTGCCGACCTGCACAAAGCACCGCCTCTGCTCTCGGACAGCGAGGGGGCCCAACTCATTATCCGCACCCTGCTTGACGACGACCCTCGCCCGGTGCATATTTTGGCCTGGGGCGGAGCAAACACGCAGGCCAATGCGTTGTGGCAGATCAAAGAACACTACTCCGAACAGGAGTGGCAACGAGCCGTAAAAAAGGCACGCCTCTATTGCATCTGGTACCAAGATGGAGGTGGCAAGTGGATTGAAGAAAACCTGCCCGAGATCTTCATCTACGAGTCGGGGGCACCCGATCGTGACGGTGCTTGGCGCTATGTGTGGGACTATATGAGCGTCGATTACTATTTCAAGAATCGATTGAGCAAAAACCCCAAGGAGTTGCAGGTTATTATGGACAAGCCGTGGCTCAACGAGCACATCAAACGAGGTCACGGCCCGTTATGTGCGGCCTATCCACAAGACTACACGAGCGAGGGTGATACCCCCTCCTATCTGCCGCTCATCAACAATGGTCTGGAACAACATCTCGACTATACGTTGGGAGGTTGGGGCGGTCGCCCCGAATACCGCAAAGGAAACCACCTGCAAGATGGCAAAGACCTAAATCGTGGAGTGCTTGATACGCACTATGTATTTCAACGGTGGTTGGTCGCTGCACAAAACGATTGGGCGGCACGTGCCGATTGGTGCGTCAAACCCTATGAGGAGGCTAACCACGCTCCTCAGGTTAAACTTTCGCATAAAAAGCACCTCAAAAAGAGGGCCGGAAAAAGCGTAAAACTCGATGCTCGTCGCACCACCGATCCCGACGGGAATCAGTTCACCTTCCGCTGGTGGCAGTATGCCGAAGCGGATAGTTATGACGGAACGGTTGCTATTGCGAATGCCGATACCGCAGTGGCTGAATTTATTGTTCCGGACAATGCACAATCGGGTGATACGCTGCAGTTCATCTGCGAAGTGACCGACAACGGCACCCCTGCACTCACCCATTACGCCCGTGTCATTGTATCAGTCAAATAAGCAGAAACACACTAACAAAAGACGTGTAATCAGGTTTGGTTACACGTCTTTTTTGCAATGTCAAATAGAAGTGGCGGAAATATCCGCCACCTCCACGGACGGAAAAAGCGCGCACCCGAAAGGCACGCTTCTAATTTTGTGCAAATGCAAGTCCCCCTTTTCGCAAAAGGGGGATTTAGGGGGAAATGTCAAATAGAAGTGGCGGAATCTCCGCCACCTCCACGAACGAAAAATGCGCACCCGAAAGGCACGCTTCTAATTTTGTGCAAATGCAAGTCCCCCTTTTCGCAAAAGGGGGATTTAGAGGGAAATGTCAAATAGAAGTGGCGGAAATATCCGCCACCTCCACGAACAAAAAATGCGCTCCCGAAAGGCACGCTTCTAATTTTGTGTAAAGGCAGGTCCCCCTTTTCGCAAAAGGGGGATTTAGGGGGAAATGTCAAATATAAGTGGCGGAAATATCCGCCACCTCCACGAACAAAAGAAGCGCGCCAAAAAAGGCACGCTTCTAATTTTGTTCGTGGAGGTGGCGGGAGTCGAACCCGCGTCCAAACAGGGAACCCGAAAGCTTTCTACACGCTTAGTTACCGTTTCATCCTTCTCCGTACATCCGGCAGGCAACAGCCTAACATACGGCCCAGCTTCTAAATTTTCGCCCGACGACCGAAGCGCTCCGTCGAACTATCTCTAAATGGATGATACCCCATATGAAGAGCCGTTAAAGAGCGGAACAACCCCTCGGGATACTCGTCGCCAAGACAGCCTTGGCCCCGGCGATTAAGCTAATTTTCTCTGAAAATTAGGCAGCGAGTGCGTAGCTATTATTGCCAATTGATTTTTGTGCATCGGGATTTACGAGCCGCCACACAGCGCTCGACGTGCTTACAATCAAACTCTGCCTGCTGTCAAAACCGGGCACCCCCAAACTTTTTGACGAGCCATCGAGATGGTCGTAACTTGGGTGCAAAGATAAGCGGTTGGCGGCAAACGACAAAATTTTAGCCTCGTTTTTTAGCCCTCCGCCTCGCTCGGCGACCCATTCACCCAACCAACGCACGAAGTGCAGAAAGAATTGTGCGCAATGGGCAAAAATTGAGATTTTTTTGCTACCTTTGTTCTATTAAACCAACCACCGAAGACGATGAGAGATAAAGTTATCCGATTAGAGAACGTATCCATCTACCACGCAGGCGAGGCCACCTCCCCCAAGCGCATCATCAACGAGGGCGAACTGATCCTCTCGGATGTCGATTTGGAGGTTGCCCGTGGTGAGTTTGTCTATCTGATCGGACGAGTCGGCAGCGGCAAATCTACCCTATTGAAGACCCTCTATGCCGAGGTGCCGTTGTTGGTGGGTGCGGGCGAGATTGCAGGCTTCGATCTGCGCACTCTCAAGCGCAGAGACATCCCCTACCTA
The DNA here is from genome assembly GCA_017436185.1 of Alistipes sp. The sequence continues at coordinate 58,841 of JAFSDP010000012.1, read as the reverse complement.
CGTCGTCGCATCGGCATCGTTTTTCAAGATTATCAGCTGCTTACCGACCGCAACGTCTTTATGAATCTCTACTATGTGCTGAAGGCCACCGGTTGGAAAAAGGAGGAGGAGATTCGTGAGCGTATCGACAAGGTACTCGGAATGGTCAAGCTCGAGCAGAAGAGCTACAAGATGCCCTTCGAGCTGTCGGGTGGCGAGCAGCAGCGTCTGGTCATTGCCCGAGCCCTGTTGAACGACCCCGAGGTGTTGTTGGCCGACGAGCCGACCGGCAACCTCGACCCCGTGACGGCAGACGGCATTATGCGCATCTTTCGTGAGATTTCGGAGCGTGGTTGCGCCGTGGTGATGTCCACCCACAACACTGCGCTGATCGAAAATTATCCGGCCCGTGCCATCCTCTTTTCCAAGGGTCATATCAGTGAGGTGGACCTCAAAGAGAAGCTGGCTTAACACTTTGTGTTAAAAAAAGCGCAAAAATCCTCAAAAAAGGGGCGCAAAGGGGGCCGAAATCTTTGTAGTTTTGAGAAAAATTTTCTACTTTTGTACATTCTATACAACAATTGAAAATGAGTACAGAACTGGACAACATCAAAAAGCAAGAAGAGGAATACTCGGCGTCAAACATCCAGGTCCTTGAGGGTCTGGAGGCCGTACGTAAACGTCCCGCCATGTATATCGGCGACACGGGCGAAAAGGGCTTGCACCACCTGGTTTATGAGGTAGTCGATAACTCGATCGACGAGGCCCTGGCCGGCTATTGCGACACCATCGACGTAACCATCGGCGAGGACAACTCGATTACGGTACGCGATAACGGTCGTGGTATTCCGACCGGTATGCACGAGAAGGAGAAGAAGTCGGCCCTGGAGGTCGTTATGACCGTCCTGCACGCCGGTGGTAAATTCGATAAAGGCAGCTACAAGGTTTCGGGTGGTCTGCACGGTGTAGGTGTATCGTGTGTGAATGCCCTCTCGACCCGCTTGGTAGCCGAAATTCACCGTGAGGGTAAAATTTTCCGCCAGACCTACAGCAAGGGTAAGCCCGTTTCGACCTGCGATGTCATCGGCACCTGCGAGGATCGCGGTACAACCGTCACCTTCAATCCCGACCCTGAGATCTTCACCCAGACGACCACCTATCGTTACGATATTTTGGCAGCCCGCCTGCGTGAGTTGGCCTTCCTGAACAAGGGTATCCACCTCAATCTCTACGATATGCGCCCCAACGAGGAGGGCAAGTTGCGTGAGGACCACTTCTATTCGGAGAATGGTCTGAAGGAGTTTGTCGCCTACCTTGATCAGACCCGTGGCCAGAAGATTATCGAGCAGATCATCTACCTCGACACCGAGTCGAAGGGGGTACCCGTCGAGGTGGCTATGCAGTACAACGACTCCTTCTCGGAGAACGTTCACTCCTATGTAAACAACATCAACACCATCGAGGGTGGTACCCACCTGACCGGATTCCGTCGTGCCCTGACCCGCACCCTGAAGAAGTATGCCGAGGAGTCGGGTATGTTGGCCAAGCTGAAATTCGAGATCAACGGTGACGACTTCCGTGAGGGTCTTACGGCCGTGGTTTCGGTGAAGGTTGCCGAGCCGCAGTTTGAGGGTCAGACCAAGACCAAGCTGGGCAACGACGAGGTTTCGGCCGCAGTGGATCAGGCAATGAGTCAGGCCCTGCAGCAGTATCTGGAGGAGAATCCTCGTGATGCCCGTGCCATCGTGCAGAAGGTAATTTTGGCCGCTACGGCTCGCCACGCTGCCCGCCACGCCCGTGAGATGGTGCAGCGCAAGACGGTGCTTTCGGGTGCCGGTCTGCCGGGTAAGTTGGCCGACTGTACGAGCCGTGACCGTTCGATTGCCGAGATTTTCTTCGTCGAGGGTGACTCGGCAGGTGGTACGGCAAAGACGGGTCGCGACCGTAATTTCCAGGCCATTATGCCGCTGCGTGGTAAGATTCTGAATGTCGAGAAGGCGCAGGAGCACCGTATGTGGGAGAACGAGGAGATTAAGAATATGTTTATTGCTCTGGGTGTCAAGATTGGCACCGAGGAGGATAGCAAAGCACTGAATCTCACCGGTCTGCGTTACGACAAGATTATCATTATGACCGATGCCGACGTCGATGGTTCGCACATCGCTACGCTGATGCTGACCTTCTTCTTCCGCAAGATGAAGGAGCTCATCGAGAATGGCCACATCTACATCGCTACCCCGCCCCTCTACCTGGTTAAGAAGGGCAAGCAGCAGCGTTACTGCTGGGATGACGAGCAGCGTGATGCCGCCACGGCCGAGTTTGGCAAGGGTGCTGTGACGCAGCGCTACAAAGGTCTTGGTGAGATGAACGCCGAGCAGTTGTGGGATACGACGATGAATCCCGCCACCCGTACTTTGCGCCAGGTGTCCATCGAAAATGCCGCCGAGGCCGATCGCATCTTCTCGATGCTGATGGGCGACGAGGTTCCTCCCCGCCGTGAGTTCATCGAGCAGAACGCCACCTACGCCAACATCGACGCTTAATAAGACAAATCAAACAAAGAGTGTGTCCCACTGTGGGCGCACTCTTTTTTGTATAATGACCCTACAACTATGAAAGTGACCGTTATCGGCGTTGCCGGAGGTACCGGCAGCGGCAAATCGACCCTTGTAAAGCGCCTGCAGGAGGCCTTTGCAGGTGCAGATGTGGTGACCCTCTGTCACGACTATTACTACAAGGCGCACCCCGAGCTGACGTATGAGGAGCGCACGAAGCTCAACTACGACCACCCTGCCGCCTTCGACACGGATATGCTGGTTGAGCACATCAAGACCTTGAAGGAGAATGTGCCCATCGAGCACCCCGTCTATTCGTTTGTCAATCACAACCGCACGGATGAGCGTGTGGCCGTAAAACCCTCGAAGGTCATCATCGTCGATGGTATTCTGATCTTCGAGCACAAGGAGCTGCGTGAGCTGATGGATATTAAAGTGTTTGTTGATACAGATGCAGATATTCGCCTGGCACGCAGAATTTTGCGTGATGTGCGTGAACGTGGCCGTTCGATGGAGTCGGTCATCGATCAGTACACCACCACCGTCAAGCCGATGCACGAGGAGTTTGTCGAGCCGTCGAAGAAATATGCCGATGTCATCATCCCCGAGGGCGGCTTCAACTCGGTTGCCGTAGCGATGCTTATCGAAAACATCCGCTCGATTATTAAGGAATAACCCCCTACTCGTAAGCAAAACAAAAGGTCGCCCTGATTGGACGACCTGTTTGTTTTAGGGTAAATCAACTTTCAGAATCGGGCTCAGGGCGATCGGGACGAAATTCGAGAATATCACCCGTCTGACAATCGAGTGTTCGACAAATTGCATCGAGTGTTGAAAAACGGATTGCACGCACCTTGCCCGTTTTGAGCTTCGAGAGGTTTACAACCGAAATACCAATGCGTTCCGAAAGCTCCTGCAACGACATCTTGCGTCGTGCAAGCATTACATCTAAATTAGTTATTATCATAGTTTTAATATCATTTACAGGGTGGCACTTTCCTCCTCGTTCAGCTTATGGGCGATATTCATCAGCTCGGCAACAACCAACATCACAAGCGGAATCAGCAATGAATTGGTGTTGAGTTGGAATACACTATTCCAACCTTCGGAACTTAACATACCACAAAATTCCGACGCAACACGCTCTTCCAAGGCTGCAAAATTCGACCAAATCAGACTGCCCACAAAATAGAACGCAGCCATCACACGCACCATAACCACCGATTTGCGAGTGAAAAACTCTCCCGTTTGGAACCCTTTAATTACCTGATTGATAACCATTAAGAGTAGTATGGTCAAGGTAAATGTCACCAACATGGAGATGCACAGCATCACCTTGCGCAGATGATTGGCAGCAGTGTCGATCACGTAATTGCCCTCATTGGCGTAAACAAAGTAACCTGATGGCTCAGCCATAATTGCCGGCTCGTCGGCAGTCGCCGGTCGGACAACAATCGGCTCGTAGCTGTTCTGTTCGCCCTCTTCAAGCATATAGCTCGGTCGAGCTACATCCATCGTACCCACGAAAGTAACATGCTCAGTCGTGCGCCAATCACCTTCAAAGAGGACGTGAGAAACCGAGAGGAGCAAACCGGGCAAAAACATCAAACTGACTAACACAAAGAGTACAACGACACGTCGCTGTGTGGATTTAGAAATTGTCATAGCATAACGGTTTTAAGGTTAAAAATAATTCTTTCGTTAATTATTTATCGTTTATCGTTATGCAAAGGTAGCAACAAATTCCAAATAAACAAATTTTTTCGTTAATTATTTAATGCTTATCGTTAATTATTGAAATATAAGAGCGACTCACCAACAATGGGTAGTCGCTCATTTTATGTTATTTGACTCAGATAAAGAGCTAATCCTCGAAACGGAGTTCAAGACTTACATCCTTACCATTGAGTAGGCCCATTACACGCAGAGCCTGACTTCCATCAGCAAGATTCTCGGTAAAGAGGGTGATGCGCTCGTAACGGAACGGCAGAATCACACGACCACGGTGGCTTACCACACCATAGCGCAACGTACCATCACCAATACGGACTCCGGCCGAGGCGTAGCGACCTCCGCCACCACTATCGTCAAGGTCATACAAATCGGTCGAAATCAATCGAGTGGCATTTTCGTCAAGCAAGGTGTAAACACAATTGGGATAAACTCCTTTGCCTACCCATGTTGAATGATATCTGAAAGAAGAGACATAATCCCATTCAATGGGTACCACCAAAGCACCTGTAGTGTCGATGGCCCCATAGCGGGGAGCACCGTTGATGATACGACTTACCACCGCACGACCATTAACAAAACCGCTGACCGAATAGTAGTCGGTAGGAATCACCAACTTTCCGGATAAATCGACAAAGCCATACTTAATGTAGTACTTCCCTTGAACGCCAACAGCGGCATAACCATTGAAAAAGTTTTGCGCATCGTCGTATTGCAACGGGGTAATAATACGACCTAAGGTGTCGATATGACCCCATTTCCCATCTTGACGAACTGCCGCAATCCCGTTATTGTAATTCGTAGCCCCTTCAAGCACAGGTGCAATCACCTGTTCGCCATTCATATTTAGGAATCCAAATCGCTTGTTTTTGCCATTGCCCACCTGTACTCGAATGCGGTTGTCGTATGGAATAAAAACCTGAGTCCATTCACACGGGATAAACTCGCGGCACGACATATCCAAAAGCCCACGCTTACCATCACGGGTTACGATAGCATAACCACTTTTATGATAACTAATAAGCTCGCTGTAAATCGGCTCGATAACCATATTGCAAAGTGTATCGACAGCTCCAAAACGCACGGCATTGACCGGTGCTCCGGGAATTTCGATTTGTTTCTCTACCAGGCTCAAATGAGCAGGCAGCACGGCATAGCGTGATGAGTATTCGATCCCTTCGGGAAGCCGTTTGGTCTTGTTGCGTTTTCTGGATTGCGCCGAAGCCATCGGAACAACAAGCAGCAACACAACGAGCCACGTAAGCAGACGTTTCATATGAAAAGCGAATTACAATCCCGTAATCTTTTTAATATCGTTCAGGATATTGAGTGCCTCAATCGGAGTTAGCGAATTGATATCCAATCCCTTGATGCGGTCACGAATCTCGACCAGCACGGGGTCGTCGAGTTGGAACATCGAGAGCTGCATCGACTGCGGCTCGGGTTGCTCGGCGGCCTGACGCACCACCTGCGCAGCACGTTTGTTGCGCGCCTTGAGACTCTTCGAGGGGACAATTTCGTTATTACCATAGACCACCTCGAGGTTGTGCAACAGCTCCTCGGCACGGGTCACAATCGAGGCAGGCATACCTGCCAGGCGAGCCACGTGGATACCAAACGAGTGCTCGGTACCCCCCTTCTCGAGTTTGCGCAGAAAGACAATCTGACCATTCACCTCACGCACCGAGACGTGAAAATTCTTCACACGGCTGTACATCTTCGCCATCTCGTTCAGCTCGTGGTAGTGGGTTGCAAACAGGGTCTTGGCGTGGGCCGTTGGGTGGTTGTGGAGGTACTCGACCATCGCCCAGGCAATCGAAATACCGTCGTAGGTACTCGTTCCTCGGCCAATCTCATCCAAAAGGACCAACGAGCGGTCGGAGATATTGTTCAGAATACCGGCCGACTCCAACATCTCGACCATAAAGGTAGATTCGCCTTGTGAGATATTATCCGAGGCTCCCACACGGGTAAAGATTTTGTCCACCACGCCGATATGAGCCTTTTTTGCGGGGACAAACGAGCCCATCTGGGCCATCAGCACAATGAGTGCCGTCTGACGCAACAGGGCCGATTTACCCGACATATTGGGACCGGTAATCATAATGATCTGCTGCTCCTCGTCGTCGAGCATCACATCGTTGGGGATATACTCCTCGCCTACCCCCATCAGGGTCTCCAGCACGGGGTGACGTCCCTCACGAATCTCGATGCGTTTGCCCTCGTCGAGGGTCGGTCGCACATAACGACGTTGGCGAGCCAGCACGGCAAACGAGTGGAGACAGTCGATGCGGGCCACCACCGAGGCGTTACGCAACAGCTTGGTAAGCGACGAGGCGATGTATGCCAACAGCGCAGCATAGATGCGTTGTTCGATGAGAAGCATCTTCTCCTCGGCACCCAGAATCTTCTCTTCGTACTCCTTCAGCTCCTCGGTAATATAACGCTCGGCATTCGTTAGGGTCTGCTTGCGAATCCACTCCTGCGGCACCTTATCTTTATGGGTGTTGCTCACCTCGATGTAGTAGCCGAAGACATTGTTATAGCTCAATTTGAGCGACGGGATGCCCGTTGCCTCACGTTCACGTTGCTGAATACGAGCCAGATAGTCCTTGCCGTGCAGGGCAATGCGACGCAGGTCGTCCAACTCGGGATCGACGCCGTCGGCAATCACACCACCCTTCTGAATCTGGTTGGTCGTGGGGTCGGGATAGAGATCCGTTGCCAGGCGATCACGCACCTCCTGAAGCGGGTCAATCAGATCGGCCAGACGATGCAACTCTGCATTGTCCGACGAATCGAGAATGGCTTTGAGCAGCTCCAACGCCGTGAGCGAATGTTTCAACTGCACCAACTCGCGTGGCGTGACACGAGCCGCAGCAATGCGGGAGGCAATACGCTCCAAATCTCCCACCAGGGCCACCTGCTCGGAGATTCCCTCCGAGAGGTCGGCATCCTTCACAAAGGCCTCGACCACCTGCTGACGAGCCTCGATTTGGGCCACATCACGCAGCGGCATCGCCACCCAACGCTTCAGCAGACGACCACCCATCGGGGTGAGGGTGCGGTCAATCACCGAGCAGAACGAGGTACGGTTGCGCCCGCCATTCGAGGAGAAAAGTTCAAGGTTGGCGATCGTAAATTTATCAATCCATACCGCATCCTCCGAGTCGAGACGCGAAATCGATCGCAGGTGGTCCAACGAACGATGCTCGGTCATCTCGAGGTAGTGAAGAATGGCACCGGCGGCCGAGATACCCGATGTAAAATCCTCTACACCAAAACCTTTCAGCGTCGGTGTACCAAATTGGCGGCACAACTTTTCACGGCAGACATCCTCCGAGAAGACCCACTCGTCGAGGCGATAGGTGTAGTAATTCACCCCGAAAGCGGCCTTGAACCGATCGTCGTAGGCACGCTGATAAACCACCTCTTTGGGCTGGAGGTTCGAGAGCAATTTATCGACATAACTCTCCGTTCCTTCGCCTACATAAAACTCACCCGTCGAAATATCGAGAAAGGCCGCACCGACACTTTTTTTACCAAAGAAGACCGACGCCAGGAAGGTGTTTTCTTTGTTTTGCAGAATGTTGTCCTGCAACACCACACCGGGCGTAATCAACTCTGTCACACCACGTTTCACCAAACCTTTGACCATCTTCGGATCCTCCAACTGCTCGCAGATGGCCACACGCTCACCGGCCCGCACCAACTTGGGCAGGTAGGTATCGATGGCGTGGTAGGGAAAGCCGGCCAACTCGACGTGCGAGGCCGAGCCGTTGGCTCGACGGGTCAGCGTGATACCCAGGATGCTGCTGGTCTTGATGGCATCTTCGCCAAAAGTTTCGTAGAAGTCGCCCACACGAAACAGCATAATGGCATCGGGATAGGCCGCTTTGGCCTGGTAGTATTGGTCCATCAAGGGGGTTTTGGCCCGCTTGGCGGCCTTCTTTTCGGTTTTTGCGTCTTTCACTTTCTTAAAAGGGGGTTATCTTTGAGACAAAGATACATTATTTTCGTCAATTATCAGCCCCTCCGACTCAAACATTTTGCGGTAAAAAGCGGCCTTTTTCTCCAACGACAAGGGATAGGCGCGCGACGAGGAGGGCATACGCCACAGACGCATCGTACGGGCGGTAAATTCAAACGTGGAGCACTCCCCCACCTTCGGCTCCGAGCAGCCCAAAGCCGCCACCACCAAATCGGTTGCCTTCTGCCCCGTCGTGACCACCGCCGAGCAATCGGGAAGGGCACACAACAGTTCCTCGAGGTTGGTCGGTGTGACTACCTCCAAGAACTTATCCGAGGCGTTATCCATCAGTCGGCGTACCTCGGAAGCGGCATCGTAAAGAGCTAAACCTTTGGTTGAGCAAAACGCAACAATACGCTCTTTGTCAAATCCTTTTCTGTCTTCAGTTTCAAAATAGTGAGCATCGTCAAAAAAGACCTTTCCGACAATGCGCCACATATCGTTTTGGCGATTGGGATAGAAGAAATCCATCGACCAACGCTCCCGCTTGGGCGGAAAGCTACCCAGCATCAAAAGGAGGGCCCGAGGAGGCAAAAAGGGTTGCAACGGATGTTGCTCAATAGAACGTTCAGCCATCATCGAAAGGGGGTTATGCACCAAAAAATTCGTCTCCAAAATTGACTAAGTAGAGTTTGTCGGTAGCTCGGGTCATCGCCGTATAGAGCCAACGCATCAAATCGGGAGTCATCTGCTCGTCGCCAAACAGGAACCGATCAATGAAGACAGCCCGCCACTGGCCACCCTGCGCCTTGTGGCAGGTTACGGCGTAGGAAAACTTTACCTGAACGGCGTTAAAGTGCGGATTTTCACGAATTTCCTTAAAGCGTTTAATCTTGCTCTTAATATCCAGATAGTCCTTCTCGACCTCGTAGAAGAGGCGGTTTTGCTCCTCACGGGTCAGCGAGGGCGACTCGGAGGTAATCGTATCGAGCAGAATTTTACACTCGATCTCCGTATCGTCGTAATCGCCAAACTCCAGCACGGCCGTAGCGAAACGGAATCCATAAAAATCCTCGAAGCGACGCAGACGACGCAGACGACCGATATCGCCATTGGCAATGAAGTGCATCGGGCAGTTCTCGATGCGCTCGGTGTAGTGGTAGTTGTTCTTGACAACCATCAGCATATCACCACTTTCAATCTCCTCCTCGGCGCCCAAAACGTGGCGACGAATACCTTCGTTGTAGCGATTGGCACGCTTGTTGGAACGGGTCACCACAATCACCTCGTCACGGCCGTATTTGGCATAGGCATCGCCCAACAACTCCAAGAGTTCACCGCCCGAGATGGACTCGATATCGGGGAACTGCATCTCCAACTGGGGAATATCGACAATACCCTGCTCCAACATACATCGCACCATCGTGGCGTTGAACAGAATGCCCGACTCGGCCTCCTGACGCACCACCTCGTCCAACGTGCAATAGACCACATCGCCATAGGCAGAGAGGGTTGCCGGGTCGAGCGCCGGCGAGAAGTCGCACCCTACGGGTGGCAGCTGGGCACTATCGCCCACCAACACCAATCGGCAACCTCGACCGCTGCGCACATATTTAATAAGGTCCTCCAACAGCGAGCCGCTACCGAAACTCACATCGCCCGAGCGGTCCGAGAGCATCGACGCCTCATCGACAATGAAGACGGTGTTTTGCTCCCGATTCAGGTCCAACGAGAACTTCGATTCATAGTCGGCATTGGTTTTTTCGCGGTAGATGCGCTTGTGAATCGTGAGGGCCTTCTCACCCGAATAGCGAGCCAACACCTTGGCGGCTCGACCCGTTGGAGCCAACAAAACAGTCTTGATGCCCACCTGCTTCAACGCACCCACCGTAGCTGCTATCAAAGTCGTTTTTCCGGTGCCTGCATAGCCGTTCAGGACGAAAATTTGCGAAAAATCATCCCCAACAAGGTATTCTGACAACTTTTCGACAATTTTTTTTTGCCCAAGAGTTGTTTCAAAAGAAATTTTGGCGTAAATTTGAGACGCAATAAATGAGCTATTCATATTTAGCGACTTTTTGTTGGACAAAATTAATAAACAAAACCTAAATACAAATGAAAAAAATCTTCCAAATTCTTCTCGCTGTAGTCATCGTACTCTTCGTGTACATTATCTACAAGCAGATCTCGACCCCCATCCGTTTCGAGAGCGAACTGAAAAGCAAGAGCGCACAGGTTATCGACCGCATCAAGGACATCCGTACCGCCGAGCGTGCCTACAAGACCAAGTACCAGCGCTTCACCGCCAGCTTCGACACGCTGGCCCAGTTTATTCTGACCGACACGCTCGAGATGGAGCGCAAGCTGGTCGATGATGACGACTCGGTAGGTCTGGCTATGCTGAAGAAGCAGGGTAAGAAGAACGTTGAGAAGTTCAAGGTAGCCGTTATCGATACCATCTTCTCGCCCAAGAAGCTCACGAAGGAGGACGTAATGAACCTGCGTTACATCCCCACGACCGACAACAAGTCGGAGTTCATCCTCGAGGCCGGTACGATTGCTACCGAGTCGAAGATTGTGATTCCCGTTGTTGAGTGCCGTGCTCCCTACATCCAGTTCCTCGATACGATCACCTACCGTCAGGACGTGATCAATAAGATCGACGACGATGTAAACAACTACAACCGCTATCCCGGTATCAAGTTTGGTTCGATGGAGGCCGGTAACAACGAAGCCGGTAACTGGGAGGACTAATTCTCACGGATACAATGTAAAACAAGTGTCCATTCGGCCCGGGTCGGATGGACACTCTTTTTCAACCTTTATCGCAACGTGCAAGAGATTGAATTACTGACCGAGCGCACGATGCTCGTCCCCAAACCGCTCTACGACCCCACCGCGGAGGCTGAACTGCTCGCCGCAGCGGGCCTTGCACCCCTGAGTACGGAGTGTGTCGTAAGCGCACGCACCGAGTCGGGCATTACGGCTCTGATGGCCATCGATAAGGCCAAATTGGCCGATCTGAAGGCCCAATATGGCGAGGAATTGTGTTTCACCACCCCACTTCTGACGGCACCAAACGTGACCGAGCCGACGGTATGGCTGGTTGATTGCGGCGACCTTATATATATAAAGGTATATTCGCTCGCCCTGCAGTTGGCCGAAGTGGTACGCATCGCCTCGGAGGAGGAGCTGGAATTGCTGCTGCATCGCCTCACCTCGGCGGCCGATTTGAGCCATCATACCCTGCGCTTGGTACAACGCACCCAGAACAAACAACGCCGTAAAATCTATCGTAACTACTTCAAACTGCTCGTATGCGAATAATCAGCGGACAACTCAAAGGGCGCACCATCACCCCGCCTCGTAACCTGCGAGCACGCCCCACCACCGATTTTGCCAAAGAAAACCTCTTCAATGTCCTCCAAAACCTGATCGACATCGAAGAGTGCGATGTGCTGGACCTCTTCTCGGGTACCGGCTCGATTAGTTATGAGTTCTGCTCGCGTGGTGCCAAGTCGGTCACCTCGGTCGAGATCAACGCCGTGCATCATAACTTCATCCGCAAGACGGCTCAAGAGCTTGGATTGAAGAATCTCTACGCCGTTAAGGCCAACGCATTTCTCTACCTGAAGAGTTGCCCAAAGCAATTTGACCTTGTTTTTTCGGATGCCCCCTACGATTTGGAGCAGGCCGAAGAGATTATTCCGCTGGTGTTGGAGAGCCAAATCCTGAAAGAGGATGGAATTTTCATCTTTGAGCACTCGAAAGAGAAAAATTTTTCAAACCACCCTCTCTTTTGGCAATTAAGGAGTTACGGCAGTGTGCAGTTCTCGTTCTTCAAAAAAATGTAAAAAAAGTTTGAAAAACGCTTGCAGATTCAAAAATTTGCACTACCTTTGCAAACGCAATCAGGGAGGTAAATCAGGGTTGCAAGTTCTTAAAAATGGTGCGTTAGTTCAGCTGGTTAGAATACGTGCCTGTCACGCACGGGGTCAGGGGTTCGAGTCCCCTACGCACCGCCAGAAAAGGATGATCGAAAGGTCATCCTTTTTTGTTTTATCTACCCCCTCTGGATGTAAGGGAGTTGTTCGATGTTCACCTGTCGGTGATACTATGGATAGGGATGCACGAAGATAACAATGCAAGCATCGACTTCCTCGAACATCCCCATCCATAGCTGCCGTCGGCAGCGAACAACTCCCGGCAAGAGATTTATGCCGTAGCGCACTCTCACTTAAAAATGGGGTTGCGGGGATAAATGGATTATTGCTCGCCCTTTCGGGCTGCGCCTAATGGTATCCCCGCGAGCTAAAGCTTCGAGTCCCCTACGCACCGCCAGAAAAGGATGATCGAAAGGTCATCCTTTTTTGTTTATCTTCGCCCTTGGGTAACAAAATGGATGCGGGTGGAGGAGGCGACAACTTATAGAACAAAAAAACCACGCCTCAAAAGCGTGGTTTCTTGTTCTGTGTTTCTCTCCCCTACTCGGTGCGGGGATCGCACGTCAGTTCGACGCCGAGCTTGTGGAATATCTTGCGATCCACCTCGCTCAACATCACCGTCGAGTGGACTTGACATCCTTTCAGTTTGGGCAGCTGATCAAGCGCCTTGCGGCAATCGGGATCGTGGTTGCTCAACAGCGACAGCGCCACCAGCACCTCATCGGTATGCAGGCGGGGATTGTGGCCGTGCAGGTACTCCACCTTGGTCTTCTGAATCGGGGCAATCAAATCCTCGGCAATCAGCTTCTTTTCGTGGTCGATGCCGGCCAGGTATTTCGTGGCATTGAGCAGCAACGCCGCACTCGAGCCTAAAAGCGAGCTGGTGCGTGAGGTGATAATCGTGCCGTCCTGCAACTCAATGGCTGCCGTAGCTCCGCCACCGCACAACTCACGACGCTCGTGGGCCGCTACGGTCGTACGGCGATATTCGGTCGTCAGCTTCGCCTGCTTCATAATCAGGGCAATCTTATTCACCTCGTTCTCGTTGTCGCCCTTCTCGGCCAGCTTACACAGCGCATAGTAGTAACGACGGATAATCTCCTCACGGGCGGCATTGCAGCAGATATCCTCGTCGCTCATACAATAGCCAATCATATTGACACCCATATCCGTCGGCGACTTGTAGGGGCTTTCGCCATAGATGCCCTCAAAAATGGCATTCAGCACGGGGAAAATCTCCAAATCTCGGTTGTAGGTCACCGCCACCTCGCCATAAGCCTCCAGATGCAACGGGTCAATCATATTGACATCGTTCAGGTCGGCCGTAGCCGCCTCATAGGCGATATTAACGGGGTGTTTGAGGGGAAGATTCCACACGGGGAAGGTCTCGAATTTGGCATAGCCGGCCTTCACACCTCGGCGGTTCTCCTGGTAGAGCTGACTTAGGCAGACGGCCATCTTGCCGCTACCCGGGCCGGGGGCCGTCACAATCACCAACGGACGGGAGGTCTCGACATAGTCGTTGCGCCCGAAGCCCTCGTCCGAATCAATCAGCGCCACATTGTGGGGATAACCCTCGATGGTGTAATGATAATAGACCTTGATGCCCAGACGCTCCAGACGTTTGCGGTAGGCATCGGCACTCGACTGACCGTTGTAGTGAGTAATCACCACACCACCGGCATAGAGGCCCGTGCTCTCAAACTCGCTACGCAGACGCAACACATCCTCATCGTAGGTGATGCCGAGGTCGCTACGCATCTTGTTCTTCTCGATATCGATGGCACTGATGACCATCACAATCTCGGCATAGTCACGCAACTGCAACAGCATCTGCAACTTACTGTCGGGCTGGAAGCCGGGCAGCACACGGCTGGCGTGGTAGTCGTCAAAGAGTTTGCCACCAAACTCCAAATAGAGTTTGTCGCCAAATTCGCCGATGCGTTTCTTAATCTGCTCGGACTGAATTTGGAGGTATTTTACATTATCGAAACCTTTTCTCATAGGTACTAAATATGCTAACAAGCAACAAAATTACAAAATTTCGTCGGCTCGAAAAAGGCTTTCTTCCTATTTTTTCAACCACTTATCGACAAAACGGATGTACTGCTGCCAATCGTAGGGCAACACGCCGTGACCACCCCGACGCACGTGGTAGGCGGCTCGGTGGCCGATGGGGGTATCGACAGCAGGCCACTCCATCGTAGCCACCCCCTTATACCCATAGAGGTTGTAGAGCGGCTCGGCGTGCGCCAACCCCAAGAACTCCCCTTTTGGGTCGGCCCACAAATCCTCGGCCCCGCTGGCCACATACAACGGACGAGGTGCAATCAGCGCCAATAGTTGATGCTGATCGACCGGAATGGCGTAGTCACGTTCGTTGTATTTGTGGAAATTCTCGCACATCCAATAGGGGAACGAGCGATTCAGACGGTGGGCGTGTTCGCCAAACTTACGACGGAACAACGCAGCCCCGGCGCAGCCCGAATTATTCAAAATAGCCACCGCAAAGCGGGCATCGTTCGCTGCTGCCCAAGCGGCCAACTTCGCACCTCGCGAGTGCCCCATAATGGCCACCCGAGTCGCATCGACATCGGGGTCGGTCTCGAGGTAATCCATCGCACGGCTGTGACCCCAGGCCCAGCAACCCAACGCACGGCTGATGTGCATCGGCAGCTCCTCCTCGGAGGTATGCCCCCACAGTGCCAACACGCTATTCCGATAGACCGCAGGATCGTTCTGGCGATCGGCAAAGAAGTCGTTGTTGTCGCCCGTACAGAGGCCGTAGCCCGCTTTGAAGAGTTGTTCAAGCCACTCGGTCGGCTTCTTCAGTTCGCCGCAGAAGAACATAAAAAGTGGCACCGGTTGTTCTTGCTTGGGCAGGTAAAGGTGGATGGTAGCACGACGCTCCACATCGCCCCGACGGAAGGTCATCTCGACCGTTTTGTGGGTGGCACGACCCTCGGCATAGGCCGTATCGACCGCCTTTACCTCGAAGCGTTGCTTCACCTTGCCTTGGGGCATATAGCCATACAACTCCTCGGAGAAAAGGCGCAAAAGTTCGGGGCGACGCACCCGTTCCCATTGCTGCGTGGTGGTGACCTCCTCCCCTGCCTCGGTACGCATCAATTCGGGCAGCGTATAGGGTTTGATTTTCGACTCGTCGTAACTAATCACCGGACGAAATTCTTGTGCCGAGGCGGTCGCTGCGACCATCCCTATCAGCACCAAAACGAGCAAGCGTTTCATAGGAAGTGTTTTTGAGTTACACAAAGATACGAAAACTCCACGAAAAAAGGATGCCCCACGAGGAACATCCTTTTCGTTTCGAGCAAAAAAGTTGCTTTAGAGGTTGAAGGCACGCTGCAGCTCGTCCATCTGCTCCTGCGTCGTACCCGTAGGCTCGAAGCCCATCGACTTGGCAGTCAGATAGATCTGCGATGCTTTCGACAAAACATCCACCTGATCGAAGGCCTCCATAATGTCGGGACCCACGGCGCAAACACCGTGCTTCTCCCACATCACTACGTCGTACTCCTCCAACTGCTCGATGGTGGCATCAGCCAACTCCACCGACGAGGGCATCTTGTACGGTACAATACCCAGACCCTTCGGGCAGAAGGCACGCGTCTCGGGAATCATACTCCACAACAGGTTGGTCAGCACATCCTTCTCCAAGAACTTGGGGTTGTGCGTCATAGCCACCAGGTCAATCGGGTGGGTATGAACGGCAGCCTTATACCCCTTGCCCTTTACAACCATCTGGTTGTGCATCGAGAGGTGGGCAGCAATCTCCGAGGTGGGCTTTACGGCCTTATCGGCTACGATGACATACGAAGCGCAGTCGTCCAGAATGCGGATAATCGAGCCGTTGTCCATCGGGTTGCGAGCCAGGTCGCGCATACGGCGATTCGTACCCTTGCAGTAGAAATAGCACCCCTTCAAAGCGGGCAGCGTGCAACCGATCGGATAGCTCTCCGAAATGGCGGGCAGCTGACGAATCTCGTCATCGACAAACTCCGTAACGTTGATGGTGATGTTACCACCGTTGCGCTCGGCCCAACCCTTCTGCCACAGATAACCGGCAACCTCGGCCACCTTGTCAATCTCGGCCTTCAGCGCGGGGCGATTCTCCAAAATACTTTTAGTCATTGTTTTATCTTACTTTAGTTAAATTACTTCATCAACTCGGGAATGAAGGTCGAGACGATCAGCACCACAATACCGATCAACAGCACTGCAATGGTCTTCTTCGAGCAACCCTTCCACTCCTTGAGCACGATACCCCACACATTCGAGAAGGTTACGTTGAGTGCCATCAGGATGCAGAACGACAGCGTATCCATCACACCGCCCGGCTCAAAGAAGCTGCGACCGAGCGACAGACCGAAGAACTGCGAATACCACAGACCACCGGCCAGGGCGCAGAACAATACGTTATTGAGCCACAGATCCTTGCGGGCGTAGTCCTTGAAGGTGTTGTTCTTCTTGTTCTGCCACAGGCAATAGACGGCGTTCGTTACGAAACCGCCCAGCGTGATGAGCAGCGTAGCGGGCAGCGTACGGAACATCGGATCGGTCAGCTCGCCGAAGTTAATCTCCTTACCGAACTCCAGACCGACATTGAAGCAACCGCTCATAAAACCGGCCAGGAGGGCAATCATAATACCCTTCGGGAAGTTGAAATCCTTTACGGCAGCCTCCTTCTCCTCCTTCGACAGCGAGGCGGCCTTCATCGAGCCGGCAACACCAATGATGGCGATACCTGCAAGCGTTACGACCACACCCCAAATCACGGCAGCCGTCAGCGACTGCAGTGCGTTGAGCTCGGGAAAGAAGAGATTGAGCAGCACGGGACCCAAAATCGTACCCAGACCTGCACACGTTCCCAGCGAAATCGACTGACCGAGTGCCACACCGAGGTAGCGCATCGACAGACCAAACGTGAGACCGCCCACACCCCACAGTACACCGAAGAGGATGGTCATCCAGATACGGAACGAGTCACCGTTTACGAACAATTCGCCCAGCGAGTGACCCTCCGGCACAGCCAGAAGGGCACCCAGCAGGGGAAATACAAGCCAAGCAAAGACGCCCTGGGTCAGCCAGAAACTCTCCCACGACCACTCACGAACCTTGTTGATAGGCACATACGAGCTGGACTGGCAGAAGCTGCCGATGGCGATAATCAGAAGACCAAAAAGAATCTCCATAGTTGCTTGAAAGGTTTAGTAAGCCGTGTTATAGAGGGCCTCAATCTCCTCGACCGACGTCGGACGGGGGTTACCACCCGTGCAGACATCGTTGAAGGCGGCAACAGCCAGATCGTGCAGATCCTCCTTCTTTACGCCAATCTCCGAGAGACGCTGCGGGATGTTGATGCTGATCGAGAGCGCCTTCACAGCATCGATGGCAGCCTTCACACCCTCGTCCACCGACATACCCGTCGTATCAACGCCCATCGCCTTGGCGATACCGAGATACTTGGCACGAGCCGGCGAATCGGCATTGTACTCCATTACATAGGGCAGCAGCAGGGCGTTAGCCACACCGTGCGGCGTGTCGTAGAAGGCACCCAGCGGGTGCGCCATCGAGTGTACGATACCCAGACCTACATTCGAGAAGCCCATACCGGCAATGTACTGTGCCTCGGCCATACCCTCGCGAGCCTCGACATCCTGACCGTTCTGAACAGCGTTGTAGAGGTGCTTGTGAATCAGCTCGATAGCCTTCTCCTCAAACATATCGCTCATCGTCCAGGCACCGGGCGTGATGTAGCTCTCAATGGCGTGCGTCAGAGCATCCATACCCGTAGCAGCCGTCAGGCCCTTGGGCATCGACATCATCAGCTCGCAGTCGATCACGGCGCACATCGGAATGTCGTTCGGATCGACACATACCATCTTCTTCTTGTTCTCCTCGTCGGTAATCACATAGTTGATGGTTACCTCGGCAGCCGTACCGGCCGTCGTGGGGAGTGCAAAGGTGGGAACGGCACGATTCTTCGTGGGGGCTACGCCCTCCAGCGAACGAACATCGATGAACTCGGGGTTGTTGTTGATCACACCCACCGCCTTGGCCGTGTCAATCGACGAACCACCACCCAGCGCTACGATGCAGTCAGCACCCGAAGCCTGGAAAGCAGCCAGTGCATCCAGCACGTTCTTAATGGTCGGATTGGGCTTGATGTCCGAGAAGATCTCGTAGGGGATCTCGGCACCCTTCAATACCTCCTCCACCTTGGCAGCAACACCAAACTTGATGAGGTCCTTATCGGTGATGAGCATCACCTTCTTATAACCGCGCTTTTTGATCTCGTCAGCAATCACCGCACGGCAACCTGCTCCATAGTAGGAGGTTTCGTTCAATACAATACGATACATCGTTTTTCGTTTTAAGGGAAAAGTAACTAATTAACGCTTCGAGGTAACCTCCTGCTCGTACTTCTGTACGTCGGCGATGAACTCCTCGCCAACGGGTACGTCGTTCTTCAAGCAGAACATATCCCAAACAGCGGTCCAAGGCAGCGACTTGCACTCCTCCAACAGAGCCAGACGCTCGAAGCCCTTGCCCGACAGCTCGTACTCACGCAGCGTCTGGATAGGCTCCAACAGGGCCTGCAGCACGCACTTCTGCGTAGCACGCGAACCAATCACGTATGCACCGATGCGGTTGATCGAAGCATCGAAGTAGTCCAGACCGATGTGTACCTTATCCAGCGCACCGCAACGGGTGATCTCCTTGCACAGCTCGAGGGTCTCGTCGTTGATGATGGTCACGTGGTCCGAGTCCCAACGTACGGGGCGCGAAACGTGCAGCATCACCTCGGGGGTGTAGAGCAACAGCGACGAAATCTTGTCGGCAATGCTCTCGGTCGGGTGGAAGTGACCCGTATCGAGGGTTACCATCTTGCCGCGCGAAGCACCGTAACCGATGTAGAAGTCGTTCGAACCAACGGTGTAGCTCTCCAGACCGATACCGAACACCTTCGACTCGATGCAATCCTTCATATTCTTGTACTCGGTGGCGAAGATCTGATCCAGCGAATCCTTCAGCAGCTCACGATAGAGCATACGGTTTACGGTCAGGTCCTTCGAGCCGTCGTGTACCCATACGTTCATAATACAGGGATCGCCCTGGGCCTCACCCATCGCCTCGGCAACGGCACGGCAACGCTTCGTGTGCTCAATCCAGAAGTTGCGAATCTCGGGATCGGGATTCGACAGCGACAGATCGCCCGACTTGGGGTGCGAGAACGAAGTCGAGTTGAAGTCGAGCTTCATATCGTTGGCCTTGGCCCAATCGATCCAACTCTGGAAGTGGCAAGGCTCTACCTGGTCGCGATCAACGAACACACCACCGAAATCGCCATAGATCTCGTGCAGGTTCAGACGGTGCTTACCGGGGATCAACGAAGCGGCCTTCAGCACATCCTGACGCAACTCGTCGATGTTGCGGGCACGACCGGGATAATTACCCGTAGCCTGAATACCACCCGACAGGGCGCCGGCCTTGGGCTCGAAGCCTACCACGTCGTCAGCCTGCCAACAGTGCAGCGACAACGAAATCTTCTGCAGCTGCTCCAGCACAGCGTCCGTATCAATACCAATGGCAGCGTAACGCTCTTTGGCAATGGCATAAGCCTTTTCAATGAGTTCTGTTTTCATACTTGTTGTAGTTTTAGATAGGTAAATAATTATTGTTAATTGTTATGTTTTCGCTTATTTACGGGGAGCGTAGTGCTTCGTTTCGATCGAGCGGCTGATGTAGCGACGCATCTCCTCCAACGAGCCAACCAGACCGGCGGCACGAGCCTGTACCATCACATTACCCAGCGCCGTAGCCTCCGACGGACCTGCAACCACCTCGATACCGCAGGCATCGGCCGTCATCTGGTTCAGCAGATCGTTCTGGGCGCCACCACCAATGACGTGGAGGGTCTTAATCTCGAACGGTGCCACCTGCTGCAACTTACCCAGCACATCGGCATACTTGGCAGCCAGCGAGTCGAAGATCAGACGAATCATCTGGGCATCACCCTCGGGCACTGCCTTGCCGTTTGCCACGCAATAGTTGCGAATGGCCTCGGGCATATTGGTCGGGGCGGCAAACTCCTTGGCATCGGGATCGAGCAGATCGGCCGGAGCCGTAGCCACCGTGGTCTGCATCATCTGCATAATCTCGGGATAGGAGTAATCCTTACCCTCCTTCTTCCACGTCGCTCGGCACTGCTCCAAGAGCCACATACCGGTGATGTTCTTCAGGAAGCGGGTCGTTCCATCCACACCGCCCTCGTTGGTGTAGTTCATCTCGAACGACTCCTCGGTAATCTCGGGCTCCTCCAACTCGACGCCCATCAGCGACCAGGTACCCGACGAGAGGTAGGCAAAGCCCTTATCCACGGCCGGAACGGCAGCCACAGCCGAGCCCGTATCGTGACCTGCTACGGCCACTACGGGAATCTGACCCAGCCCCGTGCTCTTGGCGATGGCGGGGGTCAAGACACCCACCTGGGTACCGGGCATCACCACCTCGGGGAAGCGGCTCTTCTCGATACCGGCCACCTGCAGCAGCTCCTCATCGACCTGCTTGGTGCGGGGATTCATAAACTGCGAGGTGGAGAGGATGGTGTACTCGCACACCTGGTTGCCCGTCAAAAGATAAGACAGTGCATCGGGCATAAAGAGAATCTTCTCGCCTGCGGCCAGGGCCGACGACTGCTCCTCGTGCTGTGCATAGAGCTGGAAGAGCGAGTTGAAGTTCATAATCTGAATACCGGTGCGGGCATAGACCTCCTTGCGCGAGAGTTTCTCGAAGTAGGCCTCGGGAACGCCGTTGGTGTAGGGGTCGCGGTACGAGCGGGGAAGACCGCACAGCGTACCATCTTTGGCGATATGAACAAAATCGACGCCCCACGTATCGATACCGATCGAGCGCACCTCGATCTTGCGCTTGCCGGCCTCCGTCAGGCCACGCAGGATATCCTCGTAGAGCGAGTAGATGTTCCAAAAATACTTGCCGTTTACCTCAATCAAGGGGTTGTTGAAACGGTGAAGCACCTCCAGGTCGAGCTTCTCGTCCGAGAGGGTGGCCAAAATTACACGACCGCTGGTCGCGCCCAAATCTACGGCCAAAAAATGTTGTGCTGTCATTAGTAGTATAGGTTGAAAAAAATCGTATCTTGGCTTTCGTTTTTTGCTCATCGTACCATTTTACGCAACGAGCCCATTTAGCAATAACAAATTTAGCAAAATAAGCCGAGAGAGGGTTTTATATTTTTGACAAATGAATGTCGAATTATGATACAAAGAAACTTTTTTGCTAAAAATATAAAAAAGTGGCGCAAATTCAGAAATAATTGCTAAATTTGCTAACAAGTTACACTTCAATAACGCTATCTTATGGGACAGACACGCGATTTATTTAAGTATTTATCGTCAAGCACACTGGACGAAAAATGGGGGTTGGTCTGCACAACCGTCGGCTATCAGCACGTCGAACCGCATCAACCCTACCCCGTCTCGCTCCACCCGAGCGACTACAATTTCACCAACCAGGGCCGTATTCTCGACGAGTACCAGTTGGTCTATATCACCGAAGGCGAGGGCTTCTTTCAATCCGATTCGTGTCCGTTGCGCCCCATCGAGGCGGGCACGGTCATCCTGCTCTACCCGGGTGAGCGCCACCTCTACTACCCCAACATCGAGACCGGTTGGAACGAGATGTGGGTCGGCTTCAAAGGCGAGCAGGCCGACTGCATCGTGCGCAACTTCTTCGTGCAGGGCGACCCGCTCGTGAAGGTGGGTGTGCGTGAGTCGTTGGTGAGCCTCTATCACAAAATCATCAAATACTCCGAAGAGAGCATTCGCGGTGCGCAGCAGGTGATGGCGGGCGTCATCACCCACCTGATGGGTCGCATCTATTTCGAGCACGTCAATTTCTCGAACCGAGGCAACAAGAATACCGACAAAATCAACCAGGCACAGATGCTGTTGCGTGAGAATATCGCCACCCGCCTCTCGCCTGCCGATATTGCCGCCCAACTCTCGATGAGCTACTCGCTGCTACGCAGCCTCTTTAAGAACATCACAGGTGTCTCGATGTCGAGCTACCAGCAACAACTGAAACTCAACCTGGCCAAGGAGTTGCTGACCACCTCGACCAAGAACATTTCGGAGATTGCCTACGAGACGGGGTTTGAGTCGGTGAGCCGTTTCTGCTGTTTCTTCAAGCAGCATATGAAGATTACCGCCTCGGAGTTTCGTGCCAAGCACGGCATTCTGCACAAAGTAGCACAGCGATAGCCTATGCAACCCCGCATTGTACTGCTCGACAGAGCCACGCTGGGCGATGTATCGCTCGAGCGCATTGAGGCATTGGGCACCCTGGTCTGCTACGACCGCACTGCCCCCGAAGAGGTCATCGACCGCATTGCCACAGCCGAAATCATCATCACCAACAAGGTGGTCATCAGCCGCAACGAGATGATCGCCGCCCCCAAGTTGCGCCTGATCTGCATCGCTGCCACGGGAATGAACAATGTCGATCTTGAGGCCGCCGCCGAACTGGGCATCGCCGTACGTAATGTGGCGGGTTACTCGACCGAAAGTGTCGTGCAGAGCACCTTTGCCCACCTTCTGTCGCTGATGAATCGCCTCCCCTATTTCGACCATTATGTCAAGTCGGGCGACTACTCCGCCGATGGGTTATTTACCCATCACGGCCGTTCGTTTGGCGAGTTGGCAGGTCGAAGAATGGGTATCGTCGGATTGGGAACGATTGGCCGCCGCGTAGCACAAGTGGCCGAAGCCTTCGGGATGGAGGTGGTCTATTATGCCACCTCGGGAAAACCGCACGACGACCATTTCCGAGCCGTCTCGTTGGAGGAACTCCTCACCACATCCGACGTGATTTCAATTCACGCTCCACTTAATGAGCGGACCCGTAACCTCATCGACAGCAAAGCGTTAGAAATCGTCAAGCCAACCGCCGTACTGCTGAATGCAGGACGTGGCGGCATCGTGGATGAGGCGGCTCTGGCCGAGGCACTGCACAAAAAAAGCCTGCTCGGGGCAGGCTTGGATGTCTTTGAGCGAGAGCCGTTGTCGGCCGACTCGCCGTTGTTGTCCGAGGAGATTGCCGAGCGTCTCTCCTTCACACCCCACACCGCTTGGGCCTCCATCGAGGCACGTCGTCGGTTGGTCGAAGGCATCGCCGCCAACATCGAACGAGGCTACTAAACCAGCGAAACGATTTGCTCCAACCAATGGCGATCTTCCTCATCGAAGGTCGCCAATTTTTCGCTGTCAATATCGAGTACGGCAACCACCTCGTCGCCCCGCATCAGCGGTACGACAATCTCACTGCGGGAGGCCGAACTACAGGCTATATGGCCGGGGAATTGTTCGACATCTTCGACAATCACCGTACGGCGCTCCTTCCAGGCCGTGCCGCACACTCCTCTTCCGTAGCGGATGCGCATACAGGCCAACGGGCCTTGAAAGGGGCCGAGCACCAACTCCTCCCCCACGACCCGATAGAAGCCCGTCCACCAGAAGCCGAAGGTCTGATGAATCATTGCCGCCACATTGGCCATACGGGCCACCCTATCCGTCTCGCCCTGCAAGAGCGAGGCGACCTGCTCCACGAGCAGCGCATAACGCTCCGCCTTCGACCCTTGTGCTATCCGTAACTCCTCGGCCATCGCAGTGGTTGATTAGAAACCGAAGATTAGGAACAACGAAATTGCCCCTTCGGCCACCTTTTCGTCACTCCAGGTACCCCACAACAGATTGGCGGGATTTTCGGGGTCCGACTGCACGGCCGAAAGGATGTTGTTCGTACAGTCGAAGGTCAGCGTCTCCTCGTCGGCGGTGATAAAATTGACCATCACGTTCTTGGGGGCTTCGGGTAGTGTCTTCAATCGCTCCGCCAGCAGCGCAGGAAGTTCATCGGCCGGGGCCGACAATTCGAGGGCCAAGAGGCGGTCGGCGTGGCTGCGGAACATCGTATAGTCGTTCCAATCCAGACCAACCAACGTGCTGGTGCCTCGCATAAAGAGCTGTACGGCTTTGCCGTCGATATAGACCTCGTCGGAGATAAACGGTTCCTCCTTTTTGATGGTGAAGCCCAGCGAAAGAATCAACTTCAGCGTCTCGATGGCGGTGTGGCGGTCATATTCACGCTCCGCCTCGGACAATTCGTCGTAGGGAATCAGGCAGGGGTGCGTCTTGAGCGCATCATTACGCTCCTCGCCCCACCTCCAGCCCTCGGCATAGCGGCCTGCAGCCCACACCTCGTGTACGTTACGGGCCATCTTTTCGGTCAGCTCAACGAGCGACTCAGAAAGTTCAATATCCGCCGTGTTGAGCGGATTGGGTTGGTATTTGTTCATAGTGTTGAATTTGGTTTTATGATATAGATTGTCGGAGGCCGCTTTTTCTATCACGCCTCCGACAAATCTAACTCATAGCACCTTCACATTTAATCAATGCGTTTGCCACAATTGGGGCAGAAAAGATCTCGCTCCATATAGCTCCCCTTGCAATTGGGGCAGATGAAGCTCTTGGGAATGCTTCTTAGTTGCTGAATCGTCGCACGATAAAAATCGGTGTCTTGACGCCGCACCAAATCGTAGCCCAACTTATACATTAGTTTGATAACATTGACGGCCATCGTTCTATCGTACTCCTTTTCGCCATCCGTCAAATCGCTGTAAGGCACCAAATCGGGGTGCGTCTTGGCGATATCGTCACGCTTCTCGCCATAGATCCAACCCTCATCCATTCGGGCCTTGGCCCACACATCGTGGGTATTCTCGGCAATCGCCTCACGCAACTCAATCAGCTCGGAGGGCAACTCCACATCCGCCACCTCGATAGGCGTAGGTACATAGGTCGCTTTGGCGATGGTTTTGCTGGAAATCGAAATCAGATAATTGTGCGAATCCTGCCAAGCGTCCAAGAACTGGCCGAGAGGAATTTGCTGCGGTATTTCACCGACGGCAGGATTATAACAGGTGACGATATTCTGTCTTAAATCGCACATCAAGACAACCACCACGTGGTCGGGAATTTGGCCGACGAAGAGGTCTTCGAACTGCTCGGCCGCCTGGTCGCCCAGGAGTTCACCGCCATCAACAACGACGAGCGGCACACATCCATTCTCGAGGGCTTTCGTTAGATCGGAGAGGGAGGAGTCGTAGGATCGACTCACCGAAAGACCATATTTTTCGGCTAATCGTCCCACATTCGCCAAGGCTGTTCCTCCATCCTTGAGCCATCCGTTCTCCTGCGAGACTTGCTCTAACTCGGCATCGGAGACCGCGACGCCACACACGCGAAGTGCGTAGGCCTCACATCGCACCGAACAGTTGTTGTCGGTCTCGTTGGCCGCCGCCAGCGCACTCACCGGCAGCGGTTCGCCCCACGCCACCAAGGGTGATACGTCGGCAGCAATAGCCAAAAATTCGGTTAATTCTGCATCTGTTTGTGCTGCAGCTAAAATGGCTTGAGCCTCCTCTCGGGTCGCATTGCCATCCAAAAAGGCAGCCAGCAATTCGTCCGTGATCTGGATCTTACTCATAACGTTCAATTTTTGCTTCGCGCAACATATACTGCATAGCGCGATGTTTAATATTATAGTAGTTTGCTGCAGTCACTCCCAAACGGTCGGCTGCATCCTCCGCACTACAATCCTCAATAAAAATCAGGCGTAACACCTGGCGGTAACGCTCCACCTTCACACGTTCGATCAACGCATCCAAATCCATCTCAAATTCGACACGCGACATCGTGTGCTCGCCCGAAGTTCTAAAATAAAGAGAATCGTCACCATCGGAATCTATCACTCTATTGCGTTTTTGGATAAAATAACGAATGGCAACGGTCTTGAGCCACTGATAAATTGAGCTGCGACCCCCGTATTGGCGAAGACGAGCGGCATCGTTCTCTATCAAATGCACATACAAATCGTTCACCATCTCATCGTAATCCGCCAACGAGGTGTTGCCATACACCTTGTTGATGATGGAGTAGATGAGTGGCTTGCAATTGACAAAGAAGAAGACTTTCGTCACCTCGGGGTCACGAGCAATCAACCCTTCTACAATTTCAAAGTCAGTCATTTCGGTTTCTATTTTTTAGGTTTTCGTTTTTACTTTTTCCGCTTCAGCTCCCGCACCATATAGGGCAACGAACGACAGATGGCAATGTCGTACTTCAGGGTCGGGAAATCAACCTCACGCAACCGCTCGTAGGTGCAAATATCGTGGTGGTGCATCCGCTGCTTCCACGCATTTTTGCGCTCCTTCAAGTCATCACGTTGGGCCTTCAGTTTCTTTTTCTCTTCATCGTTGGTGCAAGCCTCAATGAGCGACTCGACTTCAGCCAATTTGCAACAATCCTCCTTCAATTCAAGCTGCACTGCGGCACTTACGGGTCGATAGTTCAACAGCAGCTGCTCAACCGTCCAACGGTTATGCTCCACCATTGCCAATTGAAGCACCAACTCCTCATCAATCGCCTGGACCGGTTTTGCGGCATCCTCCGTCCACCCGATGCTGCGCAGTTTAGTGGCGATGGTGTTGGCGTTGTAGATGTTCGACCAACGGGCAGCTGCACCCGATTTGCCATTGTCGGCACTCGATACAGCTGCATTCCAATCCTGGTCAACCGATACCAAATTCTTCAATTCCCAATCATTGACGTACCAATAGACGTGGTTGATCAGACGGGCAGCACGGTCGCTCATACCTACCACCTCGCACCCCGAAGTCACCATACCGAAGGGTTTGAAGCGCTTGTAGCGTTCATTTACGGCAGTGGTGCCCGAAATGTTTCCAATAATTGAATCATTAAAGGGCTGATAGACCAAAACCTGCACCGCTTTGGCGATGGTTTCCTGCGGCATATAGAGGGCTCCGGCCACGGCTTGGTGGGTCTGTGTCAAGCACATAGCCACCGTCAGCAGCTCGTTTTCGTTGGCCTCCAAATCACGCAAATAATTTTGCACCACGGGTGACTCCAACGTACCTTCGATGAACTCCCACTCGATATCGATCAGCTCTTCGAGGTTGCCCAGGTGATTCCATTTCGCCTGATCGGGCTTGTGGGTAACTGCCTCGTGACGGCCCGTCGTATCCTGGTAGCTCCAATGCGAAAGCTCGAACAGATCCTTGTAGCGACCCGTAAAGAAGTGCATCTCTTGCCAAGCGTTGGCGTCGATGAAGGTAATCTTGGTACGCAGCTTCGTATCGCGCAGGAAGTTGGGATAGTGGGCCACGTGAGCCGCCTCGACGGCCATAGCAATACCCACCTTCGACATACCCACCACCACCAGGTGAACCTGTTTGTCACTCTCGTAGGTGATGCCGTGACTTACTTTACCTTTGGCATCGTACCACGTATCGAGCGGCATATAGATTTCGTCTCTTTTCTTCGGTGCCACATCCAACGACTTCACAAAAATACGCTGCGCCCACATCTCGTAGAAGTTGAAGGGGCGGAAGTTGATTTGCTGGCGCTTCGAAGCATCCAAATCCGAGAATTGGAAGACCGAGAAGGTGGTCTGGTACTCGAACATCACACGACACGAAATCGGCTGCTGACCCTCGGCGCAATGGTCTTTGAGGTAGGTCGTAATGCAGTTCAGCGAGAGCATATTGAGGGCATCGTGTTCATTCTCGTCAATTTTGGGATTCTCGCCAATGAGGTATATCTCACGGGCACGCTCCAACTTCAACGAGGCGATATCTTCGACCGAGGTGCGGTCGCCATAGTAGATAATCACACGCTGCTCCTGCTCGGGCGTAAGCGCCGAGACCAACTTGCGACGCAACACCCCTACCCGACCACGACACTGAATCAGAATGTAGGGGGGATTTCCCTTCTCCTCGAAGATGTGACGACACAACTGCGGCACCATTTCGTGGCCACCGATAATGGCCACATAATCCTTAAAATAGTTCACATCGTCGTAGCGCACATCACCACGCTCCCACTTCTCTTTGCGATCATCGACCCAGTTGATAATGGTCGAAACCAACAGACCGTTCAAGGCAAAGATGCCGAATATAGAGATCACAGCGACCACGAATGCGGCAAGATATCCCAACGTCATATGTTGGTTGCCCGGATCGACGAAATGGTAATACACCGACCACAAGGTAGCCAGAAAAGACTCGAAAGTGCTGTGTGTGATTTTTTTCAACATTTTGACATCACCATAATTCGGGCCATTGACATCACCGAGCAGGTATTCACTCGTGAGGTTCATTATCCAACAACCAATACCGATAATTATGGGGAGCAAAACTACTATAATAATGACTTGGGGAATGTAGTTACCACCCACAAGCACACGGTCACGACGTATTTTATCTGTAAGGCCCAGCGAGCGCAACAGAAAATAAATCGTACCAAAAATAAAAGTAGCACCCAATAGAAGTCGAACTATATCCCAACCACCAATGGTACAATATGTTGAAAGAAAATCCATAGCAACAGTTTAAGACGGTATATTCACAATAGTACAAACATAGGAAAATTTGGTCAAAAATGCAAACAAAAAGGCTAAAATCTGCAACTCCGGGCACAAAAAAAACTCCCTGCGCCATCGAGCAGGGAGTTACACTATTTTTATAGAAAAGGATTACTGACGGATGTAGTTGGCAATCTGACGGTGAATGTCGGCAATCACCTCTTCACGCAACCAGCGGGGCGAGAGGACCTCCAAATCGGCGCCATAGCGACGCAGCTCCTGCTGGAAATCGAACGTAGGCACCAGCAGGTACTCGAAAATCGAGTAGTCAGGCTCACGCTCCACCTCCTCTTGCGAGCGATGCAGGGGCAACGTGCGCAGGTAGTTGCTCTGGCGGGGACTGACCTTCACACGCACCAACTCGGGTTTGCGGTCGGGCTCAACGGTGATGCCGAAGCTATTCTCGAAGTAGCGTGCCGCATCAAAGTCACGAGGCAGTCGGAAATGAACATCGATGGTCTGGAAACTCTCGATGCGGTCGAGGGCATAGATACGCACCTCGTCGTAGGTCACATTGCGTGCCACCAAATACCAACGTTGGCGAAAGACCTTGACACAATAAGGCTCGACGATGAAGGTGTGCGCCTCCTCTCTATCGAAACCACGATAGCCCATCTTTACGACCCATTCGTCACGCATCGCCTCGATGATGGGGGTCAGGAAACGCTGTCCCGAGGGAATCTCCTCGAAGAGGATGCGCTTCTTGAGTTGGTGACCCTCCTGAATGAGGTTATTGACCGCAAAGGTATTGACGAGCCATTTGCGTATCTCGCCATTCATCGCATCGTCGAGGTTGGCGATGTAGTAGGTCTCGTTGGAGCGGTTGTAACGAATCTCGATGTCGAACATCGACTGGATGGCATCCTTGTGGCGATGGAAGGTGCGCTCGGGAATCTCCGCTTCGTGATCTTCGTTGTACTGACTGGTTCGCCAACGACGATTGATTTCGTCGCGTGAAATGTTACCTGCGCTGTAAATGGTATCGACCAGCCAAATGTAACGGTTAAATAGTGCTGCTGCCATATAATTAAAGTTATAGAAAAATGGAACTGGGATGTGTCTAAACATTAAACTTTTGGCAAATATATAAAACCGAATGGTCATTTTTTGGCAAATAGAACGAAAAAATAATCAAAACACCACACAATGCAAACAGTTGGCATTCAGCATATTTTACACCGCCACAATTCGGCACTGTAAGGGGTAAAAAAAGAGGTAACCCGCAAAAGGCGGATTACCTCCAAAAAGGAAAAATTTGAGCGACTACATCGCCTCTGCCACATTCCAGGCGAAGGCACGCAGGCCTTGGTTCGAGTTCTCTGCATCAATCTGGCGAAGACGAGCAAGGAAGGCCGAAGCCTTTGCATCCTCCATCACGGCAATAAGAGCTGAGTTCATCGAGGGCCAGGCGTGCGAACCGAGGTGAGGATCGCCGGTCTGCGAACCGCGACCGATCAACTCCTCCCAACCCGTGTAACCACGAATCTCCATCTCATTCATCAGGGCAAGTACGGCATCGTACATTGCCTGATCACAGGCTAAAAATACTGCTTTCATACTCCTTTTATACTTTTAGTCGTTGTTTGCATTCAGTGCCTTCTTGGCCTTACGATTCTCACCGAAGACGGCAAAGGCCGAGAAGAGCGTCGGAATCAGAATCAGCGTAATAAGGGTCGAGAACGAAAGACCCCAAGCCACCGACATACCGAGAGAGTTCCACATCTCCGAACCTACACCGTTACCTACGGCCATCGGAATCATACCAAGTACAGTGGTCAGCGTGGTCATCAGAATCGGGCGCAGACGGCTGCGACCTGCCGTAACCACGGCATCGATGATATTCATACCACGCTCACGGCACAGCAGCGTGTAATCCACGAGCACAATACCGTTGTTCACCACAATACCGATAAGCATCAGAATACCGAGCATCGACATAATGTTCATCGGCGTGCCGGTCAGCACCAGACCGATAATCACACCCAACACAGCAAACGGCAACGAGAACATAATCACGAAGGGATAGGTCAGCGACTCAAACTGCGATGCCATAATCACAAACACCAACACCACCATCAGGGCCATCAGCAGAATCAGGTCACCAAAGGTCTCCTGCTGGTCCTCGTAGGTACCACCAATCTGCCACATAAAGCCCGAAGGCATCTGAATCTTCTCCATCTCGATGTTGGTCTTCTCAACCAGATCCGAAAGGGCATAACCGGCAGCCACCGTACCCGAAATGGTCACATAACGCTCACGGTCCTTACGAGTAATATCGGGAGGGGTCGAGGTCTCGCGCACCGTACCTACGTCACGAATCTTCACACCCTGCCCCATCTGGTTATAGATGGTAATGTTCTCGATATCCTCCAGCGACTCACGGAACTTCTTGTCGTAGCGCACACGAATATCATACTCGTCACCGTCCTCACGGTAGTACGACATCACCGAGCCGTTGATGCGGTTACGCAGGTAGGTCGAGGCAGTCGTTACATCCAGACCGGCACGAGCCAGCTTCTCCAGATCGAAATCCACCTGATACTCGGGGGTGTACTCGTTACGCGAAATGGTCACCTCCGAGCAACCCTCCATCTGGCGGAACATCTGAGCAATCTGCTCGGCCAGGGCATCCGACGTGTCGAAGTCGTGACCGTAAAGCTCGATATCCACCGACGACTTACCGGCCATACCGCCGCCACCACCCTCGGTAACGGTGAAGGTACGAATGGCGGTGTACTCGCCAAGCATCTTACGAATGCCGTCACCAATCTCGGTCAGCGTCAGGTCACGCTCGGTCTTCTTCACAAGCGAGATGTTCATCGAAATAAGGTGCGTACCGTTATCCTGCAACGAAGCGAAGATATTGTCGGTATCGGCCTGACCCTCACGCACATTGACCATCGTAATCTCGTTCGGATAGGCGGCCTTGATGCGCTCGGTAAGCTCCAAAGCCAAGTCACGGGTAATCTCCTGACGGGTACCTGCGGGGAGCTTAATCTCGGCACTGATACGGGCACTATCCTGTACGGGGAAGAACTCCGACTTCATCATCGGGGTCAAGAGGCCGATCACGCCCACGAAGAGCACCAGCGAGCCGATAAGCACGGTCTTGCGGTGCGTTACACACCAAGCCAGCACACCTCCATAGAAGTTGTTGAAGTGCTCCATCACGGCATCAAGCTTGCCCTGGAACCACGCCTTCTTGGGGTTACGCTTCATCATCAGCGAGCACAACACCGGCGTAAAGGTGATAGCGGCAATGGTCGAGACGGTCAGCGTAATGGTCACCATCCAACCCATCGAGTTGAACAGAATACCGGCCATACCCGTCACCATCGTCAGCGGCAGGAACACGGCAATCGTGGTCAGCGTACCGCCCAACACCGAGATACCCACCTCCTTGGTGGCGAAGATAGCCGCCTGCTTGGGACGAGCACCACGGTCGATGTGGGTCGTAATGTTCTCCAATACCACAATGGCATTATCCACCACCATACCGATGGCAATCGAGAGCGACGACATCGTAATGATGTTGAGTGTCTCGCCGGTAGCCAGAATATAGATCACAGCCGAG
This sequence comes from Alistipes sp., assembly GCA_017436185.1. The sequence goes on along the minus strand of JAFSDP010000012.1, from coordinate 26,549 downwards.
AGCAGCGAGATAGGAATCGTGAGCACCACGATAATCGTAGCACGCCAGCGACCCAGGAACAAGAACACCACAATCATCACCAGCAACAGCGTCGTGATAATGGTATCACGCAGCGAGTTTACGGTCGAAATGATGTTGTCCGACGTATCGACAATGGTAAACATCTTCACGTCGGTCGGCAGCGTCTTCTGAATCTCATTCAGGTGCTCCTTCACCGCCTCCGAAATCTCTACGGCATTGGCACCCGACTTCTTCTGGATGATAATCATACCACCCTTCTCGCCGTTGTTGTAGGTATCCTGAATACGCTCCTGCACCGAGTCCTGAATCTTGGCTACATCGCTCAACAGAATGGGGGTGCCGTTGCGGTAACCTACCACCAGCGAAAGCATCTCGCTCGGATCCTCGAACTCGTGGTCCACACGCAACGAATAGGCGTTCGAACCCAGGTCGAACGAACCTGCGGGGGTGTTGCGGTTGGCCGAGGCGATGGCCGCCGAGATAGCCTCAATCGAGAGGCCGTAAGCCTCCAGTTTATTCGGGTCGCAATAGACCTGAATCTCACGTTGCGGAATACCGGCAATCGACACCGTACCCACACCGCTTACACGAGCCAGGGGGGTTGCCACCTGGTCGTCAAGGATCTTATACAGACCGCTCATACTCTCCTGGGCCGTCACACCCACCATCAAGACGGGGATCATATCCGCCGTAAACTTGAAGATAATGGGCTGACTTACGCCATCGGGGAGTGTGGATAGCATATCCAATTTATCGCGCACGTCATTGACCAAGATGTCAATATCGTAGCCGTATTGGAACTCGAGGGCTACCACCGAGATATTCTCCTTCGAGGTCGAGGTCATATGCTTCAGGTGGTCCACACCGTTGAGCACGTTCTCGATCGGACGGGTTACGTTGGTCTCGATATCCTCGGCCGACGCACCCGGGTAGGTCGTCATCACCAACATCGCATTACTCTCGATGTCGGGGAAAAGGTCAATACCGAGTCGCGTGAACGAAACCACACCCATAATTGCAATGGTTGCAAAGAGGATGATGGTGGTAATCGGGTTATTGACCGATGTCTTATAAATGTTCATTGTTGTTTCGTTTGTTACTTAACAATTCTATCGAGATCGGGGCATCTAACCTACTCGGTTACACGCTCAACGGCAATACCGTCCTTGAGGGCAATCTGACCGGTTACGACTACCTCGTCGCCATCGTTGATACCACTCAAAATCTCATACTTCTCCTCCATACGGCGACCCAGCTCCACCTTCGTGTAGGCAACCGTACCGTCCTCCTTCACTACATAGATGAAACGGTCACCCGAGCCGAGCATCTTCACTACGGCACGATCGGGAACAACCACATTCTTGCGCTTGCCATAGTTCATCTCCACACGGGCATACATACCGGGCTTGAGCTCCTCCTTGGCATTCTGAACGGTCACCTCGACCTCAAAGGTGCGGGTGGCAGCGTCGATCGAGGGGTTGATGCGCGACACCGTACCCTTAAACGTGCGCTCGGGCAGGGCATCCAACTCCACATTCACGGCCATCCCCTTCTTCACATAGGTAAAGAGGCTCTCCGAAACATTGATCATAATCTTCACGGGGTTGATCTTCTGTACCACGAAGATCGGCTGACCGGCAACCATATCGCCATTGTCGTAGTTACGAGCCGTCACCACACCCGAGATGGGGCTTACGAGGGTCGTATTCTCGACCAGGTTCTCGTAAGCGAGCTTCGACACCTCGTAGGCGGTCTTCACGGCCTCCCAGTTGGCCTTCGACTCGCCACCGAACTTATACAGCTCGTCCGAACGCTCGAAAGCGGCCTTGTTGTTCTCGTACTGTGCCTTGGCCTGTGCTACGGCCGAGTTGTCCATCTCGGCCACCTTGCGACCTGCAAATACACGGTCACCCACATCCACCAGCAGACGCTTGATACGCATCGGCTGCTGCGGGGTGATGTTGTTGACGGCATAACCCTCGACGTTACCCGTGAAGTTGCTCGTCATCTCTACATCCTGCAGTTGGGCGACAGCCGTCGTTACACGGGGCTTCACCACCTCTACAACCACCTCCTCGGCAGTCTGCTCGCTCTTCGACGAGCCGCAAGCCACGCTTGCCACACAAACGCCGCCCACGAGCAGCATTCGCCAAATGTTCATCATCTTCATATCCTTGCTTTGTTATTATTATTTCTGCTCCGTGTACTCGGCAAAGGCATTGTCGCCGAGAATTTTATCAATCGATACCCGATTAACCAGGTAGTTAAAGATAGCCGTCGAACGGCTCAACTCGGCCTGCGTATAGGCCAGCTGCGAGTTATCGACATCGACCAACGTACCGCCACCAATCTCGTAGCGCTTCACGGCAATATCGTAACCACGCTTGGCCTGCGAGATGTTCTGCGACGAGGCGTAGTACTCTTTCAGGTTGGTCTGCATATTGCTCTCGTACTGCATCAGAGCGGTCATCAGCTGACGCTCGACATTCTCACGCTGCAGCTCCAGATTGTTCAGGTTGAGCTTGGCCTGGTTGATGTCGGCACGACGCTTACCACCGGCGAAGATGGGGACATTGAGGCTCAAGCCCACCACCGAATAGGGATTCCAACGGTAGTGCTGAATCTTGAGGGTCTCATCCAGCGCCGTGTAGGTGTAGTTGGCCGTCAGTGCCAGCGAAGGCATATTGGCAGCACGCTGCACCTTGAGGGTCTGGTTGAGCATACGCTCCTGAATATCCAACTGACGCAGGGTCGAGTTGTTCGTCAGATCCTTGTTGGCCTTGTAAATCTCGGTCATCACCGACTCGTAATCGGCCAATGAACCTGCGCAGTCGATGTCAAGCGCAAGGTCCATACCCAGCAGCGCCTTCAGCTGCCACAGGGCCAACACAATCGAGTTCTCGGCGTTGAGCACATTCGGCTCGGCGTTCGATACGGTCACCTGCGAACGGATAAAATCGTACTCCGATACGGCACCCACATTATACTTCTTCTCGACAATCTTGTGGTTCTCGACCGCATTGTCATAGACACGCTTATAAACGTTGTAGGCATCCTTGGCCATCAGCACCTGGTAGAAGGTCTTCGAAACCTGCTCGACCATATCGATGCGCGACGAACGAGCCTGCTCTACGGCCAGCTCTACGTCCATCGCCGAAAGTTTGAGCGACTTCCACAGCTGGAAGTTCACCAACGGCATAGCCGCCTGAATACCGCCCGAAGCGTTGTTGGTCGTACCCACCTCGATGGTTTTGCCCTGGAAGTGGAACATCTGCTTCTTCACATAGCGCTGGTAGGTTGCCGAGGCCGAGATCTCGGGCCACAAGGCGGCATAGGTACCACGCTTGGCATACTTCTTTACCTCAATGGTCTGATCAGCGATGCGCACCGTCGGGTTCTCCTCGAGGGCGATGCTGAGTGCCTGATCGAGCGTAAGCATCAGGGGGCCGTTCTGGGCAGCCACCGTGCGGGGCTCAATGCCCTGCTGCTGTGCCACGACAGGCGACGTGCAGACACACACGAGTGCCAACAACGTCATCATAAGCGTCACTTTTTTCATATCTGCTAAAAAATTATTATTTCACTAACCTTACAAATTGCTCCAAATTTAGGAGCGTACAAAGGAAAATCAAAAATTTACAAACTCCAAATTTGGAAATACAATTTAGGAATATTTGAAAACATTAGTTCCGAAATTGTACAATTCGACCGATACTTATTATATAATAGCAGTCGAACACTCCCTTAACGCAACTTTCTACGCTTTTATTTTGTTCAAAAGGGGAATTATCGACGAGGGTGTCAAAATCAACCAATTTTCTGTCAAAAATCGACAATCGAACATAACAAAGGCTGCCAACATCGTGTGTCGGCAGCCCTTGAAAGGTGGATAAAAATGGTGTTATTCGGGATAGATCATCTTCTTGGTCACTCCCCCATCGACCGTAATACATTGGCCGTTAATGAAGTCACTCTTCTCGTCGCACAAGAAGAGGCAGGTGCGGGCAATATCTTCGGCTCGGCCCACACGTCCCGAGAGGTGAAATTGGTGATCTTCGGGGCGCAACACCTCGTCCTCCTGCACGCTGATCCACCCCGGTGCGATGCAGTTCACCGTAATGTGGAAGGGGGCCAACGAAGCGGCCAGGGCGTGGGTCATCGACCAAATGCCGCCCTTCGATGCGGCGTAGGCCTCCGAGTGGGGCTCGCTCTGCAAATAGCGTGTCGAACAGAGGTTTATGATGCGGCCATAGGGTTTCTCGGCGGGGTGTTTCTCTCGATGTTTCGCCCACATTTGGGCCGTGATGAAGGCGGGACGCAGGTTGGTGTTGAGCACCTGCTCGAAATGCTCGACAGTGGTTGAAGTAATCGGCTCAAAGCCGCCGATACCCACATTATTGACCACCACATCCACATCGCCCCATTCGGCAAACAGCATCGCCATCATCCTCTGCAATGCCTCTTTATCGCTCACATCGACCAAAAAGAAATGGGCCGAAGTGGCCGCCGCCACCTCCACACCACGCTCGGCGTCGATATCACAAAAGACCACTTGGTCGCCCGCCTTGACAAAGGCTTCGACAATGGCTCGACCGATACCGTGGCCGCCGCCCGTCACAAATACTCTACGCATTGTTTTCTACTTAAATTTATAGTTTGCGCCCGACTCCAGAATCACCTCCAACGCATCGCCAAAGGCTCGCTCCACATCCGATAAAGTAGTGGCATAACCCACGCCGCACTCTTCATCTAACAACGCAGGCAACTCCTTGACCGTGACCCGATAATAGGCCGCCATCTTAACAATCTCTTCAGCATCGACCACCGCCCGACGCACGGTCTCTTCTTGGCCACTGCGTTCGTTCTCTCGACCGTATTCGACCACCAATTCGCCTCCCGCATCGACCCACGCATAGACGGCCGCCGAACGGGGAAAATCGGCATCGGTAATGGCCAGACATTTTTCGTTTCTATCCATCATTTTTTCTACTCACTGATGCCGAGTTGGTATTTGTAGTTCTCAATATCGGCTCGGGTGCCGATGGCCTTGCCCGGCACATCGCTCAACTTCACACATCCATAGATGGGTTGGCGCGGGTTGATGCGGCACTCTTTGAGTTTCATCACAATGTTCATCGGTCGCACACCGGGGATGTCGCACGTGAGGTTGGTACCGATGCCGAAGGTCACCTTGATACGCCCAGCAAAATACTCCTTGATGGAGGCAGCGGTCGGAAAATCAAGACCATCCGAGAAGACAATGGTCTTGCTCATCGGGTCAATGCCATAAGAGCGGTACTTTTCGATGATGCGGTCGCCAAACTCCTTCGGGTCGCCGCTGTCGTGCCGCACACCATCGTAGAGCTTGGCCAATTTCATCGAGAAATTTCTCAGGAAAGCATCGACCGTGTAGGTATCGGTCAGCACCGTACCCAGGTTGCCGTCATAGACCTCGACCCAACGCTCCATCACCTCGTAGTTGGCCTCCTTGGGGGTATGCACAGCGGCCTGAAACATAAAGCATTCGTGGGCCATCGTACCGATGGGTTTCAGGTCGTACGCCATGGCCATCGAGACGGTAGAGGTACCCGTAAAGGTGGGACAATGGGCCTTCATATAGTCGATAACCACCCTTTCGGCGAGGGAATTAAAGCGGCGACGCATACCAAAGTCGGCAAAGTAAAGGTTATGGTCGGAGGCGATGGTCGTCTTCTCGGCCAGTCGGGGTGTCATCACACGGGCCAACTCCTCGTAGGTTTGATGACCGTCACCAATCGAACGGTGGTAGAGCTCGGAGACGATGGCCAGAATCGGAATCTCATAGAAGGTGACTTTGTAGAGTGCATCCGAGACCTCGATATGCAGGTGGCTCTCCTCATCGAGCCACACACGGATCTTCTCCGGTTCGAAACGGAAGTAACACAACCACTCCCAAAAGCATTGCGGAATGTAGTGGATGGTCTTCACGGCCCACGCCAACTCCTCGGGCTGCAACGAAAGGGTCGCCAGCGAGGCCAACTCGTCGTTAAGCAGTGCAACAAACTCGGGCGTATAGCGGGTATTGTTGCGGTCGTGGAAGGTAAAGGTACCCCAGGCATTGGGATAATGGACCTGGTAGTAGTGGGACATCGAAAACTTGTAAAGGTCGTTTTCGAGGATCGACTGAATTACCATAATTTCTCAGGTTGTAGATTCGTTGGCTACAAAGATAGCAAATTCGGCGATTTATCCTCCCGATTCTCCGAAATATTTTCCTCGGCGAGGAGACGGAGTTTGCGTGCAAGTTGCTCGCCATCGCGTCGGCCCTGATATCCGCCCGGCGATCCATCGGCCGCGATGACCCGATGACACGGCACCTCGGGTGCAAAGGGGTTGCGCTTGAGCGCCTGCCCCACGGCCTGCGCGCTACGGCATCCGATGCGGCGCGCCAACTCGCTGTAAGAGATCGTTGTACCCGGTTTTACCTCCAGCAATGCAAGATAGACTTTTCGCTGAAAGGGCGTGATCGCTTTGGCGTATAGCACCCGCTCGCGGATGGTTCTTGGGCGTTGCAGATGCCACATCCGATGGCCAAAGAAAAGTTTGGTCGCCACACGCCGAAAGCCGAGCGAAGTGTATAGTTTTTCGGCTTGGGGATTGTCGTAATCGACAATCAACCCCACGCGCTCATGCCCCTCCGAGAAGGCCTTTTGACAGAAAGCCTCCACCAGGGCGCGCCCTACGCCAAAACCCCTGAATTCAGGCAACACACCGATCGAATCGAGGTAGCACTCCCCTGCCTCGCACTCATCGGCAATCGTCGGTACGCGTCCGATTTGGGCACGAAGCACCGAAAATGTACCTTCACGCAGCGCCTGCAGTTGCGCCCCGTCGTAGCCCACCACGGCACCTGCCACTACCCCATCTACCTCGACCACAAGCGCATAGTGCCAACTATACTGCGTCTGCTCGGTTGCGGCAATTTCGCTTAATACGGCGATGTAATTCGCCCCGCAATAAGCCTGCAGGGCATTCTCATCGCCAATGGCCATTGCCACCACACGGGCAATCGTCGCGGCATCCTCCCGATGGGCAGGGCGCACGCTGATTCTACTCTTCACGCAACGCATTGAGTTCTTCAACAGTTATTTGCGGATCAAATTTCGCCTCCACGCCCGTTGTTTGGGTCAGCACCTCCAGGTAGGCGGCTATGGGCGATAGGCCGACCGAAACGCGCAACGAATCGAGCTTTGCGGGGCACTCCACAGGCCACAAATAGAGTTGCATTGCCTCCGGCGCGCCAAATTGCACCGATTGCGTACCGTAGCGTTGCGGGCGGTTTTGTTTCATCGCCACGCGGTCGAAGAGCGTAGCATACTCATCTTGGCTGATCTTTTCCTCCTCGGCCATCTGCTCCACGAGGGGCAGATATTGCTCCTGCTTCTCTTGCGATGCGTGATCTATCACGATCCAGATCGTCTTGTAGGAATCGGCCGACAACCCTTCGGGAAGTCCCTCCGCGAGTAGGCTATCCACCACGGCCATATTTTCGGCATCGATGCGATCCACCGCCTCATTGGTCGCAAGGAGCGAATCTACCAACTCCATGCGCCCCTCGACCGTTACGGCCCGTGTCAGCTCCATCATCTGGTGGCGAATCGCCTGATCGCGCTGCCACACATCGGCCAAAATTCGGTCGGTGGTTTGGGGCGTACCGCACGCAACCAGCAACAAGGCGATGAACAAAAAAAGGCTTCTCATACGGGTTCGTTACTTCAACTTTTTGCCCTCCGCAAAGGCGTTGCCGACCACCTCGCCCAAGGCGATATAGTGGTGATGGATGGGGTCATAGGTAATGGGGCGCAACTTGCGGTAGTCGATCTTGCCATCGGTCAAAATCCGCTCGTCGGCACTCACATTCACAATGCGACCCACCAGGTGGTTGCTCTCTTCGTCATAAGACACCAACTCGCACTCCAGCGTCATCGGCAGCTCTTGGATAATCGGCGCATTGACCACCTCCGAGCGCACCGCCGTAAAGCCCGCCTTGGCGAACTTATCCGGCTCTTTGTTGCCCGACACAATGCCCACATAATCGCACGCCACCACCGTATCGGCCGTTGCCATACTCACCGTAAAAGCCTTGGTGGCGAGGATGTTTTTCGTGGTCTTATGTCCCTCCGAGAGGCAGACACCAATGGTCTCGTCGGTGAAAATTCCGCCCCACGCAGCATTCATTGCATTCGCTTTCCCTTGCTCGTCATACGCCGCCACAATCAGTACCGGCATCGGATAGAGCCAACTTTTCGATCCAAAATTCTTACGCATAATCTTGCTTATTAGTTTGATTCAGCAAACCACATTTCGTTCTTTCGGCGGGCGGCAAAGGCCGAGTTGAAGCGGGCGGCTGCGAGGGAGTATTTGATGCCGTAGAAGCGGCGCACCTTCGTCGGGCAGACCACGATGCAACGGCCACATTTGGTGCACTTCGTCTTATCCACACCTTTGGGGGCTGCGGGGTCGATAGCACCTGTCGGGCAACGGCGGGCGCAAGCACCGCAAGCGGTACATTTGCGGGAGGCCGTCGGCCAGATGGGAATTCCACCGGGAACCTTGTAGGGGCGGTTACCCGGAAGGGCGATGGCACCAAAACCTTTTGCCAACAATTCAGCAGTTTGGTGGGCAAAGGCGGCTATATCGGCTAAATCCTCCGCATCGGGGCGGGCAGCACCCACCTTCGGAAAGATGGAGTGTTGCGCCACAAAAGCACCTGCCGAGACGGTACGAAAACCACACTCGGTCATCAGATCGTGCAGCTCCAAAACGGCATCGTCGTAGTGGCGATTGCCATAGACGGCAACGACCACCGCAGGGGTTTCGTTGCCCTTGAAACGGCGCAGACGCTCCACTGCCATCGTCGGCACTCGACCCGCATAGACAGGCACGCCGACCACCAGCAGTTCATCCGCAGGGATGACCACCGTCTCGGTGGAGGGGTCGTTGGTTATGTCGTAGGCAACGACCTGGTCGGAAAGTCCTGCCGCCACCGCCTCGACCACCCGTTTGGTGGTGAACGTGGCGCTAAAATAGAGTGTTGTTAGTTTCATCGTTTATCCAATTTCTCCGTTTATTCTTCGTTTTACGACCGAAAAAGCCTTCTGATAGAGTGCCGAGTCAGGCATTGTCGTCAGCATCCCCTTAAAACGGCTCATAGGCACGGCGAAGGTCAGTTCCTCTTTCGGCACAAGTGGTCGCGCCGAAGGATCGAACATTCCAAGAAAACAGCGGCGACCACCCCTGCGATTTTCGGTTGTTGCAAACGAAACGACGGCCGCACAGCCCGAAGCGAACTTCGTTACAACAGCATCGTCGGCATCATTGTCGTAGAACGCCCAAGTGCAAAGCCCCGACAGCACATCGGGCGTAGCAAAGAAGACCACCGCCACTACCCCATCCCAGCTCGGCAACCGATCGACTCGCACGAAGTTCAGACAGGGTTTGTCGGTCAATTCAATTTCGAGGCTCTGGACATAGCGTCGCACCTGATCGGGCGACTGCTTGTAGTGCTCCGTCTGGGAGACAAACATCGGCACTCGCTCGGGCATCGGACGAAATGCCGTGTAAAGTCCGCCACCACCGCACTGCACATTCTCGGTGGTGAGGGTCAGCGGCTCGCCCTCGCAGACCTTGCGAATGGCGCCAATCATACATCGTGGCACTCGGCTCTCGGCATTGACGGCCGTATCATCGTACCAAAAGGCGATGGGCAACGGAGCCGCCTCTCCAAAGGCCTCCCGAAATTGTGCTATAAATTCTTGCGGTGTCATCGTACTTTGGGGGTTGTTCTAATGTCCACTCATATATTTTGTTACCATTTTAACTATCTCATCGCCCCAAACCTCCCATTTGCGAATACCAAAACCGCTGATACCCATCAGTTCCTCTCGTGTTGTCGGTTTGTCCGTAGCGATAAGCACAAGAATGTTGTTGTGGAGAAGGTAGTACGAAGACAATTCTTTTTCCCTTGCTACACGAGCACGCATTGTGCGTAGCATGCTCAATAAGTCCATATCGGTTAGTGTATTACCTTCAGAATCAACCACAATTCTAAACACCTCATTCTCAATAACGATCTCTTTGTATGCGGTTGTATTGATGGTTGTTCCACCATTGCGTCCACTTGCAGTTTTACTTCTCTGCATTTTGGGTACTGCTGTTATGTTTTTAGGTACGAAGTATGATGGTTTATACTGTGATGAATCTTCAACACCAAACGAATTATTCAACCAAAACTCATATTGCCCTGCACTCAACATACGACCACATCCAGTTCTATCGGGTTTATAATTCGTGCAACCCAAGAAAAACCCTTCATATTTAGATTGTTTTACCACCAAATAACCATCTTGACACCAGTCACACTTGTGGATTGACAACTCTCCGCCACGCTTGTCGTTGGTCATAAATCCACAAATCTCTTGGTCGTTTGTGCAAATCCACAACTTTAATCCATAGTTCTTATTCCACTTGAATTGCAGTGGATAACCACAGATAGGACAACAATCTTTTGTCTTTTTAGGTGCTTTGAGATCCACTTTCAATTCGCCGTGTAGTGTCACATTCGGATAGTTTTGTGGCTCACTCAACAACTCTTGAATAAACTCCGATGGACGCATATCGGGCGTTACGATAAACACTCGATTTTTTGTTCTTGTAAGAGCAACATAGAATAGGCGACGCTCTTCAGCATAGTTGTAGGATGTGTCATATGATACAACCAAATTCAAAACTGGATCGTCATCAACTTTTGAGGGGAAGCCATAGGTTTCATCTTTTGCGTTGATGATAATCACATTCTCGGCGGTCAATCCCTTCGAGCTATGAGCGGTCATAAAGTTAAGTTTTACTCTTTTCCCGTACTTTGTCGAATAGACCTTTCCTGTTTCGGGATTATAACTAAATTGTTGAGCTGCACACATATTACGCGCATCAAAGCCGTAGCGACCAATCAGCAAAATTGAGGGCACTTTTGTTTTGCCCTCGACTACACTATACTCCAAAATCTCGCCTATGGCATTTTCAATCGCCACTCCGAGATTATAGTACCGACCACCCTTGTGCGATTCTCCCTTTGCCACCTTTTCGTCACCGTAAGTAGATATAATCACGGGATTATCTATGCGTTTAGGTGAAATCAGTTCCTTCTTGATTTGCTGCGAGTTCTTCTGCACAAATGTCCCTGCAATGTCTATTATCTCTTGGGCGTTACGATATGTGCGAGTAATCTTTAACTCTTGACCATAGCCAACCTCCTCGCAGAATTTTGTAAACAATGGGAGAATAGAGCCGCTAAACGCATAGATAGATTGCCAGTCATCACCGACTGCCATAATCTTTGCATTGCACAGCTGCGACAACTCTTTGATAAGGTTGTATCGCTGACGTGAAATGTCTTGATACTCATCAACGATGATGTATTTGTAGTCGAGTTGCTCTTTGGCAATCTGCTTTTTGCGAAACAACTCCGCAGACTCGTTAATCATATCCTCAAAGTCGATGCAGTGCTGCTCTTTGAGTGCTTGTTGATACTCCAAATAACAAACCTCGCAGATGTCGAGGAATAGCTTTGTACGTATATTCTTTGTATTGCTTCTGAAATCGGCAAACTTTACACTCTTAAAGCCTTGTGTTTTGAAGTTGCCGATAAAAGTACATATCAACTGCGTGAGGCGAGTGATGTATTTGTTCTCCTCGGTATCAACAAGTCGCTTGTACACCTCCGCCGTAGGCCTTTCTTTGAGTTCGTAACCGTGAGCCGAAAGCATCTCTCGGAGGTGCTCCAACATATCCCGCCCGTCTTTGTATTGCGAGAAAGTATAGATAAGGTCGGTCTTGTGTTTGCGGTGCAAAGAGACCTTATCATTGATAACAGATTTGTATTTTTTGAGTTGCTCTTGGGTGTATCGGCTACTGCGACCGTCTTCCGTAATACCGAAGTGCTCAATATATGTAACCTTGTCGCCCTGCACTATGCGAAAATCTGGCGTATATGGTTTGTTCGCACTCAAAATGCGATACTGATACATCGGCTCGTATTCGTAGTCGATTTGATTTAGGTAGAGAAAGTTTGCGATTTGCACCTCCTCCATCGAACGCAACACCTCGTTGTTGAGGGTTTGAGTGCGACGGGTACGCCTATCGACCACCTGCTGCACATAGTCTTGCAAATCACTTTTTAGCGTCGAATAATCTGCATCGGCAACAAATTGGAAATACTCACCCAAATCTTCGCCCTCATACGGAGCCGAGAAGTAAGAACCAAAGAATAAAATAAGTTTATCTACGAGTTGAGGGTTGCGCAACACCTTCGTTTTGAGGTACTCATTGATAACATTGTACATAAAACCATTATCCACAATCTTACGTTGCTCCTCTTCACCCTGTCGAAGAATTGAGTAGCCGATGGAGTGGAAAGTGGTAATGATACTTGGAATTTTAAGATTGTGATTAATGCGCTCTCGCAACTCCTCAACAGCCTTATTGGTAAAGGAGATAACCAAAATTTGTTCGGGGTTAATTCCACGCTTCTCGACCAAATATCGCACCTTTGCAGCTACTGTCGTAGTTTTGCCCGCTCCTGCACCAGCAATAACAAGGGTGTTATCCTCCTCTGACAATACAACCTCTCTCTGCTCATCATCGAGCAGTATGGCGGGGTCGCACGCTTTAAGGATATTGTCGAGGTATTCCTTCTCCGTTGCGCTGTGATTAGCAACAAATTGGTCATTATGCTTTTTTACAGTCGCCGACTCTTGGGTTAGATCTTGAATCTCCTCATAAAGATTTATGAAAGTCAAAATTGGGGTGATGTCAAGATTGTTCTTACCTACATAATCTTCCAAGATATTGGCCTCGATAATGGAACAGAAGAATTTGTACTCCTCTTGGTAAGTTGAGATAAAATGCTTGTAATCACTGCGTGCAATAAACGAGTCAATGCCCAATAATTCGGCAAACTCAGCATTGAATCGTAATGCTTTTTGATATTGTGCCGGTTGTTGCGCAGTACGTTTTAGAGCCTCTGTGGTCCCGGCAACAACTTTTCGTCTTTTAAATATATCGAATATACCCATGTTCATCGAATTACACCAACAAAGTTACGCATAATTCAAAAACAAAAAAGAGAAAAAGCCGAAACTTTTTCTCTTCTATGCCACAATTGCAGCCTTTACTGCTCCGCCATCCGACGACCTGCATCATAGGCCTTTTGTAAATCCTCCTCCCAATGGGCATCACGCCAAGCGTGTTTGGCCTCCTCGGAGAAGCTGCCGAGCTCATAGCGGTCGTACTTCGCCACCTGGCAGGTGTTGTAGCCGATGATGCGTTCAGGCTCGCCGAGTGCTGTGGTGAGACACCACTCCATCGTGCCAAAGTGGTTGCTATTGTTGCGCTCGGGCGTGCCGTTCATCGTCTCAACAAGCACCACAGGCATACGCTTCGGTGCAGTCAGACTGTAATCGTTATATGAGAGCCACGGGAAGGCCAGGCGCTCCAAGAAGGCACGCATCTTGCCCGTCACCTCGCCGAAATAGATGGGCGAGCCAAGCACCAAACCGTCCGCCTCGGCAATCTCCTCCAAAAGGGGCGTCAGTGCATCCTTGAGCAGACAAACGTGCGACACCTTGCCCTTCAGTTTGCAGGCCATACACGAGGTACAACCCTTATAGTCAAAGTCGTAGAGTCGCACGATTTTCACCTCCACATCACCACCGACCGACTTTGCACCCTCGGCAAATCGCTGCAACAGCTGCGCCGTGTTCATATTCTTTCGCGGACCACCATCCACAATCACAATTTTTTTCATATCGCTCTGTTTTATTCCGAATCGTTCAAGATGTATGCCATTAATTTACCCCACCCCTCAAAGCATCTTCTACTTGCTGGCATTCATTGCTGCCGATGGTTGAGAGTCGCAACAATGGGATGCCGTATGTGGCAAGGATGCGGTTTTTCTTTTCGTCACGCACCGATTGCGCCGTACCCTCTTTATGATGCTGGTAGCCGTCTGTTTCTATTGCGAGTACAGGTTGCTTGCTTACTCGGTTGTAGAGCAGAAAATCGATATGTGTTCTGGGGTGCAACGCATAAGTTCTTTCGTCATCCGAAAGCAACGACACATCACGCAGGAGCTGTCGCAATGGCTGATGGCAAACAATACCCAAATGACAGAACTCGGTGTTTTCCTTAATTATCTGCTCCAACATTGCGTAAGTAAGATTTTCCGAATCATACTCCGAAATGCGTTTATGCTCCTTCAAGTATGCCAATCGAGCCTCAGTGTATTGGTCGTATAGCAAGTCGAAAATCGAGTGGATATTGCTATCTGAAACCGTGCAATTATTATACTCGATATAAGCCAACAAATCGGCGATATTGCAATCCTTTGGCTGCTCATTGCCCGACACAACAAGACAGAACCTTTGTTTGGCGCGAGATATGGCAACATTGAGCAGATTGGGGTCATCGGAGAACTCGGTTATCGTATCATCAACGGTGGACATAATGATAGCATCCTTCTCCCTACCCTGGAATTTATGCACCGTAGCAACATCCATTCGACCACCAATAGCATTGTTTAGCGCATTGACCTGCCCGTTATATGGAGCGATAATACCTATCTCTGCATCAGGGTATGGCAAAGTTGGTAACACCTCTTGCATCACAACCTCGACCTCTCGCTGATTCATCTTGCCACGAGTGTGGTGACCCACGGCAGTACGCTTTGCCGATATTACATCCTCCTCGCCATTATCCTTGGTCATAATTATCAACTTACCACCATAGAACTTTTGGTTGCAGAAATTGATTATCTTCGGATGGCAACGATAGTGCTCTCGGAGCAGTGTTTGCGGTACATCTGGAAGGACTTTGCAGACCGACTGCAAAAAACTGTTCTTGGCGCAATCGTATCGCTCGTTAATGTTGCAACTCATTGCAATCGACTGTAATCGCAACTTATCCTCCTCGGTAACCACATTTGGCAACTGCATCGAATCGCCTACTATAACGGCGTTCTTGGCACACATAAGAGCCAACGCTCCCGTTTCTGCCGAGATTTGCGAAGCCTCGTCCATTATCACATAGTCGAATATGGTATCTATCTGGAAATTAGTGCGTGATGAGAAGGTAGTACTCAATACCAAAGGATACTCCTTAATCAAATCGGGAACGATGTTCGCAAATACTTGTCGCTCGTGCTCTTTACCGTACTTGTGATATAGTGAGTTGCGCAAGTAACACATCGACTGCCCTTGCAGTTGTTTCATCATAGCCGAAGCATCGCACGACGACAAAGCACGCTCCAATGAGGCTATTTCATCCACTAACTCCGAGTGTTTTACTTCATAAAACTTGCGCTGAACAATCGGAATAAGCGAAACAATATCATTCAAGGTTGGTTTGTCGGCAACCCCGTTGAAAATCTTGTGCAGTCTGCGCCTCAACCTATAATCACGAATCGCATTGACGATTTTAGCAAATATGCCCGAGTACCTTACACCCTCAACAACCGCTTGCAACTCATTCCACAAAGTCATAAGTTGAGCCGAGGAAAGTTGTTTGCGAATGACGATTGCTCCATTGCATTCAACCTCCTGCTCAAAGTGAGTGCGCTCCACTTTCAGGGCATCCAACTCTTGACGGACAAGTGCCAAACGTTCTTGTTTTGCAAACACATCTGCAAGGGCTTTTGTTTGGCTGTCGAGATTGCGTAAATACTCTGCTTTATCAGCTTCTATCACGTGCCATTGCTCGATATCAGCAGGGATATGTTTTTCTGTTTCCTGCGCTGCTATAAACGCATCTTTGTTTGCACGGCTACCCAACATCGCAGTAATAAAGCCCATATTGTAGCGCTCCATCTTCTCGACCACATTATCGATAGCAGAGTTATTGTTCGAAACAACCATCACTGTCTTGCCCTGCAAAATGATGTTGGCAACGATATTGAGGATCGTCTGCGTTTTGCCCGTTCCGGGAGGGCCTTGAACAATGCTTATCTGGTTTTCAAATGCCGCTTGAACAGCCTTCTGCTGACTCGCATTGCAACCAAATGGAAATATGAGAGGTAGTGCGATAAACTTTTGAGAATGAAACTCCTTGGGATTGAGGTATGGAGCTACTGCACGGTCATCGCCAATAAAGTCGATGCCTTGATATTGCCTCAACAATAATGGCGTACTATCATCCTCTGATTTCAATGGGTTGATAGCAGCAACACTGCGCAGATACTCAAATACACTTTTGGATTGTTTATCCGCAAGGCACGACTTTTTAAGTATTATGTCATCATCGTAGAAACTGAAAACCTTACCGTCAGCAAAAGCGAAAAACCAATAAGTGTGGTAGTAATTTCTGAAAGCTGCGATATAAGTAACTCGTTGAAGTTGCCGTCCCTTATAATATGCGTGGCAATCTTGGGGGTTAAATACAACTGGGTTTGTCAGCCAAGTCACTTTATTGCGGTTATATGAGTAGCATTTATATTTTGCACTTTTGAACAATATGTTATACTTATCTCCTCGCTCAT
This sequence comes from Alistipes sp., assembly GCA_017436185.1. The sequence goes on along the minus strand of JAFSDP010000012.1, from coordinate 9,961 downwards.
TGAGTTTAATACTATGAATCGCGACGGTTTTTATTATGCCGTCAATAACTACCATATTTTCACGAGGATTCAACATCGCAATCATTTTTACCACAAAGTTACACATAATCTCAAGCCAAAGAGAGAACAAGCCAACTTTTTCTCTCTTTAGCTTCTACTCCCTATCCCACGATTTCAGTTTATCCTCCTCGGTAATGGGGCGCACAACACGACAGGGATTGCCCACTGCCACCACATTCGACGGAATATCCTTGACCACCACCGAGCCACCTCCAATCACGACATTCGAGCCGATCGTGACGCCCGGCATCACCTGCACCCCTGCGCCAATCCACACGTTGTCGCCCACCGTGATGGGATAGGCATACTCCAACCCTTGATTTCTACGCTCGGCATCGATGGGGTGTCCGGCCGTGTGAAAACCGCAGTTGGGAGCAATGAAGACGTTGTTGCCAAACTTCACCTTTGCGCCGTCCAAAATCACCGTGTTGTGGTTGGCAGAGAAGTTCTCGCCTATCTCGATATTGTAGCCGTAGTCACACCAAAAAGGGGCCACTATGCAGAAACTATCACCCGCCGTCTTACCCAACAGCCGACGCATAATCTGCTGCTGACTAACGGTATCCGACGGACGGAGTTGGTTAAAATCGTAGCAAAGGTCTTTCGCCACCTTACGCTCCTCGATAAGATCTGTATCGTTGTTTGCATCATAAATCATCTGACGCAACATCTTCTCTTTTTCGGTCATCTGAATCTTGTTTTAGCATAATCCACCCCAAAGGTACGGATTTTTTTGCGGTTTGTGGCGAGAAAAAGAAAAACGACGGCCTAATGACCGTCGTTTCCTTTTTTTTCGAGCAGAAAACAAGAGTTCAACTCTATTTCCTTACTTTTGAGTGGGAAAATCTTGCAATTTTTAGGTTTACTTTTGAACTTTACGGTAACAGTTTAGACCGTTTTTCGGCACCGAACTTGCTGTACTCTGACCTCCTTAAATTTCAGTACCGTAATAACCCATAAAAAGGCTATTTAATAATCCATAACAATCGGTGGTTTGCTCTACCGATTGCCTTTTTTTGTATCATTACACCCAAAGTTGCCCTCGCGAGAATGCTCCTCGGCACCCACCTTGCCTCCACAAAAAAGGAGAAGTAATCAAGGTCGCCATCAAGGATTGTTGTCGAACGCACATCACTGTACGGCTTTTGTGTATATCTTTGCACGCCGAAAGCTGAAAGAGAGATGAAACCACTAAGTAGAAACGCAATTATAGGCTATCCTGCCGGTATTATTACCGGTATCACATACGGACTCAATCCATTGTTTGCCGTGCCGTTGATGAACAAGGGTGCAGCCATCGAGTCGATACTCTTCTTTCGCTATGCCTTTGCTGTGGTGATTTTGGGTGTATTCCTTTGGTTCACCAAACAGAGCTTCAAGATTACCGCAAAGCAGGCGGGTGTATTGCTTGTGCTTGGTCTGCTATACACATCGAGCAGCCTATTCCTTTTTGAGGCCTACAACTATATTGCTTCGGGATTGGCAACTACGCTGATCTTTCTCTATCCCGTGCTGGTGGCGATTATTATGGTCTTTCTGCGTGTCGTGCCTTCGTGGCCCGTATGGATGGCTATTGCTGCAACATTTGGTGGCGTGATAATTATGACTCAGGGCAGTGGCGGCGAGGCGATAGACCCGATTGGCGTTCTGTTGTCGCTCGGCTCGGCATTGGTGTATGCCCTCTTTATCGTCATCATCAACCGCAGCAAGGCTATTGCCGAGATATCGAATACGCTGCTGACATTCTATGCCCTAACGGTTGGAGCCGTTGTATTCTTGGGTAAAATCCTCTTTTCGGATACAGCCATCACAGCGGGCATGGACTCCGGCGTTGATTGGCTAAACTTGGTGGGATTGGCACTGTTACCGACCATCGTTTCGACCGCTACACTTGCCATTGCGACCCGCAATATCGGCGCAACAAAGGCCTCGGTGCTGGGTGTATTTGAGCCAATTACCGCCATTCTTGTCGGCACACTGATGTTCGGAGAACCCTTGACCTCGAACATAGTAGTCGGCATAGGCATTGCCATTGTTGCTGTAACCTTTATGATATCGGCAACAAAGAGGTAGTATTTACACATTCACTCCGTCAATCTCTCGCTGCAAGAAGTCAAGAAATTTCGCAGCGTGAGCACCGTCCATTTGGGTGTGGTGGAATTGGAACGATACGCTCAGCGTGGTCTTAAACAAGCCTCGTTTGTACTTGCCCCAAATCATAAACGGATTATTGAAAATACCGCTATACATACCCACAGCTCCATCTATCTCGTACTGCGCCAAGGCCGAAGTGCCGATAACCATACTATCCGCCGAAAGGTCGTGGTCGGTGCAACGCTCTGCCACTTGCTTTGTCAGACGCAGATAGTCGCTGTTAAACTGCGCCAAATCCTCGCTGTAAGGCAGATCGCACGAACTCACCTCGCCCGCCGTGTTGGCAACAATGGTGTTTACGGCAATGGTGTCGTAGTGCATCAACTTGTCGCCCACGGGCAGCAAATAGAACTCCTTGATTTGTGTGGCGGCACGACCGATGCAATAACACATCAGCATATTGAATTTCAGCCCACGACGGCGGCTGATTCTCACAAGGCGTGATACATCGAGCGTCTTGAAAAATGTAACCATCGGCATCGGTGCCTGCATCCACATCTCAAAGGCGTATGCACGTGTTGTCTCTTGGGGATTTATCTCTCTCATAGCTGTAATTTTTTTGATAAAGGGTCGCAAAGGTAGTATTTTCTTTGCAAAGTACGCAAAAGGCGGGGTTGTATTTGTATAAAAGGTTATGATTTTTGAGGCTGAAATTTTTGGGATTTTATTGTGCGGTTTGTGAGCGAGAAAATATGAAAACGAGACCCGAGCACACGTGCGTGGGCAATGCTCGCGATTTGTTGTTTACACCCCATACCCCTAAAAGGGGTGCTTTGGGGTCCCTGCGGGCGAGTCTCGACCTCAAACATCTATAAGCCTCCCTTATCAAAGGGAGGTTTGGAGGGATTGTCTATATCAATGCGGAGAATCCGCTCAAAAAACGACATAAAAAAGACAGCCTTTTGGGCTGTCTATCGTTTTTTGAGCGGAAAACGAGAGTTTAACCTGTATTCGCCCTTCATTTTGAGGCTGAAAATCTTGCGAAATTTTAGGTTTACTTTTGAGCCTCGAAGTAACAGTTTCGACCGCTTTTGTAGTACGGAAAATACCGCCAACTGTCCTCCTTAAATTTCTGTGCTGTAATTACTTATACAAAGGTAATAGAATTTTCTGAACTTACAAAATGAAATCAAACGCCAACTTCAATTTTATCATAAAAGTTGGCGTTGTATTAATATGATTTGTTAGTTCTTGAAAGTATTTAATACATCAATAATATTCCCTTTTTATTTATCGATATACTATATAGTAGTTAAAGAGCTTCACCTTGGATTAAATCATCACCATCTTTATAAAATGGTTGTAATATACCATCACTTTGTATTATAACTGATTCGATATCAGATATCACCGATGTATACTTTTTGAAATAAGTATTTGTATTATCACAATATTTCTGACCGATAAAACTGCAATTTTCCGAGATATAAGAAATGGTCATTGGGAAACCGATTGTTTCAATGTCAATCACATTTAGTGTATCTTTTAATTTTATACTAAAAGTCCCGTCTATTTCAATTACAGCGTATGCATATCCATATTTTTCTGGGCGTTTGTAAAATTCTTCGGTTGCGGCTTTTAGTATATCGTTTTCTCTTTTTTTACATTGTTCTGTCAAAATGGAATAAAGGTCAATTTGTTTATTACAATCATAAACAGAAATCACATCATCTATACTGATAATGTAATTTTGGTTGTTATTTTTTTGTGTAAATACATATACTGATTTTTCGATAGTGTAATTAATATGCATAAATGAAGTATTCAAACTATTAGCAATAGACTCTATTGGGACTTCATCTATCGAGTACAATTCTATTCCTTTTGAGCTAGCCTCAATGCGAGTTTGTGATGAAAAGCCAGTAGTTGAAACAAGAATCTTTCTTATTATTCCTGGTATATTAGAACATTTGCCGTATAGTGCATCAACTTGTTTAATGTCTAATCGGGTTTTATTCTTTGATGTTGAGTAATCTTTACATTCAAACACAATTAATCTATGACTTTGATCCTCAATTACCACATCAAATTCTCGTTTAATACCATTTGAATTAGGAATTCTTACATTTGTTCTGATCTTTAAATCATTACGATTATTCAAAGTTGATGTCATCGCCTTGACTAATTGTTCTAGATAGTGTCCTTTTTTTGCCATGTCACAAAAATTTGGTTTGTAATAATTGATTAAGCAAATATATACAATTATACACAAAGTAAAGATAATTCAGGAACTATTTTGTTGGTATAAGCCCACCTCGAGTTTATCGAAGTGGGCTTTGATGCAGGTTGCGGAACTTATCGTCTTGGGTTGTATCCGATACGTTGAATCAGGTCATCGAACATCTCGTCACTGCTCTTAATTAAGTGCTCTCTCAGGCAGCGTTTAATCTCGGCAAGTTGATAGTAATACTTGTTGCCGACACCGCTGTACGCAATCTTACCAGCAGCACGAAGGCGTTGGAGTGTCTTCTCGCAGATGCGCAAGTATTGACATACGGTCTGGCTATCGACCCACTCCTCGTCAATGTTGCTTATCTGCTCTAATCGTGCCTCACGAACATAGTCGTTGATAGCATTTACTTTCTCCAGCAGCTGCTGAAACGCTTTTGAATCAATGGTAATAACCTCCATAGTGTTTTGTTTTTATGAGAAGGTATTGACCTCCTCGTGTTAGACATAAGTTTATATTTGTGCGATTGTGGTCGCTTCATTGTAAGTATAGGGAGCCTTTGTCCGAGAAGGTTTGGAACGAGGACAAAAATTTTTCATTTTTTTGCGGTTGCCTACGAAAAGCATAGGAATATCCGCCCGAAAGCTCGGACAACAACACAAAAAAAGCAGAGGGGTTGCCTCTGCTTGGTATCGGTTATGTTGATATTATAGATGTTGTGGGGTTGTCCTCGTTTTATTCCTGAACTTCTGTTCAGAGAAGCGCCAAACAGTTTTTCAGGCGAAATCGTTTCATCTTTGCTCATGTATCGTATTTATATATCGCGTGTTACTGGCATTTCGATCATACTCCCTAAGATTTTTTTATATATGATAAGAGATTTTTCTGCACCGGCACCGCACTATTACTACCTTTAGATAGTTGATAACTATAGGTAGCTGAATTAACTTTGTAATAAAAATGAAAGAAAATATTAATACTGAGTTTGGGAAAAGGATAGCTTATTTGCGTAATGAGCAAAATATATCTCAAGAAGAACTTGCATTTCGATGCGGACTACATAGAGCTTATATTGGATTTATAGAACGAGGAGAAAAATCTCCTACTTTAAATACAGTAGCAAAGCTCGCAAAAGGCTTAAACACATCTGTTAAAAATTTGTTTTATGAAATCTCCATATAAAGACCTCCCAAAAGAACAATGGGAGACAAAGACAAAAGACTTAATAAATAGTCACCCATTAAAGAATGATATAGTGGATATAGTATTGTCTTCTTGGAACGCAATATTTGAATCAAATTTAGCAGGTTTTAAAATAGGTAAGGACATCTATCCAGAACCTCAAATAATGGGATTCTTCTTACATTGTTTAATAGCATTGCATATCAATAAAAAATACCCAGACTACAAATTGGGATCAGCTAAAACGGAAAAAGATATTCACAATGTTAAAGATGATAGTTTGAGTATTGAAATTAAAACATCATCTCATAAGAGTCAGATTTTTGCAAATAGAAGTTATGCACAACCTCAAGTCGGCAATGAAAAGAAGTGCAAAGATGGGTATTATATTGCCGTTAACTTTGAAAAATTTAATCCACTAGCTATGCATGTCCGTCCTAATATAACTAAGGTTAGATTTGGGTATTTAGAGCATTCTGATTGGATTGCTCAGGGGGCAGCAACCGGTCAACAAGCTCGGTTGGAGCATAGTGCGTATACTTCAAAACTTATTACACTATACTCAAAGGATAAAACGAAGAAATAAAAGGAGGAGTAATGGTGCAAAAATTTTGCACCATTTTTTGGAATTAGAATAACTTAGGGTTTGACAATTTTAGATTTAGTCTTGTTGCTATAACCTCACAATATTTTTCACTAATTTCAAACCCTAGATACTTTCTTCCTTCTTCAATGCATACTGATGCAACTGTACCACTACCTATAAACGGATCTAAGATTAAGTCATCAACATTACTAAAACCTCGGATTATTCTTCTAATTAAATCCTCAGGAAACTGTGCAGGGTGCAAAGTTCTCTCGTCTGATGCCCGATTACGACCAGATGTTACCTTTGCTATTTGCCAAACATCAGAAGGGTTTTTACCGATGCTATTACACCTTAATTTGCCATTTTTTTTCTGGTTAGGATATAGCACATTAGGATCTCTAATGTCGTCTAAATTAAATGTGTACAGGTTGGGGTCTTTTACATACCAAAGTATCTTCTCGTTTCTGGGAGAGAGATAATTCTTACAAGCTACACCCGCACCATAATTCCATACAATTTCTTGTTGTAAGTACATTTGAATCTTATCCCATAATAAATATGGAATGGGAATGGCTCGTCCCTTATCCTGTATAGATAGGTATCCAACATTTAACAACAATGCTCCATTTGGTTTGGTAATGTTCTCTACAGAAGATAAAATAGATGTGAGCCAAGCAACATACTTGTCATAATGTGTGACCGTTTCGTACTCTTTACCAATGTTATAAGGGGGGCTTGTTATTGTGCAATCAATGATCGAACGATTGTGAAGATTGCATAGAGCATCCGCACAATCGCAGTTATATATAAGACCATTATCACTTTCGTGAAAAGGTTTACCTAATGCACTCTTTATAATATCTAATCTATCCATTCTTTTAAATTTTAGCAAAGATAATATTTTTTGTGGAATAAAATTCATTTGTCTTTAGGGTCGTATACTTTTTTTATAAAAAATCCGAAGTGCAGCGATTTGTCTTGGATTGCAGAATGCTCTAAACATTTCCGATAACAGTTCTATTTACAACTATTATGGAACAAATAGGGTGATAATTGTTTAATTTGCAACTCTTATGCAGTAATAATTTATTAAGACTCGCAACTCCGATTTTTTGGATGAGGGTGAAATAGGGCGAAGAAATATTGCGTAACGACGATAAACAGTGATAAATGGTTTAATCACTATACACAAAAAAGCGCTCAAAGTGAGCACCTTTTGGCAAAATGTTTTATCATCGTTTATCGTTAGTATGCAATTTTACTTGCCGATGCAACACATTTACACTATTGATTGAAAGCGTTTTAGCCTTTTAATCGGTACAACTCACATTTTTGCAATGACACGGAAAATACTCACAAATTCATCGTGCTGATAATCAGCAATTTCGATATACGTGTTGTACCGCGCTTTTCAAGCTCATTTTCAAGTTTCGGTAGACGCCAAATTGAAGTGATTTATATTCAACCTCTTACCGCATTGGCGTTCCAAATGATTTAATAATGCAAAGATACGCTTTTTCTGCGTATTATCACCAACCGTTGTTAGCTAAATAATATCAAATAACAATAGTGTTATAGATAATGGGATATTAATTCTTTATATTCTGAATGATTTATTATTAGAGTAGTATTAACATCATCGTTGTTAATTTCAATTAAAGCCGATTGAAAATAATCTTCTTTTTGAATAAAATCAGTTATTTTTATTTTGAATGGGTCTAAAAATCTTTTTTGAAATTCTTTTCTAGGATAACGATGAAAAGTTATATTCTCGAGTGACTTCCCTTGATGAATATTATATGATCCCATTAAAACTTCAATATCCTCATCAATAATACCAGCATAAAATTTTGCATGAAATTTCGAATCACTATATGTTTGTACGCGGCTTTTGTCTGCATCTTGTTTTCTACCGTCATATCTATCTGCGACTTTTAATAAATCGCTTAATGCATCCCATTCTTTTAGGACATCATAAGTCCTTTCTTTATTGCTTAATGCTTCTTTTAGACTATTTATAGTCTTTTTCCTTGTAACAAATATAGTCTTGCTTATATCAATAATTTCATCTAACCAACGCCAATATTTTATAATTTGTTCATCGTATTTATCAGTTTTATAATCAAAGCCTATGAATGGAGAAACAAATACAATCAGATTAGATAATACATTCCATCGTCTTAAGGCGTTATCAAGTATGTTATAGCAATAATCTCTATCATATATGCCGTTAGCAAGAGATTCTATTTTTAATCTATTAGTGCCTATAAATACGAGATTGTCGGTCGTAAAATCACGTTCTGAGTATATTCTTTTAATTAGCAGACAATCTTGTCCTTCTATATTAATCTTAAAAATCAATCTTTCAATGAATCTTGCACTATATATTGAAGCCAAATAAGCGTTCTCTATATCCTTCAATTCTTTAGAAATTTTACCACTGTTCTGATTTATAACCGTTTGGCATCTTCTGTAAAATTCTATACTTTCGGTATCCCATATTTTATTTTCTACACTAATCTTATCCTCACTTTTAAAATCGTCGTCAATAGAATCCATTTCTATTACATCATCTATGTATTCATCTATCTCGTATGCATTAAGGAAATAGGGATGTGAATCGTATATATCAGTATTATTTACCTTGGTTTTTGTGCAATGGCCACAGTTTGGACATTTGAACACAACATAACCTTTGTCATTAATCAATGGATGTATTATATCTTGGAATTGATAAACGAAATGACATGATGAGTTTGAACATTTAACTCTTTTTTTTGATGAAATGCTACACATATTATATTGTACTTTTGCGGTATTTAATACATCTATTTATCATTTCTTTGAAAACGGTGTAAGCGTTCTTGGTATGCTTGTTTATACATGCGATTTTAAAGCGATAATCAGTAATGATTAGCAATGATTTTTATTGACTAATGAGCATTATAATACTTTACTTTGCAAAATACTCAGTCTTCAACCAGTAGGCGTAGATAGGATCCTGGAACGAGATCTCGCCAGCCTTGTTATCCAAAATATCATTCTTGATTAGAGCTGCCTTTGAGCGAGCCGCAGATGTCGGCGACGATATCTGGTAGCGGTGCATCACATCGGTTGAACTAATTGCCTTCTCGCCTGCAATAAGGGCTTTAAGGTAGTTCAGTTGCTGTGTTGTCAAGGTCTCGGTAATTGTTACAAACAATAGGCTCAACTGCTCTACCAATGCGGCGTGTGCCTCGCGGACAATTTCAATAGTACACACATCCTTTGTTCTTAACCACGACTGTTGTGCGAGCTGCTGCGCGTAATAAGGATGGTTGTCTACAAGTTCTGCGATTAAGTGGGCTGCATCATCATTAATACTTTTGCCTGTATCCTCAAAACGACTATTGAAGAACTTTACAAGGTATGGCGTCTCAATCTTGTCAAGGAACATCAGGTTGCCAAACTTATAGAATGGTTTAGACGAGTGAGTGAATACCTCCAACATCATATGCCGCTTGCTACCGTAGAGGCAATATGCAACGCTCTGATGCTGCTGCCAATGTGAGCGCAACTTCTTCTGGAAATAGTCTGGTTCGGCAAACTCTGCAATATTCTGGAACTCATCAACGCAAACAACGATTTTCAACCCTTTCTGCTTTGCAATCTTCTCAGCAAGGTCAAGCACCTCGTCTGGATTACGCTTTACATCGTCCCAATCGAAATCGATCGCCACCTCATTTGTAGGATCAGTACCAATAGAAATCTTCGGAACGAGGTGCGAAAAGAAACTCTTTGCGTTCTCGACAGCCTCCTCCCACTTG
>JAFSDP010000002.1 GCA_017436185.1 Alistipes sp. | reverse complement strand
CTCAGAAACGAGAAGCGTATGTTGCAGGAGGCTGTCGATTCGCTGTTGGATAACTCGCGTAAGAGCAACGCCGTGAAGAACGAGTCGAACCGTCCGTTGAAGTCGCTTTCGGACTCGCTGAAAGGTAAGCAGGGTCGCTTCCGTCAGAACCTTCTGGGTAAGCGTGTCGATTACTCGGCTCGTTCGGTAATCGTCGTTGGTCCCGAGCTGAAGATGCACGAGATGGGTATTCCGAAGGATATGGCTGCCGAGCTTTACAAGCCCTTCATCATCCGCAAGCTCATCGAGCGCGGTATCGTGAAGACCGTGAAGTCGGCCAAGAAGATCATCGACCGCAAGGATCCCGTTATTTGGGGCATTCTGGAGAATGTCATCAAGGGTCACCCCGTGCTGATGAACCGTGCCCCGACGCTTCACCGTCTGGGTATCCAGGCCTTCCAGCCCAAGCTCATCGAGGGTAAGGCAATGCAGCTGCACCCGCTCGCTTGTACGGCATTCAACGCCGACTTCGACGGTGACCAGATGGCCGTTCATCTGCCGCTGGGTAATGCCGCCATTCTGGAGGCTCAGCTGCTGATGCTCGGTTCGCACAACGTGTTGAACCCCGCCAACGGTGCACCTATCACCGTACCTTCGCAGGATATGGTTCTGGGTCTGTACTACATCACCAAGCCCCGCAAGGGTGTCAAGGGTGAGGGTCTGACCTTCTACGGTCCCGAGGAGGCCATCATCGCCTACAACGAGGGTCGTGCTGATCTGCACGCCACGGTGAAGTGTCTGGTGGACGATTTGGACGAAGAGGGTAACCCCGTTAAGGAGCTGAAGGAGACGACCGTAGGTCGCATCCTCTTCAACCAGAAGGTTCCGCAGGAGGTAGGCTACATCAACGAGGTGCTGACCAAGCGTTCGCTGCGCGACATCATCGCCAACGTGATGAAGAAGGCCGGTGCCGACAAGGTGGCCGCCTTCCTCGACGACATTAAGAATATGGGTTACCAGATGGCCTTCCAGGGCGGTCTGTCGTTCAACCTGGACGCTGTGATTATCCCCGAGGAGAAGGCAGCATTGGTTCAGGAGGGCTACGAGCGTGCCGATGCCATTATGGATGACTATAATATGGGTCTTATCACGAACAACGAGCGTTACAACCAGATCATCGACGTGTGGACGAACATCAACACGAAGCTGACGAAGGTGGTAATCGATACCCTCGTCAAGGACGAGGATGGTTTCAACCCTGTCTATATGATGCTTGATTCCGGTGCTCGTGGTTCGAAGGAGCAGATTCGACAGCTGAGCGGTATGCGTGGTCTGATGGCCAAGCCGCAGAAGTCGGGTGTTGAGGGTGGCCAGCAGGTTATCGAGAACCCGATTCTGTCGAACTTCAAGGAGGGTCTGTCGGTGTTGGAGTACTTTATCTCGACGCACGGTGCCCGTAAGGGTCTTGCCGATACCGCCTTGAAGACGGCCGATGCCGGTTACCTGACGCGTCGTCTGGTCGATGTGGCTCAGGATGTGATTATCAACGAGGAGGATTGCGGCACGTTGCGTGGTTTGACGGCTACGGCCATCAAGCGTAACGACGACGTGGTACAGACGCTCTACGACCGCATCTTGGGTCGTGTGGCCCTGAACGATGTGATTCACCCCTTGACGGGCGAGGTGATGTGCAAGGCAGGCGAGGAGATTACCGAGCCGATTGCCGAGGCCATCGAGAAGTCGCCGCTCGAGTCGGTTGAGATTCGTTCGGTGCTGACCTGCGAGGCTCGCCACGGTGTTTGCGCCAAGTGCTACGGTCGCAACCTGGCTACGGCCCGTATGGTCCAGAAGGGTGAGGTTGTCGGTGTGATTGCCGCTCAGTCGATTGGTGAGCCGGGTACGCAGCTGACGCTTCGTACGTTCCACGTCGGTGGTGTTGCCGGTGGTACGGCTGTGGAGACCAACGTGGTATCGAAGTATGCCGGTCGTCTGGAGATCGATGAGTTGCGCACCATCAAGGGCAAGAACAACGTCGGTGAGCCGATTGACCTGGTTATTTCGCGCCAGTCGGAGTTCCGCATCGTTGATCCCAAGACCGAGATTGTTCTCTATACCCACGCTCTGCCCTACGGCTCGACCCTCTATTTGAAGGATGGTGCCGAGGTGCAGAAGGGCGACCTGATTTGCGAGTGGGATCCCTACAACGCAGTTATCATCTCCGAAACGGATGGTAAGGTTGTTTACGACAGCGTAATCGAGGGCGTCACGTACCGTGAGGAGCGTGACGAGCAGACGGGTCTGTCGGAGAAGGTGGTTATCGAGTCGAAGGATAGGACGAAGAACCCCGTCATCAAGATTATGTCGAAGGAGGACGAGGAGATCAAGCAGATCAACTTGCCCGTGGGTGCCCACGTTGTCGTTAAGGACAAGGCCAAGATCAAGGCCGGTGAGATTCTGATCAAGATTCCTCGTGCCGTTGGTAAGTCGGGTGGCGATATCACCGGTGGTCTGCCGCGTGTTACCGAGCTCTTCGAGGCCCGTAACCCGTCGAATCCGGCCATTGTATCGGAGATCGATGGTGAGGTAACGTTCGGCAAGATCAAGCGTGGTAATCGTGAGATTGTCATCACCTCGAAGCAGGGTGACGTGAAGCGTTACCTGGTTCCCCTGTCGCGTCAGATTGTGGTTCAGGAGAACGACTTTGTAAAGGCCGGTTCGGCCCTCTCGGATGGTGCCATCACGCCGACCGATATTCTGAACATCCTCGGTCCTACGTGCATCCAGGAGTACATCGTAAACGAGGTACAGGAGGTTTACCGTATGCAGGGTGTGAAGATTAACGACAAGCACTTCGAGGTAATCGTACGTCAGATGATGTCGAAGGTGAAGATCGAGGATCCGGGTGACACCCGCTTCTTCGAGGACCAGATTGTCGATAAGTGGGAGTTTATGGATGTAAACGACGAGCTTTACGACAAGGCGGTTGTAACCGACGCCGGCGACTCGACGACGATGCAGCCGGGCCAGATTGTATCGCTGCGCAAGCTGCGTGACGAGAACTCGAGCCTGAAGCGTCGCGATATGCGTACGGTACAGGTGCGTGACATTGTTCCCGCCACCTCGACCCAGGTACTTCAGGGTATTACGCGTGCTGCACTGCAGACGTCGAGCTTCATCTCGGCCGCATCGTTCCAGGAGACCACCAAGGTGCTGAACGAGGCAGCCATCCAGGCGAAGGTCGATCCGCTGGCTAACTTGAAGGAGAATGTGATTTGTGGTCACCTGATTCCCGGTGGTACGGGTCTTCGTGAGTACGAGTCGCTGACCGTAGGTCTGAAGTCGGATTTGGAGGCTGTACAGTCGGCCCAGTAATCCGATCGAGGATATTAGCAAAAAGCCGCTTCCCCCATTCGGGAAGCGGCTTTTTTAGTGCCGAGTGGTGATTTTTGGGGCAACTTATATCACCAAAACGGCTTCTTAAGCCGCCCGCCTCAATTTTGAATTTTGAATTCTACATTTTGAATTTTTGAGACCTTTTTCGTATCTTGCGCCTTATAAATCGTAATAGCGCATTTTAAGATGGATACGTTGCTTATTATCATCGCATTTCTGTGTGGGTGTGTCGGCATCCTGGGAAGCATTATCCCCGGTCTGCCCGGTCCGCCGTTAAGTTATGTAGGTCTGCTGTGCATTCACTTCACCGAAGGTGGCGAGTTCTCGACCTCGACCCTCTTGATTTGGGCCGTTATCACGCTGGTTGTGACCGCCTTGGACTTCTATCTGCCCGCCTTTATGACCCGTCGTTTCGGCGGTACTCGTGCCGGAGCCATCGGTGCTACGGTGGGTGTCTTTGTCGGGTTGTTGTTCCCGCCTTTCGGCATCTTCTTCGGCCCCTTCTTTGGCGCCGTGCTGGGCGAGCTGACCCAGAATAAGAAGGATGCAGGCCAAGCCTTCAAGAGCGGTTTCGGCTCCTTTCTGGCCTTCTTGGTCGGCACGGGGTTGAAGTTTATCACCACCGTGTGGATGCTCTTGATGATTATCGGTGAGTGTCGCGAGCCCTTGGCCGAGACCTTCTCCGCCATCTGGAACTGGATTGTGAATTTATTCTAACCAAACACTTTAATACCAATGAGAAAACTGTTTACCCTGGCGGTCCTCGTCGTAGCGATGTTGGCTGCCGCTTGTAGCCCCTACAAGTATGAAACGGTCGAGGGCGACCCGATGGGTGCCCGCATCTACACGCTTGACAATGGCCTGAAGGTCTATATGGCGGTCAATGACGAGACCCCCCGCATTCAGACCTATATCGCTGTGCGTGTGGGTGGTAAGAACGACCCTGCCGAGACGACCGGTCTGGCACACTATTTCGAGCACCTGATGTTCAAGGGTACTCCTTCGTTCGGTACATCGGACTACGAGGCCGAGAAGCCCCTCTTGGATGAGATCGAGGCCCTCTTCGAGCAGTATCGCAAGACGACCGATGAGGCCGAGCGCAAGGCCATCTATCATCGCATCGACTCGATCAGCTACGAGGCCTCGAAGATTGCCATCCCCAACGAGTACGACAAGCTGATGTCGGCCATTGGTGCCGAGGGTACGAATGCCTACACCTCGCAGGATGTGACCTGCTATGTGGAGAACATCCCCTCGAATCAGGTCGAGAATTGGGCACGCATCGAGGCCGATCGCTTTATGCACCCCGTGATTCGCGGCTTCCACACCGAGTTGGAGACCATCTACGAGGAGAAGAATATGTCGCTGACGCAGGATTCGCGCAAAGTGTGGGAGGCCATCGACGCCCTGCTGTTTGCCAACCACCCCTACGGCAAGCAGACCGTGCTGGGCTCGCAGGAGCACCTGAAGAACCCCTCGATTACCAACGTAAAGAACTACCACAAGACCTACTACGTTCCCAACAATATGGCCATCTGCCTCTCGGGTGACTTCGATCCCGAGGAGATGATTTCGATCATCGATAAGTACTTTGGTCAGATGGCCCCCAACCCCGAGCTGCCCACGTTGCAGTTTGAGGCCGAGGCTCCCATCACCGCCCCCATCGTTAAGGAGGTCTTCGGTCCCGAGGCCGAGAATGTGACCGTGGCTTGGCGTCTGGGTGGCTCGACGAGCGAGGATGCCGACCTGGCAGCCGTAGCAGGTTCGATTCTCTCGAACCGCAAGGCGGGTCTGGTGGATTTGAACATCAACCAGCAGCAGAAGACGCTGGGTGTCTTTGCCGGTGAGAGTCTGCAGCCCGACTATGGTATGATGATGATGCAGGGCCGTCCGAAGCAGGGTCAGAGCCTCGAGGAGGTGCGTGACCTGATGCTGGAGCAGATGGAGCTGCTGCGCCGTGGTGAGTGGGACGAGAGCCTGCTGGAGGCCTCGATCAACAACCTCAAGGCCGGCAGGATGCAGTTTATGGACTCGAACGAGGGTCGTGCCGATATGTTTGTCGATGCCTTCGTCAATGGTAAGCCTTGGGCCGACGTGGTTGGCGAGGTTGAGCGTCTGTCGAAGATCACCAAGGAGCAGGTGGTTAAGTGGGCCAACGAGAAGCTCGGCAAGGAGAACTACGCCATTGTCTATAAGCGTCAGGGCGTGGATCCCAACGAGCAGAAGATTGCGAAGCCGGCCATCACCCCCATCGTCACGAACCGTGACAAGCAGAGTGCCTTCCTCGTTGAGATTCAGAACTCGACGGTGAAGCCCATCGAGCCGAAGTTCTTCGACCCGAAGAGCGATGTGGAGCGTTTCACGACCGAGAACGGTCTGGAGGTGCTCTACAAGCAGAACACGACGACTGACCTCTATTCGCTGTCGTACCTCTATAATACGGGTATCGAGGATACCCCCTCGCTGGGCGTGGCTTGCGACTATCTGGACTACCTGGGTACGACCAACCGTTCGGCTGAGGAGTTGGCCGTAGCGCTCTACAACATCGCTTCGTCGTACCACATTGCCCCGGGTATGACCCGCACGACCATCAGCCTTTCGGGCCTTTCGGAGCATATGGCTACCACGATGCAGCTCTACGAGGATCATCTGGCCAATGCCGTAGCCGACGAGGCCGTACTTCAGGGCGTGAAGATTAACACCCTGAAGAGCCGTGCCAACAGCAAGCACAGCCAGCGTTCCTGCTTTGCGGCACTGCGTCGCTACTGCACCAACGGTGCCGAGTATGTAGCCCGCACGACCCTGACCAACAAGGCCTTGATGGCGCTTAAGTCGGACGACCTGCTCTCGCAGGTGAAGGAGTTGGCTGCCAAGCAGCACCGTGTACTGTACTACGGTCCGCTGTCGAAGGAGGAGCTGTCGAAGTTGCTCGTCGAGCACCACGCCGTGGTGGAGAATCCCGAGCCGCTGGAGTACCGTCTCCCGCAGCCCGTCAAGACCGATAAGAGCGAGGTGGTATTGGCCCAGTACGATGCCAAGCAGATCTACTACGCCCAGTTCTCGAACCGTGGCGAGCAGTTTGACCCCGCACACGATGCCGCTTTGGCGCTCTATAACGAGTATTTCGGTGGCGGTATGAATGCTATCGTCTTCCAGGAGATGCGCGAGGCACGCGGTCTGGCCTATTCGTCGTCGGCTCAGCTGACGCTGCCCACCCATAAGACGGTGCCTTACACCTTCACCGCCTTCATTGCTACGCAGAACGATAAGATGCAGCAGGCCATCGAGGCATTCGATGAGATTATCAACCAGATGCCCGAGTCGGAGGCCGCCTTTGAGATTGCCAAGAAGGCCCTCATCGAGCGCATCCGTACCACCCGTACCGTGAAGCGTGGCGCTCTGAATGTAGCTGTCACGATGGAGGATATGGGCGTGGAGGTCGATCGCACGAAGGCTCTCTTCGAGCAGGTGCCGACGATGACCCTCCAGGATGTGAAGACCACGCAGGAGAAGTGGGTGAAGGATCGCACCTACCAGTACTGCATCCTGGGTGACATCAAGGATCTGGATATGAACTTCTTGCGCACGCTCGGCCCTGTCCGTACCGTATCGCAGGAGGAGATCTTCGGTTACTAGTCCCGATTTCGACCACACAAAAAGCGGGGACATCCACTTCGGATGTCCCCGCTTTTCTTGTTGTCGATGGCTACTTTACCGTGATGCGTACCTTTTCGGTGGCCTCCGAGGAGTTACCGACATAGAGGTCGTAATCGCCCTTCTCGATTCTCCACTGCTGCTCGGCCTCGTTCCAATAGGCCAACTTATCGACCTCGAATGAAAGCTCGACACGCTCCGTAGCACCCGCCTTGACGGCCACCTTTTGGAACGCCTTTAACTCTTTGGGGGCACGCTCGACGACGCTCTCGGGTTTCGAGGCGTAGAGCTGTACCACCTCCTTGCCATCCACCGCTCCGGTGTTGGTCACCTCGACGGTTACCTTAATCTCGTCGCCCGTACGGTACGACGTGCGCTTCGTTTGGGGAGCACCCAACGTGAAGGTGGTGTACGAAAGACCATAGCCGAAGGGGTAGGCCGGCTCGATGCCTTTGGCCTGCAACCAACGGTAGCCCACCAGAATATCCTCTTTGTAGTAGCACTCGTCATCCACCCCCGGGTAGCACGAGGCATCGAAGGCGTGGGCTCCGCAATCCTCCAGACGTGCATAGAACGAGAAGGGGAGCTTGCCGCTCGGATTGACCGCACCGCTCACCACATCCACAATGGCGTGACCAGCCTCCGAGCCGCCATACCACCCCTGCACGATGGCCTTGGCCAAGGGGCTCCATCGGGTCTCGACGGCATTGCCCGAAACGAGTACAACCACCAGATTTTCATTCACTTTTGCTATCTCCTCGATCAGCTCCTCCTGCCCAAACGGCAACCCGTAAATCAGACGGTCGCCATCCTCGCAATCTTGGCGGTGGCTCTTGTTCAGGCCACCTACGAAGAGCACCACATCGGCCTCGGCCGCCACCTCCAAGGCCTCCTTTTTCAACGCCTCGGCATCGTAGGGCGACTCGTTCACCCGACCATACGACGAAGCTCCGCTGCCATAACCGAGGGCGTAAAGGATGTTCTCCTTGCCGTAGGCCTCCTCAAAGGCTTCGAGGGGCGAAATCTCTCGCCAAGGTTTCAACTCCGACGAGCCGCCCGCCTTGCACATCGAACGGGTGGCATTCTCGCCAATGACGGCGATGCGCTTGCCGCTGTGGGGGGCAAGGGGCAGGATGCCCTCGTTTTTGAGCAACACGATACCCTCACCGGCGATGGTGCGGGCTACGGCGGCGTGCTCCTCGGTGGCAAACGAGCCCCAGGGGCGATCCTTCGACATCACGGTGCGGAAAATCAGACGCAACACCCGTCGGGCCTTGTCGTCGAGCTTCTCCCACGAGACCTCGCCCCGCTTCAGGGCGGCCAGGTAGGGGAGGGCCAGGTAGTAGTTGTCGTAGTGGTTTTTGGTCGAGTAGGTGAGGCCGTCCGAGCCGGTACCCATCTCAATGTCCAAGCCATATTCGGCCGACTGGAAGGTGTCGTGTGCACCACCCCAATCCGAGATGAAGGCACCGTCGAAACCCCACTCCTCTTTCAGTATCTTATTGACCAACACTTCGTTGTGGCAGCCGTGCTGCCCCAGATAGCGGTTGTACGACCCCATAAACGACCACGCCCCTGCATCGACCGCTGCTTTGAAGGCGGGAAGGTAAATCTCACGCAGAGCACGCTCCGAGAGGTGCACATTCACCTGCGAACGGCGGGTTTCCTGATTGTTCAGGGCGTAGTGCTTGACGCAGGTGGCAATGCCGCTCTGCTGGGCGGCACGAATATAGGGGGCCACCATCACCGAAGCCAGCGTCGGATCTTCGCCCATATACTCGAAGTTGCGTCCGTTGAGCGGCGTGCGGTAGATATTCACACCGGGGCCCAACAGCACATCCTTCTTGCGGAAGCGGGCCTCCTCGCCGATGGCCTTGCCGAAGCGGGCCGCCATCTCGGGATTCCAGGTGGCCGCCAGACAGGTCAGGGCCGGAAAGGCGGTGCAAGAGTCGTTGCCCCAGTTGGCGTAGCTCCAACTGTCCCACTCAATCTCGGCACGCACGCCGTGCGGACCATCGCTCATCCACACCTCGGGAATACCCAGACGGGGCACACCCCGCACCGAGAACTTCGATTGGGCGTGGCACAAGGCCACCTTCTCCTCGGTGGTCATCCGTTGCAGGGCATCCTCGACACGCTCTTCGAGCGGGGCATCCTCATCCAGATATACAGGCGTCTGCTCCCCCTTGGGGGCACAGCAACTCAACACGAAGGCCGCAGCCGCGAGGGCCAGCCAACCAAAGCGATTTCGTTTCATTGCGGGGTAGTTTTTAGTTTCACTTAAGACAAAGTTAGCCTTTTTTCGCAGCTTTGCAAAAAAAGGGTGTCCAACCAATCAAGTCGGACACCCGTTTTGGGGGTTGAATCTACCAAATCGGTTAGTTCTTGTTGGGAAGCACCGAGTAGTTCTTGGCGTAGTTGATCATCTGCTCGGTGTAGTTGGCGGGGTACGAAATGCGTACATCGACCACCTTGTCGCCCTCCTTGACCAACTCATACTCGGGATTTACGAAGCCACCATAAGGCTCGATGTTGAGTGCCTTGTAGCGGGCCAACACCTCTTGGTGCAGCTCTTGATCCACCTTGACGGCATACTTCTCGACCAGTGCCTTACCTGCCTCGAAGTCGCCCTCGGATTTGATGCGCTGAATCTCGTAGAGCATCTTGCCGAACAGCTCACGCAGCTTCTCGAAGTCGTTCACCACGATGTAACGCTTGTCGTTCTCCGTCACCCACTCGATGACATTCTCTCCCTTACCCTGCTCGTAGCACCACTCGGCAATCAGCTTGCGGTTACGCATGTGCGACTCCTCGACATTCTTGCCCGGCTCGATGCGCGACAGCTGGGTCATCATACCATTCATAATGTAGTCGGCATAGGCCGCCTTGGCCACCTCGAACGAGGGCACCAGACCCAGCTCAACCATCTTCTCATCGCCGATGTAGTAGAGACCAAACAGGTCGGCACGGGTCTCCTCCAGGGTCGAGGAGTAGCTGCCCAAAGCCGTCGGGCTGACACCCTCCATCAGACGACCCGAGCCGTGGCCCAGACACTCGTGCAGGTCGGTGTGCAGGTCGTCGGCCAGCTTGCCAAACTCCTTCATACGGGCACGATCCTCCTCACGCAGCACGAACTCCTCGGTGAAGCCGTTGCCCTGTGCCGCCTTGTCGTAGGCGTAGGTGATGTTGTCGATGGTTACCGACTTCGAGCCGAAATCGCGGCGAATCCAGTCGGCATTCGGCAGGTTGATGCCAATCGGGGTGGCGGGGTAGCAGTCGCCGCCCAGCATCGCTACGGTAATCACCTTGGCCGAAACACCCTTCACCTCGGGCTTGCGGAAGGCGGGATTGACGGGCGAGTGGTCCTCGAACCACTGGGCATTCTCCGAGATCACCTCCGTGCGGTGGCAGGCATCCACATCCTTGAAGTTTACGATCGACTCCCACGAAGCCTTGCGACCCAGCGCATCGCCGTAGTCCTCGATAAAGCCGTTCACGAAATCGACATTCGACTCCACGTCCTTGACCCAGGCGATGTTGTAGGCATCAAACTGCTTCAAATCGCCCGTGCGGTAGTAGTTGATCAGGTGTCCGATGGTCGTCTTCTGCGGCTCGGCAGCCACCTCGTGGGCCTTCTCGAGCCAATAGATAATCTGCTCGATGGCCTTGCCATACATCCCCTCGAGGTACCATACACGCTCAATCAGCTCGCCCTTGTCGTTCTTGGTGAGCTGCGAGTTCAGACCAAACGAAATGGGCTGCGGATCGTCGGCATAGGCTTTGGCCATCTTGGCGTAGAAGGCCTCGGCCTCGGCCTGCGTCACCCCGGCGTAGTAGTTGCTCGACGAGGTCAGCAGCAGATCGTCGCCCGCCTTCTGGTTGAGCTTGGTGGGGTAGGCCTTTTCGTCGAAGATGGCACGAATCACCCCAGTGCGCCACTCCGTAAGCTCGCCGAACTTCTCGTCGCCTACCGAGGCCATCAGCTCCTCGAAGTAGCCTTGCGAGAACTCGGGGCGGAACTTATCGTTCGAGTAGTGGTGGTGGATGCCGTTGGCAAACCATACCTTTTTGAGGTACTTCTCTACGGCCTTCCACTCGTCGGTGGTGCGGTCGCCCTCGTAGTTCAGGTAGATGCACTCCAACGTGCGACGTACGGGCAGGTTGATGGCGCAGTTCTGGTCGAAGAGGATGTCACGACCCCATTTGGCGGCCTCTTGCAGGTAGTAAATCAGCTCCTTTTCCTCCAAGGGCAGTGCCTCGAAACCGGGAACCTCATAACGAATCACTTTGATGTCGTCGAAACGATCGACAATCCAGCTCTGCTCGGTGGTGGTCTCCGAGCAGGCGATGGCCGTAGCGGCCATTACGGGCAAAGTTGCCATACGAATGAGCTTTTTCATTGCTTGTTTAGGTTTGATTTTGATGCAAAGATAGTACAATCGGCGAAAATTAAATAACTTTTCTTTTCTCAATCTCATTTATTGTTTCTACTTTTGCGTCTGTAAAACAGTATCCGCTTAAAGCAATGCAAGTAGTTACGACCATAGCAGCCCTCCGTGAGGCCCTTCAATCAAAGGATCAGCAGGGAGTCGGTTTCGTTCCGACGATGGGGGCTTTGCACGCCGGTCACCGCTCGTTGGTTGAGCGTGCCCGCCGTGAGAATGAGACGGTGGTGGTGAGTGTCTTTGTCAATCCCACCCAATTCAACGACAAGAACGATTTAACCCGTTACCCCCGCACCCCCGAGGCCGATGCGGCTTTGTTGGAGGCGGCCGGTGCCGATGTGGTCTTTATGCCCTCGGTCGAGGAGGTCTATCCCGAGCCCGATACCCGTCAGTTCGACTTCGGTCGGGTGGATAAGGTGATGGAGGGTGCCACCCGTCCGGGCCACTTCAATGGTGTGGCACAGGTGGTGAGCCGTCTGTTTCAGATGGTGGAGCCTGCTCGTGCCTACTTTGGCGAGAAGGATTTTCAGCAGATTGCCGTCATCAAGGCGATGGTGGCGCAGCTGGGCTTTACGGTCGAGATTGTCGAGTGTCCCATCATTCGTGATGTGGATGGCCTGGCCCTCTCGTCGCGCAACCAGCTCCTGACTCCTGCCCATCGTGCCGCAGCCCCCGAGATTTATGCCGCTCTGCAAGGTGCCGTCGAGCGTTCGAAGGAGTTGTCGCCCGCCGAGTTGAAGGCGTGGGTGGTTGAGGAGGTCGAGAAGAGCGGCCTGCTGAAGGTCATCTACTACCAGTCGGTCGATGCCCTCTCGTTGGAGGAGGTCGAGAAGTGGAGCGACTCGGAGCGCATTCAGGGTTGCATAGCCGTGCAGGCAGGAGAGATTCGTCTAATTGATAACATTCGTATTCGATAATGAAATTCCAGATTGAAGTCATCAAGTCGAAGTTGCACCGTGTGACGGTGACGCAGGCTGATTTGAACTACGTGGGCAGTATCACCATCGACGAGGCGTTGATGGAGGCCGCCAACCTCATCGAGGGCGAGAAGGTCCAGATTTTGGACATCAACAATGGCGAGCGTTTCGAGACCTACATCATCAAGGGGCCTCGTGAAAGCGGTTGCATCTGTTTGAATGGTGCCGCAGCCCGCAAGGTACAGGTGGGCGATGTGATTATCATCTGCTCCTATGCCCTGATGGATTTCGAGGATGCCAAGAGCTTCCGCCCTTGGATTGTCTTCCCCGATACGGCTACCAACCGCCTGGTGAAGTAGTTTTTTTACCCCCCCCCGCAAAAAAAGAAGGGAGTCTTGCCAAACGGCAGGACTCCCTTTCGGTCTTTTAATAGACTACCTCGATCGAGGCCACCTCGATGCCTTTCGGAGCGGCACCTTGGTCCTCAAAGTCGCCACTGCGTAGCGAGAGGTAGAGGTTTTCGACCTCCGACCAATCAATCTCGCTGCCCGTGCCGCCATAGTCGGGACGGTAGTAGGGGCTGATGCCCGGCCAATCCTGCGGCAGTTGGGGCGTTTGGTCGGGGTGCATCGAGGCCATATCCACCTCGATGGTCTGCCACTCGGTCGAAAGCGAGAGGGTGGTACCCCAGCTGCCAAAGTCACTTTCGCTAACGAGCAGACGCATCGTGGTGGTCGTGGGGGTCAGCGCACGCACCTTGATCAGCATCGCCTTGGGCGTTTGTCCCTTTTGCAGGCGGTCGCCGATGTAGTGCTGTGCCGCAATGTCGGCAGGGAACCAATACTCCTCCTTCTCTACCAGATTCTCGGCGTAGAGTCTCAGGTTGCCCTCCTTCGAGGGACGGCTGTCGTACGAGGGGCTGAAGAAGCCGCCTCGGGTAAAGAGCAGCGTGGGGTAATCACGTTGGGGAATGAAGAGCTGCTCGGGGGCGAGGTGATAGCGGACATCGCCGATGCGCTCCACGCGTTTGCCATTCAACAGATAACGACCCGGCAACAGCGTGACCGTCTGCTTGCAACCCGGCAGGTTGAGGCGCAGGGTGCGCGTACCCTCATCGAGCGTAAAGACCCGACGATCGAGCGTGGGCCACTTGTAGGGGTCATCGACCTGCGTAACGGCCGGATAAAGCTCCAGTGTCCACCCTTGGTCGGTGCGCTCGACAAAGTAGAGGCAGTTGTCCGAAGAGGCGACCACCTCCGACGAGCCGACACCCACCACCTTGCGAAGCCTTTTGTGGTTGATTTTCAGCTCCTCGGGTGCCGAGTTCGAGTAGTAAAGCTCCTCGCCGTCGTAGTAGCAGCTGCGGTCGGCTTCGGCATCGACCTCGATGTGGCCGAAGCGGTTGTTGTGGGGATAGCGGCCCCAATCACGACCTCGCTCGAGGGTCGCCATTCCCTTGACGGCAATCATTGCCGAAACGGCCTTCTGCGGCGTATAGACCATATTCAAAAGGTGGGTCTGCCAACCCAAATTCCAGGGGGCGGTGCCAATCATATCGTAGGAGAACATCGCTGCCCACTGCACACCACCCTCACGGAACTCACGCACCTGGGCGGGATACATATACGAGCAGACCAGGTCGGGGGCATCGAACTCATAGACCATCTTCGAGCGAGGACCCACCTCGACCTGCTTCATCGGGGTGTAGTCGTTCACATAGGGGAGGTAGTTGCCCCGAAGCGTCTCGCCGTGGTTGAGCTGCGTGGGATACCATCCGTAGGTGACACACTCGGCCTTTGAGGAGCGGATGGCGGGGGCGATGTAGAAGTTTTCCGAGATGTTGTAGGCGATAATCTTTTGACAACCCGTCTTACGGATGGTCTCCGACATGGTGTCGATGTAGTGGCGAATCTCCTCGTTGCGCCCCATAATGCGGGCCGGCTCGTTCAGAATTTCGATGGCGATGATGTGCGGCTCCTCCTTATACAGCCGCTGGGTGTAGCGGTTGCGGTAGTTCAGAAACTCGGTCATATAACGCTGCTGGGCACGGATGGCCGCTTGGTCGAACGTCAGCTCAGGCTTGGGGTAGTGGGCGGCAAAGCCGGGGAGGTTCTTATCGCCATCGGGCCACCAGGCGGCGTGGCCTACGGTGGGCGAGAAGAGCATCAGAATGCCCCGCTCCGAGGCTCGCCAAATCAGGTAGTCGAGCAGGTCGAGGTGTTCGTTGTCGAGCAGGGCCCCCTCACGGGTCGAATTTTCCCAATCGCCCCAGAACGAGAGGCGCAGGGCACGGAAACCCATTCGGGCGAAGTGCTCCATATCGATGTCGATCATCCGCTTCTTCAGCTCCAACGTGGGGGCTACCTTGTGGGCCGCACGGTAATCCGAGGCCGAGGGGAGGCAGTAGTTGGCACCAAAGACACCCACTTCGGTGTTGTCGGCCGTGTAGCGAATGACCCCTTCGCGGTCCTGATAGACCAACTCCTGGGATGATACGGTAAGGGCTGCCAATAGCAAAATCGGCAATAATAAACGCTTGATATTCATAGTGTTTTAGGTTTTAGGCTTCTTGTGATGCCGCTTCGTCGATGAGGCGAATCAACTCCTCGGCGTCGGTACACGAAATCCAATAACGCTCCTCGTAGATGGTCATCACCTCGACCATATTGCGCCACTCGGAGGCGTAGATTTTGATGCGCTCAAACTGCTTGAAATCGAAGAAGTGGCCGTAGTAGCCGAAGAATCCGAAGGCCCCAAAGTAGGGGAAGACCCGTCGCATCTCTTCGGGCTCGACCATCCGCACCGAGGCAATCTCTTTGTATGGCAACTCGGTGATGTCGAGCAGACATCGCACCTCCAACTGCTCGTCCGTGAGGAGCAGCGTGCGGGGAATCGAGAGCGACATCAACACGAGCAACGCCCCCACAAACGAGGCAAACCAGGCCGAGAAGTAGCCCCCTTCGTAAAGGAGGTACAACCCCACGCCGATGGCCAGATAGAGCACGACGTGCAGGGCCGTAATGTAGAGCGTGCGTCGATCGAAACGGAAACGGAATGTGCGGTTCATCTTATTGGTTTTCTGCCTCTTCGCCCATCATCAGAGCCGAGGCGACGGTAATATCCTCTCGGGTTGTGATCTTCAGGTTGCTGCGCTCGCCCTGTGTCAGGTGGACCTTTTCGCCCATCGCCTCCACCACCGAGGCATCGTCGGTAAACAGGGGCGAATACGCTACCCCGTAGGCCTCGTCCAACAGCGCACGCTGAAAGCATTGCGGGGTCTGCACGATGCGCAACGGTCGGCGGTCGATGATTCTCGACTCCTCGCCCTCGATGATGCGGTACGAATCGACCGCCTCGACCACCGGAATCGCCGAGCCGTAGTGTGCCGCCTCCTCCATCGAGCGACGAATCAACTCGACCGATGCCAAGGGGCGCACGGCATCCTGCACGGCAACCAACTCGCAGTTGTAGGCCACCGCCGCTAAGCCATTCTTGACCGAGTGGAAACGCTCTTTGCCCCCCGCTACAATTTGGTGACGTGCCACCTCGAAGCGGGCGCTGAAGTTACGCCAAAAGTCGATGTGTGCTTCGGGCAACACCACGATGAGTTGCGCCTCGGGCAGAGCCTCGTGGAAACGGTTGATGGTTTGCGCCAGAATGGGCTTATCGCCCAGAAACAGAAACTGTTTGGGCAGGCTGCCGCCCATTCGTTGGCCCACCCCTCCTGCTACGATGATAACTGCCGTGCGTGCCATTTTAGTTGGTCGGTTGGGCTACCGAGTCGGCAGCAATGGTGGGCAGTACAATCGAATCGACCTGCGTGATGATGTCGCTCTCGGGGCAGTTGCCCTCCAGCTCGGCCATAATGCGGTCACGCACAAACTCGAACTTCTCGCGATTCTCCTTCGAGATAGGTTCGGTAGGCTCCTGCGGCACCTTCAAGGGGTTGATGGGGGTACCGTTTTTCCAGATGCGGTAGTCCAGGTGCGGGCCTGTCGAGGTGCCTGTCGAGCCGACATAACCAATGAGCTGTCCCTGCGACACACGGGTACCGACGGCGATGCCCTTGGCAAAGCGGCTCAAGTGCAGGTAACCGGTCATCAGGTTGCCCGGGTGCTTGATTTTGATGGTGTTACCACCACCGCCACCCCAGCCTCGGAAGGTCACTACGCCATCGGCTACGGCACGCACGGGCGTACCTGCCGGAGCGGCATAATCGACACCCGTATGGGGGCGGCGTACCTTATGCACGGGGTGGAGACGCGAGTAGGAGAAGCCCGACGAGATGCGGGAGAATTTGAGCGGTGCCTTCAGGATGTTCTTGCGCAGCGAGCCGCCATCGGCCTCCCAGTATTGGAGTTTGCCCCCCTGACGGAAGGGGATGGCATAGTAGCTCTTGCCACCGTGGTTGAAGCGGGCACCCCACACCCGACCAATGCCGACCGAGAGGGTGTCGTCGATGAACTTCTCGTCGTAGATGACCGTGAAGTCGTCACCGGCCTGAATACCAAAGAAATCGACCGTCCATTGGTAGATGTCCTCCATCTCGGCGGCCAGGGCATACGGCAGGTCGGCCTCCATAATGGCACCCCACAGTGAACTCTCGATGACGGCACTCTTGCGGGTGCGGCGGGTGGTGGTCGGCTTCGACCCCTTCTCGATGGTGACCGAGTCACCCACAAAGCCAAAGATTACATAGTCCGAGACGTTCTGCTCATAGACCAGGTAATCCAGGTGGGGCGCATAGAGCGAATCTTCGTGGATGAAGGCGGTGTATTTGTGGCCCGGGCGGATGTTGCGCAGCGGGAAGACCTCCTTCGACGAACGGTCGAGGCGGTCGATCAGACGAGCCGAAACCCCGTAGCCGCCCAAGATGCCGCCTACGGTCTGCCCCGAGGCTACCTCGCCCGTCTCCAATCGATAGAGGTCGGCATTGATGCCGTAAACAAGGTTCAGGGGGGCCTCCTCTTCGGCGGCCTCCTCCTTCGACGAGGAGCTGCAAGCCGAAAGCGTGCCCAGCAGCAGAGTCACAAGCAGGGTGTGTAACAGAAGGTGTGAGTATCTCATTTTTTTCGGTTTTTTATCGTAGGCTGTAAAGATACGAAAAAACGGAGAGAAAATTGCTCGCAAAAGGGGATATTCTCCATAAAAAAGAGAAAAAACGGATTTCGTTTGGGAAAAAGAAAAAAAACCGCTATCTTTGAATGATTCGTATAATTCAGAGACGAAATGCGCGAAATTTTCTATGCCCCGCTGGCCCTTTTGTACCGTTTGGCTGTGACCTTCCGTCACCGCCTCTTTGACTGGGGTATGCTCAAAAGCGAGAAGTTCGACATTCCGATTATCTGCATCGGCAACATCACCGTAGGCGGTACGGGCAAGACCCCGATGTGTGAGATGCTCATCTCCTATTTCCAACGCAAATACCGTGTGGCCATCCTCTCGCGCGGCTATGGCCGTACCACGAAGGGCTATCTGGAGGTGGGTATCAAGAGCCACTACCGTCAGGTGGGCGATGAGCCGCTGCTCTTCAAGCGCAAATTCCCCCAGACGGTGGTTGTCGTCTGCGAGAAGCGTGTCGAGGGCATCCGCCGCATCCGTCAGGAGCACCCCGAGGTGAACCTCATCATTATGGACGACGGCTTCCAGCACCGCTATGTGACGCCGAAGATTAACATCCTGATGGTCGATTCGACCCGCCCGATTCAGTTCGATAAGATGTTGCCCCTCGGCTCGTTGCGCGACCTGCCCGATCAGCTTTACCGTGCCCACTACTTTGTGGTGACGAAGTGCCCCGAGAAGATGGCCCCCATCGATCGCCGCCTGCAACGCAAGGTGCTGATTCGCTACCCCTACCAGCAGATCTACTTCACCCGCTTCGAGAGCTTCTCGCCGCAGCCCATCTATGCCGATGAGGCTCTGCAACCTTTGACGCCCCATAGCCGTGTGATTGCCTTGTCGGGTATCGGTAACCCCAAGCAGTTTGTCGATGGGCTGAAGCGTCAGTACGAGGTCGTTGCCGAACTGACGAAGGACGACCACCACGTCTATCATCGCAGCGATATGGTCGAGTTGGTCGGGCTGCTCAAAAAGTTCCCCGATGCAGCCATCGTCACCACCGAGAAGGATGCCATCAAGCTGACCCGACGCCAACACATCCCCGAGGAGGTGCGTCGGGCCATCTACTACATTCCGATTGATATAACCTTCATCGAGGACTCCGCTACGGACTTCCTCCAAAAACTTGACGAAGATGTTGTTAGAAAAGATTAAGGCTACGGCCGCTCACTTGGCCGCTGTGACAAACAATTTCTGCCCCGAGGTGGGTATTATTCTCGGTACGGGTCTGGGTGACTTCGGTGAGAAGATCGAGGCCGCCTATACAATCGATTACAAAGATATTCCGGGATTTCCCATTTCGACCGTAGAGGGCCACAAGGGCCGTATGATATTCGGTACGATCGAGGGGCGCAAGGTGGTGGCTATGCAGGGCCGTTTCCACTACTACGAGGGCTACCCGATGACCGAGGTCACCTTCCCGGTGCGTGTAATGAAGCTGCTGGGTATTCAGTACCTCTTCGTTTCGAATGCCTCGGGCGGTATCAACACCTCGTTCCGTGTGGGCGATCTGATGATTATCACCGACCACATCAACTTGATGCCCAACCCGCTCATCGGCCCCAACCTGTCGGAGCTGGGTCCCCGCTTCCCCGATATGCACAACTGCTACGATAAGGCGCTGATTCAGAAGGCAACGGAGATTGCCGAGCGTGAGGGCATTAAGTTGCAGTATGGTGTATATGTGGGTGGCACGGGCCCGACCTTCGAGACGCAGGCCGAGTACCGCTACTTTAAGGCCATCGGCGGCGATACGGCAGGTATGTCCACCGTTCCCGAGGTGATTGTGGCACGCCATATGGGTATTCCCTGCTTCGGCGTTTCGGTCATCACCAACTGCGGTCTGTCGGAGGAGGTTGGCGACCACGAGGATGTACAGCGCCAGGGCAAGAAGGCGGCCGTGCGTATGGAGAAGCTCTTTAAGGAGATGATTAAAGCATTGTAATACAATATGGTAAATAAGGTAATTTTGATTGGCAACGTCGGTATGGATCCCGAGGTGCGTACGATGGAGGGCGGCGTAAAGGTGGCCCGTGTACGCCTCGCAACGACCGAGCGTTTCCGTGACCGCCAGAGTGGCGAGAATAAAGAGCACACCGAGTGGCACACCATCACCTTGTGGCGTGGTTTGGCCGATGTGGTGGATAACTATGTGCGCAAGGGGTCGCAAATCTACGTCGAGGGTCGCTTGCGTACCCGTGAGTGGACCGACCAGACGGGTGCAAAACGCTACGCGACCGAGATTTTGGCCGATGCGATGAACCTCTTGGGTCGTCGTGCCGACAATGGCCGTGTGTCGGACAATACGGGCACCTATACCGCCCAGCCGCAGCCTACGGCTCAGCAGACCTACCAGCAGCCCGCACCACAGCCCTCGTATCAGCAGCCTGCCCCGCAACAGGTGGTTGCCCCTGCCGAGGATTCGGACGACCTGCCGTTCTAATCGTGGTGGCGTGATAAAAAAGCAAGAGGAGAGCAAAATGCTCTCCTCTTTTTGTGTGGGGTGTCTCTCTTGTCGAGCACTCGGACCGCCTTTAGTCGCGGTTCAGCGGGCGAATCTCACCCAGGAGTACCATCGGGCGGTCACCGCCGTACCAACGGTTGCCGCATACGGGGCATTGTGAGTTGTCCATAAACCCCGGATTGCTTTTGCAGCGATCGCACGAAACGTGTCCGCAGCTACATCTCATAATCTTGTCTCCCTCGGTGGTGTTACCACAAGTAGGGCACTGTACAAAATATCCCATTCTCTTGGTGTATTTTTCCTCGCACTCTTACAGCTTCGTGCGTCTTGCTCTTTTGTAAATAAAGAGTGGTGACGCAGGGTGATTCTATCACGCAATCGGTAGATATAAAAAAAGAGGAGACCGAATCTCCTCTTTTTGCTAGTTCTTGATGGGTAGGTGTTCCCAGAGCCATTGGGGAATCAGGCGCCAAAGGGCCACCAAAAGGCGGTAGCGTGTGTCGATGACGACCCTGCGACGCCCCTTCATAAGGGCTCGGTAGATGGCACGTGCCACCGGCTCAACCTCCATCAACAACGGGTAGGGACGGTCGGCCAAGAGGGACGTACGGACAAAACCCGGGCGGATGTCGGTAATCTTGACCCCCGTCTTCTCCATGCGGGCGTGTTGCGCCAGGGCGTCGAGGTAGCAGTTCTGCATCCGCTTCGTGGCCGAGTAGGCGGGAGCCATTCCCAGCCCTTTCGTGCCGGCAATCGACGAGATGGCGGCCAATCGTCCTCCGCCGTGCGAGGCCATATAGTCGTAGGCCGTGCGGACCATCCGAACAAAGCCCACGCCGTTGGTTGTGGCGGTGGAGAGCTCCTTCTCGGAATCAAGCGTCGGGTTGTAGTAGCCGATGCCCGAGGCGTGGAGGTAGATATCCACGCCGCCCAACTCCTCGATGAGCGAGCGCAGTTCCTCGTCTGCCTTCGTGTCGTTGATGTCGATGCGACGGGTGACGACCTGCAAAGGGGCCTCCATTCGCAATGCCTCCAACAGCTCCTCACGGCGGGCAGCGGCGCCCACCATCCAGCCCGCCTTCAAAAAAAGACGGGCGACCTCCAGCCCAATGCCCGAGGTCGCTCCGATGATGACGATACGTTTCATTCGTTTCGCAGTTATTCGATGGGCAGGTAGATGCACTCGATGCCGACTCGCTTTAGGAGGTTGATGCCCTCCTCCGAGCGGTACTCCTCGCCATAGACCACCCGCTTGATGCCCGCCTGAATAATCAGTTTCGAGCACTCGATGCAGGGGGCGGCGGTGATGTAGAGGGTCGAACCATCGCAGTTGTTGGCCGACTTGGCCACCTTGGTGATGGCGTTGGCCTCGGCGTGCAGCACATAGGCTTTCGTGCGGTTATCCTCGTCTTCGCAGATGTTCTCGAAGCCCGAAGGGGTACCGTTGTAGCCATCCGAAATGATCATCTTATCCTTGACAATCAGTGCGCCCACCTTGCGACGCACGCAATAGGAGTTCTCGGCCCAGATGCGTGCCATCTTCAGGTAGCGGATGTCCAGCTGTCGCTGTTTCTCTTCTGCGTAACCCATCTTTTTGCCTTTGTTTGGTTTGCTAATTTGGTTTACAAGCCTCTGCCGTGGCAGTTCTTGTACTTCTTGCCCGAGCCGCAGGGGCAGGGGTCGTTGCGGCCCACCTTCTTCTCGACGTGGATGGGCATCGGCTTCGACTTCTCGCCCTGACCGGCCTGTGCGGCAGCCTGCATACGCGAGGCCTGCAACTTATTTACATCGACCTTAGCACGCTGCTGCTCACGGCGCTGCTGCGAACGGTCATCGACCGGAATGTAGGCCTTGCAGAGAATCGACAGCGTCTCGCGGTTCACCTTCAGCAGCATCTTCTGGAACAGACCAAACGACTCGAACTTGTAGATCAAGAGCGGGTCTTTCTGCTCGTAGGTGGCGTTCTGCACGCTCTGGCGCAGGTCGTCCATCTCACGCAGGTGCTCACGCCAAGCGTCGTCGATGGTCGTGAACATCACAATCTTGGAGAATACACGGTAGATCTCGGCACCGTCCGTCTCCTTGCAACGCAGCAGATTGACCGGTACGTTGTAGCCCAGGTAGCCGTTGGTGATGGGGAAGCGCATCGTGATGTCGAGCTGATCCTTGCGCTCCTCGTAGATCTTCTCCATCGTCGGACGTACGATGTCGGCAATCGCCTTGCCACGACGGGCCATCGTCGCCTTGATGTCCTTGACGATCCACTCCACCAGCTCCTCACGCTTCATCTTCTCGTAGCCGGCCTCGTCGAACGTAGGCTCGACGGCCACCTCGCGAATCAGCTCGAACTTCACGTCCTCGTAGGGGGCACCCTCGTGCGTCTCGAGGAAGTTCTCGGCGTAGTCGTACATAATGTTGTTCAGGTCGATCTCCAGACGCTCGCCATAGAGGGCATTGCGACGACGGGCATAGATCACCTCACGCTGCGAGTTCATCACATCGTCGTACTCCAGCAGACGCTTACGGGTACCGAAGTGGTTCTCCTCGACCTTCTTCTGGGCACGCTCGATGGCCTTGGTCATCATACCGGCCTGAATCACCTCGCCCTCCTTGTGGCCCATACGGTCCATCATCGTGGCGATGCGGCCCGAGCCGAAGAGACGCAGCAGGTCATCCTCCAGCGAGACGAAGAACTGCGACGAACCCGGGTCACCCTGACGACCCGAACGACCACGCAACTGACGGTCCACACGACGGCTGTCGTGACGCTCCGTGCCGATGATGGCCAGACCGCCGGCCTCCTTCACCTCGGGCGAGAGCTTGATATCGGTACCACGACCGGCCATATTGGTGGCAATGGTTACCTGACCCTTGCGACCGGCCTCGGCAACCACCTGGGCCTCCAAGGCGTGCTGCTTGGCATTCAGTACGTTATGCTTGATGCCGCGCATACGCAGCATACGGCTCAACAACTCCGAAATCTCCACCGAGGTGGTACCCACCAGCACGGGACGACCCTCCTCCACGAGGCGGGTGATCTCGTCGATGACGGCGTTGTACTTCTCACGCTTGGTTTTGTAGAGCAGGTCCTCACGGTCGTCACGCAGGATGGGGCGGTTGGTGGGGATGACCACCACATCGAGCTTGTAGATGCTCCAGAACTCCGATGCCTCGGTCTCGGCCGTACCGGTCATACCGGCCAGCTTGTGGTACATACGGAAGTAGTTCTGCAGCGTAATGGTGGCGAAGGTCTGCGTGGCGGCCTCGACCTTCACACGCTCCTTGGCCTCGATGGCCTGGTGCAGGCCGTCCGAGTAGCGACGACCCTCCAAGATACGGCCCGTCTGCTCATCGACAATCTTCACCTTGTTGTCCATCACCACATACTCGATATCCTTCTCGAACATCGCATAGGCCTTCAAGAGCTGGATGATGGTGTGCACACGCTCCGACTTGATGGAGTACTCGTTAATCAGGGCGGCACGCTTCTCGGCCAACTCCTCGGCCGAAAGCTGCTGCTTCTCCAACTCGGCCACCTCCGAGCCGATGTCGGGCAGCACGAAGAAGCCCTCCTCCTGGAAGTAGGCCGAGAGGGTCTCGTGACCCTTGTCGGTCAGCTCTACGGTGTTCATCTTCTCGTCGATGACGAAGTACAGATCGTCCGTAATCTCGTGCATACGACGGTTGTTGTCCTGCATATAGATGTTCTCGGTCTTCTGCATCAGCACCTTCACGCCCTGCTCCGAAAGGAACTTGATGAGCGGCTTGTACTTCGGCAGACCCTTGTGCGTGCGGTAGAGCTTGATACCGCCATCCACCTCGTTGCCGTCGGCAATCAACTGACGGGCCTCGGCCAAGAGGTTGGTGACCATATTGCGCTGCAGCGAGTAGAGGTGGTCGATGGCGGGACGATACTCCTCGAAGAGCTGATCTTCGCCCTTGGGCACGGGACCCGAGATGATAAGCGGCGTACGGGCATCGTCAATGAGCACCGAATCGACCTCATCGACAATGGCGTAGTGGTGCTTGCGCTGCACCAAGTCGGCGGGCGACGAGGCCATATTGTCACGCAGGTAGTCGAAGCCGTACTCGTTGTTCGTACCGAAGGTGATGTCGGCCATATAGGCACGACGACGCTCCTCCGAGTTGGGCTGGGTCTCGTCGATGCAGGCCACCGACAGACCGTGGAATTGGTACATCGGGCCCATCCACTCCGAGTCACGCTTAGCCAGATAGTTGTTCACCGTCACTACGTGTACACCCTTGCGGGCCAGGGCGTTGAGGAATACGGGCAGCGTAGCCACCAGCGTTTTACCCTCACCCGTGGCCATCTCTGCAATCTTACCCTTGTGCAGTACCACACCGCCAAAGAGCTGTACGTCGTAGTGGACCATATCCCACTTCAGGTCGTTACCGCCTGCCAACCAGTGGTTTTGGTAGATGGCCTTGTCTCCCTCGATGGTGACAAACTCCTTCTGGGCGGCCAGGTTGCGGTCGAACTCGTTGGCCGTTACAACCACCGTCTCGTTCTCGGCAAAACGGCGGGCTGTATCCTTCATAATGGCGAAGGCCTCGGGCAGAATCTCGTCCAACACCTGCTCGATCTTCTCGTCGATGAGCTTGACGGTGCGGTCGATCTCCTTCGAGAGCTTCTCCTTCTCCGCAAGCTCGGTTTCGGGCTTTTCGAGGATAACCTTCAGCTCGGCAACGTGCTGCTCGTCAGCGGCAATGAAGTCGGCGATGCGCTGCATCAGGGCCGCACTGCGACCACGCAACTCATCGTTCGTAAGGGTGGTGATCGAAGGATATATCGCCTTGATTTTCTGTACATAAGGCTCAATCTCCTTGCGGTCTTTGTCGGCTTTCGAGCCGAAAATAAGTTTAATAAGACTTGCTAAAATGTCCATATTGTGTGTTGTGTTTTGCTTTTTTAGGGCTATAAATCCTTCAAAGATAGCGCTTTTTCTTTGAAATTAAAAATTAAAGATTAAAAATTAAAGATTCTTTTGGGCTGCGCGATACACCTTTGCAGCACGGGTTACAAAAATGTAACCCAGCCTATCAAGACCTATAAGGCCTATGGGGCGTTATAAGGAGCTGACCTAATCCCTGTAGTGACTCATTGCGACCATAAAGACCTATAGCGACCTTATTAACCCCAAAAATCACAAAGAAAATGGGGTCGCAGCCAACGCTACAACCCCAATTTTTAATTTTTAATCTTTCATTTTTAATTCCAATTCCATCATCATTCGTTGTGCGATGGGACACTCTTTACAGCGAGCGGCAGCACAATAGACGGTCGAAAGTTGCAGCAGGGCCTGCGTCTGGGCGGCATCGCGCGGGCGTACACCCATCGATTGCCAGAGGCGGATGTAGCGGTTGTCCTCGGGTTTCATTCGCTCGAGCAGGTTGATGGCCTGTTCGTAAAGCTCCTCCTTGCCCATCTTCAGGCTGTAGGCCAACTGCAACGTGGCCACCAGGTTGATGCCAATCATACTTGCTTTGAAGTGGCCGAGTCGTTTGGGGCGTTCCTCGCTCTCGGCACCCGGGGTGTAGTGGGTGTGCCAATAGTGGCCGCTCTCGATGCAGAAGAGGGCGTGGATATCCTCCTCGGTGCGGCAACGCAGGATGCGGTCCATCAGAAAATCGTCTTGCAGAAAGAAGGCGGCGGCTTGCGAAAGGCGCAACACGGGGTGGTTGGCAGGGCGGATTTCGTGCAGATTCCATTGCTCGACCGACATCGGCTCGATGTCGTATTTGGCCGAGAGGTGGCGGAACTCTTGTTTGAGAAGGGCGACGTAACGGTCCTCGGGATAAAGCTCCAACAGTCCCGAAGCACCCAGCAGCATCGCCTCGATGGCGTTGGGTGTAAGTCGCTCACGCAGAATGTTTTTGTAACTTACACGGCGAGAGAGTTCCAAGAATGCCTCTTGGTTTTTCTTATCGCCCAGCGTACGGAAGTAGAGGTTGTAGAAGGTCTCGTTCCAGTTGCCGTAGTTCTCGTC
This sequence comes from Alistipes sp., assembly GCA_017436185.1. The sequence continues at coordinate 18,957 of JAFSDP010000002.1, read as the reverse complement.
GAGCAGTTGGTCGATGATGTGCAGTTTGTATTGGGCTCGCTCCCGCATCAGGTCGCTGCACAGAAAGGTAAATCGGGTCGCATCTTTGGATGCAATCCACCCGCCGCAAGCCGGCAGTCCGGCTCGGGCACTCGCCTCGAGGCGTTCGAGAAGCGCTGCACGTCGGGTGGCCATAGCGAGTCGGGGTTAGAAGAGGTTGAGCTCGAGCAGGGCCTCCTCGCTCATCATACTCTTGTCCCACGCCGGCTCGAAGGTCAGAATCACCTCCACCTTCAGCACGTGGTTTACCTTGCCCACCTGCGTATAGACATCCTCGACCAGCATATCGGCCATCGGGCAGTTGGGGGCGGTGAGAGTCATACGAATGGTCGCTATGCCGTCGGGCGTATAGTCGATTTCGTAGATCAAGCCCAGGTCATAGATATTGACCGGTATCTCGGGGTCGTAGATGTTTTTCAGGGTCAGGACAATGTCCCGTTCCACCTCTAAAATCTCTTCGGGGCTCATCATAATTTTTAGGCTTGTTGGTTAAACGCAAGGGCGTAGAGACGCATCTGCTTGATCATCGAGAGCAGTCCGTTGGCACGGGTGGGCGAGAGGTTGGCCTGCAGGCCGATGCGCTCGATGAAGTAGAGCTCGGTATCGATGATTTGCTGCGGAGTGCGGTTGTCCATCACACGAATCAGGAGCGAAATAATGCCCTTGGTGATGATGGCGTCGCTGTCGGCCGAGTAGCGCACACGCCCCGCTTCGAGGCGGGCATCGACCCACACGCGCGATTGGCAGCCGCTGATGAGGAACTCCTCGGTGCGGTGTGCCGGATCGATGGCGGGCAGTTGGTCGCTCAGCGAGATGAGGTAGTCGTATTTGTCGAGCCAGTCGTCGAAGATGGCAAACTCTTCGATGATGGCCTCTTGAATGGGATCGATTGTCATATCGTCAAAAACTCTGTTAATCAACAATTTCTGTTAATGTTTCACCCTCGGCGGCTCCGGGGGCAGGGATGCCCATCAGGCGGGCCAGCGTGGGGGCTACGTCGGTCATCGAGGCCTCACGACGAATCGTGCGGGCGCCGATATGGTCGCCGTGCAGGATGAGGGGTACGTGGCGGTCGTAGCCATACATCGAGCCCGAGGCGGAATAGACGCCATCCACCTCCTCGATCAGCCCCGGCTCCAGGTTGAGCAGCACGTCGCCCGAACGACGGGGGTAGAAACTCTGCTGCATTCGCTGGGCATAGCCGCTGCCGAAGTAACTCGAACGGAGGGCCGTGGCGGCCTGGGCGTGCGAAACACCGCTGAACTGCATTGCAAAGATGGCTACCTCGTTCTGTACCTCCTCCAGGTTGAGGTTGCGCTCGTAGATGAGGTTGTGGTTCAGGTAGATGGCTCGCTCACGGTAGCCCAACACCCACGAGCCTTGGCCGTAGCGTACGTTCAAAAATCCGTTGATGATGACACGGAACTGCTGCACGTTGAAACGGTCGGCGGGGCTCTCTTCGTTCAGGTCGTATGAGGCGCTGGTGCCGTGATCCGAGGTGAGCACCACGACGCACTCCTCGGCGGGCACCTGGGCGTGAAGGAAGGTCAAAAAGTCTGCCAAATCCTTGTCCAGACGGTAGTACATATCCTCCACCTCAATCGACTCGGGGCCGTAGGTGCGGTGGATGTAACGCGAGGCATCGAGGGTGATGTTCAGCAGGTCGGGCACCTCGTCCTTGCCCAACTCGAAGTTGGCAATGGCCTGCTTGGCAAAGCCCAACACCACGCTGTTGCCTGCGGGGGTGTGACGCATACGGGTGATGTAGTCCGAGAGGGGTACATCGATGCGGCGGGGCTTGAGGTTGGGCGCTGAACGCTTCCCCTCGATGGAGAGGCGGATGTCGTTGTGGCGGGTGTTGAGGTAGGCCTTCTTGTCGAGCAACTGACGCCAATCGGGCAGCAGGTACGAGAGGTTGTAGCCCTCACGGTTGCTGCGTGCAATCCACTCGGGGGTGGAGTTGAGGTAGTAGAGCGACGAGGCCCACTCGCACTCGGCGGCATCAATCCAATAGACCTCGCCCTGCTTGCCACCCATCACGATGGCCGAGGTGGCATCGAGGGCCAGCGACACGGCGTGGGCCTTGGGGTGGTGGTGTTTGAGGGTCTCGGCAAGGGTCGGTACAACCAGATTGTAGCCACCTGCACCCCGACGACCGTCGGTCAAATCGACCGGCATACCGGTGGTGTAGTCCCACCAACGGTCGCCGATGACGCCGTGCATCGAGGGCATAGCGCCCGTAGCCAGGGTCGAGAGGGTGACGGGGGAGATGGTCTGTTGAAAATCGTAGGCGGCGGTGGGGTAGTAGGCACCACGCTCCATTAGGAGGCGGAAACCACCTTCGGTGAAGTTGGCCGAGTAACGCTCCAAATCGCCGGCACGCATCGAGCCCACCACGATTTGCACCACCAGACGGGGCTGCTTGGCCACGAGAGGTGTGAGGGTGCAGAGGGCGATGAGCAGGAGTAAAATTCGTTTCATAGTTGTTCTTAATCGATACAAGCGACAAAGATAAGAAAAAATGCGTCACAATCTCCCCTTTAGGAGGGCTATTTCGGCCGAAAAATCGAGATTATTTGCTTGCTCCTCGGCCTCCATCCGCTCGATATGGCGTAGGCACTCGTTTCGGTACTGCTCTTTCGAGGGGTCGAAGGGGCGATGGGCTGCAAAGGCGGTCAGCGCACGCAGCCGACCCTGCAACTCGAGGGTCTCGGGGGTGAAGGCCGCCTCGGCAAACTTTTCGTAGATATACTCCACCGCCTGGCGGGAGGGGTGGCAGAGGTCGTCGGCATAGAAGCGGTAGTCACGCAAATCGTCCAACAGCAGCTCGTAAGCAGGAAAGTAGTGCACGTTCGGGAGTTGCTCGACCAACTGATCGACCGCCAGACGCAGGATGGATTTGCTTATGGCGTTCCCCTCCAACCCATCGCCCAGGTGGCGTATCGGGCTGACGGTCAGGATGAACTGCTTGTCGAGATGCTGCTTTATAAACTCCGCCCACGGCTCCACAATCTGATTGACGGTGAGGCGCTCACGGCGGAACAGATCGTGGGGTTGCTTGTGGCAGTTGGCCACCACCTCGCCCGTGGCTGCAAGGCGATAGATGTAGGCCGTGCCGAAGGTGACAATAAGGTGGTCTGCCTCCTCGAAACAGGTGCAGGTTTGGCGGAGTGCTTTGTTGGCCATAACGAGCAGTTCACCGCCCTCCGAAGCGGTAAAGCGGGTCGGCAAGCCAAAGAGAAAAGTGCTTCCCGAGGGGTGGTGTTGCACCTCCTCTTCGGTGAAGGGTCGATCGGCTGCGGCACGCTCCAGCAGTCCCAATAGCGAGTGGGGGTTGAAGAGGGTGCCCAACGGATTGCAGGTGACCCTGAATTTGTCTGTACAGAGTCGTTGCCCCACCTCGTCGGCAAAGCACGAGCCCATCGAAAGAATCGAATCTCGGTAGCCAATCGGGCGCGTGAAGGGGGAGATTTTTAGTTCGGTACGAAATTTCATACCACAAAGGTAGAAAATTTTACTATCTTTGTGGATATGAAATGCCAAGCAAATTGCAAAATCAATCTGGGATTGGATATCCTGCGTCGTCGTGAGGATGGTTTTCACGAGTTGGAGACGGTGATGGTGCCCGTTTTGGGGCTCTACGATGTGGTCGAGGTGGAGCGTATCGAAGCCGCCGAGCCGACCTTCGAGAATCGGGGGCTGATGGTCGATTGCCCTGCCGAGAAGAACATCTGTCTTCGGGCGTGGCAGTTGATGCACGACCGCTACGGCGTGGGAGGTGTACACATCACCCTCGACAAACGAGTGCCGTTTGGTGCGGGGCTGGGTGGCGGCTCGGCCGATGGCACGGTAACACTCCTGGCTATCAACGAGTTGTTTGATTTGCAGTTGGACGAGGCGACCCTTATTTCGTTGGCGGCCGAATTGGGTAGCGACACCGCCTTTTTTGTCCGCAACACGCCCCAATTCTGCACGGGACGAGGCGAACAGATGGAGCCGATTGCGCTGGATTTGAGTGGTTTGTGGTTGGTCTTGATCAAGCCCGACGAGGGGGTCTCGACCCGTGAGGCCTACGCAGGGGTGAAGCCTGCCCTTCCGGCGGTTTCATTGCGGGAACGTATTGCCCGCCCCATTGCCGAGTGGCAGGGGCTGATTAAGAACGACTTTGAGCCGCACATCTTTGCTGCTCACCCCTCGATTGCTGCCGCCAAAGCCGAGCTGCAGCGTGCGGGGGCACTCTATGCCTCGATGTCGGGCAGCGGATCGACGGTCTTTGGGCTGTTCGACGACGAAAAAAAGGCGCATCTTATCGACACGCCTTTTATCTATAAGCTTTAAGTACAGCTACTTCTGCACCGGGATCTTGGCGATGCGTGCTTCGTGGCGACCGCCCTCAAAGTCGGTCGAGAAGTACTCGTCGAGGATGGCTACGGCCTCGTCGTTCGAGATGAAACGGGCGGGCAGCACCACTACGTTGGCATTGTTGTGCTGACGAATCAGATGGGCAATCTCGGGCAACCAGCACAGACCGGCACGAATGCCCTGGTGCTTGTTGAGCGTCATCGAGATACCCTCGCCCGAGCCACACAGACCTACGCCGCAATCCACTTCGCCCTGCTCGACCGCCTCGGCCAGCGGGTGGCCGAAATCGGCATAATCGACACTCTCGGGCGAGTGGGTACCGAAGTCGAAGACCTCGAAGCCCTTGGCCTGCAGATAGCCCACTACAAACTCCTTCATCTCATAGCCGGCGTGGTCGCTGGCAATACCTACTTTTTTCATATTTTGGTTGGTTTTAAGGTTTTCGTGATACTTGGTGCTTACTCCTTGGCGGCACGTTTGCGATCTACCTCGTGGAGCAGAATCTTGCGCAGACGCATAGCGTGGGGCGTCACCTCTACATACTCATCCTCCTTGATGTACTCCAACGCCTCCTCCAGCGTGAAGACCTTCGGCGGTACGATGACACTCTTCTCGTCTGAGCCCGACGCACGCATATTGGTCAGCTGCTTGGCCTTCGTCACATTCACGGCGATGTCGTTCTGACGGGTGTGCTCGCCAATCACCTGACCCTCATAGACGGCCTCCATCGGCGAGATGAAGAAACGACCACGATCCTGCAACTTATCAATCGAGTAGGCGTAGGCCGTACCCGTCTCCGAAGCGATAATCGAGCCGTTCGTACGCATCTCAATCTCGCCCACCCAGGGCTCAAAGCCCTTCAGGCGGTGGGTCATAATGGCCTCACCGGCCGTAGCGGTCAGCATATTCGAACGCAGACCGATGATGCCGCGCGAGGGAATGTCGAACTCCAGACGCACTCGGTCGGCATTCGAGGTCATATTGGTCATCACACCCTTGCGCTTGGTCGTCAGCTCGATGACCGTGCCCGAATACTCCTCGGGGCAATCGACGGTCATCTCCTCGATTGGCTCGCACTTCACGCCGTCAATCTCCTTGACGATAACTCGGGGCTGACCCACCTGCAACTCATACCCCTCACGGCGCATTGTCTCGATCAAGACCGAGAGGTGCAGCACGCCACGTCCGAAGACATTGAACGAATCGGCCGACTCGCCCGGGGTGACACGTAGTGCCAGGTTCTTCTCCAACTCACGGTCCAGACGCTCCTTGATGTGGCGTGAGGTGACATACTTACCATCCTTACCGAAGAAGGGTGAGTTGTTGATGGTGAAGAGCATCGACATCGTCGGCTCATCGATGGCAATGGGGGGCAGCGGCTCGGGGTTCTCGTAGTCGCAAATCGTATCGCCAATCTCGAAGCCCTCGATGCCCATCAGGGCGCAAATCTCACCGCAGTGCACCTCCTCGACCTTCTTCTTCGAGAGCCCCTCGAAGACCATCAGCTCCTTGATTTTGGTGCGGACCATCGTCTCGCCGTCACGCTTGGCCAGCGTTACGTTCTGACCGGCACGCAGCGAACCTCGGGTCAGCTTACCTACGGCCGAGCGACCCGTATAGGCCGAGTACTCCAACGAGGTGATGAGCAGCTGAGGGGTACCCTCGACCGTAGCCGGCTCGGGAATCTCGTCGATGATGGCATCCAGCAGCGGCACCAACGAGTCGGTCGGCTCGTTCCACTTGTGCGACATCCAACCCTGCTTGGCCGAACCGTAGATGGTTTTGTAGTCGAGCTGCTCCTCGGTGGCATCGAGCGTGAACATCAGGTCGAAGACCTGCTCATTGACCACCTCGGGGCGGCAGTTGGGCTTATCGACCTTATTGACCACCACAATGGGCTTCTTGCCCAACGCAAGGGCCTTCTGCAGTACGAAGCGGGTCTGCGGCATCGTGCCCTCGAAGGCATCGACCAACAGCAGTACGCCGTCGCACATATTCAGCACACGCTCCACCTCACCACCAAAGTCGGCGTGACCCGGGGTGTCGATGATGTTGATTTTATAATCCTTGTAGATAACCGAAACGTTCTTCGAGAGGATCGTAATGCCTCGTTCACGCTCCAAATCGTTGTTGTCCAGAATCAGATCGCCGCCCGTCTTGGCGTTGTCACGCAGGATGTGACCTGCCAGAATCATCTTATCGACCAGGGTCGTTTTGCCGTGATCGACGTGGGCGATGATGGCAATGTTGCGCAGTTTTTGCATAATTGACTGTTTTGATGCGCAAAAATAATAAAAATATGCTAAATTTGCTTTATCAATCACCACAAAGAGGTTATGAAAGTGAATTTTACTGTGCGCAACCAGAGCGATGTTTACATTGCATCGGCCTCACAACTGCTCCCCGAGTTGCTCGGTGAGCGACGGGTTGTGGTCATCACCGATGCCTCGATGGTGCGCCTCTACGGGTCGCTCATCGCCCCCTACGATATGATTTTGGTGGGGCAGGGCGAGTCGAGCAAGACGCTGCACACCATCGAGCAGATCTACCGCAAACTCATCGAGTTGGGGGCCGATCGTCGCACCTTCATCCTCGGCATCGGTGGCGGCATTGTGACCGATATGGCGGGCTTTGCCGCCTCGACCTATATGCGTGGGTTGGAGTTCGGCTTTGTCTCCACGACCCTCTTGGGACAGGTCGATGCCTCGGTGGGTGGCAAGAATGGAGTGAATGTCGGGGGCTTTAAGAATATGGCGGGATGCTTCTCGCAGCCCCGTTTCGTGATTTGCGACCCCGAAATGCTCACGACCCTTCCCGAACGGGAGTTCCGTGCCGGTTTGGCCGAGGTCATCAAGTCGGCCATCATTGCCGATAAGCCCCTCTTTGAAAAGTTGGAGCAGAGTTCGTTCGAGGAGCTGCGTACCAACCAAACGTTGCTGGGCGAGGTGGTGGCCTCGTCGGTGGGGGTGAAGGCCGCCATCGTAGAGCGTGATGAACGGGAGGGTGGCGAACGTCGCCGGCTGAATTTGGGTCACACCCTGGGTCACGCCATCGAGAAGAGCTCTCGTGAGATGATTCACGGCGAGGCGGTGGCTGTCGGGGTGGTGATGATGGCCCGTATGGCGCAACGTATGGGGCTTTTGGCCGAGTCGGAGGCCGATCGCATTCAGGCGCTCTTTGTGCGGATGGGGTTTGTGTTGCGATCGCCCGTTAGTACGGCACGTCTGAAAAAGGCCTGCGGAAAGGATAAGAAGAGCGAGGCGGACAAGATACACATTGTGCTGCCTACGGCCATCGGCCGATGCGAATGCCGACTGATGGAAAAAGAAAAATTCACTGCCCTGTTTTAGAGCAGTGAATTTTTTTATGCACCAAAAATCGTGTCGAGAATGAGTTTCGTGGCTCCCTGATTTTTCAGCGTGTAGCTGCGGGCCGCCTCGCCGGCTCGCTTCAAGGCCTCGGCATCGTCCCGCAAGGGGGCAAACCAGGCTCGCAGCTCGTCGGTAGTGGTGAACGACGACGCTGCTCCGACTTCAATCAACTCGCACGCCTCCTTGAATTTGTGGTAATTCGGGCCAAAGGCAATCGGCAGACCGAAGGTGGCCGCCTCCAACGTGTTGTGGATGCCTACGCCAAAACCGCCGCCGATGTAGCTCCAGGTGGCCGAGCCATAGACCGAGGCCAACAGCCCCACGGTGTCGAGAATGAGCAGTTGGGTCGTGCTGAAATCGGTCGTCTCGTTGCATTCGGTATAGCGAATTGCACCGCTCCGAGTCGCCTCGATAAGGTGGTTGATGCGCCCCTGGTCCATCTCGTGGGGGGCGATGACAAACTTCAGCGTCGGATTTTCATTCACTATCGGTAGCAGATGCTCCTCGTCGGGGCCCCAGGTCGAACCGGCCACAAAGAGGGGTTTGTTGCCCTTGAAACGCTCGATGAGCTCCACCCGCTTGGCGTTGGCGGCAATCTCGGCCACCCGGTCGAATCGGGTGTCGCCTGCCACCTGCACATTGGTATGACCCAACTTGCCGAGCAGCAGTTTCGAAGTGTCGTTCTGCACGAAGATGGCCTCAAAACTCTTCAGCGCCCGACGCCACAGCCCACCCCAGGGGCGGAAGAAGATGGAGTTCGGACGGAAGATGGCCGAGACAACAAAGGTGCGAATCTCACGACGACCCAACTCAAGCAACATATTGAGCCAGAACTCGTATTTGACAAAGATGGCTACCTCGGGTCGGACGATGTCCAAGAAGCGACGCACGTTGCGACGGGTGTCGATCGGAAGGTAGAAGATGTAGTCGGCACCTGCATAGTTTTTGCGAATCTCGTAGCCCGAGGGGGAGAAGAAGGTCAAGAGAATTTTGTAGTCGGGATGGCGGCGGCGAATCTCCTCCATCAGTGGACGACCCTGCTCAAACTCGCCCAGCGAGGCGACGTGCACCCAGATGATGCGCTCGTCGGCGGGGATGGTTGCGGCCATCCGTTGCAGCAGGTTGCGTCGTCCTTCGACCCAAAGTCGGGCCTTGGTGTTGCGCCACGAAGCCACACGAATGGCCCAGGCATAGAGGGTTATGATGATGTCGTATAACCACATAGCAGTTTACACGTTTGGTTAAAATGGGACAGCAAAGGTAATACAAAAAAGCGAGATGCCCAAATAGCCCATTTTCAACCCCTTTCTTACCATCCGAATTCGACTACGTTTTCGAACATTTCAACCTCCGTGTGGCCATCGTCATACATCGTGACGGCTGCCAGGTCGAACTGCAACCGATAGCCCTCGTAGGTGCGACCATATTGCGCCACAAAGGCGCGTGCCGCACGACGCAGGGCGTTGCACTTCTGCTCGGTCATCGCCTCCATCGGGGTGGTCAGACCCCCTGCCCGTCGGGTCTTGACCTCCACGAAATGGAGCGTATCCCAATGGGTGAGGATGATGTCCAACTCATACCTTCCGCTGCGCCAGTTGCGGCCACACAGCCGATAGCCTCGCTGACGCAGGTAGTCGGTGGCGGCCTCTTCGCCTTGGGCACCGATTAAGGCACGATCGATGGGGGGCTTGACGGTCATCGGTGGAGTAAATTAGTGGATAATGCGCTGGATGGCGTTGGCACCCGAGATAAACTCCCGCAGCCCCGCTTCATCGTCCCGCTCAATCATTCGACGCATCAGTTGCAGCTGGTGGATATGCTCACGCAAGACATCCAAGACGTTGTATTTGTTCTGCATCAGAATAGGCACCCAGGTCGAAGAGGAGCTCTTGGCCAGACGCACCGTGCTCTCGAAACCACCACCTGCCAGGTCGAAGATGTGACGCTCCTCACGCTCCTTCTCCAAGACGGTGTTGGCCAGGGCAAAGGAGGTGATGTGCGAAATGTGTGAGATGTAGGCGGCGTGCAGGTCGTGCTCCTCGGCCTCCATTCGTACGGGATTCATTCCGAGCGTAACAAACAGCTGTTGAACGGTTTGCAGTGCATCCTCGGCACTCTTTCCCGCCTCGCAGATCACCACCGTGCGCCCCGTAAAGGCCCCCTCGACAGCCGCCTTCGGGCCGCTGTACTCGGTGCCCCACATCGGGTGAATGGCGACAAAACGGTTGCGACGGGCGTGCTGCGAGATGACCTCGCACAGCTCTCCCTTTGTCGAGCCAACGTCGATGACCGTCTGGCGGTCGTTGATGCGGTTGAGGGCCTTAACGGCCAAGAGCGGAATGGTATCGACCGGGGTGGCCAACACCGTCAGATCGGCCGCTTCGACACCCTCCTCGAACGAAACCAAACGGTCGCACAGCCCACGCTCCAGTGCCAGACGCTGATGCTCCTCGCCCAACTCGGCACCGAGCACCTCGGTGGCTAACCCCTGCTTTTTCAGGGCCAGCGCCAACGAGCCGCCCACCAGACCCAGACCCACGATAAAGACCTTCATTGCTATACCTATTATATAATAATACTTACGCGTTTAACGCTTCTCGAAGAGGAACTGCAAATCGTCGCCTGCCTGGACCTCAAAGGTCTCCACACCACGGCGGAAGATGCGCATCGGACGGCTTCCGATCAGCTCCAGCTTCTCGTTTTCGTAGTGTAGCATACACCCCTCGCGCAGACCTACGACCCAACGACGGGGATTGGCCTCGATGTACTCCAGAATACGCTGCTCACGGGTCTCGCCGGCGTGGCCCTCGGGGTTGGCGTCCAGGTAGTGGGGGTTGATTTGGAAGGGGATCGCTCCGATGGCCTTGAACGACTCGGGCTGCAGAATGGGCATATCGTTGGTCGTGCAGATGGTGGGGCAGCAGACATTGCTACCGGCCGACCAACCCACGTAGGGCGTACCGCTCTTGATCTTCGAAAGGATGGCACGCATCAACCCCTGCTGCTGCATCTTGCGCGTAAGGGTAAAGGTGTTGCCGCCACCTACGCAGATGGCCTCAGCCTGGCGAATCATACGGGCGGGATTCTTCGCACGGTGTACCGATTTTACCTTGATACCCAACTCGGCAAAGCGGGCCTGCACCTTCTTTTCGTACTCGGCATACGAGAAGGTCACGGCGGCGTAGGGAACAAAGACAATCTCTTTGACACCGGTCAGAAATTTGCCGATTTGCGGCATCGGATAGCGCAGATACTCTTCGCCTGCGTTGGTCGAATTTGAGATAAGAAGCAGTTTCATAATATGCTGATAGTTAGTTTGTTTTGATGTAAATTGTCCTAAATGACCTAATTTTTGGTACAAAAAAATTGGTTCGTTATGCCAAAAGTAATAAAAAAAGTGTTATTTTTGCCCAGATTATTGTGGAAAACTAATCATTTCCAAATATTTGTTTAACTAAAAACTTAAAGTTATGTCTGAAATTCAAGCTAAAGTTGTCGAGATCATCGTTGACAAGCTGAGTGTTAAGGAGTCGGAGGTTGTGCCCGAAGCAAGCTTCACCAACCACCTGGGTGCTGATTCGCTGGATACCGTCGAGCTGATCATGGAGTTCGAGAAGGCGTTCGGTCTGCAGATCCCCGAGGAGGAGGCTGAGAACATCCAGACCGTAGGCGATGTTATCAAGTACATCGAGGAGCACACGAAATAATTCTCGCTTAAGCACATTCATCTTCGCAGGCTCAGGGCCGCGATAATTTGAACATATATGGCTGAAAGAAGAGTCGTTGTCACCGGCATTGGTACCATCAATCCGTTGGGCAACACCATCGAAACCTATTTTTCGAATTTGGAGCAGGGCCTGAACGGTGTCGGTCCCATTACGCATTTCGATGCGTCGAACTACAAGACACGTTTCGCCTGCGAGGTTAAAAATTACGATCCGAACAACTACTTCGACCGTAAGGAGGCTCGTCGCTACGACCTCTTCACGCAGTATGCCCTGGTCAGTGCGGCCGAGGCAGTCGAAGATGCCGCTTTCGACTTCGATAAGCTCGATAAAGAGCAGTGCGGTGTGATTTGGAGTTCGGGTATCGGAGGAGTTAAATCCTTCTTCGACGAATCTGTGGGCTATGCCGAGGGTGGTCACACCCCTCGGTTTAGTCCCTTTTTTGTTCCCCGTATGATCATCGACATCGCCGCAGGCTTTATCTCGATGAAGTATGGGTTTATGGGCCCCAACTACTCGGTAGTCTCGGCCTGCGCCTCGTCGAACCACGCCATGATCAACGCCATGGAGACGATTCGCTACGGCCGTGCCGATGTGATGGTGGTCGGTGGCTCGGATGCTACCGTCAATGAGGTGACCATCGGTGCCTTCAATGCGATGCAGGCCCTCTCGACCCGCAACGACGATATGGAGCACGCCTCGTCGCCCTTCGACAAGAACCGTGACGGTTTTGTGGTGGGTGAGGGTGCAGGTGCCTTCGTCTTCGAGGAGTTGGAGCACGCCCTGAAGCGTGGCGCCAAGATCTATTGCGAAGTGGCCGGTGGCGGCTGCTCGGCTGATGCTCACCACTTTACGGCTCCTCATCCCGAGGGTCGCGGTGCCATCAAGTCGATGCGCGATGCCCTGCGTGATGCCGGTGTCGAGCCCGAGGCGGTGGACTACATCAACGTGCACGGCACCTCCACGCCGCTGGGCGATGTGGCCGAGATTAAGGCCCTGGAGGCGGTCTTTGGCGACGCCCTGCCGAGCATCAATATCTCTTCGACCAAGTCGATGCACGGTCACCTGCTGGGTGCTACGGGTGCCATCGAGGCGTTGGCCTGTGTGTTGGCCATCACCCGAGGTGTGGTGCCTCCGACAATCAACTGTCGTGAGTTGGACCCGTCGATCAACCCGGCGCTCAATCTGACGCTCGATGTGGCACAGCAGCGCAACGTGGAGGTGGCTCTGACCAACACGTTTGGCTTTGGCGGCCACAACTCGACCATTATTCTCAAGAAATATCACGCTTAAACAAAGGGGGGAAGAGTAGGCTGTGATTGATTTTATTTTACGCCCCATTCGTCGCCATTTCGGCCCCGATAAGCACTTCTATGCCCTTGTGGATGATATGTTTGGCTTCATTGCCAACAACATTGAACTCTACAAGTTGGCCTTGGTGCATAAGTCGGCCTCCATTACGTTGGAGGATGGTCGCCAAATCAACAATGAGCGACTGGAGTACCTCGGCGATGCCGTCATCGAGGCGGTAACGTCGGACTACCTCTTTATCGAGTACCCCGATCGTGACGAGGGTTTCCTGACCCAGTTGCGCTCGAAAATTGTCTCGCGTCAGTCGCTCAACGCCCTGGCCGAGCAGTTAGGGCTGGACAAGCACCTCATCTCGAACAATGTGCAGGGGGCTTCGCAGAAACATATCTTCGGCGACGCCTTCGAGGCGATGATGGGTGCCATCTATCTGGATCAGGGCTACAACTTTGTCAATCGCCTGCTTATCAATCAGATATTTGCACGCCATTTGGATTTGGCACGTCTGACCGACTCGGAGACCGACTTCAAGAGCCGCCTGATCGAGTGGTGTCAGAAAAACCACCACACGATTCGTTTCCACACGGTCCACGACAAGGAGTATCGCCCCAACCACCCCGTATTCTACACGACGGTGCTCATCGACGAGATGGAGATGGGTCACGGTGCAGGCGAGTCGAAGAAGGAGGCCGAACAGCAGGCCGCCTATTCGGTCGCATCGTTCCTCTCGGACGAGCAGTGCGGTGCGATGCTCGATCGACTGGATCGCATCGAACAGCAGGGCGAAAAGAAGACGCAGAAGGGGGCTTAAAGCCTACTCAATCAATAAGATGAAATCGTTGTACGATAAGATGGATGCGCGGGGCGTACAGTCGCTCAGCGATCAGGAGTTGTTGTCGCTTGTCGTGGGTGACGAGCCGACGGCCCGTGAGGTGCTTTCGACCTGCGGCTCGTTGGTCGGTGTGGCCCGTGAAGAGCAGCGACGGCTGCGTATGGTGGGCGGCTTGGGGCTGCAACGAGCCCGTCAGGTGCAGGTGGCCATCGAGCTGGGGCGTCGTGTGGCCGAGCAGCAGGGCGAGACGGCAACCATCATCACCTCGAGCGACGATGTGGTGCGTATGATGCGCCCCCAACTCGACAAACTGCCCTACGAGGAGTGTTGGGCCATCTACCTCACGAACTCGAACCGCCTCATCGAACAGCAGCGCATTAGTCAGGGTGGGGTGCAGGGCACGGTAGTGGACCATCGACTGGTCGTGAAACGTGCCTTGGAGTTGTTGGCTACCCGCCTGATATTGGTCCATAACCACCCCTCGGGTGCTGCTGAGCCGAGCGGTGCCGATAAGCAGCTCACCCGCCAACTCAAAGAGGCGGCAGCCCTGTTCGATATTCGGTTGTTGGACCACCTGATTGTGGCCCGTGAGGGGGAGTTTTCTTTCCGCCGAGCAGGATTACTCTAAAAATCAACACCGAAAAGAAAAATTTAAGGAGCTATGCTCCTTTTTTTGTCCCTTTTTCGTAACTTTGCCCGTTAGGAGTGAAATAAAACAAAAAACAGCATATTTTATGACACAGGAAGAACTCTTTAAGAAGTTGGTCGCTCACTGCAAGGAGTACGGTTTTGTATTCCCCTCGAGCGAGATTTACGACGGTCTGGGTGCCGTCTATGACTATGGCCAGATGGGTGTTGAGCTGAAGAACAACATCAAGCGCTATTGGTGGGATTCGATGGTCAAGCTCCACGAGAACATCGTGGGTCTGGATGCCGCCATCTTTATGCACCCCAAGACCTGGGAGGCTTCGGGCCACGTGGGTGCCTTCAACGACCCGCTGATCGACAACCGTGACTCGAAGAAGCGTTATCGTGCCGATGTGCTCATCGAGGATTGGATGGCCAAGCAGGACGAGAAGATTCAGAAGGAGGTCGAGAAGGCTCGCAAGCGTTTTGGCGAGGCTTTTGATGAGGCGCAGTACCTGGCCACCTCGCCCCGTGTGCTGGAGGTAGCCGCCAAGCGTGATGCCGTACACGCCCGCTTTACCGAGGCTTTGAATACGAACAACCTGGAGGAGCTGCGTCAGATTATCCTCGATTGCGAGATTGTCTGCCCCATCTCGGGTACCCGCAACTGGACCGATGTGCGCCAGTTCAACCTGATGTTCTCGACCCAGATGGGTTCGACGGCCGAGGGTGCCAACACCATCTACCTGCGTCCCGAGACGGCACAGGGTATCTTCGTGAACTTCCTGAACGTGCAGAAGACGGGCCGTATGAAGCTCCCGTTCGGTATCGCCCAGATTGGTAAGGCCTTCCGTAACGAGATTGTGGCTCGCCAGTTCATCTTCCGTATGCGTGAGTTCGAGCAGATGGAGATGCAGTTCTTCGTACGCCCCGGCACCGAGATGGAGTGGTGGAACAAGTGGAAGGATACCCGTATGGCTTGGCACCGTGCGCTGGGCTTCGGCGATGAGAACTACCGCTTCCACGACCACGACAAGCTGGCCCACTATGCCAACGCCGCTACGGACGTGGAGTACAACTTCCCCTTCGGCTTCAAGGAGGTGGAGGGTATCCACTCGCGTACCGACTTCGACCTGTCGAACCACCAGAAGTTCTCGGGTAAGAAGATTCAGTACTTCGACCCCGAGACCAACGAGAGCTACGTTCCCTATGTGGTGGAGACCTCGATTGGTGTCGATCGTATGTTCCTGCAGGTGATGTCGGCCGCCTACACCGAGGAGAAGCTCGAGGGTGGCGATCAGCGCATCGTGCTGAAGTTCCCCGCTGCACTGGCCCCCGTCAAGGTGGCTGTGCTGCCGCTGGTGAAGAAGGACGGTATGCCCGAGGTGGCCCGCAAAATTGTCGATGAGCTGAAGTACGACTACAACGTGGTTTACGACGAGAAGGACTCGGTAGGTAAGCGTTACCGCCGTCAGGATGCCGTAGGTACCCCCTTCTGCGTGACGGTCGATGGCCAGACCCTGGAGGATGGCACCGTAACGGTACGCCACCGCGATACGATGCAGCAGGAGCGTGTAGCCATCGACGAGCTGCGCCGTATGGTCGATGAGGAGTGCTCGTACCGCAAGCTCTTCAAGAAGCTTTCGCTGTAAGAACTCAGGAGCGAGGATGGGACGCATCTTGGCGATTGATTACGGCCGTGTCCGTACCGGTTTGGCGGTGAGCGACCCCCTGCAGATGATTGCAGGCGGGTTGGCCACCGTGCCGACCAAGGAGCTGGAGCGTTTCATTGCGGAGTATATGAGCCGCGAGGAGGTCACGACCATCGTGCTCGGCAAACCGATGCAAATGAATGGCGAGCCTTCCGAGACGTGGCGCTTTATCGAGCCGTTGGCTCGTCGTTTGCAAGCTGCCCATCCGACGGTGGAGGTGACCTTCTACGACGAGCGTTTCACCTCCGTTTTGGCCCATCGGGCGATGATTGACGGAGGAATGAAGCGGATGGCTCGACGAGATAAGGCGGTGGTCGATAAAATCGCCGCAACGATTATTTTGGAGGATTTTTTACAGTTTAGACGATGATTTATCCCATTGTGATTTTGGGCGGTGAGGCACTGCGTAAGCCCTCGGTGGAGCTGACAGCCGATTATCCCGAGCTGAAGAAACTCATCGAGGATATGTTCCTGACGATGAGTGCCGCCGATGGTTGCGGCCTGGCTGCCCCGCAGATTGGTAAGAATATACGCCTCTTTGTGGTCGATTGCTCGGCCTGGGGCGAGGAGGATGAGAGCTGCGTGGATTACCGCCGTGCCTTCATCAATCCCGAGATTTACGAGGCCTCGGAGGAGACGTCGCTCTTCAACGAAGGGTGCTTGTCGCTCCCCGGCCTGCACGAGGATGTACGCCGTCCGGTGGCTATCCGTATGCGCTATCTGGACGAGAACTTCGAGCCGCACGACGAGCTGTTTGAGGGCTTCCGTGCCCGTGTTATTCAGCACGAGTACGACCACCTCGACGGCAAGGTCTTCACGGACCGCCTCTCGCCGTTGCGCCGTCAGCTCTTGAAGAGCAAACTGCTCGGCTTTGCCAAAGGCAAATACCGCGCAGCCTACAAGACGAAGTAGCCAAAAAGTGAATGAAGAGCGTACGCCTGTAGGCTGTTGCTTGTGTCAATAAAAAAGAGGTCACCCACGCGGGCGACCTCTTTTTTGTGGAAGTATTCGGTAGTGATTACTTCTGGTTCAGGGCAGCGTGTGCCGCAGCCAATCGGTCTTAATTATCAACGATTTGCAGTAGATGGGGAAACGTGAAATCGGTGTGCTTTTAGTTTGTAAGTTGTTCCATAATCCATCCGAGGTTTAAGTAGAAGCCGGTTATAGCCTTGTTTTTTTCCAAAAATACTACTTTGTTAATCGTCAGGAAGACTATGCTTGAATAGCGGTTTTTCGTAATTCCACCAATACTCTTGAGTCCATTTGTCTAACAAAAGTTGCTCATCCCATTTTTCATATCTTCCATTCAGTGCAAACAGATATGCAATAATTAGTGCAAAAACAGCAAAAACGACTATAGCGATTTTATAAGACTTATCGGTTAGCTCAAGCGTTATTTTTCTATATGGCGTCGGGGAACTTTTCCCGTTGTACAATTCCGTGATTTCCGTATTTGATAGGTCGATTTTTCCTCCTGTTTTTATTCGTGGGCTAATGAATACTGTGAATCCGTATTTTAACTCCTCCTTTTCATTAAGGTTAATGATGAGTAGTGTATTGCGGTATAGCAAGACATCTTTATTGTTTTTCATTTTTTCAAATGAACTGAATATAAATGCCTCGAATTCTTCAATCAACATAGCTGAAGGCTTTTTGTGCACGCCCGAATCTACTCGGACAAAGATGTCGGTGATAGACTTGTCGTTAATTCCTGCGCACAAAATCAATCTATACCCTCCAAGCCAAGCCCCATTGACCATAATGATGGGAGCAGGTTCGTTTATACGACGAGCTTTATAGCTCCGTAAAATCCTTTCTGCCTCCAATATGCTCATACCAATATGGACTCCCAATACAGAGATGTTGCCATTTGGAAGGATCGAAAATACTTTTTCCATATTGTCTTATTTATAGCAAACCTTGCAGGGCGTTCTGTGGTATTTGTTTTCGGCTTCGGTAATGGTTACCTTCTTGACGGAACCCTTGCAGCTTCGCAATCCCCAACAATCGGCTTTGCGATGGTAGCGAGACGATGAGCCTCCTGTGCAAATATAGACCGTAGAGGAGGACTGCGTAGCCTCCATAGGTGTTGCGAATGCACATACACACGCAACCACAAATAATGCACTTAACAACTTTTTCATACCTATTTGCCTTCTTCGTTTTCTTTAACGGTGTATGCTTGAACAATTGCGCCAATAATTGTAAGAACGACTCCGATGGGTTGCAACCAACTATTCATACCGTACATAAATAGCAGAGCAATACTTACTACACAGAAGATGGTTTGGGCTGTTGCTAATACGGTTGCTACTATTGTTTTGTTTGATGGTGCAACAAATACACCTGCAGCTACAAAGGCTGCGCCAACGAAATACTCTCGACAAAGCAGTAATATGACTTTAGTAAAGCCAATTGGTTCTCCTGTGTAGAACTCATATCCGGCATTGTTTATCCCAATGAACAAAGACACGGCGAAATGAACTACAAAAAGGGCAAGCACGGAAACAATTGGAACCGCAATCCATCGTAGGATGTTTTTCATAGTCATACCTTATTGTTTTTCTCAACGGCAAAAGGAGCTGCCATTAAGCAAATGAATGTTATAAGAACTATGATAGACAAACTAACCGCAAGCAGTATCTGGAGAAAACCATAATCCATATCAAATCCCCACGGTAGTCGCAAGGAACTAAACCCAAAGAATAACATTGGAATTACATAGATTACTTTAGCCACTTTATTGCCTGTCGTTATAGCCGTGATTGGGGTAGCTAATAATGTAGTAATGACTCCTACTACTCCAAACAACAACCCACTTGCAAACAGGACATAGAGCAAGAATAACCCCCATCCTATTCCCATAACGTAGGGAGTTACCCAATAAAAAAACAGCCACAGCAAATATCCACTAATCGGACTTGCAATAACTACTCCGAGGCATTGTAATACTTTTTTCATAGTCATACGTTTTAGATTAT
>JAFSDP010000011.1 GCA_017436185.1 Alistipes sp. | reverse complement strand
TTTAATTTTTAATTTTTAATTTTTAATTCCCTTTTCTTACCTTTGTATTTACATTTTCACACCCCTTCAAACCGCACGACTATGGCCACTACCCCACTCGCCGAACGACTCCGCCCCCAACACCTCGACGACTACATCGGACAGGAACATCTGGTGGGCGACAAGGGGGTATTCCGTAAGTTTTTCGAGACGGGAAATGTCCCCTCGTTCATCCTCTGGGGCCCTCCGGGGGTGGGCAAAACCACGCTGGCCAAAATTGTCGCCTCGCAACTCGACCGCCCCTTCTTCACCCTCTCGGCCGTCACGTCGGGTGTGAAGGATGTGCGAGATGTGATTGAGTCGGCCAAGCGGCAACGCTTCTTCGACCAGCGGCCGCCGTTCCTGTTCATCGATGAGATCCACCGCTTCAACAAATCGCAGCAGGATTCGCTGCTCGGTGCAGTGGAGCAGGGCATCTTTACGCTCATTGGCGCCACGACCGAGAACCCCTCGTTCGAGGTCATTTCGCCACTGTTGAGCCGTTGTCAGGTCTATATCCTCAAAGCGTTGGAAGATAGCGATTTGCAACGGCTGTTGGAGCGTGCCCTGACGGTGGATGAGGAGCTGAAAAAGCGAGAAATCGAGGTGGTGGAAACCGGTGCGCTGTTCCGCTTTTCGGGAGGCGATGCCCGCAAGCTGCTCAACATCCTCGACATCGTGGTGGGGGCAACCGATGGCAAGGTGGTCATCACGGACAAGTATGTCACGGAGTGTCTGCAACAAAACATCGCCCTCTACGACAAGAAGGGCGAACAGCACTACGACGTCATCTCGGCCTTTATCAAATCGGTGCGTGGAAGCGACCCCAATGCCGCCATCTACTACCTGGCCCGTATGTTGGCCGGTGGCGAGGAGCCTCGTTTCATCGCCCGCCGACTGGTGATTTTGGCCTCGGAAGACATCGGTTTGGCCAATCCCAATGCTCTCCTTTTGGCCAATGCCTGCTTCGACACGGTCCACAAAATCGGTATGCCCGAGGCCCGCATCACGTTGGCCGAGACCACCATTTACCTGGCCACTTCGCCCAAGAGCAATTCGGCCTATATGGCTATCAATAAGGCGCTTGCACTCGTTGAACACGACACCACCAACCGCCCCGTACCGCTCCACCTGCGTAACGCCCCGACCAAACTGATGTCGGAGGCGGGCTACGGCGACGGCTACAAATATGCCCACGACTACGAGGGCAACTTTGCTGAGTTGGAGTTCCTGCCCGACTCGCTGCGTGGCACCCGTTTCTACGAGCCAAACACGGGCAACAGTACCGAGCAGAAGATTGCCGAGCGCATCAAAACCCTCTGGAAGGGGAAATACTAACCACCTATGAAACGTATCGGCATCCTCTCCGACACCCACGGCACCTTCGATGAGCCGCTGCGCCAATTCTTCGCCGAGGTGGACGAACTATGGCACGCAGGCGACATCGGCTCGTTGGAGTTGGCCGACGAAATTGCCGCCTTCAAGCCCCTTCGAGCCGTCTCGGGCAACATCGACGGCGGCCTCACCCGACGGGTCTATCCGTTGGTTGCCTCGTTTCAGTGCGAGGGGGTCAAGGTGTTGATGACTCACATCGGCGGTTACCCGCGTCGCTACGCCCCGGGGGTGGTGCAACGCATTCAGGCACAGCGTCCCAACCTCTTCATTGCAGGCCATTCGCATATTCTCAAAGTGCAGTACGACCCTGTCTATGAGCTGCTTGCCGTAAATCCGGGTGCAGCCGGTCTGCACGGTTTTCACCCCTTGCGCACTGCCATACGTCTGACAATCGACGGCTCCGAAATGCGTGATATGGAGGTCTGGGAAGCACCCCGGAGATAGCAAAAAATACAATATACATACTACAATCGTACAAGATTTCGTTCTATCGGCGAAGCTAATTTGGACGATTGTATGAAGCAAAACATCTCAAAGACGCTCGAGGGGCTCATCGCCCGCACGGCGTTTAAGACCACCAAGGCCGAGGTACGCTCGGCGGTGGGCGACTATTTGGTATTGGAACTTCTGGGCGAGACGGGCTCGATGGCCTATCAGCTGCTCTCGGCACGCCTGCAAGATTGGGAGTTGTATCAACTGCGTCTCCGCTTGGAGACTGCTCTTCACGAGCAAGGCTCAAAAAAGGGTGACACAGACCCCGAGACCTATTTTCGACAATTTTGTAATCTGCTGACAGCCAAATATGTGGATGCAAACCGCATCTCCACTTCACACGCCCTGATCGAACTTCTGGAGGCGCCCGACTCGGTGGCAGCACCGCTGTTTGCGCGCTACCACATCACCGCCGAGGTGCTGCGTCAAGCCCTGGTGCAGGTGGAGCAGGATGCCCTGCGGCGCAGCGATGTGGAGGTGCGGATGCTCGACCTGCAACTGCACACCGACCCGACGCACCACCCCGCCAAGCTCGACCGTTTCGGCACCGATCTGACGGCCGAGGCTCGTGCCGGGCGACTCGATCCCGTCATTGGGCGAGGGAGGGAGATTGAGCGAATGGTGGAGATTCTCTGCCGCCGCAAGAAGAACAACCCCATCCTGCTGGGTGATGCAGGGATCGGCAAGACAGCCATCGTCGAGGGGCTGGCACAACGGATAGCCACAGGCGAGGTGCCTCACAAGTTGCAAGGCAAACGGCTCTTTTCGCTCGATGTAGCCTCGTTGGTGGCAGGAACGAAGTTTCGGGGCGAGTTCGAGGAGCGGATTCGGGAGTTGATGGAGGAGTTGAAGCGGGACGGGCAAACCATTCTCTTTATCGATGAGCTGCACACCATCGTGGGGGCAGGAGCAACGCAGGGGTCACTCGATGTGGCCAACATCCTGAAACCTGCGTTGGCGAGGGACGAGCTGCAACTCATCGGAGCCACCACCGTGGAGGAGTATCGGCGTGATATTGAGCAGGATGCCGCTCTCGAACGACGTTTTCAGCGCATCGCCATTGAGCCTCCCACCCCCACCGAGACGCTACAGATTCTGCGCCAATCGGCACCCCACTACGAGGCGCACCATCGGGTACGCTACACCGACGAGGCGTTGCAGGCGTGCGTAGCCCTTACCGAGCGCTACATCACCGACCGTACGCTGCCCGACAAGGCCATCGACCTGATGGATGAGGCGGGGGCCCGGGCACACCTGCAAAATAACCACACACAAGAGACGTTGCAGGCAACCGAGCAGGCTCGAGCGATGGCATTGGCAACGGCCCGCTACGCCGAGGCGGCAGAGCTGCGCACCGAGGCGCTCCACCTGCAACACGCTTTGGCAAACAAGGAGGTGGTGACCATCGACCGTTCGTTTATCGAGCAGGTGATGACCACCACGACGGGGATCCCCATCGAACGTCTGGCGGGCGAGGAGAGCGACCGTCTCCGAGGGCTGAAGAGCCATCTGCAACGACGCATCATCGGCCAGGAGGAGGCTGTTGAGCGACTGACTCGCTGCATCGTACGCAGTCGAGTCGGGCTGAAACGAGCCGACCGACCCATCGGGGTCTTTCTCTTCGTCGGGCCGACGGGCGTAGGTAAGACGCTTCTTGCCAAGGAGTTGGCTCGATGGATGTTTGACGAGCGTCGGGGGTTGATTCGGCTCGATATGAGCGAATACAGCGAGAAACACAACGTGGCACGCCTCATCGGCTCACCGCCGGGCTATGTGGGCTACGGCGAGGGTGGGCAACTCACGGAGGCAGTACGGCGTCAGCCCTATGCGGTGGTGCTGTTGGATGAACTGGAGAAGGCCCACAGCGAGGTGTACAATCTCTTGCTGCAGCTCTTGGACGAGGGGTGGCTGACCGATGGCACGGGCCGCAGGGTCGATTTTCGCAATACGATTGTGGTGATGACCTCCAACGTGGGCTCTCGGGAGGTAGCCGAGCGGGGTGCGAGCCTCGGCTTCACGACAAGCAGCCGCCCGACAGCAAGCAGCACGAGCGAGGCTGCCTATCGCAAGGCGTTGAAGCGGACCTTCTCGCCCGAGTTTCTGAATCGCATCGACGAGGTGGTTCTGTTCCGAAGCCTTGGCACGGAGGATGTGGCACGGATTGTCGAACTGGAACTTAGCGACCTACGACAGCGAGCCGAGCAGTTGGGCTACCGCCTGCGAGCCACCCACCAAGCCAAACGCCGCTTGGCCGAGTTGGGCTATGAGCCGCAATACGGCGCCCGTGCCCTGCGCAGAGTGGTGACGGAACATATCGAAACCCCTCTTTCGGAGCTGATTCTCTCGGGCGAAGCCCCTGCGGGTGCCACGATTCACATCGAATGCCACCCCACTCGCCACCTTCGCCTCCGCCTCGCCTAAAAAACCGAGGGGCCGCACAATGTGCAGCTCCTCGGTTATTCTTTATCAACGCTTTTATAAAAACTCGAACAGCTTCTCGACATATCGCCAGAAGTAGCCGATGGGGTTAAACCAAACGCCATTCTTGCGATAGGCCCGCATATGGTCCTTCATAATCTGCCAATAGCTCTTCAGCCCCGACGAGGAGGCGCCACCCATACGCATCGTCACAAAATCCTTCGGCAGGTAGTGTGTCGTGATGCGATGTTTATAGATTAAGCGCAGCAGATGCTCAAAGTCGGCGCCGATTTTGAACGAGGTATCAAAGCCTCCCGCCTTGGCGTAGGCACTGCGACGAGCGTAGAACGAAGGATGCGCCGGCATATAACCGCTCAACATCCGCCGACGGGTGAATTTGGCCGACGAGTAGTAGCGCACACAGTGCGACAGATCAGCCTCCGAGACATAGTGGATATCGCCATAAACAGCATCTATTGTCTTGTCGTTCAGCGCCTCTGCCACCGCAGCCAACACATCGTCCGAGGTGTAAAAATCGTCCGAATTCAGGATGCCGACCACCTCACCCGTTGCCAACGAAAGGCCCTTGTTCATCGCATCGTAGATACCCTTGTCCGGCTCCGAAATCCAACGCATACGGCCCTCAAACCGAGGCTCGTAGGCCTTAATCAGCGCCAACGTTTCGTCCTTCGAAGCACCATCCACGACGATATATTCGATATCCTTATACGTCTGCCGCAACACGCTCTCAAACGTATCCCGCACCGTTGCCGCACTATTGTAAGTGGCGGTTATAATCGAAATTTTCATTCTGCAATCTATTGTCTGTCGCTTAACAACTTACGATACAACGTCCTATATAACTCGTAAATCACCTCTGTTCGATAACATCTATACACCTTGTCGTAAGCTTTTCGGCACAGTTCATCAGCACTCCTTGGGTTCTGCTGACACCACTGTATCGCAGATACTATATCTGCAACGGATTTTTCCTTGACCAAAATACCGCACAAATCGCCATCTTCTGTTGTCAGCATATCGGGAATGGCTGCTCGGGGAGTAGAAATCACCAATTTACCTAAGCTCATTGCCTCTAAAATGGATATCGGGAAAGCCTCGGAAGGATAATAGGTAGGCAATGCGACAATATCCAAACCTTTCATAAAACGCACCGCATCATTATTATTCATTTTATCGTGCTTGACGATGGTATCCCCATAACAGTCTTGCGCAAGGTCCTTAATGGTCTGCATAGTTTCATCCAAAGCAGGGCCAACAATATCCAAATGTGTACTCGGTTTCAATTGCACAACAGCCTCCACCAATTCCAATATACCTTTTTCAGGAACAAGATTTCCAATAAAGCCGACATGCTCGTAGGTTTTAGGGGTAAAGTCACACGTGGATGGCACTTCAAGTGAATTTGGCGTCAAAAACACCTTTCCCATGAGGTGCTTTTGATTATTTAACGCTGCCTGAGAGCGCTTGTCCAACACCCATATCTGATCATATAAGGCCATTGTACGACGCAACAAACGCCCCAAAATGCCATTTGAAGCATAGTCTTCCGCTATACATCCGTAACGACAATGCATAATAGTCTTAACACTATAACACCTACATAATTTGGCAAGCATATAATCTCTTAATGTACCGAGGCTGCCACTTGTTGTTGTATGCATTATAGCAACTTGCTTCGTTCTTAAAATCTGATAAGCCTGTTTCAAAACTGAACACATCGCAGACAATCCTGTGATGATTCGACGAAATTTTCCACTTTCGACAACAAGCCGACGGGGTGCCGTATTTATCACTATCAACTCAAATTCATCATTCGGAAATGTTTTAACGAATTTCCGAGACCATGATGATATACCACCGTTTGCCCATTCAGCCACAGGGAATGCACCTAAAACTTTTATCATAATTTATCGAACTTTGATAACGGTTGCAGGGATACCGGAAACCACACCATTGGCCGGCACATCTTTAATTACCACAGAATTGGGTGCCACGATAACATTATCGCCTAATGTAACAGCACCTATAACGGTTGATTTGGGAGACAGCACCACATTGTTTCCTATGGTTGGGACCTCCTCATTTGTGTGTCTATTTCCTACTACGACGCCGGAATTCAATGTACACAAATTTCCAATCTGCCGACAATTAACTATCACACCACCTTCAATATGTGGGATGTAAAGTCCATAACCTATCTTGTTGATTGGTAAGGACAGATTATACTTCAAACCCAGGCGTCTATTATAAAAGCGATACCAAAAGCGCAAGGGGGAATGGATGTTGGTGTAATACTCGTATTTGCGCAAAGATTTCAAATACCGATAAACACATGCACCGATATTTCCATAAACGAGTTTAATACAATATGATAACCCCGACCGGATTCCGTTTACCCGTGCATCCTCTTGTAGGTAAAAATGCAATTCGGATTTAGTTTTTATCATTGTCGTGAGAAAATAATGCTAAATAATTACGCGCTGTTGTTGTTATGGAGTATGCCCTATAACTATCGAACGCCTTGGACTTCATCAGCTTGCGTCGTTCGTCAGAAGAGAAGATATACTGCTTGATGGTCTTATAATACTGTTCATCGGAACAATCAGAAGACAACAAACCATTCTGACCATCTTGAATCATATTAACACATCCACCTACAGGTGTTGTAATAGGAGGACATCCCACCGAAAATGCCTCAATAATAGTTATCGGCATTCCCTCTTGTCTTGATGTGAGACAGAAAGCATCCGCAACTGCCATTATATCCCGAATATCGGCTCGTTCACCCAAATACGTAATACCATCGCAAACCGCCGCCGTGAGGTCTGCCATAATTTTTTCGGAGTCGCAACGCCCCATAATCAACAAACGTATCTTCAGCCCCTCACTTAATAATCGTTGGAATACTCGCAGCAACATAGGCTGATTCTTCACATCAGATATACGTGCGGCGTGCACAAACAGCAAATCGACACGCTCGCGCAACGCCAGATATTGTTCCATATTTTGCGAAGGTGTGTACTTGCTACAACCATTCATTATCATTGGAGCCGCCCAACCATAGAATTGTTGAAAGCTCTTGCCGGACTCTTCAGAAATCGTTATTGGCACCATCAGACGATTGTTGAACATCAACTTACGCGACCATAGTTCGATGCCACGGCCGGCCTCTCGCCGAGCTTCACTATGAATCGTTGCAAAATAACGGCATTTACGATATAATAATGTAGATAGCGTCAGATACTTAATAGCACCCACATGAGCGTGAACAACATCGGGACGATATCGGCGAATTATTTGGAGTATTCGCCCATAACAGCGAAGGTCAAACCCTCGATGCTTTCCGATAGAGACTAACTCAACTTGGTCACTCAACTCATTGCGTACAATATCGGACTCATCCAAATCAAATAATGTCAGAAGCACACAATGATGACCTTGGGCGGCAAACTCGTTTGTTAAATCAACAACAAACTTTTCAGCGCCACCTGTTTGTAATCGCGGAATTATCTCAATAATCTTCATTTTGATTTACATCCAATCGTAAATGTTATACACATATTGAAATAAGGAAACAAAGATGAACAGAAACAGTATCCGCGCATCTGTTTTCGACCGCCTATTCACATTCAGATATTCAGCAGAACATATCACTAACGGGAACACTGCAGCATGCAGGGTTCTTGACGAAATCCAACTGGAAATCGGCTGCATAAAAAACAGCATAGATACATAAATTAGAACGTAGGCATATTTTGCCATAAAGTGGGCCGACTTACTATATAGTGCCGGATACTTACTGATATTTCTAACGACGAAATACATCAACAATAAGTAAGGTGCATATTCCATTACTTGACGTATTTGTCCAATCATATTCAACTGCGATTCCTCCATCTCAAAGTAGGTATCGATGGTCTCTCCAAACATGGACATTACCGTTGGATTGTTCATCAGTGACGCAGAGATCCCTAAAACCAGCACATACAAGAACGGGAAGGCAACCACTGACGCCTTAAACCCTTTTTTCAAGGAGAAAAACAACGCTAATGGTATAAAGATCATATATATACCAATAGTACGATGCAGTGCAAGAGACAAATACAACAAAATGGCTCCGAATAGATACGAGAGGAACTTTATTGGCATCGGTTTAGTTATATAACTAAGCCCCACCAACAGCATGGCAAAGCCCAATGCGCCGCGCGTAATCACAAAATTATCCAGCAAAAATGCTATCAAAAGCAGACCTACCACATTAGCATTTAACCGATAGCGCTTACAAGCGAAAACAAACAATAATGCAGCGGGGCCCCACACACATAATCGCCATAAATAATAATTAGTAGGCAAAGCTTGCACTAACCAAAAATAGAATTTCTCGACATGAACAATCTGGTTATAATAAAGCATTTCTTGGTAATGCTCCATATAATGATATGTATCATGCGACGCAAAGGCAAATACCGAACAGATTGTCAAACTTAACGCAACAAATGCATACTTGTTTGACTTAGGCATATCGTGTCGAATTCCATGATGATACCTCAGGAATACAACACCATACAGTAACAATGCAACAAACGCTAACGAAGCGCTATAATCAAAATATAGTTGTGTCATTCAGTTACACCGATAAGTATCACCTACTGATGGCTTTTCCGACTTGTAGCTTTAGATGAACGAAAAATGCTTTGAACAACGAAACAATAGTTCTATGGAAAGAGACATCTAAAGCCTGCTTCAGCAACCGCTTATTTGCTTTTGAGTGTCGCTTGAACAAAGATGCCAAATAGAACATCGAGCTTCGTTCAAAAAAGATATCTCGACAAACCTTTGTATATTTTTCACCAAAACATTCGGCATACGCCAATACTTGGCGACATAATCGCACCTCCATTTCCGGGCTCTTCGCACTCAATACTGCGCCATTATCCAATCGGCGATACACAGACATCATTGACGACAACCCCCTTATGCGACCTAGCGAAGCACAAGAGAGAAATAAGATCAAATCGCCATATACGAAGTATGGATTTTTTCGCACCGTTTGGTATAGTTCACTATCAATCACATTGCGCCTAAAACATACCGAAGCCGTAGGTACCGTCCATTTCTTTATAAACTCCACGCCCTCGTATTCCCTATCTTGAACATAGGCAAACAAATCGTTGTATTGTCCACTTGATTGGCAAAACACATTTGCGCTATGGAAACACATTGAATACTCGGGATTGGCTTCGAGGAAATCGACCTGTTTTTGGAGCTTCAACGGATCGGTCCAATAGTCATCACCCTCGCACAAAGCAATGTATTTACCACGAGCTCGTGGGTACAAGAAACGTCCGTAAAAACCACGCATCCCTTTCGAATAGAGATTCTCTTCGTGATACACCGGGATGACTATATCCGGATAGCGCTCGGCATACTCCTTCAATATCTCGGTCGTTCCGTCCGTGGAACAGTCATCATTGATGAGCACCTCGAATGCAAAATTCGTCTTCTGCATCAGAAAGCCATCCAGACATTGACGAATGTAGGGAGCGTGGTTGTAGGTAAGACTACATATGCTGACTAAAGGTTGCATCGATTATAAAGCCTCTTCGTTATAGCGTTTGCAAACCAATTGTTCGGCAAAATCAGTCGGCGGGAGGATGGCAAGGCCATTCAACGCATTGAAATGGCTCGACACCATATCGTAACCGACAAAGCAACTAAATGCGACTCCGGCCGAAAAACGGGGATTCAAATCGATAAGATAGTAGGCGTCATTGTGATGGATAAACTCCATATTCACACAACCCACAACCCCCAACTTCTCGCCAATATAGGCAGTTGCGGCCAACAGTTGTTTGTCGGGCACCACACGCACAGTCGTTCCTGCACCATTCTTGGTACGCAGCAACTCCTCACGAGGCACACTGAACGTATTGCCGAAACGATCTCGCACAAAATCCACCGTAAAGATCGTTCCATCGAGTTGCTGCTGCACGATGTAGTTTGGTCTGCCTATCAAATGAGCAAGCTCCTGCTTGCCTACATTACGCATTAGGCCCTCACTGCTGCGACCATCAACGGGTTTCGCCACGGCAGGCACAGGAAAGTCATCGGTGAGCTCCTCCGAGCGTACGGAATAAGGCACGTTGATTCGAGCATCATTGGCAAAGAGCGCCGTAAGGGCATATTTATCACGAGCTGTAGCCAAGCACGCAGCCGATTGCATACACAAAACCACCCCCATAGCCTCGAACGTAGCGCGATGACGGTTAATCACATCAATTTCCAAATCGGTCAACGGATTCAAATGAGAGATTTGCTCCTGGTTGCACACTTGTTGCAGGAAAGAAATATACTCCTCTTCGTGGGTAGCAAAGGGGGCTCGAAAGACTTTATCCAAATCTTTTGACACAGCGTGCCACTCTGCAGGGTAAATATCACAACCAACCACATAGTGGCCTTGGCTTTTCAACACTCTCACCACGCAATCGGCCGAAAATGAGCCGATAGCTGTTAATAATATACGCATATTTATAAGGATAACTCCAGATAATAACGTCCCTCGACAGCCTCTCCTACGATGTTAAAGCCGACAGAACGATATAAATTAATTGCCGTAGGATTATTGGAATGAACACCTATTACAGAAAAGTTTTTCTCTTTCACACTCTCGATAGTTTGAAGCAACATCTTGCGAGCATAGCCTTTTCCTCTGTATTGCCGACCTACTCCTAATAAGGATATGTAGCTGCGACGTGTTTGAAAATCATTACAATAGAAGACCAACAATCCGGCCAACCGATGCTCTTCATAGCACGCCACATAGGAGGCCCGATTTAACACCTTTTCAGACCAGGCGTCCAATTCCACCTTCGCAGACAAACAAGGTGTAAAATCCTTATCTACCGAGTACAAAAATTCACATAATTCCTCCTTGTCTAGACTCTCGTAAGCGGGGAAACGACAACGGACTGGCGTTGAATCTTTGGACATACTAACTCTGATTTTAAGCTATAATCGTTGCGAGGGTTCGTTCAATATCTTCGGCCGAGAGTTCGTGGTGCATCGGCAGGCAGATGACCGTGTCGGCCATACGGTGAGCATTCGGCAGGTTGGCCGGAGCCGAGCTCGGAAGGCCGCGGTAGGTCGAGAAGGTGCTGATGAGCGGATAGAAGTAGCGACGGCCCAGCACATTGGCCGCCTTCATCTTGGTATAGAGTTCGTCACGGGTCATACCATACTGCTCGGCATCGACAAAGATGGGGAAGTAGGAGTAGTTATGCTTCACACCGGGCATATCGTCGAAGAACGAAATACCCTTCACCTCACGCAGCGCCTCACGGTAGCGAACGGCCACCTGATGGCGTGCCTCGATGGCGGCATCCACCTGGCGGAGGTTCAAAATACCATAAGCGGCACGCACCTCATCGACCTTGCTGTTGATACCCGGGGCTACCACCTCGGTTTCGCCCGCAAAACCAAAGTTCTTCAGGTAATCGATGCGGCGTTTCGTCTGCTCGTCGTGCATTACCAGGGCACCACCCTCCAACGTGTTATAGACCTTCGTGGCGTGGAAACTCAACGTGGACATATCGCCGGCATTAAGCACACTCTCGCCATTGACCTCGACACCAAAAGCGTGGGCAGCATCGTAGATAATCTTCAGGCCATACTTATCGGCAATCTCCTGAATGCGCTTTGTATCGCAAGGTTTGCCATAGACGTGTACGGGCATAATGGCCGTCGTCTTGGGGGTGATGGCCGCCTCGATTTTATCCGGATCGAGGTTACCCGTTGCAGGGTCGATATCGACAAAGACGGGTTTAATGCCGTTCCACCACAGCGAGTGGGTCGTAGCCACAAAGCTATACGGCGTGGTAATCACCTCGCCCGTGATGCGCAACGCCTGCAAAGCGGTCAGCAATGGTAGCGTACCATTGGTAAAGAGGCTCACATAGGGCACCTTGAGGTAGGCCGCCAACTCTTTTTCGAGTTGCTTGTGGAAGTCACCGTTGTTGGTGATCCACTTGCTTGCCCAAATCTGTTTGAGCAGCTCGTTAAACTCCTCCAAATCGGGCAGCAGAGGAGCTGTTACGGTAATCAATTTATTTTCCATGACCAAACTTGGTTATGATTGTTTGAATGATATGTTTAATCTCTAAATACTCGTCTAATTGGCTCCACTCGCAGATGCCCCACGCCAACACAAACGCTGCAAGCAACTGCAACGGAAGCACCACAAAGGGCGACCAACCTAGCAGCGTGAGCGGGTAGATGGCAGCCCCCACCACCAAAGCCACGACAAACGAGGGGAAGATATCGCGCACCTGACGGGCAAACGAGTAGCCAATCATACGTCCCGAGTAGAAGGCGTTGAGCCAATAGCTGATGACACCCGTCACGATACCACCCACCAGCATCCAATGAATACCCACAAAGATACCCAACAACAGCGGACCGATGGCTATCGTTTTTTTTACAATCTCGAGCCACAGAAAGAGGTCCGAGCGCCCCTGCACCTGCAACATATTAAGATTCAGGGCGTGCAGCGGATAGAGCATCATTGAAAAGCAGAGCAGCTGCAACATCGGCACAGCGGGGAGCCACTGGTCGCCCACCAAGACCCGAATCAACGGCTCGGCCACGGCGGCAAGCGTCAACATCGCCACAAAGGTCACCAACATCGTCACACGAATCACCTTGCGGTAGGCTGCGCCCAACTGTTCGGGTTGATCTTGGATGGCGCTCAAAGCGGGAAAACTCACTCGTTGCACGACGGAGGTCAAATTGCTCGAGCAGATGGACGAGAATTGGTAGGCACGGGTATATTGTCCCAACGCCTGGGGGCTGTAACATTTGCCGATGACCACCTGGTTAATCTCCTTCCAAATGGTATCGATGAGGGTCGAAAGAAGCAACTTCCATCCATAACCGACCAACTCACGAAAACTGCGCCACGAAAAGAGCCACGAGGGGGTCCAACGGCTGAAAACCCATAGCAACAGCGTCGTCAAAAGGCTGCGTGAAAGTTGCTGTCCGACAAGACTCCACACGCCACAGCCATATATGGCCATTGCGATACCGACACCTCCGCTGGTAAGGTTGGCAATGAGCGAGACCTTGGTTTGGGTCTTGAAGTCGATACGTTTCACCAACACGGCACGTTGCACCAATGCCAGCGCATTGACCACCACGATTACACTCATCGCGCGGGTCAGCCCCACGAGTGTCGGTTGGTCGAAAAACGCACCCACCCAAACAGCCGAACCATACATCGCTGCACATAGCAACACACTGACAGCCAAATTGCTGTAAAACACGGTGTTTAAGTCTTTTTCGTCAGCATCGGGCTTGCGAATCAGCGCATTCGAGAGGCCGCCATCGACAATGCTGTTAAATACCGCCACGAAAATCAGGATGATGCCAATCAAGCCATACTCGGCAGGGGTCAGCAGACGAGCCAACACCAACCCCACCAAGAAGGTAATACCTTGATTGGAGAGGTTGTCGGCAAAGCTCCAACCAACACCTTTGACAGCCTTATTTCGTAACGAATCAGCCATTAGCGATCCTTATACATCTCGGCGTAGTATTTTTCGTACTCGCCCGAGGTGATGTTGTCCATCCAGGCCTGGTGGTCCAGGTACCAACGTACGGTCTTTTCGATGCCCTCCTCGAATTGCAGCGAAGGCTCCCAGCCCAACTCCTTGTGCAGTTTCGTGGAATCAATCGCATAGCGCAGATCGTGGCCCGCACGGTCCGTCACGTAGGTAATCAGGTCGAGCGATGCACCCTCCTCGTTACCGAGCAGGCGATCCACCGTCTTGATAATCACCTTGATTAGATCGATATTCTTCCACTCGTTGAAGCCGCCGATGTTATAGGTCTCGGCCGTCTTGCCCTCGTGGAAAATCAGGTCGATGGCACGCGCGTGGTCCTCGACATAGAGCCAATCGCGTACGTTCTCGCCCTTGCCATAGACAGGCAGCGGCTTACGGTGGCGAATGTTATTGATAAAGAGCGGGATAAGCTTCTCGGGGAACTGATACGGACCGTAGTTGTTCGAGCAGTTGGTTACGACCGTCGGCATCCCGTAGGTGTCGTGAAAGGCGCGCACAAAGTGGTCCGACGAGGCCTTCGAGGCCGAATAGGGCGAGTGGGGATTGTACTTGGTCGTCTCCACAAAGAACTCGTCGCCATAGGGGGCCTCCCCCTCGGGTTTGGTCAGCTCCAAAGCGCCATAGACCTCATCGGTCGAGATGTGGTAGAAGCGCTTGCCATCCCACTTCTCGGGCAACGACTCCCAATAGAGTTTGGCCGCCTGCAACAACGACAACGTGCCCATCACGTTGGTACGGGCAAAGGTAAAGGGGTCCTTAATCGAGCGATCGACGTGGCTCTCGGCTGCCAGGTGGATGATGCCATCCACGTGGTACTGCTGCATCAGGGCATAGATGGTGTCGAAGTCGCAGATGTCGGCCTTCACAAAGAGGTAGTTCGGCTCCTGCTCGATGTCGGCGAGGTTGGCCAGGTTGCCCGCATAGGTCAATTTATCGAGGTTGATGATGCGGTAATCGGGGTACTTGCGTACCATAAGGCGTACGACGTGGCTTCCGATAAAGCCCGCACCGCCCGTGATAATGATGTTACGCTTGAAGTTCATCGATATATTTTTTTAATGATTCTTTCCAATGTGGTATTTCAAGGCCGAGGCGTTGTTGGATTTTCCGTTTATCCAACACGGCATTCTTGGGTCGGCGGGCACGGGTCGGATACTCCTCCGAGGTGCAGGGCAGCACCTCCGCATCGCGCCCCGCCAAGCGGCAAATCTCCACCGCAAACTCCCACCACGAACACTCGCCGAGGTTGGTATAGTGGTAAAGCCCCTCCACGAACAGCCCCTGTTCGATAATCTGTGCCAGAGCATCGGCCAAATCGGGAGCATAGGTCGGTGAGCCGATTTGGTCGGCCACCACCCGAAGTTGTCGTCGCTCGGACGAGAGGCGCAGGATGGTCTTCACGAAGTTGCGACCATAGGGCGAATAGAGCCACGCCGTGCGGATAATCATCGAGTGGCAACCCGAGGCCTTGATCAGCTCCTCGCCCGCCAACTTGGTGCGTCCGTAAGCGTTGATGGGGTTGGGTTGCGACTGCTCGGTCAGCGTAGCACAACACCCCCCCATAAAGACATAGTCGGTCGAGATGTGAATCAGCAACGCCCCTTGCTGACGAGCCGCCTCGGCCAGATAACCTGCGGCCGTGGCATTGACGGCATAGGCAGCCGCATCCTCCTCCTCGGCCCGCTCGACATCGGTATAGGCAGCGCAGTTGATAATCAGCTCGATACGATGTGCGGCAGCAAAACCCAAAACCGTCTGACGGTCGGTCAAATCGACCTCACGATCGGTATAGTAAAGTCCCTCGCCGTGACCCAATCGCTGTTGGAGAGAAAGTCCCAACTGCCCTGCTGCACCCGTAATCCAAATGTTCATCTATTCAAACCATACGGCATCCGCCAAAAGGGGATGGTGTTTGTCCTTCTCAGAAAGAATGGCCTCCTCGGCCGAAATCGGCCACGCAATACCCAGCGCCGGGTCGTTCCAGGCAATGGCACCTTCGGCCTCGGGATGGTAGTAGGCATCGCACTTGTACTGGAAGACGGCCTCGTCGCTTAAGACGGCATAGCCGTGGGCAAAGCCCTTCGGGATGTAGAGTTGGCGTTTGTTCTCGGCCGAAAGTTCGATGGCCAGCGAACGACCGAAGGTGGGTGACGAGCGACGAATATCGACCACCACATCATAGACCCGTCCCACGACCACACGCACCAACTTGGCCTGGGCATAGGGGGGCAGCTGATAGTGCAGGCCACGCACCACGCCATAGGTCGAACGAGCCTCATTATCCTGCACAAAACTGACCTCCAGCCCCGTTTCACGCCGAAAGCAGGCCTCGTTGAAACTCTCGAAGAAGTAACCCCGATCGTCGCCAAACACCGTTGGCTCGATGAGGAGCAGATCCTCGATTTCGGATTTTATAATCTTCATTTCAGAAGGGGGGGGGTTATTTACGCTTTTTCTCA
Organism: Alistipes sp.; assembly: GCA_017436185.1. The sequence goes on along the minus strand of JAFSDP010000011.1, from coordinate 127,221 downwards.
TCCATCACCTTCAAGAGGTATTGGCCATACTGGTTTTTAATCATCACCTGGGCCAACTCGCGCATCTTCTCGTCCGTGATCCATCCTTTGCGGTATGCGATAGCCTCCAGACAGGCCACCTTCAGCCCCTGTCGCTTCTCAATCACCTCGACAAAGGTCGAGGCCTCGCTCAACGAGTCGTGGGTACCCGTATCGAGCCAGGCAAAGCCTCGGCCCAAAATCTGCACCTTCAACTCCTTGTCCGCTAGGAAACGCTGATTGACCGTCGTAATCTCCAACTCACCACGAGCCGAAGGCTTAATGCTCTTGGCTACATCCACCACCTTGTTGGGGTAGAAATAGAGACCAACCACTGCATAGTTGGACTTCGGAACGGCAGGTTTCTCCTCGATCGAAAGGCAGTTGTACTCCTCGTCGAACTCGGCTACGCCGTAACGCTCGGGGTCACTGACGTGGTAGCCGAAGATGGTGGCTCGGCCCTCCTGCTCAGCCGCAGCCACGGCACGCTCCAACATCGGGCGGAAGCCCTGGCCGTAGAAGATGTTATCGCCCAGCACCAGACAGGCGGCATCGTCGCCGATAAACTCTTCGCCGATGATAAAAGCCTGCGCCAGACCATCGGGTGAGGGTTGCTCGGCATACTCGAAACGAACGCCATAGTCCGAGCCATCGCCCAGCAGACGCTTAAAGCCGGGCAGGTCCTGTGGCGTGGAGATTATCAGAATCTCACGAATACCGGCCAACATCAACACCGAGATGGGATAATAGACCATCGGCTTGTCATAAATGGGAAGCAACTGCTTGCTTACCCCCTTGGTAATGGGATAGAGGCGGGTACCGCTACCTCCGGCCAAAACAATTCCTTTCATTGCTATTTTGCTTTAATAGTTTTCGGTTTTAACAAATGGCTCCATAATTGTGTCAGGAAGGTGACCACACTACCCTCTCGATAAGCCAACGAACGTTTCCAGCCGTTTTGACGCCAACGACGGAACTTGAAGCCGACAACCTGCCAGAACGAGCCACTCGGCACCTTTGCCGATGAAGACAAAACCTCCTGCAACACCCGATCGGCAAGGGCCTTATCCGACGAGATTTCAGCAAACCATCGACTTTCCGCCCCCAACCACTCCACGGCTATGCGATTCATTACCAACAGGAAACGCTCCATATTCGCCCATTGAGCCTCTTTGTGTAACCCCGTCCAATCGATTTGCTGATAATTCTTTTTTACAAACAAGGTCCAATCCACCAACATACGCAGACCTATCTCGGTTGCAGCGAAATGAGACGAGGTGTGGCGCAACAGATAGAGTGCGTGAAAATCCACATTGGGGATATAACACACCCCCTTGCCGCATTGCAACGTGTGGGTAGAGGCCTGCGCCAACTCCTGCATACGTGCCTCAACCGGCCGATTGGAGCGGTGCGCATAGATGTTGGTGAAGGTATAATGGTTCTCGACGTGCACCCCCTCAAAATCAAAGACGGTGTGCTTGTGCTCATCCTCCGAAACCACAATTCGACGTTCCGCTGCAATCAGCTCATCGCCCCGTTGCTGTTCGCCAAAGAGCCAAATATCGATATCCCCACAAGGTCGATGGCAAGGTACAGGGTAGTTCAAACTCAAACCATAGCCCTTCAGTACCATCATTTTCAGGTGGTGTGCCGTATAGAACTCCGCCAAATGAAACAGTGCCTGTTGCTGCTTTGTGTATCGCTTTTCGATTTGTTGCGTGGTCATTGCCCACTGCAAACGAATGGCTCGGGGTGGTTGCAACGACTGAGGCGACTTGGCAATCGAATCCCACACCAGAGCAGCCACACCTTGCTCTACCGAGAGGCGGTAGAGTTGTTGCCACTCGGCCTCACTCAACGCACCAAACTGCGTTGCATCCAATTCGGTTTGATGCAACGACGCACGTAAAGCGGCAAACAAGGGTTGGGATACCGACATCTTCAACTATTTTTACATCTCTCGACGGCGGATCTTGATGCGGATGGCCTCTACGGGGGGCACCTCGCAGACCAATGCCAGGTAGCCACCGCCACCTGCACCCGAGAGCTTCCAGGCCAACGCCTTGTGGCGATAACGCTCAATCCACTTGTTCACCTCGTCGTTGAGCATCGCCGGGAACATCGCCGTCTGGGCCTCAAACGAAGCCTGATAAGCAGCGGCAAAGGCCTGCAAATCACGCTGCAGAATAGCCTCCCAGCAGGCATCGGCAGCCGTCGTCAAGGCCTTCACGCCCGCCTCGTCGATTCGACAACCGGCCACCACCGACGTACCCTCGGGACGGGGGAACATCGGGATAAGGCAGAGGTGACTCTCCAGCCACGCCAACGTCGCCTCATCGTAGATGGTCTCGATCTTCTCGGGCCAATAGTGGTTGTCATAATAGTGACGACAAACCCCCGGCACACAGATACCGATGGCATCTTGTGCGCCCGAAATGTGGCCATCCTTCTCCGGCTCATTCTCGAAGCAGAAGACCAACTTAGCCAACTTTTCGGGGTCGTAAGCCGGTAGGTTGTAGGGCCACAACTTCTTCATCGCATTGCGGGTCGAGGTGGACATACCGGCACGCTCCATAAACTCGATGGTCGGCTCCAACGAGACGGTGATGGCCCAACCTGCGCCATACTTCGAAACGTAGGGTTGGTCGATCCACGTACCTGCCAAATCGAGACGATAGGGAAGCTGCGACTTGACGGTCGTACGCAACGAGGTGGTCGAGCGAGCCTCCAAGCCGGCATCGGGCTCACGCTGCAAAACGACATACTCGATGCCTCGCTCGGCACAGAACTGACGTTTGGTCTCCGAGCCGCCATCCTCATTGACGACAAAGATGTCGGGCTTGATGCGATCCACCGTCTCGATGAAGTCCATCATACCCGAGCCCGGGTTGATGTAGGCCTCCTTGACATAGCGAATCGAGCGCACCATATAGAGTCGCTCATTCTCCGAGCAGATGGTCTTTCGGGCCTTGAGTTGGAAAATCGTGGCATCGGATCCGATACCCACATAGAGGTCGCCATATTGCGATGCCTCCTTAAAAAAGGCCACGTGTCCGCTGTGAAGCATATCGTAGCACCCCGAAACAAATACTTTCTTGTTTGCCATATCGATTTCTTAATTTTTCCAGGTTTGGTACCACGCCACAAAACGGGCAATACCCTCTTCAAGCGTGGTTGTCGGTCGATAGCCCACCGCCTCCTGCAGACGGGTCGTATCGGCATAGGTGGTATAGACATCACCGGGTTGCATCGGAAGCAGCTGCATCACCGCCTCCTGTCCCAGGGCCTTTTCGAGTGTATGGATAAAATCCATCAACGGCATCGGGCGACCTCCGCCGATGTTGAAAATTTGATGTTCGGAGGGTTGCACCTCACGCTGCATCACACGCACCACCCCCTCGACAATATCGTCGATGTAGGTGAAGTCACGCGACAGATTGCCTTCGTTGAAGACCTTGATCGGCTCACCTGCCAAAATAGCCTTGGTGAAGAGCATCGGAGCCATATCGGGACGACCCCAAGGGCCATATACGGTAAAGAAACGCAACCCTGTAGCCGAGAATCCATAGAGACGAGTGTAGCACGCAGCCATCAACTCGTTCGTCTTTTTGGTCGCTGCATAGAGCGAAACGGGATTATCGACCCGATCCTCTTCCGAGAAGGGGACCTTCGTATTTCCCCCATAGACCGAGCTGGAGGAGGCATAGACCAAATGCTTCACCGCATAGTGGCGACAGCACTCCAACAAATGGACAAAACCCGTAACGTTGCTGTCGATGTAGGCCATCGGATTCTCCAGCGAATAGCGCACGCCAGCCTGGGCCGCCAAATTTACCACTCCGTCAAACCGCTCCGAAGCAAAAAGTTCCTCCAAAAGTACACGGTTGCACAAGTCACCTTTTAGGAAACGCAACGAGGCGTAGCGACTACTCGTCGCCATCTGCCCCTCGACGACCTGTGCTACCCCCAACTCGGCCAGACGGGCATACTTGAGGCGAACATCGTAATAGTCGTTGATCGAATCCAAGCCGACCACCTCGTACCCCGCCTCAACCAATCGTCGAGAGAGATGGAAACCAATAAAACCGGCTGCACCGGTCACCAGAATTTTACTCATCGAGCAAACTGTGCTTTAATGCGTTCGTAAGAGTCCACATCGCCAATATCGTAACGATGGCCGGGCATCTCGTAGGCGTGTAGTGTGGTGCGGGTTGTCAAGAAGTGGGCCAGGTTGCCCGGAGCATCGTACTTGCAACCATTGTCGATGGCCGAACGAATCAAGCCAAGCTCCTCGCGGCGATAAAGATAAAACGGGGGGACCGCCCAATGGCTCTTCGGCTCACGGGGTTTCTCCTCCATCTGTAGCACTCGGTTGTCGGCATCCAGCGTCACGACACCCGTTTTTTGCAGTGCCGTCTCCGATGGTTCGTAGTGGCACATAATCAAGCTGGTCTGCTTCTGCCGAAAATAGTCCACGAAACCGCCAAACGAGAAGTCCAACACGTTATCGGCAGCCGCCACCAAAATATCATCCTCGACGCCACACGTATCGAGGGCCAGAATAAGATCCTTGACCGCTCCGATGCGGTGCTCGTTGTCCGTCGAACCATCGTCGATGAGGGTAATGGGCTTGCGGTAGCGCAGACGAGCCCCCTCGAGCCACTCACGGAAAATCGAAATAAACTTATGATTCGAGACGATGATGTGGCCATCGACAGCCTCTATGGCATCGACATCCTCCAGCATCCGATCCAAAATCGTGGAGCCGCCAATCTCCAAAAGTGGCTTGGGAAAATTCTCGGTTATCGGGTAAAGGCGGGTAGCGTAACCGGCCGCCAAAACGATGTTTTTCATACGTTACTCAACAAAATGGGCACCACGAGCAGGGTGACAGAAATGAATTTCAAAGGTCTCGGCATACTCGGGGAACTGCTCGAGATACCCCTTGGTGATTGTTTGGCGAATCTCCTCCCGCTTTGCGGGGTCCACCAACGCCACACAGGCGCCCTTAAAACCGGCCCCCGAGAATCGTCCGCCATAGACACCTTCGGTCGAGCGCATCAACTCGTAGATGGCAATCAACTCGGGCGAGCCGCACTCGTAATTATGAATCGAGGATTCGCAACTCTCGAAGCTCAACTTACCAAACAACGCCAGGTTGCCCGACTCCCAAGCCGTCACACCCTTTCGTACACGCTTATACTCCGAGTAGAAATGTTCGGCACGACGGGCAAAGCGGCCGGGCATCCGCTCTTTGGTCTTTTCGTAAATCTCTCGGGGAACATCCCTCAAGAAGGTCTTTTCGAGTTTTTTCAAGGGCTGCTCCTGATAGGCCAACATATTCCACGCAGCCGCCTTACACTCGTTCACACGCAGATTGTAGTCGCTCGACACAAGGCTGCGGGTCAACCCCGAGAAGATGATGGCCAATTCGAAGGGGGGCATCTTGGGATTGCGGCGAATGATGCGATACTGCTCACTCTCGGTATCGAGGAACAGAATACTCGCCTCCTCGCTCAACACAATACACGACTGGTCCAAAATGCCGTTGTTCAGCCCGATATACTCACGCTCGGCCTCCGAGGCGATTTTGATGATCTCCATCTTGGTAAGCGCAATGTCGTTTGCCTTGGCCAACGCCATCACATAAGCCACCAACACGGCAGCACTCGACGAAAGACCTCCCACGGGCAGCGACCCCTGCAACACGCCCCGAATACCTCGCTTGAGTTCGAAGCGTTTGCGCAAAGCAAACTTCGCACCCCGTGCGTAGTCGCCCCAATTGTAGTTGCGCACCTGCACCGGGGCCTGAATATCGAATAAAACATCCCCTTCAAACGAGCGGCTGGCCAACTCAACCTGCCCATTGTCGGTCGGAGTAAAGAACAAATCCACACCCTTATCGAAGGCAAAGCCCATCACCAAACCGTGCTGGTGATCGACGTGTGCACCAATCGGACAGACCCGATAGGGCGAAAAGATGTGGTATTGAGGTTCGGCGCCGAAACGCTCTACGAAATATCGTTTTAACTCCATCATCTTGCTTTTCGTTAGATTTTATCGACGGTTTCACGAAGCCAGCGGAAGATGCCGCGGCGCTCGAGGTGCGAGGCCTCGCCGATGCGGCACAACACCGTATTGAGGCGGGTCTTGCGGCTGATATGATAGCGCAGGAAGCTATACAGTCCGAAGGTGAAGAGCAGACCCAGCGCCACCACCGTCCACAACTGAGCATCGATCGAGAAGCGCTGCCAGGTCATCCACCACCACACCAGCACGATGGTCGTATTCAGGCTCAAGATGGCCACGAAGGTGGCCGGATGCGAGCAACCCAACTCCAAGAAGATGTGGTGCAGGTGGGTCTTATCGGGGTGGAAGGGCGAGACACCGCGCACGATGCGCGAAATCATCACACGCAGCGTATCGAAGACCGGAATCGACAGCACGGCCAGCGTGAAGGGGATCAGGCCGACGTGGTCACCACACCCCACCGCCGCAGGCGACTGCGAGTCGAGAATCTGCAACACGAAGGTAGCCATCATCGTACCCATCACAAGCGTACCGCCGTCGCCAATGAACATCTTCGAGGTCTGCCCGAAGACGTTGTGGAAGAAGAACGGAATCATCGCTCCGGCCGCCACCGCCGCCATGATGGCCATCGCCTCGTGACCCACGGCGTAGAACATTCCGCAGAACATCGCACAGGCCATCACGCAGTAGCCCGACGATAGACCGTCGATACCGTCGATCAGGTTGATGGCGTTGATGATACCCACCGCCGCAAAGATGGTCAGCGGCAGTGCCACCCACATCGGGATAACCTCCAGTCCAAACAGGCCGTGAAAGTCGTTGATGGCGCAACGGCTCACGAGGACCATAAAGGATACGACAAAAATTTCGACCACGAAGCGCACCGTAGGCGAAAGCTCCGAGATGTCGTCAATCGTGCCCACATAGAGCATCACCGTCATCGCAGCGAAGACGGGAAAGAGCTCGGCGCAATCAGCAAAGGCCATCGCAATGGCAAAGCCGAATGTCAAACCGAAATAGACCGCCATACCGCCCAGCACAGGAACAGGTTGTTTCTGCAACTTGCGGGCATCGGGATTATCGACCAAATTTTTCGCTTTGGCTACCGCCAAAACCTTCGGAAAGATCCACAGCACCACCATAAAGGCGACGCAAAACGGAATAATCAGATGGTAAAGTACTGACATAGTATCACTCATTTTTGCCCTCAAAGACGAGGAGTGGGTATAACCCGGGGGCTTTGAGAACCACACAATACAGTGATTCCCAATTAGTTAAGAAAATGATTTTCGACTTGTTAAAAAACAATCGCCCGAAAGGAACTTCTTCCGAGGCGACCTTTGGACAAAGGTAAGAATTTTTTTGTCCACGACCAAGAAAATCGGGGCGGAAAATCGGCATAAACAGTTTTTTAACAACAAATTACTATTCAGACGATTGCGCCTCGAGGAGGGCAAAAAACAACCTTTTCGACCAATTATCGCACCTTTTTACCACATTGTAACCGACCACCCGAACCACACAACAAACAAAAAGCCCCATAACGACCACAGAGGGCGCTATGGGGCAGAAAAAACGGTGCTTACAATCTCTAACCCGCCTAAATCTCGGAGGTGAAATAGAAGCGGATATCCTTGAAGTTCTCCTGGGCCAACGCCAAGGCGTAGCTCGTGTCGGCCAGGAAGACATCGCGACCGTGTTTATCGACGGCCATATTGGTATGTTTGCGACGTTTGAAGTCACGCAGCTGCTCCTCGTTGTCGCTCTCGATCCAGCAGGCTTTGTAGATCGAAATCGGCTCCCAACGGCACGAAGCACCATACTCGTGCTCGAGGCGATACTGAATCACCTCGAACTGAAGCGCACCCACCGTGCCGATGATTTTGCGACCATTGAGTGACGAGGTAAAGAGCTGAGCCACACCCTCATCCATCAGCTGATCGACACCTTTGGCCAACTGCTTAAATTTCAGCGGATCGGCATTTTCGATGTAGCGGAACTGCTCGGGAGCAAACGACGGAATACCCGTAAATTTGAGCTTCTCGCCCTCGGTAAACGTGTCGCCAATCTTGAAGTTACCCGTGTCGTGCAGACCGACAATATCGCCCGGGAAGGCCTCATCAATCACCGACTTTTTCTCGGCCATAAAGGCGGTCGGCGAGGAGAATTTCAGCTGCTTGCCACTGCGCACGTGCAGGTAGTTTTTGTTACGCTCGAAACGACCCGAACAGATCTTCATAAAGGCGATGCGGTCGCGGTGGTTGGGGTCCATATTGGCGTGAATCTTGAAGACGAAACCGGTCATCTTCGCCTCCTCCGGCTCGACCGTGCGGGTGGCCGTAGGGGCGGGTCGGGGCGAGGGGGCAATGCGGATGAAACACTCCAACAACTCTCTGACACCGAAGTTATTAACTGCCGAGCCAAAGAAGACGGGAGCCAGCTCACCACGCAAGTAAGCCTCCCTGTCGAAGTCGTCATAAACGCCCTCGACCAACTCGACATCCTGGCGCAGCTGCTCGGCATATTTTTCACCGATGTAGCCGTCGAGTTCGGGCGTTGTGAGGTCCTCGAAATTGACCGTCGAGGCATCGGCCGTCAGTCGCTCGTCGGAGGTAAAGAGCGAGAGGTTCTTCTCGTAGAGGTTATACACCCCCTTGAAGGTGGGGCCGTTGGAGATGGGGAAGGCCAGCGGGCGCACCTTGATATGCAGCTCGGCCTCCACCTCGTCGAGCAGCTCGAAAGGCTCCTTCGAGGGGCGGTCCAACTTATTGATAAAGACCATCACAGGGGTATTACGCATACGGCAGACATCCATCAGTTTGCGGGTCTGCGCCTCGACGCCCTTCGCACCGTCGATGACGATGATAACCGAATCAACGGCCGTCAGCGTGCGGTAGGTATCCTCGGCAAAGTCTTCGTGGCCCGGGGTATCAAGGATATTGATCTTGGCCCCCTGGTACTCGAAGCCCATCACCGATGTGGCCACCGAGATACCGCGCTGACGCTCAATCTCCATAAAGTCGGAGGTGGCACCCTTCTTGATTTTGTTGCTCTTCACGGCTCCTGCCACGTGGATGGCACCACCAAAGAGCAGCAACTTCTCGGTCAAGGTTGTCTTACCGGCATCGGGGTGAGCAATGACGGCAAAGGTTCTTCTTCGTGTAATCTCTTCCTGTAAGGTCATTCGTTATTCGTTCTTCTGATAATCCGTATTATAGTGACAACCCACCGACTCCTTCAGTTCACGGCCCTGCTTGATGACCAGGTAGGCCACCGCAATCATATTGCGCAGCTCACACATCTCGCGGTTGGGTTTTGTTTTGTTGTAAAGTTCTTCGGTCTCCTCGAAGAGAATCGACAGACGGCGCATCGCACGCTCCAACGAGAGGTTCGAGCGGACAATACCGACGTAGTTCGACATAATGGACTGCACCTCACGCTTCGACTGGATGAGCATCAGCATCTCCTCGGTGTGCTGCGTACCCTCAAAGTCCCAATCGGGCAGTCCCTCCTGGAAGCCAACTTTATCGAAATGCTCGATGGTGTGGCGAGCCGCCTGATCGCCATAGACCACCGCCTCGATAAGCGAGTTCGAGGCCAGACGGTTGGCACCGTGCAGGCCCGTGCAAGAGGACTCACCCAGTGCATAGAGGCGTTTGATGGAGGTCTGACCATTCAAATCGACCTTCACACCGCCACACGAATAGTGGGCTGCGGGGGTGACGGGAATCCAATCCTTCGTAATATCGATACCGATCGAGAGGCACTTCTCGTAGATGTTGGGGAAGTGGCTGCGGATGGCGGCCGGCTCCTTGTGCGTTACATCGAGATAGACATAATCCTCGCCTCGGCGGGTCATTTCACGATAGATGGCTCGGGCCGTGATGTCACGGGGTGCGAGCGATTTCATCGGGTGGTACTTATCCATAAACTCCTCGCCGTTTTGCAGACGCAGGATGGCACCAAAACCACGCATCGCCTCGGTAATGAGGAAGTTGGGCTTCTCACCCGGGTTGTAGAGCGTCGTGGGATGGAACTGAATGAACTCCATATTGTCGATGTGGGCCTTGGCTCGGTGACACATCGCCACACCGTCGCCCGTAGCCACCTCGGGGTTGGAGGTCGAGGAGTAGATGTTACCGCAACCGCCCGTTGCCACAATCGTAAAGCGGGCCAGCATCGTCAGAATCTCATCGGTCTTCTCGTTGAGCACATAGGCACCAAAGCAGGTGATGTTGCGGGTGTGACGGGTCACAAACTCGCCCAGATGGTGCTGCGTCAAGAGGTCGATGGCAAAGTGGTGTTCCAAGACGGTGATGTTGGGGTGCGCCTTGACAGATCGGATAAGGGCTCGCTCGATCTCGGCACCCGTCAGGTCCTCGTAGTGAAGGATGCGGTGCTCGGTGTGGCCGCCCTCGCGGTTCAGTTCGAAGCGTCCATCGGGTGTCTTGTTAAAGCGAGTACCCCAGGCGATGAGGTCTTGAATGAGTTCGGGGGCACGACGCACCACCAACTCGACCGCCTCACGGCCGCATTTGCCTGCACCACACACCAACGTATCTTCGATGTGCTTTTCGAATGTGTCGGGAGCATAGGTTACCGAGCAGATGCCGCCTTGGGCATAGTTCGTGTTACACTCCACCATCTCGCCCTTCGTGACAATGGTCACGTGGCCCTTTTCGGCCGCTTTGAGTGCAAACGACAAGCCCGCAGCACCCGAGCCGATTACCAAAAAATCGGTTTTCATAGGTTTTTCGCTCTTCTAAAGCATATATACGCCGCAAAGTTAGGAAATTCTTTGTAATTTTGCCCACTCTAAAGCCCAAAATATGGAGAGATACATCGACATAAACGACTATAAGTACGACCTTCCGGAGGAGCGCATCGCCAAATTTCCCCTCGAGGAGCGCAGCTCGTCGAAACTACTCATCTATCGTCAAGGCCAAATTTCCGAGAGCCGCTTCCGCCAGGTGGGCGAGGAGTTGCCGAGCGACTCGCTGCTGGTCTTCAACAACACGAAGGTGATTCGTGCCCGCATCATTATGCACAAACCCTCGGGGGCCCGCATCGAGGTCTTCTGCCTCGAGCCCCACACCCCCGCCGACTACGAGCGTGCGCTGACGGCCGTCGGCACCTCGACCTGGAGTTGCATCGTGGGCGGCTCGAAGAAGTGGAAGGAGGGCTATGTGGAGATCAACTTCTCGCACGAGGGGCACGATGAGTGGCTGCGTGCCTGGCGTGTGAGCGAGGCGGGACGTGAGCAGGTCATCCGCTTCGAGTGGTCGGCCCAAATGTCGTTTGGCGAGCTGCTGGAGTTGCTGGGGCGCATCCCCATTCCACCCTACCTGAATCGTGAGAGCGAGGAGATCGACAACACCCGCTACCAGACCGTCTATTCGAAGTTCGAAGGGTCGGTAGCCGCCCCCACCGCAGGGCTTCATTTCACCCCCGAGCTGATTGCCGATATGCAATCAAAAGGCTTTGGATTCGAGGAGGTTACGCTGCACGTCGGCGCAGGCACGTTCCTGCCCGTCAAGGAGCAGAATGCCACCGCTCACCCGATGCACACCGAGCACTTCGAGGTGCGTCTTTCGACCCTCAAAACGCTGCGTGAGAAGTTGGGCAAGGTGACCGCCGTAGGTACCACCTCGGTGCGCACGTTGGAGTCGCTCTCGGCCCTCGGTTGGCGCATTCACCAAACGGGCTCGCCCGAGGCGGAGCGGGTCATCGGTCAGTGGGAGCTGTACGACATCCCCGAGGAGTTTGGCGGCGAGGAGGCGCTGACGGCCCTTATAAACTATATGGAGGGGGCGTCGATGGAGCGACTGAAGTGTGCCACGCAGATTATGATTACGCCGCTCGGGTATCGTTTTCGCATCGTGCAGCACATCATCACCAACTTCCACCAACCCTCCTCGACGCTGCTGCTGTTGGTGGCGGCCTATGTGGGCGAGGATTGGCGCACGATCTACCGCTACGCCCTGGAGCACGACTTCCGCTTCTTGAGCTATGGCGACTCGTCGCTTTTGATGCGCTAATGACGGGAGCGGGCGACGGGAAAAATGAAAAAAATTAAAAAAATCGCCAAAAAGTGTTGTTTTTGAAAAAAAACCACTATATTTGCAGTCCCAAACACGAGGTAAACTCGTTGAGTGTGGAACTCGGGATGTAGCTCAGCCCGGTTAGAGTACACGTCTGGGGGGCGTGTTGTCGCTGGTTCGAATCCAGTCATCCCGACAAAGTTGAGCGCAAAACCTTCAATCGAAAGATTGGAGGTTTTTGTTTTTTATCCCCTGGCCGTGCTTGCACGAGACAACGGGATAAAAACAAAAACATTCGCTGTGCGAATGGGGTTTTGCGCCTCAACTTTGTGCAGGCCACCAAGGGGCCCTCCTGGATCGGCGTCGCGGAGCGTAGCGCAGCAGCCAATTCAAAATTAAGATAAAGAGCTTAAAGATTTTAAGGATATTAAAGAGATTAACGACAGTCTTAATTTCCTTACAAAAAAAGAGGCCTAAAGTTTCCTTTAAGCACCAAATCAAACCTCCTAATGGCTAAAATGCCGCCACGGCACGCACATCGTTGTAGTAGATTTTGGCACCATAATTCCTACTGCCCACATACCTACTGACATACCAGGCTGTAAACTCAGCGGTTGTGTCAGGTGTCGTAGATGACCAAAACGACGACTCATAAAACACAAGACCGCTTCGTCGCTCAAATTCGCTCTTTACGGCGCGGAACACCTCTTCATCCAACAGCAGCGTCTCCAACTCCTCCACGGCCGGCAGATACCACCCCTCGCCCTGGTCGGCACACCAGGCAAAGGCCGGATATTTCTCTCGCCACCCTGCAATCTGCATAATTTTCTGTTGGTTGCTCCAGCCATTGCGATGATCCAGCGTACCCGTAACAATCTCCGCCGCAGCCTTCTCGTCGCTACACCAGGCCAAACGGTCATCCGCCTCGAACAATCCTACAATTTTACCGTGGCGGTGGGTCCAATCCAACTCAAAGACAATGCCCTGTTTTGTGCCATCGTCGTAGTAATCACCCACTTTGTAACCCATTGATTGCCACACAAAGAAGCCACCGACAAGCACCAAAAGACCCGCCAACGCACCCCACACCCAACGAGGAACGGCAAACCTTTGCGGAGTCGTGACCTCATCCGTCTTTGCGCTCTTCTTGGGCACCAAACCGAGGGCATCGAGCGAGGCGACAATCTCGGCTTCACTCTCCTGCCACTGCACATTCATAAAGAAGAACTCCAGCTCGGCACACTCCTCGAACTGAAAATCGCCGATACGATAGGGCACAATCTCCTTATTATACTTCAGGGCATAGAGAATCTCCTTCTGCGTAAAGGTCGAGCGAGCCGAATTTTCGGAGGCAATGAAGAGCAATGCACGACACCGTTTGATGTGGTTGGTAATCTCGGTCATAAAGTTCACCGAGGCGTGCATACGTCGGTCAATGAAATAACTCACCCCCGCCTCGTCCAGCGCTCGGCAGAGGCTGTCGGCCGCCTTCATATCCTTGCGGGCGTAGCTGATAAAGACATCGTATTGTTTGGTTGCACTCATCGTTACTACTGCTGTAAAGTTAAAGAGATTCGTACATTAAAAAGTCGCTACGGGTCTCACAAAGTCGTAATCCGTTTTGTCGTAGGCCGTAACCTCACCATCATACATACTTATTGCGTAGGCTTTTGACTCTCCCGCACCGGTTGAAGACCAACATAAATCCAATTCATCTGCATCCAGCTCTTGTAGAGCAGTCTCAACAACCAACTGATTGCGATACAACGTTCTTAACTCTTCAATGGAGGGGATGTACCAGCCAGGGCCTTGCGCAGCGCACCAAGCAAAAGCCGGGAATTTTTCTTGCCAACCCACACACCGCTGAACAGCAAGTTGGTTGTCTGCGCCATTATGGCGATTGCCATACCAACCGTGAGCAGATAGCTCCGCAACACACCACATATATGTCTCAACGGACCTTCTCAAGCTCACAATTTTACCGTGACGGCCCGACTCTTCCACCTCAAAGACTACCCCCTGTTTAGTTCCGTCGTCGTAGTAATCACCAACCTTATAGTGCATAGTTTGGCCTGTTGGAACTCGTTGGTGGTGTTGCTCCTCCTGTTTTTCCGACAGCTGATCTAATTTCCTCAACGACGCCACCACTTCAGCCTCACTATCCTTCCATTGTACGTTCGTGAAGACTAAATCCAACTCATCGTTCTCTTCAAATTGAAACGTACCGATACGATAAGGCATTATCTTTTTCTGATGCTTGAGTGCAAACAGAATCTCTTTCTGGGTCCATTCCGATTTTGCAGAGTTTTCCGAAGCAATAAAAAGCACCACATTGCAAGCCTTTATATAGCGAGTGATCTCGGTCAAAAAATTAGCAGATCCGTGAATCTCACGGTCAATCCAATAACTCACTCCCGCCTCGTCCAGCGCTCGGCAGAGGCTGTCGGCCGCCTTCATATCCTTGCGGGCATAGCTGATAAAGACATCGTATTGTTTGGTCGCACTCATCGTTATATTCGTTAACTGACACAAAGTTAGAGAAAAAAACCGATTTTTTTTGTCAAAATCCTTTTTTTGTTTACCTTTGCACCGCTAAACCAGCGCATTATCGTGCGCTCAATAGCGGTAAGGCCCATTCGTCTATCGGTTAGGACGCAAGATTTTCATTCTTGAAAGAGGAGTTCGACTCTCCTATGGGCTACAACGAAGGGGCCGAAAAGGGCTGCGCCGTAAAGAGTTACGCCGAAAGCAGGGGGCTGAATGTCTTACTGTTGAAGCAGGGGGGGGAATGTTAAGTCTCCGTCTGTTGAAGGGCTAAATTTTAAGGGGTAGTTTTTCAAGGTCGCTACGGGTGAACAAACTTTTTTAGGAGCGGGTCGCACGACCTATCCAAAAACGGTCAAGGCCGTCAAACAAAAGCAACCAAGAGGAACGCCCAAGCGTGTTGCCGAAAAAACCTCGCAAAACAAGCAAACACAAAAAATTAAAAAATAAAAACATTATTTAGATTATGGCAAACCATAAGTCTTCGAAGAAGCGCATTCGCCAGACCGCTACGAAGCGCGCACACAACCGTCTGTTCCACAAGACGACCCGTAACGCCGTTAAGGCCCTGCGTAACACCACCGACAAGGAGGCTGCTGCAAAGCTGCTCCCCACGGTAACCAAGCTGTTGGATAAGATTGCTAAGCTCAACATCATCCACAAGAACAAGGCAGGCAACCTGAAGAGCGCTATTCAGTTGCACGTAAACTCGCTCTAATCGGTTACGACCAAAAATTAAAGGCATCCATTTCGGATGCCTTTTTTTGTGGCCCTACCCCACCAGGGAGAACGGGTATAATAAGTGCTATTTTTAGGCATACGCAGCCCGAGAAACCGCAGTTTACTGATTGTAAATGAGGATTTCGATGGCAAGTATAACGACAAAAGAGCCTTATTATACCCGTTCTTTTAGAAGCGAATCTTGGCACCAAGGAACCAACTGCGAGGCATCAACGGACCATAGACATAGCCCGAATCTCGCTCGGCACCGGTATCGAAATCGTCCTGGTAGGCGTTAAACACATTCTTCATACCGCCATACAGCTCCATCTCCACACCTCGATAGAGGTTGAACGTATAGGCCAGGCGCACATTCATATCGAAGAACGACGGGGTCTCAACCGCCACATCGACATCCGTACCCGAGCCGGCGTAGTGTTGCACCAGCATTTGGCCCGTATAGTTACCCGACAGGTCGATATCGAATCGCTTGGCGGGCTTGACCATCAGCGTAAAGTAACCATAGGTGTCGGGGGTGCGGAACATCCGCTTCGAGGGGGCAACCGTCTCGTCCTCGCTCCAATACTCCGGCTCCTTGTAGCGGCTCTCCTGCCACGTGAAGCCCGCCTGCAACTCCAACCAACGGGTGAAGACGGCACGGCCCTCCAGATTGACGCCGCCCACTGTGGCACCCGATCCGTTGTAACGCTCCTGAATCGTGGCACCGTCGCTATCCGTGCCCACCTCACGCAGGGCAAAGACATCGTTCAGGGTCGTATAGAAGCCCTCGGCAATCAGATTCACGGCCACCTTACCAAACATTCGGTGCCACTCCACCGAGGCGCTCCACGAGCCCGATCGCTCCTCCTTCAGATCCTCCGAAAGGCGAATGCGGGTACGCTCACCACCTACGATGGCAATGTGCAGATCCTCGTCGTAGGCCTGCGGGGCACGGTAGCCACCTGCATAGCTCAGGCGCAGGCTCACATCCTCGTTGGGGTTAAAACGCAGATTGACACGGGGCGAGAAGATGACATCATCCACCAAGTTGTGCTTATCGACACGACCACCCAGCAGGAACGACCACTTCTTGTTCTTCCACTCGTTCTGGAAGTAGCCGCCATAGATATGGACATCCTGCTTCGTGTCGATGTTGTAGCCCACCGACTGATCGTGCAGATCGTTGTGGCTGTACTCCGTACCGATGGTCAGCTCCGAAGGGAGGAACAGCAACTTCTTAAACTCGTGCACATACTGCAGACCTGCCGAGGCGGTCAAATCGTGGGTGCGGCCATAGGCATCGGGATCCTGAAAGGCACCGTAGTAGCTCGAGCGGGCCGTATTTTGGAACGAGGCATAGGCATTCACCCGATTCGAGCGATCTGCCGACGACCAATCGAACGACAAGCTACCGCCATCAATCGTGTGGTCGGCCTGCTCGCAGGTCATCGACTCGTGGGGCGGCACATCGAGCTGATCGCCGCCACGACGGTAGTCCTTGATGCGGTGGTACTGCGCCGTCAGACGCGAATAGGCACCCGTACGGAAGTAGGCACGCATACCCAACGCCTCGGAGTTCTGCTCCAGCATCTCCGTGAAGCCGTCGTCGTTATCATCGTAGCCATCGGCCGTGCGGCTCTGGGCAAAGACCGCAATGGCCGCTTTGCCGCTATCCGAGACGAGCGATGCGTTGAGCGTCGTGGTATTGTCAAACGAACCGCTACACCCGAGCGAGGTAATCGTGTGGCCCATCTCGGCCATACTGCGCAGCGGCTCCTTCGTGATGACGTTAATCGTACCGCCGATGGCCGACGAGCCATACAGCGCCGAGCCGCCGCCTCGCAGCACCTCGACACGCTCAATCATATTGGCAGGGATCTGTTCCAGACCATAGACACCCGTCAGCGCCGAGAACAGAGGGTGCGAATCGACCAAAATCTGCGAATAACGACCATCCAAGCCATTGATGCGCACCTGCGGAAAGCCGCAGTTCTGGCAGGTATTCTCGACACGCACACCGGGCTGATACGACAGACCTCCACCCAGCGAGGCGGTCGATACACGGTCAAACAGCTCGGAATCGAGCACGCTGACCAACGAGGGGGCCTCACGCTTCAGACGCTCCGTGCGGCTGGCCGAGACCACCACCTGATCGACGGCTACCACCTCCTCCTCGACCTCGAAGCGCAAATCGACAGTCTCACGGCCGTGCAGGCAGACCTCCTGACGTTGCACCGTATAGCCGATGGCACGCACCTCGACCGTATAGTCGCCCAGCGGAAGGTTTTTTATCAGAAAGTGACCCGTAGCATCGGTCGTCGTACCAATCGTCGTACCGAGCAGCACCACCGTAGCATAGGGAATATGCTCCTTGGTGCGAACATCGACCACATCGCCAAAGATGTGGGCATCGGTCGGTTGCTGCGCCCGAACGCCCGCAACGAAGAGCGAAAGGGTCAGCATCATCACAATAAATTTCTTCATACTTTGCACTGTTATTTCTTATTTTGCGATGCAAAGATAGAGCTTCGGGGGCGGTTACCCAATACCTAATTTTGGGGAAACTTACCGTGATACCTATATAAATATAATACAACAGAGGGCCCTCACACCACCGGTGCAAGGGCCCTCTGTTAGTTATTTTTAGGGAGCGGATTAGAACCAGCGGCCACGCTCATCCTTGATGCCGGCCTGCTCCTGCAGCGCCTGCAGGGCAAACTGCTGGATGTTGCTCTCAGCCGTAGCCTGGGCACGAACCTGCTCGGCCTCGGCGGTCTGCACGGCGCTATCCTCGATAGCATCCACCTGGAATACATAGACACCATTCAGACCCTTCACGGGAGCCGAAACCTTACCCGTCTCGTTGGTCGTCGTAATGGCACCTACCAGACCCGGCTCCAGACCCGGACCTGCTACGAAGTACGAGCTGTAAACCACCTCCGAGAAGTCGGCAGCCTCAACGCCCAGCGACGTAGCCACCTCCTCGATGGTCGATCCGTTGATCTGACCCATCAGGTAGTCATACTTCTTCTGACGCATCAGCTCCGAACGAATCTGTGCAGCCACCTTGGCAACGGGGGTGTACTCCTCCTTGTCAATGGCCGTAACGGTAGCAATCACATAGTTGCCGTCCACCTTGAAGATCTCCGAAATATCGCCCTCCTTGGCACCATAAGCCCAACGAGCAACCTCACGCGAATCCTCCAAACCGCGAATCATACGGTCGCCCTGCATCAGCGTAGCTACACGGGGGGTAATGGCAGCCGTCGTAGCGGCCTCCGAGAAGCCCTCCTTGGCATTTACGGTGAAGGTACCTGCCTGGCTGTAGATGCCCGTGCGGGTTGCCGACGAAGCCTCTACGGGGTAGGTAATCGTAGCCACCTTAACGTGCTTCGAGGGGGCATCGGCACGGTAAACCTGCATCAGCTGAATCATATCGCCAACGGCCACCTTTACAATGTCGCCCTTCTTGGCCGTAGCCAGCGCCTCGGCGAACTCGCCCGTGAAGGCAGCGAAGGGCATCACGCCTACCTCACCACCCAGCTGAGCGGTCTGAGCCAACGAATACTGAGCAGCAACCTCGGCGAAGTCGGCACCACCCTTGAGCACCGTCATCAGGCTGTCAGCCAGCTCGTTCTCGGTGTAGGGAAGTACGATGTGGCGAATACCGAGCGAGTCGGGAGCCACCTTCGACTCGGCCACACGGGCCATCGTCCACTGGTTGTTCTTCAGCACGGGACCGTACATCTTGCCGGCCATCAGCGCCTCGGCCTCATCGGCGAGCAGCATCTCCTCCGATACGAAGTTCTCGCCTACCGTACCGTAGCTGTTGTCACGCACGAAGCTGCGTACGTTCTCGGCAACGGCGAACTCCTCGCCTACGCCCTTCACGGTCTGCTCCAGCGCAGCCATATCCTCCTCGGTGGGAGTTACCTCGAATACGACGTACGATACCGATCGGTTGGGAAGCTGCTTGAAAGCCTCCTTGTTGGCCTTGTAGTAAGCCTTAATCTCCGACGACGAAACCTCGAACAGCGAGTCGGGAACCTCCGTGTAACGCTTCGTTACCACCTTACCCGAGTAGCTCTTGTTCTGTGCGGCAATGCCCTGCTCTACGTCGAGCTTGTTGGCATAGACACCGCCACGAACCAGACCCATAAACTTGGTCATATTGCTCTCCAGACCCAGCTGCTCAACGAGATGCTGCCAAGCGGCGGCGGCCTCGGGGTTGGTCTCGGCCTGGGCCAGGAACTGGCTTACAGCGGCAACGTTGTACTCACCGGTCGTGGGATCGGCAAAAGCGTTCATCAGCGACTGCGAATACTGCTCGCCGGCCAGGATAGCCTGACGCTCGGCGTCGGTAAAGCGAAGGCCTATCTGCTCGAATACGGGCTCGAAGAGGTGCTTGGCGATCAGCGTCTGCCACGTAGCCTGTGCCAACATAGCCGACTGCTGCTCGTCGGTCTCCTGAATACCCGACTGAGCCTTAACCTGCTCATAATGATTCCAATACTCCGAGTAAAGGATCTTCTCGCCGGCGATTTCGCCAACCTTCGGATCGTTACCCGTGAAACCCATCTCCGTCTTCAGAGAGAGGATAAATGCCAAGAGCGCCAGACCGATAATAATCGAAAGTACGACGCCATACTTGGTGCGAAGTGTGTTTAAGCTTGCCATATAAAATTGAATTTATTTTTTGTTGCTTATTTTAGCCTCCAAAGATAAGTAATTTTATCCGAATAGAGCACTTTTATCAGACTAATTTTTTCACTCGGGCCAATTCAATGCGCGAGCCGTGGGTGCGGAGAATCTTAAGTTGCAGTTTGCCGATGAGAATGGTCTCGCCCGCTTTGGGGATTCCCTCGTAGTGGTAAATGATCAGACCGGCCAACGTATCATACTCCTTATTCTCCTCTATTTCAAGGTTATACTTCTCGTTCAGGTACTCTACTTCGAGGCGGCACGAGAGGACAAATTCGTGCTCCGAGAGCTGTTTTTCGATCTCGTCATCCACATCGTGCTCGTCCTCAATCTCGCCAAAAATCTCCTCCAGCACATCCTCCATCGAGACGATACCGGCCGTACCGCCGAACTCGTCGATAACGACGGCAATGTTGGCGTGGTGCTTGATCATCGTCTGCAACAGCGCCTGCAGGGGCATCGTCTCGGGGACATAATGCACCTTCATCATCACCTCTTCGACACTCTGCGGAATGTTGAACAGGCTCTTCGAATTGACATAGCCGATGATGTTGTCGATATTGTGCTGATAGACAAACAGTCGCGAGTATTTCGACTCGACAAAACGTTCGGTCAGCTCCTCCATCGTCGAAGCGACATCCACCGCCTCGACATCGATACGGGGCACCATACAATCCCGCACCCGCAGGTCGGCAAAGTCGAGGGCATTCTGGAAGAGTTTCAGCTCGTTCTCGGCCTCATTTTGCGGCTCGGCGTTGCCTGCACTGAGCAGGGCCGCCAAATCGTCGTGGTTGAAGTGGGGCATCACCGCCTCCGGCTCGGTCTTGCGGCCCATCAGATAGAGCAGACCCTGCGACAAAAGGGTCGTCAGGCGAGCAAGGGGATAGAGTATCAGATAGAGCAGATACAGGATCGGAGCAAAGGTGCGGTAATAGAAGTTGGGGTTGTTTCTAAAGATGGACTTGGGGATAAATTCGCCCATAAAGATGATGACAATGGTCGAGACGGCCGTCTCGATAGCCACCGACCCGTTGTCGGCCAACTCCTCCCAGCCGGCCAGCGCAAACAGACTGCGCAGCACCACCGACATATAGAGCGAGTAGAGCACCAGGGCGATGTTGTTACCCACCAGAATGGTCGTGATGTACTGACCCGGATGGCTCTCAAAAACCGAGGCTATCGAGTCGAAGAGGCGATTCTGTTTTCGGTCCAACTCCAACTTCAGGCGGTTTTTGCTCGTAAAAGCAATCTCCATACCCGAGAAGAAGGCCGAAAAGACAACCGTCACCAGGATGTATAACAACGAGGTTACCATCTACTTCACCATTTTGGGTTCAACCATCTTAAGTTCTTTGTTCATCGGCTTGCGGGGCGCATCGCCAATGGGTTTAAGCTCGACAGGAGCCATCTCAAGCCCCTCGGGTTTCGGCTTCGGGGAGGCTCGTTTGGCCGTCACCTGGCGGGGAGGCTCGACACTCTTCGTCGGCTCCGTAAAGTGGGGCTTTGACGTTTCGGTGCGGGTCGTGTCACCCTCCGAGGGCTTCACCTCCACCTCCACACGCGACTTCTGGTAGCGGAAACGCCAATCCTGCAAATCCTCATCGGCCTCGAAGCTCTCGCCCACCGAGAGGTTATTACCCTGCACCAGTTTCGTATCCACGTTCGAGTAGATCTTCTTGGTACGGGCATTCCAAAAGAGCTGCTGGGTATAGAGGCGTTTGCCGTCGAACTTCGTGCCGACCACATCGCCTCGGGTCTCCCACAACTCCTGCTTTTCGTAATAGATGGCGTAGTTGGCCGTCAGCACCATATCCACCTTGCGCAGCGAATCGTCCTGATAGGTGGTGATTTTGATACCCTTGCGGAACTCGCGATAAGGCTCCTGCCCCAGGGTGTAGCCCTCCAAAAGAGGGGTTTCGAAGTAGTAGGAGCGTTGTCCGTTACGGGACATCACAATCGAAAGGTTCTCGCTATATTCGGTCATCATTGCAGCCTCGGCCGCAGCATCTACTTCGGGTTTCGACTTCTCACACGAGAATAGCAAGATAGCACTCCCCACAATGAGGAGTGCTACCTGCACGTTTCGTGTAAGTCGATGTATCATCAACCGCCGTTGGTCAAATTAGCGGGGACGAACGGTCGTCGTAACACCTGCAGCCAGACCGCAATCTACGCGGTACGAGCTACCTGCCTGGAGGTCACGCATAAAGCACTCCTCCTGGCTGGGGAAGCGGCTGCGGAAGGCGGCCTGAGCCTGCTTAGCGGTCTCGAGGTACTCCGAGTCGTCACCCAACAGACGGATAGCGTCGCCCATCTTGTCGTAAGCAGCCCAGCAGGCAGCCTGACGCGAGAAGGCATCGCCGCAGTTCGAGGCCGAAATGCCGTAGCACTGAGCCAGAACGAATACGGGCACACCATCCTCGGGGTTGAGCTCGATTGCCTGACGAGCAGCCGTTGCAGCAGCCGAGATACGGTTGGCAACCAGCTCTACGATGGCAATCTGCGTGAGAAGCTTCTGACGCTCGGCGGGATCGCTCTCGTTGGCCAGCGAAGCGTTCAGGTACTTCGAAGCCTTCTCATAATCACCCTTGTTCTTGAAGGCCTGAGCCAGGAAGATAGCCATCTCGGCGGAGGGCTCTACGGCATACGACTTCTCGGCCGTGGCGAAGTAGAACTCGCTCGAGCAGTTGGCACGCGACATAAGTTGTACGGCCCACTTCAGCAGAGCAGCATCATCGGGCGTAGCGGCCAGCTTGGCGCTGAACATCTTCTCCAGATTCTCGCAGTTGGCGGCACCGCTCTGTGCGAAGGCGTTGTCGAACTGCTTCTTCAGGTCGGCAGCCGACTCGGCAGCCATATAGGGCGACAGACGGTCGTACTCGTTGATCACCTCCTCGGGCATCACTACATCCGAGTTCTGATATACGTCGCACAGCTTGGTGAAGTAGGCAACAACCAACTCGGGATCGGTAGCCTCACCACCGGCCTCCAACGCAGCATTGAAGCAGCTGCGGATGGCATCCATATCGTTGCGCTTGTACTTCATCACGTCGCGCGTCTTGGCGTCGAGAATGTAGGCAGCACCCTCCTTGGCAGCATTACCGAAGTGCTCCAGACGCAGGTCATACACGCCCAAAAGCGAATCAACCATCACCTTCTGCTCGGCAATCGACTTGGCACGGGCAATCTTGTTACGATAGATAATCGCACCATACTTGTAGATGTTTACCGACACAGCAGGGCGATTAGTCGAGAGCTGCTGGTAGTAGAAAGCAGCCAGATTGAAGTTCTTGTTCGAGACGGCCTCCTTGAGGAAGTTGCTGTACTCGACATTCTGCTTGCGCTCCTCGGGCGTATCACCATAGCGGGCATACTGGGGCGAGCTGAAATCCTGAGCCATCGACGAGGCGGCGAGCATCATCAATGCGGCAGAAAAAAGAATCTTAATGCTTTTCATCGCTTTTGATTTTTTGGGTATTTTTAGTTTAGTTTTCTTAATTTTTCTTGTTCAATCCTTCCTGTCAAACCTCAACCAAAGGGCTGTTAGTCGTACTTGGGACGCATAAACCAGTACTCGTTGTTCTCCGAGCCGGCAGCGAAGAGCTTGAAGCCGATGCCGAACTTGAAGTACTGCTGGCGCACCAGACCGACATTCTCGTTCACATTGTAGCCTCGGCGACCATACTCGGCACCAATGTCGATGGCCGAGATACCGAGGAACTTAATCGGAATACCGATACCGATCGTGACGGCCATCTCGTCGAGCTTCTGACCGCTGTAACTCTGGTGGTAGTTGCCGTAGCGCACACCTGCACGGTACGAAAGGCGGTTAAAGAAACGACGCACATCGTAACGAGAGGGGACAAACTCCACACCTGCCTTGATGGTGTGGGTGTCGGTGTAGCTCACCTCAAATTGGCGACCCGTAGCGGCCTCCACGCCCGTCATCACACGCTTCGAGTTGGTATCGCCCCAACCCTGGTACTCGTAATCCAAACCCAACGACCAACGGGCAGTCTGGTAATAGACACCTGCCACGACTTTGCGGGGCAGAACCAGCTCCATCTGGGTCGTATCGCCCTTGACGGTGGTCTCGTAGAGATCGTCACCGTAGATGCTCTCGGTCACCTTGGGGGCCAAATCGCCACCGAAATCGTAGGCGGCACCAAACGTCAGGATGCGCTTCTGGTTCAAAATCGGGCTGTACTGCACACCCACCTGACCCTTGAAGCGGGAGATGGCATACTCGCTGTGGCCCGTGATGGCACCAAACACACCGTCGCCGGTCATCGAGACGGGAGTCATCACAAACTCACGATCGATATCACCCCAGTAGTACTGTGCTGAAACACCTACCGAAAAATTCTTAAAGAGCTGGTAACCCACGCCAATCTTCACCTCCGTGAGGTCACCCTCACCCTTGTAGGCGTAATTGACACGACCCACATTACCCCACACGGGGTCCGAGGCGTCGTAGTGGTGGTCGTACATCAACTGATAGCCCACCGAGCTGTAGGGGGTCACGGCTACCGACATACCCAGGTTCTTGTAGAGCGGGAACAGCACGGCGATGTCACGCAGGTTGAAGCTGTTGTGTGCCGAGCTCTTCTCGACCCCCTGCTGGGTCTGGTAGTTGTAGTAGTTCTGCCCCTCGCCGCCGAAGTTGAGCAGGAAGCTCTTGCGGGCCACCATACTCAAACCGGCCGGATTGAGCAGGTTGATCGTACCATTCACACGGGCGGCTACGCCGACACCTCCCATCGAGCGGGAGGCCATCGTACCGGGCGTATTCAGCTCACCGATACCGTACATCGTATAGGGCGAGAAGGCGTTGATGCTGCTTCCCTGCGCCCAGGCGGTCATCCCGACCAACAGCGCCACAGCCAACAAAATCGCTCCTCTCAGTTTATCTTTCAGTTGTTGCATTGTCTGCTAAATTGTACTCTAAAATGCGGTTCAAACCGCAGAACACCAAATTAGGTTCTGCAAATATCGTATTTTTAATTCGTTTCACAAAATATTTCGCCGCTCCGCCGGTAAGAATTGGGGTAAAATCGCCATTTTTCTTTGCAAATCGGGCCAAATAGCCCTCAATTTCGAAGGCAACGGAGTTCATCACCCCCAATGCGATGGCCTCCTCGGTCGTGCGCCCCACCACCCCTTCGGCCTCGGTCGGCTCGACCAACGGCAGGGCCGCAGTCTCGGTATGCAACGCTCGAAAGCGCATCTCCAACCCGGGCGAAATGACCCCGCCCGAGAAGCACCCGTCGGCCGTCAGGTGGTCGATCGTAAGGGCCGTACCGAGGTCGATGATAACCACCTCTCGTTGGGGATAAAGCGTTGCCGCCCCGACGGCAGCCGCCAGGCGGTCACGACCCAACGTGCGAGGCGTGAGGTAGTGGTTCTGAATCGGCACGGGGCAATCAGCATCGAAAACAAGGCTCTGCAAGCCACTCTTTTGCAACAAGTTGCAAATAGGCTCGGCATTGCCCCGCGTTGAACAAACCAACCCGTAGCGCAACGAATAGCGGCGCTTGAGCTCCTCGACCCACTCGGTCGAAATGCTCGCCACTACCCCTTGTTCCAACTCGCTGTCGCCTTGCCAAACAGCCCACTTCGTACGGGTATTTCCTATGTCAATGAGCAGTTTCACAATTCACGCAGGGTTTTAAGCGCTTCGTCCACATCCTTTACACCTCTAACGGTCATCGCCAGACGATTATTGTGTTGCTTGAGGACAAATCGATCGGGGTGTTTCATAATACGCTCCAACAACGTAAGGAAGGTTTCGCTCTTGTAGTAGGGCGAATTTTGCGCCCCCACGAAGTGGATAATCATCAATCCGTTCTTCACCTTCACCCGCTCCATACCGAGGCGAATGGCCTCCCAACGCAGGCGTACCACCCGCAGCAACTCCTCCGTGGCACGGGGTAGCGGACCAAAGCGGTCGATGAGTCGCTGTTCGAAGGCCACCAACGCCTCGTCGCTCTTGATGGCATCCAACTCGCGGTAGAGTTTCAGACGCTCGGCCTGCTGCGACACATAGCCGTCGGGCAGCGAAGCCTCGACCTGGATGTCGATGTGGGCATCGTCGATGAAGGCCATACGGTCGAAGACCTGCTGCTCCTTCTCGCCCATCTCGGGCACCTCGAGTCCCTCGTTGCGCAACTCGGCAATCGCCTCGTTCATAATCTTTTGGTAGGTCTCGAAGCCGATGTCGGCAATGAAGCCGCTCTGCTCGGCACCCAGCAGATTTCCCGCACCACGAATATCCAAATCCTGCATCGCAATGTTGAATCCCGACCCCAAATCCGAAAACTCCTCGATGGCACGCAGACGACGGCGGGCATCCGACGAGAGCAACTCCTCGGCGGGCGAGAGCAGGTAGCAGTAGCCCCGACGATTCGAACGGCCCACACGGCCACGCAGCTGGTGCAGGTCGCTCAGACCGAAGTTCTGGGCGTTGTTGATGATGATGGTATTGGCATTGGCGATGTCGATGCCGTTCTCGACAATGGTGGTCGAGAGCAGGACATCAAACTCGCCGTAGATGAAGTCCATAATGAGCTTCTCCAACGCCTCGGGCTTCATCTTGCCGTGGCCCACACCCACACGGGCTTTGGGGCAGAGGCGGGTAATCATCCCCTGCAGGGTCAAGAGGTCCTCGACCCGATTATGCACAAAATAGACCTGACCGTCACGCGAGAGCTCCTGCTCGATGGCATCACGTACGATCTCCTCGGAGAAGATATGCGACTCGGTTTGAATGGGTTGGCGGTTGGGTGGCGGAGTGGAGATGACCGACAAATCGCGTGAGCCCATCAACGAGAATTGCAGGGTGCGGGGAATGGGTGTGGCGGTGAGGGTCAGCGTATCGACCGAGACCGAAAGCTCGGTCAGCTTCTCCTTGGCGGCCACACCGAATTTCTGCTCCTCGTCGATAATCAAAAGGCCCAAATCTCGGAACTTGATCTGCTTGCCGAGCATCTTGTGCGTACCGATGAGGATGTCGATTTTGCCCGACTCCAAATCGGCACAAATCTGCTTCACCTCCTTGGCCGACTTCGTGCGATTGAGGTACTCGATGGTGACCGGGAAGCCACGCAGACGCTCCGAGAAGGAGCGGTAGTGTTGCAGAGCCAGGATGGTTGTGGGGACCAATACGGCGGTCTGCTTGCCATCCACAGCGGCCTTGAAGGCGGCACGAATGGCCACCTCGGTCTTACCGAAGCCCACATCGCCGCAGACCAGTCGATCCATCGGCTCCGAGGACTCCATATCCCGCTTCACGGCCTCCACCGCAGCGTGCTGGTCGGGCGTATCCTCGTATTGGAACGAGGCCTCCAACTCGTTTTGCAGGTAGCTGTCTGCCGAGAAGGCAAAACCCTTCGATGCCTTGCGACGAGCATAGAGGGCGATGAGCTGGCGCGAAATATCCTTGACGGCCTTCTTGGCTGCCGTCTTGAGCTTCTGCCACGCTCCCGAGCCGAGTTTGTAAATCTTCGGGGGTGCCCCGTCGCCCGACTTGTAGCGGGAGATGCGGTGCAGCGAGTGGACATTGACAAACAACACATCGCCATCGCGATAGACCAGCTTGATGGCCTCGTGAGTCTTGCCCCCTTCGGAGATTTTGACCAACCCGTCGAAACGACCCACACCGTGGTCGATATGGACCACATAGTCGCCCGGGCGCAGTTGGTTCAGCTCGGCGATGGTCATCTGCTCGTCACGCTTAATCTCACCGTTGATGCGGTAACGGCGGTAGCGGTCGAAAATCTGGTGGTCGGTGTAGAGGCAGAGTTTCAGGTCGTGATCGACAAAACCCTCGTGGAGGGTCGTCGAGAGCGATTTTACGGTCGCCTCGCCACGGCCTATCTGGTGAAAAATGTTCTCCAGACGCTCCACCTGTACCTTGTTCTCCGAGAGGATGAAGGTGCGGTAGTTGCGCTGGGCATTGCGAATCATATCGTCGGCCAGCAGCTCGAAATTCTTGTTAAACTTGGGCTGCGGCTGGGTCGAGAAGCGGATGGTAGCGGTAGCGGGGCGTTCGGCCAACGTGTCACGCAACACCAACAGACGACTGCCGGCCATATCGGTCAGCAGGCCGTGACGGGAGGTCAGCAGCGAATCGATGCGCTCGGGCTCCTCCAAATCACGCAACGTGCGGCTGCGAATATCGTTCACACGGCGCAGCACCGCATCGGCATCGTAACACCACCAGAGGGCCTTTTCGCCCACAAACCGAGCCAGCGACACCTGCGCAGCAGCCCCCTTGCGGGCATTCAAATCGGGAATGATGTTTACCTCTTGAAGGCGGTCGGTCGAGAGCTGACTCGAAATCTCGAAACGGCGAATCGACTCCACCTCGTCGTCGAAAAAGTCCAAACGATAGGGTTTGCTCTCGGCATACGAAAAGAGATCGACAAGGCCGCCTCGCAACGAATACTGCCCCGGCTCATAGACAAAATCGACCCGCTCGAAGCCCGCCTCAACGAGCAGCTCCTCCAGCGTCTTGATGGCCATTCGGTCACCCACCTTGACACGCAACGTATTCTCGGTCAAGGCCGTGAGGTCGGCTACACGCTCGGCCAACGCCTCGGGATAGGTGCAGAGCACCAGATAGCCCTTGCCCGTGAAGTGCTGCACGGCCGAGAGGGCCGTTGTGCGCTGCACCACCCCCTGCGGATCCTCGGCACTATAAGCCACCGACCGCTTGTAGGAGGAGGGGAAGAAGTAGATCTTCGACTCATCCAAGAGGTTGTACAGGTCGTTCATCAGGTAGGCCGCACCGTCTCGGTCGTCGGCCACGAAGATGTGCAGACCGCCCATTCGCTCGATAAGGGCCGAACTATAGCACGAAAGGGCACCGCCCACCAACTCTTCGAGATGGAGGGTTGCGCCCTCGGCCTTGACCTCACGACAAAGCTGGCGTAAGGGTTTCGATTCGGCCAAAAAGGAGGCTATCTGTTCACGAGCAGTCACCTGTCTTTTTGCTGTATGGTAAACTATTTCTTAATCAGGTCGTTATCCCGCTTGTCGTGGTAGTGAACTTCGATAATGCCGGTCGATTGATCCTCGACAATATCGATCTTGACCTTGTATTTCCACTGCCAACGCATACGGAGCGAAATCCAGCCACGACGCAGGAAGGCTGCCACAAAGGGGCTGACAACCAGCTTGATATACTTGTGACCACGATCCAGCGTGAGCAACGAAATCTGATTCTCGATCTTCTTGTCGAGCAGCACCGTAGGCTCGATTTTACCCGTACCGTGGCAGGTCGGGCAGACATCCGAGACATCCTCGATGGCCAACGGACGAACACGCTGGCGGGTGATCTGCATCAGGCCGAACTTCGTGAGCGGCAGGATGGTGTGCTTGGCCTTATCGGTGGCCATCAGGCGGGTCATCTCCTCGTACAGCAGCTGTTTGTTGGCCGCCTTGTGCAGGTCGATGAAATCAACGATGACAATGCCGCCCATATCACGCAGACGCAGCTGACGGGCAATCTCACGAGCTGCGGCCAGATTGACCTCCATAGCGGTCTGCTCCTGGTTGTCCTCGGCCTTGGTGCGGTTGCCCGAATTGACATCAATGACGTTCATTGCCTCGGTGCGCTCGATGATGAGGTAGGCACCACGCTTCAGCGATACATACTTGGCAAAGAGCGACTTAATCTGCTTCGAGATGTCGAAATTATCGAAGATGGGCACCTGACCCTTGTAGAGCTTGACGATCTTCTCCATCGAGGGGTCGATCTCGTGCACATAGCCCTTAATCTCCTTGTACATCGCCTCGTCATTGACGGCAATCTGCGAGAACGAGCCGTTGAGCGAGTCGCGGATGATGGTGTTGGCACGGCTCATCTCGCTCATCAGCTGACCCGGAGCGGTGGGACCCTTCTTGCGAATCATCCCGCAGGTGCGGTACCAGCGGTCGAGCTGCTGACGCAGGTCACGCTCGATATCCTCGTCCGTGGCCTCGACGGCCGCCGTACGCATAATGACGCCGAAATTCTTCGGCACCACACTCTGTGCAATGCGCTTCAGGCGACGCTTCTCCTCCGAGGAGCGAATCTTTTGCGAAAGGAAAACTTTGTTCGAGAAGGGAACCAGCACCACGTTGCGGCCGGCCAGCGAGACCTCGGCCGTCAAGCGGGGACCCTTGGTCGAGATGGCCTCCTTGGCCACCTGTACCATCACCAATTGGCCCACTTGCAGACACGAAGCTATTTTGCCCCC
The DNA here is from genome assembly GCA_017436185.1 of Alistipes sp. Next base: position 96,926 of record JAFSDP010000011.1, on the reverse strand, counting down.
CTTTTCGAGCGGCTCCTCAAGCTTCATCGTATCGACCTTCAACCCACGTTTGCCGGGCTGAAACGAGCCGACCAACTTCTGCAACGAGGCGAAGTGTGTACCCAAATCGGAATAGTGAATAAAGGCATCTTTTTCGTGCCCTATGTTGATAAATGCCGCATTCAGACCCGGCATTATTTTGCGCACCTTGCCCAGATAGATGTCGCCCACGGCAAAACCCGTTTGGCATTGTTCCTTGTTCAGTTCGACGAGGACCTTGTCCTCACACAAGGCGATCGAAATCTCGGCAGGGGTCACGTTTACGATTAACTCCCTGTTCATTATGTAGGTGGGGCTAAACCCCTATATATTAGAGGCGAGCGACAACAATCAAGCTCGCACTTGGTAAAAAGGTAGGTGACCGTTTTTAAGCAAACGAGAGCGACGGTCAAACTCTCAACTTTTCTTCGAAAAAGAGCCACTCGAAACCCACTATCGACTCTCTTTCCCTCCACTCGCAGCACCCCTTTGGCCCCCGAGCGGATAAAATAGGTAAAGGTAAAGAGCTAACTGTGGCTCTTTACCTTTATCCTTTATGCAAGGTGTACTACCCTACTACTTGTTCTTCTTGTGACGATTCTTGCGAAGACGCTTCTTACGCTTGTGGGTAGCCATCTTATGGCGCTTATGCTTCTTTCCGTTCGGCATAGTCTTAAATGTTAATGGTTAGACAATTATTTTACCTTGGCTGCGAAGCTCTTTGCGGGCTTGAAAGCCGGAATGTTGTGCTCGGGAATGGTGATGGTGGTGTTCTTCGAGATGTTGCGAGCCACCTTCTCAGCGCGCTTCTTCACGATGAAGCTACCAAAACCACGGAGGTAAACGTTCTCGCCGTTCTCCAGCGAACCCTTAACGCTCTCCATAAAGGCCTCAACGATGGCCATCACCTGGACCTTCTCTACGCCGGTGCTCTTAGCGATTTCGCTAACGATATCTGCCTTAGTCATATCTTTGTTTTTTAATTAAATTATGTATTTTGCTCGTTTGAGTCTGCAAATATACACTTAATTTGCATATTCGCCAACTTTCCGAGATTTTTTTTCGTGCTAATTTTCACTTACTTATATTATAGGCCGTTGCCGCAGTCCGCTTTAGCGCATCGCCTGCTGCAAACCGTCGGCAATCTGATCGAGTGCCCCCTGCAACTTCGAGCCGATGAGCATCTTCATCATCATATTGAGCTCCGTATGCAGCACCAGACGCAGACGGGTGTCCGTATCCGAGACCTTGTGCAGCTGTACCCAGAAGGCAAAATCCATCGGAACGCCCTCGCCCGTAATCTTGACGTGCTTCGGCTCGACACGCTCGGCCATAATGAGCGTCACGCCAAAGCCCTTGGCTTTGAACGAGCAACGATCCTCGGTGGCCTGCCAATCATCGACACGGCCCTGAAGTACGGGGGTGAGGTTATCGAAACGGCTGATGAGCTGATAAATCTGCTCGGCGGGGCGCAGAATCTGAATCTGCTTGGAGGTATATTCTTGCATAATGTGTTTGGTTTTTCGGATGTGGGTAATTAGTAAATTTCAAAGGTGCGAGTGGTGGGGCCATCGACCGTGATATGCAGCTCGACCAACTCCTCGGGTAGCAGTCCCTCGATCTTCTCGGGCCACTCCACCAGGCAGAGGTCGCCCGAGTAGAAATACTCCTCGTAGCCCAAATCGAAGGCCTCACGCTCGTCGTCAATACGGTAGAAGTCGAAGTGGAAGAGGCGTTGGCCGTCGCTGCCCTCGTATTGATTGACCAGCGCAAAGGTGGGGCTGGTCACCTGATCCTCGACCCCCAGCTCCTCGGCAATGGCACGCACCAGGGTGGTCTTGCCGGCACCCATCTCGCCACGCAGCGCCACGACCGTGCGGTCGCCCAGCGCATCCAACAGCAGGCGGGCCACCTTCGACAGCTCCTCCTCGCTTTCAATCTGAATTTTTCTCATTATCTCTTGGGTTTAAGCACCAGCAGCGGCACAATCATCTCCTCCATCGAGATGCCGCCGTGCTGGAAGGTGTTGCGGTAATAGCGTACATAGCGATTGGCGTCGTTGTTATAGACCAGAAAATCGCGGTTGTAGGCAAAAATGTAGCTCGACGAGAGGTTTCCCGACGGCAGCTGAATATCCTCGGGACGCTGCACCTCATAGACCTCACGGGCGTTGTATTGGAGGTTGCGACCCGTCTTGTAGCGCAGGTTCGACGAGGTCTCCCGATCGCCCGTCACACGCACCGGATTATCGACACGAATCGTACCGTGATCGGAGGTGATGACGACCGTGTGGCCCTCTTCGGAGAGCAACTTCAGCAACTCAAACAGGTCCGAATGTTCGAACCACGAACGGGTCAGCGAGCGGAAGGCCGCCTCGTTTTCGGTCAGCTCACGCACAATGTCAGTCTCGGTACGGGCGTGCGAGAGGATGTCCAGGAAGTTATAGACCACCACCGAGAGGTCGGCATCGTAGAGGCGACGGATGTTGTCAATGAGCTTTCGACCCTGCTCGGGGCGCACCAACTTGTCGAAGGTCATCTTCCACGACTTGCCGCACTGGGTCATCAGGCGGCGCAGGAACTCCTCCTCGTATTGGTTTTTGCCCCCCTGCTCGTTGTCGTTGAGCCAACGGTCGGGCATCAGGCGGTCGATGGCCAGCGGCATCAGACCGGCAAAGATGGCGTTGCGGGCATATTGGGTGGCGGTGGGCAGGATGGCGCAATAGAAATCCTCCCGCTCGACGTTGTAAAAACCACGCAGGAGCGACGAGATGGCACGCCACTGGTCGTAGCGGAAGTTATCGATCAACAGCACGGTGGTCTTCTCACTCTGCTCGACGATGGGAAAAATCTCGCTGCGCATCAGCGTGTGCGACATCACGGGAATATCCTCCGTGCGACGATTGATCCAGTTGTAGTAGTTGCGACGCACAAACTTCGAAAACTCCTGGTTGGCCTCGTTCTTCTGATAGGACAAAATCTCCTTGATGCCGCTGTCGGTCGAGCCGTCAAGCTCAATCTCCCAGGCCGTCAGGCGGCGGTAGAGCGAACACCAATCCGAGAAGGTGTCGGCCATCTGCAACGAGGCCGAGAGGCGTCCGAACTCGGAGCGGTAGTCGGCCGTGGTCTGCTCGGTGACGAGCTGCTGCTGGTGGACATTCTTCTTGATGGAGAGCAACACCTGGTTCGGATTGACGGGCTTGATGATGTAGTCGGCAATCTTCGAGCCGATGGCCTTGTCCATAATGTTCTCCTCCTCGCTCTTCGTCACCATAATGACGGGCGTGGTGGGGCGCACCTCCTTGATTTGGGGAAGTGTCTCCAGACCCGTCATACCGGGCATCATCTCATCCAAAATAATCAGGTCGTAGGCCCCCTCCGAAACCATATCGATGGCGTCGTAGCCATTGTTGCAGGTATCGACCTCGTAGCCCTTCTGACGAAGGAAGAGCACGTGCGGTTTGAGGAGTTCCACCTCGTCATCGACCCAAAGAATGCGTACCATAGTTCAGCGTTTTACATCCACAAAAGTAGTTATTTTTCTACGAAACGCAAAACTCGGGCCTTTTATTGGGTCATCGCCCCACTTTTAGCCCCGCCAACGGGCACATAGCGGCACCTTTGAGATAGAAAAGGGGATAAAAAAAGAGGGCCTCCCGTGCGGGAAACCCTCTAAAAAAGTTGGTATTGGAAGTGATTACTTCACCCACTTAACCGACTTGAGCGTGAACTGGTTCGAAACCGTCTGGTCGAATACCAGAGCGCCCTTGCCATTCAGCGTAGCCTCGGTAGCGGCGGGCTTGGTCTTACCCTCCATACGGGCGAAACCTACCGAACCGTAGATGTTCACAGCCTTCACCAGAGCCTCAACAGCCGTGTCGGCGGGCAGCTTACCCACGATGTTCCAAGTGTAACCGTACTGGTCGAGCTCGTCCATAAAGTCCTGATCGAGCAGCTCACCGTTCGACTCTACGAAGAGATCGTAGAACTCCTCCAGGGTCATCGCACCCGTATCAACATACTGAGCAATCATACCATCGATCGTACCCTGAGCGAAGAAGCCGGCCAGATAAACCTCCTTCAGCTCCTGACCCTCGATCATCCAGAACAGATAGGTATCATCGGGATAGTTGGCCGAATAGTCGGGTACATACTCGCTCACGTAGCCCATCTTAGCAGCTACTTGGCACTCGGGAGCCTCCGAAGCACCCACACCGGGGAAGTAGAACGCAACGGCGATTGCGCTATCAACAGCGGCTTCACCATCAGCGTCGTAGGGAACAACTACGCAGGTGTAAACCTTGCCACCCTCCAGCGACTCGGGCGACATACACTCAGCGAAGCGCAGACCATCCTCCTCCATCGTGAACTCGGCCTTGTTCTTCGGATCGGCAGCAATAGCCTCAGCCTCAGCGGCAAAGTCGGCCGTGATGTCACCCTCGACGAACGAGAAGGCAAGCGAAGCAACGTCGGTATCCTCCTCCGAAGCAACAGCTACGATGGGGAAGGTCGAGCCATCAACCCATGCACGGAAACCGGCATAAGCAGCCTCCATCGTAAAGTCGGTCAGCACAGCACCGGGCAGAGCAATACGGAACAGGCCATTGGTATTGGCATACCAACCAAAATCACCCTCCGAGTAGATCATCATACCTACCAACAGACCTTTCACGGGGAAGGTAATGATGTTGTCCTTCAGCGTACCGGGAGCGGTGGTACCAACGATGAACTCACCATACTCGGTAGGATTCCAGTCCATACCCAGACCCTGCTTCGGGATAATAACTCGGTTGGGATCAGCGATATTAACTACAAAATACTTATCCTCGGTCACATAGTCACCCGGCTCGTTGTAGGGATAGAGCGACGTGTAGGCATTCTTGAGGAAGATGTAACCCGGTTGGTTGGTGTTCTCGTAGATCTCAACCTCCCACTCAACGTTATCAACACTGAACAAAGAGGTAATGATATCGTCACGAATCAAACCCTTACCCAGCAGTACATAGGGCTCGGGAACAGCAATCGTCAGACCAACCTGCGAGTTACCATAGGGGGTCGTCAGCGTAGGATCGTCGAGCGTAAGGCTGAACGAGTAGCTCTTACCCGGGGTAAGATCGGCAAAAGCGAAGGTTACGTCGATCAAAGCCGACTTCTCACCGTCAGCGAAAGCAACGCTTGCGGGAACATTGAACAGACCCTCCTCACCCTCGGCGAAGGTAGCCAATACGGGTACATCCAAAGCACCGTCAGTCTCGATACGCAGAACAGGAAGCGTTACCGACGTATCTTCAGCGCTAACCGTGTAGCTCGTCTGAACGTCAGCCGAGAAATAGGCCTGCGGGCCCTCGGCCAGCTCACCTGCGCTCCAATCGTAGTCCTCCGAACAAGCCGTGAAGAGGCCCGCCGTAGCAACGAGTGCGCTCAAAAAGAATATCTTAAGACTTTTCATGGTTTTACACTGTTTTAGTCATTCGAAATATAGGTGCCACAAGGATTCGGGTTGTTCAAACCGCGAATACCGGCATTCATCTGCTCTGCCGACTCGGGCAGGGTGAAGTTCCACCAGGGTGCACGACCAACGGTCGTAATGCGGTTGTAAACAGGCGAGTTCGTATTGTCTGCATTGCTCCAACCAATGTCCATACGCTTCATATCGTAGATAACGACACCCTCACCCCAGAACTCAACACGCTTCTGGAAGATGATCTCCTCAACAACATCGCGCGACGTGCAAGCGTAACCCGGAGCACGGTTAGCCATAAAGCTCTCGATCAGCGACTTACCCGTAGCCTCGTCGTAGTGAGCCGTAGCCTCGGCCTCGATCAGGTACATCTCCTCAACACGCATCAGCGGAATGTCGGTTACGTTACCCTTCGAGTAGTCGAACTTCTCACCGCCGTTGGTGTGGAACTTACCCCAAGCATAAGGAGCAATGGGCGAATTCTCGCTACCGTTGAACTCATCCTCGGTCAGGTTCGTGTAGGGCTGGAAAGCGGCCCAGTTACGATCGGGCGAAACGATGTTCTTGCGACGGAAGTCGGCAGGGTTGATACGCTCGTAGAACTTGTTCGAAACACCGGGCTGCGAGCCATAACCGTAACCCCAGATAGCCTCGAGCGACATATGAGCCGTCCACGAGTAGAGGTTACCGATAACCGTATCGGTCGATTGGCACAGACCCATCATCCACGAGTTGTTGGCAACGCAGAAACCGGTCATAGGATCCAACCACTGAGCCTCGCTCATAATCGAGCAACCCGACTCGGTGATTGCCTTGCGAGCATACTCGGCAGCCTTGCGGTAAGCATCGTTACCGGTCGGAACCTCCACCGAAATCTCCTCGGCCTGGCCGGGAACAACAACAGCACCGTAGTTGCCATCGAGACCACCCAACCAGAGGTAAGCACGAGCCTTCAGACCATATACTACGGCCAGGTTGGGAATACCAATCGTCGGACGCGTATAAGAAGCATCGGCAATCATCAACTCCTCGGCCTTGTTCAGGTCGTTGAGGATGTAGGCCCACATCTGCTCACGAGGCAGACGGGGGTTGTTCTCCATCTCATCCTGCGTGGTGTTCTCCGTAATCAGAGGAACAGTCAGACCCACAACCTCGGGCTTAATCTCGTAACCTGCGGGAGCGTTGGGATCACCAACAGCGTGCAGAGGATCGTACAGACGAGCCATATCCGAGTAAATCATAGCACGATAAGCCAACGCTACACCCAGCTCAGCACCGGGAGTCTCGGCAGCGGCAAGCACCGAAATAGCCGAGTTGGCCGTGAAGATGAACTGATAGTAGCTCTTGTAGTACCACATCGAAGCGTAGCTGGTATTGTTCAGCCACAGCAGCGTACAGGGATAGGTGGCAAACTGCCAACGGTCGTAGTAGGGGTTACCGCCGTCCATCGAACCCGATACGGGGAACATATCACCGGTCAAACGGTCCAGACCGCCAGCCAAACCCATATAACCAAACTCAACGTGCTCACCAAGAATCGTGGTGTAGTTGCTCATCAGGATGGTAGGAATAGCCGACAACACACCACCGGTGGCAAAGGGCGACTCACCAATCTGATCGTTGACTGCATAGCCATTCTCGGGGAAGGTCTCCTCTGCGCAACTCGTCAGCAACACTGCAGAGCACAGAGCTACAGCAATGAACTTAAATATATTGTTTGTTTTCATATTCTTCTACGGTTTTTGAGATTAGAACGAAACCGAAACACCGCCCGTAAAGGTGCGAACGGGAGCGTGGTAGTAGGGGCTCGTAGCACCGCTGATGCTCTGACGAGGATCCATACCCTGACGCTTCGACCAATACCATACGTTGTCGCACGATACATAGATGCGGAGCTTGTTCACCAGGAACTTCTTGGTCCACTTCTGGGGCAGCGTGTAACCCAACGTGATGTTCTGAATGTTCAGGTACGAAGCATCCGTGAGGAAGCGGTCCGAACCGGCCGACGAATAGTTATCGTTATAAGCGAAACGAGGAATGTTCGACGAAGCGTTCTCGGGCGTCCAAGCATTCAACAGGTCGCGGTGATAGGGCGAACCGTCCGACAGACCCGTGGGCGACGACATATAGTAAGCATAACCCGAGTCATAAGCCTGACCACCAATCTGATAGGTGAACTGAGCCGAGAAATCGAGACCCTTCCACTGCAACGACGTACCGAAACCACCATAGAGGTCGGGCAGAGCGCAACCCTGCAGCTCACGACCATAGGTCGAAGCCGTCGAATAGTCGGTCGTAATATCACGCTGCTTCTCCATAATAGGTACCATTACGGGGTTACCCTCGGCATCTACAACGGGAACACCATTCTCAACCTTCTGCTCCTCGCCTACCTTAACATCCTTCCAGTAGTACCACTGCGACTCACCGGTCTCCTGATTTACACCGGCATACGAAGGACGATACATCTCGTAGTACGACATACCCTCAGCCAAGAAGTAGCCACCATTGATACGACCCATATGCTTACCATCGCTGGTCGGGGTATCCTTGTACTGATCGGGCAGCTTGGTAACCTCGTTCTTGTAGTGCGTCATATTCAGGTTTACGCTCCAAACGAAGTCCTTCTTGCGGATGATGTCACCACCCAACTCAATCTCGATACCGCGGTTGCGCATATCACCTACGTTGGTCATAATCGAGCTGTAACCACCGGCCTCAACAGGAACAGCCAACGAGAAGAGCATATCGGTGGTCTTACGGTTGAAGAAGTCGATACCACCATAGAGGCGATCTTTCCACAAGCCAAACTCAACACCTACGTTGAGGTTCGAGTTGGTCTCCCACGTAATATCCTTGTTACCCTTGCGAGCCAAAATCGTGGTTACACCACCGCTACCATCATTCTCAATCGAATAGTAGTCGGTGTAGTAGTACGAACCGATGTTGTCGTTACCCTGCGAACCATACGAAGCCTTCACCTTCAGCATATTGAGCCAATCCACATTGTACCAGCTCTCCTTGCTCAGAATCCAGGCGGCACCTACCGACCAGAAGTTACCCCAACGGTTATCGGGGTGGAAGCGCGACGAAGCATCGCGACGGTACGAACCCGAAACGAATACACGCTCGTCGAAGTTGTACTGACCACGGAAGAAGTAACCCTCGTTGTTGTACTCAGCCTTACCCGACGATGCCGAAGCCATATCGGTAACCATACCGTTCAACTCAAGGTAGCTGGGCGAGAACATACCACTCTTCGTAGCACCAAGCGAGTAGCTCTGAAGGTTGTACGACTCGTGACCGAGCAGCAAATCTACGTTGTGCTTGCCGAAGCTCTTGTTGTAGTTCAACAGCTGCTGGAAGTTGTAGGCAATCGAACGATCGTGACCCTTCGAAAGCACACCACCCGATACGGCAAACTGACCGTAGTAGGGGTTACGCAGCGAGGTCGAACGCGTCTCGTCGAGCGTTACGTTACCATTGATGGTCAGCTTCAGACCGTCATAGAGCTTGAACTCAGCGAAACCGCTGGCCGAGAAGGCGTTACCCTCGTTGTTGCTCTTGTTCAGCGTCAGGTTCTGCAGGTCGTTCTCCATATCGGCCTGACGACGCATCGAACCACCGTTGCGGCCATCACCGAAGTCATACATCTGGAAACCATACTCGTCGATCATAATGTTGCCATTACCATCACGCATATAGAGCGGATAGATAGGAGCCATACGCATTGCCGTAGCAAAGGCGTTACCACCATCCGAAGCACCCTCGTTGCTGAAACCGTTGTTCCAGTCGAAGTGGGTGTAGGTGAAGTTACCACCTACCTTCAGCCACTCCTTGGCCTGGTAGTCGGCACGCAGACGAGCCGTGATACGCTCCATATTCGAGCCCTCGATCACACCCGTGTTGTCCAGGTAACCCATCGAAGCGTAGAAGTTCGAACGATCGGTAGCACCGGCTACGTTCACGTTGTACTCCTGACGGAACGACGAACCATAAATCTCATCTACCCAGTTATCGGGCTTGAGGAAGAAGTCCTGGCCATTGTAGTGTACCAGACGACCCTCCGTAGCCAGCGGGTTGAGCTTGCCGTTCGTACCGACGAGGTTCTGACCCTCGGGAATCGTGAACACGTTGTAAGCCAGACCACCGGCGCCATCCGACGTCAGCGTCGAGCTAGCCCAAGCGTAAGCCTCCTCGGGGCTCCACTTGCTGGCCATCGTACGATAGTTCATCAGGGCCTTGTGGTGGAACTCATAATACTCACCGGCCTCGTCGGTGATGTCGTAGTTACGCAGAGCGCGCGTATTGACACCCCACTTACCATCGAACGTAACGACTGCATCGCCCACCTTGGCCTTCTTGGTCGTGATCATAATCACACCATTGGCACCACGAGCACCATACAGGGCATTCGAAGCGGCATCCTTCAGGATGGTCATCGACTCGATATCGGCCGAGTTGATGTTGTTGATATCACCCTCGTAGGGGACACCATCAACCACATAGAGAGGCGAGTTACCGGCGTTGATCGAACCGGTACCACGGATGGTCAAGGTCTGACCTGCACCCAGACGACCCGAAGCCGACGTAAACTGAACACCAGCAACCTTACCTACCAGTGCGTCCGTCAGGTTCGACGACTGCGTCTTGGCGATGTCGTCCGACTTAATCACCTTTGCCGAACCGGTAAAGGCCTCCTTCTTGGCCGTACCGAAGGCAACGACTACTACGTCGTCAATAGCGTGGGTATCCTCAACCAGCGCAATCGACACATTGGTCTTGCCGGCAATCGATACCTGCTGCGACTCGTAACCGATAAACGATACGTTCAGCTTACCGTTTGCCGGAGCCGAAATCGCAAACTTACCATCTGCACCAGTGGTCGTACCGGTCGTGGTACCATCAACGATAATCGTTGCACCTGCAACAGGAGCACCGTCCGCGGTGGTAACTGTACCGCTGACCTGCTTGTTCTGAGCGATCGCCATTGCGAATACACCCAAAACAGCCACTAACGATAGTACAAGTTTTCTTACCATAAGCGTTAATTTTAAAGTGTTTTTTTAATAAAAAGTTCACCGACAAAGATAAGTGTTTGAAAAATAATTTACAAAATAATTCATAAAAAAAATTACAAACCTAATAGGACGCCACCAATAAGGGAGCGTTTTACGTTAATTTATTGTTAAGGCGGGAGTTTTTAATTACAGATTGTAATCACACTTTTGGGCCGTTTTTACAACTTTTCAGCGGACGTCGGTCGGGATACGCATTTATACCTATTTATATATATAGGGTTTTTGCCCCTTTTGGTGCCGATTCGGGTCGTTTTGAAGGCTGATGCGAGGTAAATTGCCACTTACGGATTGCATTTCGCGGCTCAAAGAGGGGGCAAAAATGCCACTTCGAGGCATTGATTGGCTCCTCCGCCAGAGGCCCATCAACGGGCCTTGGAGCGACCCACAAAAAAACCACCGGCCAGATAAACTGACCGGTGGTCCCCAATTACACTTTTCTAACAAGATGCCTAAGCACAAATGTACTTGACTCTCGAACACAAAGGTACGACATTTTTTGGCATTTCAAAACAAAAAGGGCAAAAAAATTACATTTCCACCTATTTTGAGGGCTTCGCCATTCTCTCAGCCCGTTTTGACAACTATTTCGGCCGGAATGGCAGTCAAGGAACAAGAGGACTCCAGCGGGAATATGGGGGTCAAAACGAGCTTTTTGCATTTTTTTTGCCGTTTTTTTTGGAGATATCATTTTTTTGCCTACCTTTGCAACCGCAAAACGATGGTGCCATAGCTCAGTTGGTAGAGCAACGGACTGAAAATCCGTGTGTCCCCGGTTCGACTCCTGGTGGTACCACGAAAGAGGAGATAGCTTCGGTTATCTCCTCTTTTTTTGCGTTTTATAAGGTCACACCTACCAAAATCATCCGACTTGTGCCGAGTTTTGGCAGAAGATATCCCTACTTTTGTCGTGTCAATGAGAGTTAAACCGATAAAACGTAGCAACTATGAAGAATCTGCCGAATTATGTGACCACGTTCGTATTCAAGAGCAAAGACCCGCAAAAATAGTGTTTCAACTTGGAAGAAAACATAGACGACCGGTTGCGGGCGTTGTATGAGTTTGTGAGAAAGGGATAAAATCACTAAATTTGTGATATGGCATCGCTCTATCACGACCATTTCAAAAGCCCGAAGTATAGATTTAATGTGTATAAAAAAGTAACGGCTTTTAGCGAATTTTCTGGTTGTGTTTTGAAAAATCTGCCGGAAAAGGTAATTTTGTAAATAAAACGATTTTAGATGAAAGAGAAATCAACCATTCGAGAAATGTTGCAGAACAAAGAGATTTTTGTTCCTGCTTATCAGCGTGCCTACTCATGGGACACCCCTCAAAAGGGCTCGGATAAAAGAACCCAGGTAGATGTTTTTATAAAGGATATTGAGGCGTATATTATCAGCGAAACATCTATTCCGTATTATTTTGGCCACTTTCTGTTTGAAAAACTGGATGATGAGAAGTTTGGTGTTGTTGATGGACAGCAGCGTTTGACTACGATAGTTTTGTTTCTCTCGGCCCTTTATCATGAGCTGCGAAGTAGACGAGAACTGACCGAAGTGGAGTTGCGCAACTATCGCATTATCAAGGACGGGACAAGATACGGATTCTCAACGGTTGCTGACGACAATTGCCTGATGCGTGATTATGCCATCAATCGAAACATAACGCACCTGGCCGAATTGGAGACCCTTTCTCAAAAACGCATTGTGTGCGCCTTTGACTATTTTGCGAAATATTTAGCAGCGTGTGATGAACCCAAACTGACGCGATTGCTCGATACGGTGCTGAAGTCGGCTTGCACCACTCATGTAGTGCATGACGAGGCGGAGGCTGTGCAGATGTTTATTTTTCAGAATGACAGAGGAAAAAGACCCTCTCGATTAGAAGTGGTTAAGGCTCATTTGATGTATCACATCTTACTGAATAACACGCCAGATGATGCAAGGAGCATATTAGATGACATTCAGCAAAGATTCGGGAAAATATATGCTTGCTTGAGCCGTTTAGAACCTTATGTAGATGAAAATAACTTGTTGCAATATGCTTTTCGCCTCCATCACAATACCTTAGAGTGGGTGGATGTAGATGTGGTAATGGCAAAGGAGTTGGCACAAGGAAAGCAAGAATCCAATGATTTTGTCGAGCATTTTGTCATCCTTTTGCAAGAGTGTGCACAATCTCTTGTGGTATTCTTTGTGAATGATCAACGAGAATTACCAGATGTTCACTCGTTGGTTGTTTTAGGAGCGAAATCCGATCTACTTCCCTTCATTCTTAAATCGTATAGACGCAATGTCACCAAAGACTCGCTGTGTCGTCTATGTCGAGTTTTGGAGCGTATCACATTGAGAGATAAGTTGATTGGTAAAAGGGCAGTCCTTGCCTCCCGCTTGGCTGATGTGTATCGTGATTTCGACGGTAACATAGCACCGCTCGAGCAGCGTATTGAAAAACTTTGCACAGCAGACTCTGCGGATTGGTGGTGGGCCTATTGGAACAACGACCAATTTAAGGGCGCTATAATGGGTGGTATAGATCGAACGATTGCTAAATTTATTCTTTGGAAATACGAGATCCATCTCATGAAACAGGGCTCTGCAGGCTACCAACCGATGCGTTACTCGGATATCGTAAATCCCGAGTTAGAGCATATTGCCCCTCAAACACGCCCCGACACGCCTGATTGTGGATATTGTGAGTACGATGATGAATTCTGTAGAGAGTATCTGGATTGTTTAGGCAACTATCTGCTGCTTTCAAAATCCCACAATTGTTCGGCTTCAAATAATTTATTGAGTTATAAACTGAAAGGATACACCCAACTTAAACAGCAACTTGAGGTCGTAGAGATGGTGGGCAATTCAAACATGTGGGATAAGGAGAAGATCCTGAAAAGGAAACATAAAATCATTGATTTTATGATGGGCGAGTTTTAAGCGTGATGGCGATCGTTTCAATGTGGAACATAGCGTATGAATAAGTAAAACAATAACTATAAAACAAAACATATTATGGCTGAAACTTTTTATTGTGAATACTGTGGAACAGCGTATCAAAGTGTCCGCACATTAACAGCATGTAGCTGTCCTCGTCATCCTGATGGAGCCAATAAGGGGAAACACAAACTTTATGAGGGAGGCGAAAAGGCTCAATATACTTGTAAGTATTGCGGGACTAAATTTTCGAGCCTGCGATCGTTGACCGCCTGCAGTTGTCCTCGTCATCCCAATGGGTCGAACAAAGGCAAACATTCACCAGCACTATAAGTTAGGGATATGAAAAGTAAATCTTTTTGGTACACAGTTGTAATTTGCATTGCAATGTGTGTTGCGGTGGTGTCGCTGAGGCTCTATTCCATTCACGATTTATGGTATGAAACAGTGGCGGCCGTATTGTCGGTTGTGCTGACTGCTGTCGTAACCTTTCTGCTCTTGAAAGGACAAAGCGAAGGCGAGGAAAGACGCGACAAAAATATAAAATTACACGAACGAAAGCTTGAAGTATATACCAAATTTACCTATAAAATGTGGGATATACTATCCGACGACAATATCAACGCTGAGGAGATAAAGATTCTTCGCTCGGAGATGTTTAATGGGTTGTTGTTCTTTCTGGATTATGATCAGATAGAGCAAATTAACAACGTGTTGGAAGAGTTGATTTCCGACAAGGAATTCAATAGCGATGATTGCCGTAAATCTTTTACAAAAATCACCGAGATATTGCGTTGCGACATCAACAATACACCCTATGAGGAGCATAAGTATGAGGAGCATAAGATCGCTAAAGTTTCATCGCTATGGTCGAATTGTAGCACGCTTTACGATGCCGTTGTCGATGTTGATCGCCTTGCCAATACGGCAACTTCAGCTGCATTAATCTCCGATTCGCAATCGGAATCAACAGAAGAGAGCTCGATCGTTGGACGCGTATCAAAGCGTTGTCACCATTTCGCTATTTTTAAGTTCAACGATTGGCAAAAATGGTTGTTTGAAAACAAAGTAAATGCATTAGTATTGTGCGAGTATAACGGCGAGACGCAGCGTACAAATGCAATTAAACGCATCAAATCGAATGAGTTGGTCTTCGCTTATCAAACCGGAGGTCAAGGTTATGTGGGCGCGTTTTTAGCCAAAGGTTGGGTCGTCTTTGAGCAAAACGACAACGGTGTTGTTAAAGAGGTCAAATACGAATATGACTGCAATGAGCAACCTCGAGTGGTTGAAGGAGCAGAATTTCAAGCGGATTTAGAACGATTTGTAGCTGAAGATATCAAGGATGAAAAGGGCGGCGTTCGTTACAGTTTTCTGCTCGTAGAGCCATTGTGTGTGTATGGTCGAGGCGTAGGTAGAATCAGCGTCTATCGATCGACAATATCCACCTACGACCAACGCTATGCCTGGCTGACATTGGCGCGATTTTACTACATGTATGAACATCAAAAATCCGACTGTGGCACTTACGAGGGTGTACAAGTCGATTGTAACACCGCAGCGTTTGAGCGGTTGCTGACAGATGAAACTGTCTCTATGGCTTGTTACGAAAACAACGAGTGGCGAGATTAGTTGTTATCATTTTGTTTGGCTCAAAGAATCTTTAGTCGGTTTGTAATTTTCGGAACACGAAAGTTGAATGTTGCGCATTTTTTGTTACCTTTGTCGAAAATCCGAACAACTATGACCGAACAACAGCTCAATCCGATGCAGATGGCCGAAGGCGAGGCATTCAAGGTGGGTGAACTCGACCTCAACGGGAAATCGGGCTACTCCGGAAGAATGGACTTTGGTGCCCTGTTGCTGTGCCGAAAAGGAAAAATCGAACTCTCCATCGACGACCTGCACTGCACCCTGAGACGCAACACCTCGGCAATGATTTTGCCCGGCTCGATGGTCGGCCTCACCAGCCCCAGCGACGACCTGCGCATCAGCTATTTCGCCTTCTCGGCCCAACTCTTTGCCGAAGCGGCCTTCCGTCTCGACATCGACTTTATGCGCATCATCAAGCAGTACCCCTTCCGCAACAACACGCTTGAAGAGGGGCGCAACATCGACCTCTGGCTACGCATTCTGGACCATAGTTACCGCGACACCGAAAACCGTTTCCGCAACACCATCACCCGCAATCGACTGCAAAACGCCCTGCTGGAGGCCTACGACCGTGTGTTGCGTCACTCGGGCATCACCGCCGAACGACAAGAAAACTCCTCACGCCGACAGGAGCTCTTCACCCGTTTTATCAGTCTGGTGCAGCAGCACGCCTCGGGCGAGCGTGAGGTGGCCTTCTATGCCGAGCAGCTCTGCATCTCAACCCGCTACCTCTCGACCATCGTACACGCCATCTCGGGCCACACGGCCAAGGAGATTATCGACCATACGGTCATCTTGGAAATCAAGATGTTACTGCGCACCACCGACCTCTCGGTGCAGGAGATTGCCTACCGACTACGTTTCCCCGACCAGAGTTATCTGGGGCGTTTCTTCCGCAAGCACGTCGGCCAATCGCCCTCGGAGTTTCGATTGGAGAATAAGTAACAAAAAAGGGACAGCCGCTTGGTTAGACCCTCTATCAAATGCTGCCAACGCAGTATTTAAGAAGCATTTGATTTGTAAAGTGTTAAGTTGTTTAGTTGCAGACTGATTGTCCGAGCAAAAATAGTCTAAACCTTTATTTACGAAGATTCTACTTTTCTCATGTAGGCTTCTATGTAGTCGAAATTAAGTATAAATAATAAATATACTTTCAAGAATTCGCCTCCCACTAAGTTGTGAGAGGCGAATTCTTGTATCTTATCCGAACAATACCCCAAAAGAGTGTTGTCAATTGCGAAAATTTTACTAATTTTGTAGTGTCATGGGAATTATGCCCACGGCGTTACATATTAGATGAAAGTGTTTTCGCTTTTATCCTTAACGAGAAATCTGACAGTTTCAAACAAGACGAGGATAACGACAACACTCATTCCTTGTATAGCTATGTGGCTATGCGCTTTCTGTGCATACACCTCATACTATTCAGGTGTGGGGTCTTGTAATCGTTTATTCGTCTTGGGTTTTGTCAGAACCTCTCGTTAGATAAACGAAATCAGCTCCACACTTTCTGTATTATTTACAATAATCGCCTTATTAGGAGTTGGTAGGCAGCAGGAGACGTATGAAAACAATTATTTGTCTTTGGGGTGGTGCCGGAATAGGAAAAACTTCCTCGATTCGAGCAGTGTGGGATCGACTCAACATCAGCAATCAACCACCATTACATCAATCTGCAGATGATATTTGCGCCATCGTGCCATTCTGCAACTCAACTATTGGCATTGCAAGTCTGGGAGACCCTTGTTCGGCACAAGACGAGTGGCTCATAGAGTTGATGACGCTTGATTGTGAAATTATTATTTGTGCATCACGCACCAAAGGAAGCACTGTCGCAACAGTAGAACAACTTGCAGAACAATATGAGTATAAAACGATTTGGCTGTCGCCATTATCATCTTACGATGGCATTAACACCGACTTATTAAATGATCTAACAGCAAATATGATTATTGAATTAATCAAAAAATGCTTAAATCACTAACCTTAAATATTTAATATTATGAAAACTTACAGAGTATTTATTTTTGTTGCATTGTATCTACTAATGTGTTCATGTTCTTCGGCGCCAATTGTACCAACACATGCAGATACATATCAAATCAAAGCATGGGTCTTAATGGAGAATATAAGCGAAGATTATCAATCACAACTCAATAAAGATTTTATAAATAAAATTTTGGAGCAACCTACAATACCTGCATTATCAGACACCAACAAGACCTTAAAACTTGTTGGCAAACAAGATTCTTATATGGTTAATCCTTGGAGGAGCATGCTTACCTCTTATTTAGAAAATAGCAGAGATGCATTATACAGGTGGGAACTTGATCCTAACCAGATCAAAAGAGTTGGTGGTTATGGATGGATGTTTGATTATCGTACAGGTGATCATTTTTTACCACATACGATGGAATATGCCTACGAAAAGGCATATAGAGAGCAGAAAAGAGGTCAGGTGGGATATCTTAAAGAATCAAACTATGACATTATTGACATATATGTATCACAAAACAAACAAATAGCAAACGAGGTACACGAATATGTATGCAATGAGTACATTAATTACATATTTAATCATGCCAATAGCGTTGTAACCATGAAAGAGTGGGAAATTGATTTATTGTCCACGACAGACTCTTACAGAGGTTACCATATCACTTACGAAATCGGGACAGGGTTCTATGTCTTAATCTCATACCTTGAATTAAATAGCGGGAACGAATTTCAAGTTAGACAAATTTACTCAGGAAATTCTCTAAGTGATTTAGGTCGAGCAAAAAGCGGAGATTTATAACAGATAATCCATAAGACAAAGCGTATGCGGGGTTTTATGTAGCCCATAGCATACGCTTGTTTTGTTGTCCGCAACATATCCTTGTATAATGAGAGTCACCAGCACTTTACCATCAAAAATGTATTGTCTCCCTTTACAATCGTTGGTAAGTAGGCTTAATATAGCCTCCATGTAGTCTTCTATGTAGGATTTTGTAATTTTCGTAAAAACTAACACTGAAAATCAACCAGTTAAAAATTAAACCTGTCTAACCCCTCGTTGTCCCTTCTGTTTTTCGGCAGCCCCTCTGCTACTCCTCACCGTAGAGGGTATTCAGGATGGAGGCCAGGCGCAGGCCACCCAGCAAGAGCTGCTGCTCGATGACGGGGGTCATTGCATTGATGTAGTCGTACGACACCTGATAGCCCTCGGGGGTCACTTCGTAGATCTTCTTGGCGATGGCTACGGTCTGCATAAACCACTCGTCGGGGGTGCCTGCCGTCAGCGTGGCGACCGACGCAGGGGCGATGCGGTCAATCTGGAACTGCCACTCCGAGTAGCTCCAGCTGTGAGCCGACTCCACGAGCGACGAATCCCAAATCGAGTGCAGGTTGGTCTCACGGTTGAAGAAGAGCACCGGCACACGGTTGCCACCCAGGTCGGTCGAGCGGCCTGCGTGCATCGGGCAGTGCATATCGCCCACCAGGTGGATAAGCATACGCAGTTGGTCGAACTCCGCCTCACGGTTCAGGTTCTTCGAGCCGATGCGCTCCACGATGCCGTTCACGGCCGTCAGCACATCACCCTTCGGGTGGCGGGGCTGGGTCTCGAGGGTCTCGCCCTCGTCGATATTCATATAGTGCCACGTCTTGGTGTAGGCGTATTGGGGCGTATGGCTGGCGTTGTCCATCCAGTTGGCATAATAGACCAACGAACGACCCCCCAGCACCTCCGAAACACGGGCGGCAGCCGTAGGCGTCAGGTGACACTCGGCAATGTAGGCCACCACATCGTGGCCCTTCTGACCCCAACCAAAGGCATTCACGGCGCAGCACAGCGTGAGGGCCAGCGTAAACAGTCTCTTCATCATAATCGTATAAGTTTCTTTGTGTTAGATTGCGTGGTTATTGATTCATCGTCACCAAGAACTCCTCGTTGGTGGGCGAGAGGCTCATCTGCTTCTGCAGGAACTCCATTGCCTCGACGGTGGTCATCTCCGAGAGGTACTTACGCAGCACCCACGTGCGGCTCATCACCTCGCGCGGCAGCAACAGATCCTCACGACGCGTACTCGATGCAATGACATCGACCGCCGGATAGACACGTTTGTTCGAAAGGCGGCGATCCAACTGCAACTCCATATTACCCGTACCCTTGAACTCCTCGAAAATCACCTCGTCCATCTTCGAGCCGGTATCAATCAGGGCCGTAGCGATGATGGTGAGCGAGCCACGCTCCTCGGTGTTTCGTGCCGCACCGAAGAAGCGTTTGGGTTTGTGCAAGGCGTTGGCATCGACACCACCCGAGAGAACCTTACCCGAGGCGGGCTGCACCGAGTTGTAGGCACGAGCCAGGCGGGTAATCGAGTCGAGGAAGATGACCACATCGTGGCCGCACTCGACCATACGTTTGGCCTTCTCCAGCACCATTTCGGCCACTTTGACGTGGCGGGAGGCCTGCTCATCGAAGGTCGAAGCAACCACCTCGGCCTTGACGTTACGGGCCATTTCGGTCACCTCCTCGGGGCGCTCATCAATCAGCAGCACAATCATATAGACCTCTGGATGGTTATCGGCGATGGCGTTGGCAATCGACTGCAACAGCATCGTCTTACCCGTCTTGGGCTGGGCGACAATCAGCGCACGCTGCCCCTTGCCGATGGGCGAGAAGAGATCGACAATACGATTCGAAAGGGTGTTGTGTCCGTTGCCCGTCAGGCAGAACTTATCGCTCGGGAAGAGGGGCGTGAGGTACTCGAACTGCACACGGTCACGCACAAACTCGGGCTTGAGGCCGTTAATCTCATCCACACGCACCAGCGGGAAGTACTTTTCGCCCTCTCGCGGGGGACGAATCGCTCCGCTCACGGTATCGCCTGCCTTCAGTCCGAAGAGTTTGATTTGCGAAGGCGAGACATAGACATCGTCGGGTGAGTTGAGGTAGTTGTAGTCGGCCGAGCGCAGGAAACCGTAGCCGTCGGGCATAATCTCCAGCACACCCTCGCCCTCGATTTCACCCAGGAAGTCGTCTTTGGTAATCACCTCGTCATCCAACGAACGAACGGTGCGCTCCACACGTACAGGCTCACGCTTCACAGGCTCACGCTTCGGCTCCTCGGCAGGGGTCGCAACGGGGGTCGCAGCAGGCATTTCGGTCGGTACGGGGGTTTGCGGTGCGGTCTGATTTTTGGGTTTGCGACCACGACGCTTGGGTTGGGGTTGCTCAGGTGCGGGGGTCGGTGCGGACTCCGTAACCGGCTCGGCAGTTGCCTCTGATTGGGGTTGTGCCTCAGGCTCGGACTTCACCTCCTGGGTGGGGCTGTTCGGCTCGACCTTCTGCAGGCGGGGACGACGACCACGACGCTTGGGCTGCTCCTGAGGCTGTTCCGTAGCGACTTCCGCAAGGATTGCGGTCTCGGTCGGCGTCTCGGTCGGGGCGGTGCCACCGGCAATGAGTTTGATGAGTTCGCTCTTTTTGAGTTTTGCGCCGTCGATGCCCAGCACACGTGCGATTTCACGCAAATCGGCAAGGCTTTTTCCGGCCAGATTCTCCTTCTCTTGCATATTGAATCTACTAAATTTGCTTGGTGGAATAGGTCCGCAAACGAGCGTTGCGAACGAAGATTTCGTTGCAAATATAATACAATTTGTGAAACTACGTCGTTTTTCGGCCTAAAAAAGCAACTATTCGACAAAAACACCCCTATACGGCCTTGCCATCGACGGGTGCAGGCCACTCATCCACCAACTTGCAGCCCTCCAATTTGTTGTCCAGATGGTAGAACAAGAACTTCTGTCCGCAGTGGTCGCAGACGATGTATTCGTTCTGCTCCACCATTGTGTGATCCACCGTTTCGTCCCAACCACCTACGGTGCGACGATCCACCACCTGACCGCCACGTTTGGTCACCTCCTCGGTCTTATGGTGAATGACCTCGGTGTAGTGGCTCTGCTTGGCCTGGCCGTAGCCCAACGTGCGCAGGGTGTAGAACTTGCGGCAGGTGGGGCAATAGCTGTAGAGCTCCCAATCGCTAAAGCCTCGGAGGATGAGATAGCCCAGGAAGAGGTAGATGCCGATCACAATCCAGTGGGGCACATAAATCATATAGAGCAGAATAGCCCCCACCACCCCCGAAAGGGCAAACAACGGCTTGGTCAGCGCATCGGGCGTAAAGGGCAGACGGTCAATCAGGTGGGCCACGACGGGCGAAATCATCAGGTGAGCCATAATGGCCAGGTAGCCAATCAGCACCAGCAGAATGATAATCGGAATGCTTGCCCAGAGGGGCATATCGCCACGGTCGGTATGCTCACGCACCACATCCTCCTGATCGTCGTACTCGGGCGACTCAATGAAGGGGCGGCTGCGCAGTTTGATGAAGAGGCGAGTCGAGGCGATGCGCCCACCGAAGGGGATAAAACGCTCGACTAGCGGGATTTTACCCTCCTCACGCAACTCGTAGCTGACCAACCTATCGTTCACAAACAGCGCCGTCACTTTGGGATGGAAACGGTTGGTGTCGAAGTCCTTGACACGCAGCGGGAAGACCACCTTCTTGGTGTTGGCATCCACGATGTCGATGACAATGGGGAAGCCGAAGTAGCGATCGACCATATCGGCATACTCGCGCCCCTCGACAAATTGGCGAGCCATCCAACGCTCCGTGACGTAGATGTAGCGACGCGAGAAGGAGTCGTCCAACCCCAGACAAGGCAGCCCATAGGCGGCCGTCGGGAAGAGCTGTGAACGGTAGAAGGTGTGGCTGATGCCTGCGGCATTGACGGCCACCATATCGTATTGGGTATCACCCTCGTAGCGCACAAAGGTATAGGGCGTTCCACCCTCGGCATCGTCGTGATGCGTGGTGGCCACGACATAGCTGCGGTCGATGACCGAGCCATTGACCCAACCACGCTCACCCGAGGCGGTCTGAACAAGGAAATAGCCCTCACCGTAGGCCACCAACTCCACCTCTTGACCTGCCCGCACCGAGCCGATGGCCTTGCCCTCGTCGGTCAGAAAATCGTCGTAGATGCTGCCTGCCGAGATGGTCTTGACGGTACGGGTGTCGAACGAGGGGTGCAACGACTTGTGGAACGACGTGAAGCCCACAATCGAGAGGAACACCAGCGCAAAGGTGAGCCCCACCACCCACGCATCGATACGTCCGTAGCGGTGCAGACGGCTGCTGAAGGGGAACATCGTCACGAAATAAAACGGAGCAAAGAGGCGGCCCAAGAGGCTGCGTTTCGGGGTCGAATCGGCCATAAGAAAGGTGTTAAGGGTTAGTTGTAATGCGCTTATCCGGCTCGTGTATGTGCGAGCGTGTTTACAAATATAGCCGTTATTATCGGAAATTAAAAATTAAAGATGAAAAATTAAAAATTAGATTTTTTAGATAGGGTCGCTATGGGTCGCTATAGGTCGTTTAAGGTCGCTATGGGAATGCGCTGTTTCGTTAAATTCCTTAAACTCTTTAATCTCTTTATCCTCCTTACTTTGCAGCACGGGTTACATTTTTGTAACCCGACCTCCCACAAAGAAAAGGGGGTCGTAGCCACCGCCACAACCCCCAATTTTGAATTTTGCATTCTAAATTTTGAATTTCTTTACTTCGGTCGCTGCCGATGCTGCATCCGTTCGCCGCCCTCACGCTCCAGTTCGTAGATGTGTTGCACCTGGCGGGGCGAGAGCACCGCGCGAAACTCCTTGTAATACCGCTCACGCACCTCCAAGATGGCTCGTGACAAGGCAAAACGATTCAACATACGTTCCTCGATCTGCTCGTCGGTCGGGGGCGTTGCCTCGCGGTCTCGATGGTGGAAATGCTTGCGACCGTACTGGCGGTGAATCTGCATCATCTCCTGCTGATAGCGGCGATAGATGGGCTCAAATTCGGCAGCTGCCTCCTGCCCCAACCCCATCTTTTGAATCAGGTGCTGACAACGACGCTGCAACATCTCCTGGGGCGAAGGACGCTCGCCACGCTCCGATTTTTGAGGCGGCTGGGCCATCGCACCCACCGCAAACAAGATAGCCATCAGGCTGAAAATCAACTTTTTCATAGCAACATTGTGTATTGGTTATTCGGTTGTGTCGTACGACAGAAAGACGTCGGCCTCGTAGAACTCGTCCCAAAGGGCCAGCTCCTCGTCGGTAAGGTAGTCGCCATCGGCATAGAGCACCCCGTCGATGCGGCTCACGGTCGTAAATTGCCAGGCAGCCACCGCCATAATCAGGGCAGCCGCTACGGCCGTCAGATAGGGCCACAGCCGCTCCAAACGCCCCTTCTTCGGGGGCAGCGAGGCCAAGATGGCCTGTTCGTTCTGCGGAAAGAAACCCTCGGGAACCCGATAGGGCATCCGCTTCGGAAGGTTGTCAAAGGCTTTTTCCATATCAATCGTGTGTTTCAAGATAGACTTTAATACGTTCTACGGCGTTGTGGTAACTCACTCGCAACGAGGCTTCGGAGGTGCCCACCACTCGGGCAATCTCTTCATAGGGCATCTCGTCCCAATAGCGGAGGTTGAAGACCGTGCGTTGCTGCTCGCTCAAGGTGAGCAGCGCCCGCTGAAAACGCACCCCTTCGGTATCCTCGTAATCGACATACGACGAGGCCTCCAACCGCTCCAAGAGCAGCGTCGAAAGCTCCTCGGTCGAGAGGGGTGCAATGCGGTTGCGTCGGAGGAACGAATAGCAACAGTTGGTGGCAATTTTGTAGAGCCACGCCCGCAAGGCACTGTGGTCGCGCAAGTTGGGATAGGCACGCCACGCCTGCAGAAAGGTCTCCTGCACCAAATCACGGGCATCCTCGTGACTCACCACCAGACGGCGGATGTGCCAATAGAGCGGCTCCTGATAGGTATGTACTAACTGCTCGAATTCCATTGTTTGCTGCTGCCCGCCGAGCGTTTCGGTCGGTTTTCAAGTGTTAAGATACGAAAAAAGGCGAAATGTTAATGAACGAGGGCGAAAAAAGTTGGGAAATTCGGAAAATGGTGCTACCTTTGCAGCAGAATAAGGTGAGGGTTCTGGCCTGTTGAGGGCCGGGATTCTTGTTTTTTGTATGTTTTCGGAGCGAATAAACTAAAAAAATTAAGATATGGCTAAAGAGATTATCTATTTGACCGCCGAGGGTTACAAGAAACTCAAGGACGAGTTGGACCATATGCGTTCGGTGGAGCGTCCCGCCGCATCGGCCGCCATCGCCGAGGCTCGTGACAAGGGCGACCTGTCGGAGAATGCCGAGTACGATGCTGCCCGCGAGGCGCAGGGTCTGCTGGAGATGCGCATCGCCAAGTTGGAGGATACGCTGGCCAATGCCCGTGTCATCGACGAGACGAAGATCGACAAGTCGAAGGTGCAGATTCTGAGCAAGGTAACGCTGCTGAACAAGGCCACCAAGAAGCAGGTGACCTACACCATCGTAGCCGAGCACGAGGCCAACCTGCGTGAGGGCAAGCTGGCCATCGGCACCCCCATCGCCAAGGCCCTGCTGGGTCACAAGAAGGGCGACGAGGTCGAGGTGACGGTTCCCGCCGGTGTCTTGAAGTTCGAGATCGTGGACATTGCGATTTAAGGAAATTCAAAATTTAGAATGCAAAATTCAAAATTGGGGGTTGTGGCGTTGGCTACGACCCCTTTTTCTTTGTGGGAGGGGGAATAAAGACCTATAAGACCTATAAGACCTATGGGCAAAGGCCGTCATTCTGAACGTCAGTGAAGAATCTCTTTCGAGGCAGGGCGACCATTAGAGATATTTCGGTCGTTTCACTCCCTCAATATGACGCAAGCATAAACCGCTTAACGACTCATAGGTCTTTATTTCACGTCGCTCAGCCTAACTCTCAACTTTCAACTTTCAACTTTTTCACGTCGCGCAGCCCAAAAATAATTTTGAATTTTGCATTCTAAATTCTGAATTTTGCATTTTCTCCCCGTCGGCACACTATTTTTATTTTGCAGTTCGTTACTTTTTGCGTAACTTTGCACGATAATGCTTTTATAAGCAGCCTTTACAAGAATGAAGCAGACAGTTTTACACCTTTTAACCGCCCTGGTCGTAGTCCTCTTCCTGAGCCACTGCGCCACCATCAACACCCTGCTGAAGGAGGGTAAGCCCGAGGAGATCTATGCCAAGGCTATGGACTTCTACGAGCGTGGCAAATGGAGCCGTGCTTCGCAGCTCTTCGAGGGCGTGCAGCACGTCTATCTGGGCACCTCGCGCGAGGACAGCATCGCCTTCTTCAATGCCCGCTGTAAGTACAAGGCCACCGACTACGATACCGCCTCGCAACTGCTGGACGAGTTCCGTCGCCGCTTCGGTCGCAGCGTCTTCATCGAGGATGCCGAGGGTATGTATGCTATGTGTTTCTACTACCTCTCGCCCGCCCCGAGCCGTGACCAGACGATGACCAGCAAGGCCATCATCGCCATCAACGAGTTCATCTCCCGCTACCCCGAGAGCGACAAAATCGACGAATTCACGGCCATCAACGAAGAGCTGACGAAGCGTCTGCAC
Source organism: Alistipes sp. (assembly GCA_017436185.1). The sequence continues at coordinate 71,267 of JAFSDP010000011.1, read as the reverse complement.
GAGAAGACCTACCTGAACGCCTACACCTACTACAAAATCGGGCGTCACAAGTCGGCCATCGTCGCCCTGAAGAACGCCCTGCGCACCTACCCCGAAAGTGCTTACCGTGAGGAGATTATGTTCCTCATTGTCGATTCGAGCTACCAGTTGGCCTCCAACTCCATCGAGTCGAAGCAGACCGACCGCTACCTGGCGATGATGGACTCCTACCTCTCGTTCTGCGAGGAGTTCCCCGAGTCGGAGCACCGCAAGCAGGTCGATCGTTGGGCCAAGCACGCCCAGGACTACCTCGACCGCAACAAGGCCGACGAGCAGGCAAACAACACTGAACAATAAGCAAATACACACTATATCACTATGGAGATTAAGAAGAACATTCCCAACAACACCGTAACGCGCAAGCTGGTCGATTTGGACTGCGAGACGGGCAACATCTACGAGTCGATTAACATCATCGCTCGTCGTGCCAACCAGATTTCGAGCGAGCTGAAGACCGAGCTGACCCGCAAGTTGGCCGACTTCTCGTCGCCCACCGACACGATGGAGGAGACCTTCGAGAACCGTGAGCAGATCGAGATTTCGCGCTACTACGAGCGTCTTCCCAAGCCGGCAATCATCGCTACCGAGGAGTTCCTCGACGGCGAGATTTTCTACCGCGAGGGCAAATAATCGGCTCACGATTGGCTGATTTAAGGCTGACAAATATGGCAAACGCTCAGAACCGTCCGCTCGAAGGACGGCACATACTGCTGGGTATTACGGGGAGCATAGCGGCTTACAAGGCTGCCGTGCTCTGTCGTTTATTACGCAAGGAGGGTGCCGAGGTGCAGGTCGTTATGACCGCCCTGGCCAAGCAGTTCATCACCCCGCTGACGATGGCTACCCTCTCGCAACGCCCCATTCTGGTTGAGTTCTTCGACCCCGAGAATGGCGCCTGGAACTCGCATATCTCGCTCGGCGAGTGGGCCGACTGCTACCTCATTGCACCCGCTACGGCCAACACACTGGCCAAGATGTGTCACGGTGTAGCCGACAACCTGCTACTGACGACCTACCTTTCGGCACGTTGTCCGGTGATGGTCGCTCCGGCGATGGATTTGGATATGTATGCCCACCACACCACGCAGCGCAACCTGCAGGATTTGGCCCAACACGGTGTCGGCATCATCGAGCCGGGTACGGGTTTTCTGGCCAGCGGACTGGAGGGCAAGGGGCGTATGGCCGAGCCCGAGCAGATTGTCGAGGCCCTGAAGGCCCACTTTGCAGCCGCAGTGCAGAAGCCCCTTGAGGGGCGACACTTTGTCGTCACGGCCGGTGCCACCATCGAGCCGATTGACCCGGTGCGCTACATCACGAACCACTCGACCGGTAAGATGGGCTACGCCATTGCCGAAGAGTTGGCCCGTCAGGGGGCCCGCGTGACGCTTGTCAGCGGCCGCACCGCACTCCCCATACCGCAAGGGGTTGAGCGGGTGGATGCCCTCTCGGCGCAGGAGATGTACGAGGCCACAACGAAGGCCTTTGCGGAGGCTGATGGCGCAGTGATGTGTGCCGCCGTAGCCGACTACACCCCCACGACCGTAGCCACAGAGAAGATTAAGAAGCAGGAGGGCGATATGTCGATCCCGCTCAAGCGCACCCAAGACATTGCCGCCGCATTGGGGGCCGTCAAGGGGGAGCGCATCTTGGTAGGCTTTGCCCTCGAGACCAACGACGAGGAGGCCAATGCCGAGGCCAAACTCACGAAGAAAAACCTCGATTTCATCGTCCTAAACTCGTTGCGTGACGAGGGTGCAGGCTTCGGGGTCGATACCAACAAGGTGACCCTGATTGACCACTCGGGTGCCACGTCGCTGCCGCTGATGAGCAAAAAGGAGGTGGCTGTAGCCATTGTCGAGAAGATTGCCTCGTTGGTTAAATAATTCACTATCGCTATGTTACGTCGTCTTTCGGTTGAAAACTACGCCCTCATCGAGCAGCTGGAGTTGGAGCTGGACCCGCACCTGAACATCATCACAGGTGAGACGGGTGCCGGTAAGTCGATTCTGCTCGGTGCGCTCTCCTTATTACTCGGCGCAAAGAACGAGGGGTCGGCCACGAAGGATGCCACCAAGAGTTGCAAGGTGGAGGGGTTGTTCGACCTGACGGGACTTGGTTTGGAGCCCTTCTTCGAGCAGAACGAGTTGGACTACGAGACCGAGACGACACTGACCCGCATCATCACCCCCGCCGGCAAGAGCCGTTCGTTCATCAACGATGTGCCGGTGCAGTTGAGTCTGATGCGTGAGCTGGGCAGCCGCCTGGTGGATATCCACTCGCAACACCAAAACTTAGTGCTTTCGTCGGAGGAGTTCCGCACCTCGACCTTCGACACGGTGGCCGGAAACGGCGCCTTGCTGACCGACTACACCACCCGCTACACCGCCCTGCAGGAGGCACGTCGTCGCCTCACGACCCTGCAACAGGAGGCCGAAGCAGGCCGCAAAAACGAGGAGTGGCTGCGCTTCCAGAGCGAGGAGTTGGAGGCTGCACGCCTCATTGCCGGTGAGCAGGCGGAGCTGGAGGCCGAGTTGGCGATCCTCGAAAATGCCGACAAAATCGGCGAACTCTTCACCACGCTGCGCAACGCCTTTGATGAGGAGCAGACGGGCATCTTGAGCCGCCTGAAGGAGGGCGAGCAGGGGATGTTGCAGATTCGTGACCACTACGCCCCCGCTGCCGACTATGCCGCACGCCTGCGCTCGGTGCTGGAGGAGTTGAAGGATATGAACCGCTCGATCGCCGCCGAGTCGGAGCGCATCGACACCGACCCCGAACGACTGCAAACCAAGACGGCACGCCTCGATTTGTTGCTCTCGTTGCAGCAGAAGCACCGTTGCCAAAATGAGGAGGAGTTGATTGCACTGCGTGACCGTGTGCGTCGGGAGTTGGCCGCCATCACCCACGCCGACGAGGCCGTCACGGCCGCCGAGGAGGCGGTACAGCAGGCCCGCAAGGCAACACTGGAGGCCGCCACAGCACTTCACAACGCCCGCCAAGCGGCCGCACCCGCCTTTGCAGAGCGTATCATCAAGACCCTGCGTCAGCTCGGTATGGCCGACACGCAGTTTGAGGTACGCCTCACCGATCGGGAGCCGACCCCCTCGGGAATGGATGGCGTGGAGTTCCTCTTCACGGCCAACCGCACCACTTCGCTGCAGCCCATCGAGCGCATCGCTTCGGGTGGTGAGTTGTCGCGTGTGATGCTCTCGCTGAAGGCCCTCTTGGCCGAGTCGATGCAGTTGCCGACCATCCTCTTCGATGAGATTGACACGGGTGTCTCGGGACGTATTGCCGATGCGATGGGCGAGATTATTGCCCGCCTCTCGCAGCAGATGCAGGTAATCGATATCACCCACCTGCCGCAGGTCGCCTCGAAGGGCGAGTGCCACTTTGTGGTCTATAAGAGCGAGGGTCGCACCCACCTGCGCCGTCTCACGTCGGAGGAGCGCACCACCGAGATTGCCAAGATGTTGTCGGGTGCCGAGATCACCGAGGCTGCCCTATCGCAGGCCCGCATTCTGTTGAAAAAGTCGTAACCCATCGTGTGGCGTAGTTACCTATATCTTATTATAGCCATCGCTTTGGAGGTGGCGTGGGCAATGCTCTTGAAGTACACCGAGCAGTTCACCCGCCCCGTAGTCACCATCTGCACGTTGGTGGCCTACTTTGGGGCGTTGTACTTCCTGATGCTAACCCTGAAGACGATGCCCGTCGGACTGGCCTATGCCCTTTGGGCGGGCACGGGAATGGTGCTGATTGCCCTGCTGGGGGCAACGCTGCACAAGGAGCAGTTGGATGCTCCGGCCATCATCGGGCTTTCGCTTATTGTGACCGGTGTGCTGATTATCAACCTCTTCTCAAAGTCGGTATCGCACTAAAAGGGCGCAGCAAGCGAACGAAGAGAAAGCGAGAGAAAAGATTTTTTCGTTTTTTCTTGCACCACGAAAAAAAATCATTTATATTTGCACTCCGATTGGCGATGAGTCGGTCGTATATGGTGGATGTAGCTCAGTTGGTTAGAGCGTCGGATTGTGGTTCCGAAGGTCGTGGGTTCGAGCCCCATCTTCCACCCCTAACTTGCAGAAAACGCTTGGTGTAGGCCAAGCGTTTTTTGTGTTTATGCGTATGTAGGCAAGCCTACCACAAAAAAACCTCTGCCGCCTGCGGCAGGTTTTCTGCGCACGTGCAGATGGGCAGTGGATAGTGGGTTGCCGAAATAATTGTGTTTTATTTTCAGCGGTATTTCGGCGAGTGCGAAAGCACTTCGAGCCCCATCTTCCACCCTTCTTTTTAGAGTAGTTGCTCGGTAAGCGGTTGGTTCAACCGCTTATTTTTTTGTGGTTACACATTTGTGCAAGCACAATTTATCACCCTCCCCAAAAACCACAGCAGCCTACGGTTTGGTGTTCTCAAAAATAATCGTATCTTTGTAGAAACCAACCTTAAAACTATGTATCAAAGACTCTTCGGGTGGCTTTTGCTGCCGTTGCTTGTGTTGTTGTCGGGATGCGGCAGGCAGAGCGATGCTCCCCAAACAAAACGTATGGCCGTCGTGATCTCGACGCTCAACAATCCCTGGTTTGTCCTGCTGGGCGAATCGGCCAAGGCCCGAGCCGAAGAGCTGGGCTACGAAGCGGTTATCTTCGACTCGCAAAACAACTCCTCGAAGGAGACCGAGCACTTTGACAACATCATTGCCGCAGGCTACTCGGCCATCCTCTTCAACCCCACCGATGCCGATGGGTCGGTGGTCAATGTCAAGGCGGCCCAAGCGGCCGAGATTCCCGTCTTCTGTATGGATCGTGAAATCAACGCCCGCAACCTGGCAACCTGCCAAATCCTCTCGGACAACTTCTCGGGCTGTGTCGAGATTGGCAAGGAGTTTATCCGCACCGTCGGCCGCGAGGGCAAGTATGCCGAACTGCTGGGGTTGGTGGGTGACAACAACACCTGGAACCGCTCCAACGGTTTCCACACCGTTGTGGACAACTTCCCCGGGTTGGAGATGGTGGCCCAACAAAGTGCCGACTTCGACCGCAACACAGCGATGATGGTGATGGAGTCGATCCTCCAGGCACACGGCGACATTGTGGGAGTCTTCTGCGGCAACGATGCCATGGCGATGGGGGCCTATCAGGCCATTCTGGCCGCCGGCAAAGCCGAACAAATCAAAATCTTCGGATTCGATGGCGAACGGGATGTCATCAACGCCATCCGTGACGGTAAAATCGTCGCCACCGGGATGCAGTCGCCCGTCTTGATGGCCCGCACGGCAGCCGAGTTTGCCCACCGTTTCCTTTCGGGCGATCGAGATTTTGCCCGCAAGATACCCATTGCCGTGCACGCCGTCACACGTGATAATGTCGAACAATTTTTGGAATAAAACCCTCAAGAGTGATGAAACGCTATCGGAAAATCCTGCTTGGCACCTTGGCCCTGCTTGCTGTGGCCGCCCTCTCCATCAAGGTGGAGCCGCTCAACGAGCGTATCCAAAAAGAGTTTGACCCGGCGCAGCACGTAGCCCGATTCTGGACAGAGGAGCTACCCAAACTCCTTGACGGCGACCGGGTGGTCGATGCCGACCTGTTTCGCGAGGAGCTGAAACACAACCGCCGCTTCCTGATCGAACGTTACGGCCTCACGCTCGGCATCGGGGCCCCCTACTCGCTCCTGCTCGGCGGCGAGTTCGAGGTGGTGGAGGTGGGCGAAGAGCTGACCACCCTCCGCACCGCCGCCCAAACCGAATTGGCGATGCGTACCGCCTACATCTTCGGCAACACGGTGCGTGAAGCCTCGGGCTCATTCTCGATCGACGACTACGAAAACACGATGGATTTCAACCATATCTCGGCCGCCCTGAATCGTTGCGTCATTGAGCGGGTCATCACCCCCATCCTCCCCTCGCTCGGCGCAGGGGCACGACTGCGTGTGGTGGGAGCGGTCGATCTACCTGCCGAGGGGATGCCCAAAGGGCTTTTTGAGTTGATTCCGCTTCAAATCACCCCCCTCGAATCATGGAGCCGATAAGCGATAAAATCATCTATGCCGCCCACCGCATCACCAAGCGTTGGCCGGGTGTCGTAGCCCTTGACAGGGTCGATTTTCACATCTATGCAGGACGTGTAAATGCCGTTGTGGGGGAGAACGGAGCGGGCAAATCGACCCTGATGAATATCCTCTGCGGCGTCTATGACAGCTACGAAGGGGAACTTCGCCTCGACGACCAACCCATCCGCTTTGCCTCCACGGCTGAGGCTCAACGGGCTGGTATTGCGATGGTGCATCAAGAGCTGAACCTCATTCCGCAACTCAACGTGGCCGAAAACATCTTTTTGGGGCGTGAGCCGCTGAATCGTTGGGGAGCCATCGACTACAAACGTATGCACCGTGAGGCGCAGCAGTGGCTCGCAAAGGTCGGTTTCGAGGCCGACAGCCACACCCTGTTGAGCGACCTGAAGGTGGGCGAACAGCAGTTGGTCGAGATTGCCAAAGCCCTCTCGCTTCGATCTCGTGTGATGATCTTCGACGAGCCGACCTCGTCACTCTCCGAGGCGCAGACCGAGGCTCTCTTCCGTCAAATCGAACAGCTGAAGGCCGAGGGGGTGGGCATCATCTACATCACCCACAAGATGGATGAGTTGAGCCGCCTGGCCGACTATGTCACCGTGTTGCGTGACGGCCATCTGATCGCCGAGCATCGGGTCAAAGAGACCACCACCGAGGAGATTGTCCGCCTGATGGTGGGGCGTGAGCGTCGTGACCTCTTTGTCAAGGGGGAGCACCCGAGAGGCGAATTGGCCCTGGAGGTGTGCGGCCTTTCGTTGGAAAAGGCGGTGCAGAATCGCACGCTGAGATTGGAGAACATCTCCTTCTCGCTCTATCGGGGCGAGGTGTTGGGCATCTACGGGTTGATGGGTGCCGGACGCACGGAGATTGTCGAGAGCCTCTTCGGCCTGCACGGCGACCGTGCCCGAGGGGTACTGCGCATCGGGGGGCAAGAGTTCCTCCCCCACTCGCCCCGTGAGGCGATGGATGCAGGCATTGCCCTCATACCCGAGGACCGCAAACGGGATGGGTTGGTGCTCGGAATGGACATCGAGCAGAACATCACGCTTGCTTCGCTCTTCGAGTTGGTGCGCTACGGAGCCATCGACCGCACCCGAGAGCAGGCCGACTCGGAGCGTTATCGAAGTGAGCTGGCCATCAAATCCCATTCGGGAAGGCAGCTTACGGGCGAATTGAGCGGTGGCAATCAGCAGAAGGTGGTCTTAGCCAAGATGTTACGCACCCGCCCGCAAGTGTTGCTTTTGGACGAGCCGACCCGAGGCATCGACATCAACGCCAAAAACGAGATCTACAAACTCATCGATCGGCTGGCTGCCGAGGGGTGTGCCGTGGTGGTTATCTCGTCGGAGATGCCCGAGATTATGGCCCTTTCGGACCGTATCATCACCATCTCGGCAGGACGCCTGACGGCCCATTACACCCGCAACGAATTCTCGGAAGAAAAACTCTTGAAATCCTCATTACCAACCACATAAACCTCACGAAAAGATGTTAAAGAAAAACATATTGCACATCGACCGTTCGATTTTGCGCCCCCTGATTGCTCTGGTGGTGATGACGTTTGCCATGTCGTTCTTATCGGATAGTTTTGCCTCTTCCGACAACCTTTTCAACGTGATGCGCCAGGTCTCGGTCAATCTCTGCATCTCGGTCGGTATGACCCTTGTAATTCTGACGGGCGGCATCGACCTCTCGGTCGGCTCGATTTTGGCCCTGAGCGGTGCCGTGGCGGCAGGTCTGGTCAAGTCGGGTTGGGCCTGGGAGGGAGCCAACCTCCACTTCGGCTTCAGCTTCTTCGGCATTGTGATAGTGACACTGCTCGTAGGTGGCCTGTTGGGCGGCTTCAACGGCTGGATGGTGACCCGTTTTCGGGTGCCTCCCTTTATCGCCACGCTCGGTATGCTCACAATGACACGCGGCATGACAATGCTCTACACCAACGGCCACCCCATCACGGGGCTGGGCGCACAGTTCGAGTTCCTCGGCACGGGGTGGTTCTGCGGCATTCCGATGCCCGTCATCGTGGCAGCTGTGGTGGTAGTTTTGTTTGCACTCTTTATGCGTAAAAGCCCCTGGGGACGCTACATCTACGCCATCGGCGGCAACGAACGTGCCACCCGCCTCTCGGGTATCAATGTCAAGCGCATCAAACTCTTCGTCTATACCGTGGCCGGTCTGCTTTCGGCCGTGGCAGCCCTGATTGTCACCGCCCGTCTCGACTCGGCCCAACCCAACGCAGGCACGGGCTACGAGCTGGACTCGATTGCGGCAGTGGTCATCGGCGGCACCTCGCTCAATGGTGGCAAGGGCTCGATTTGGGGCACGGTGATTGGTGCCCTGATTATAGGCGTGCTGAACAACGGACTGGTGTTGATGAACGTCTCGCCCTTCTGGCAGCAGGTCATCAAGGGTCTGGTGATTCTGTTGGCAGTCATTATGGACCGTATGAGCGCCAAAGAGCAGGAGTAAAGTCTGCCAAAATGTCAGTTTTAGCCGAAAAAACAACCTGCAACCGTAGGTTGGCACACCTATTGTTATTATCTTTGCGTACCCGTTGGGGTGCAACAACCAAACGAACAAACAGAAAGATAAATAACTAAAACAACAAACACTATGCACGTAAAACCGTTATCGGATCGGGTGCTTATCCTCCCGAATCCCGCCGAAGAGAAGACCGCAGGTGGTCTGTTCATTCCCGACACGGCCAAGGAGAAACCCCTGGCAGGTAAAGTGGTAGCCGTAGGCCCCGGCACCAAAGACATTAAAATGGAGGTCAAGGAGGGCGACACGGTCCTCTATGGCAAGTACTCGGGTCAGGAGCTCGTCATCGATGGCGTAGAGTATCTGATTATGCGCCAGAGCGATATTTTGGCAATCATCTAAAAAAAACGCAACACACTATGGCAAAGATTATTAAATATAACGTAGAGGCTCGCGAGCTTCTTAAGGAGGGTGTCGATGCCCTGTCGGATGCCGTCAAGGTAACCCTCGGTCCCAAGGGCCGTAACGTAATCATCGACAAGAAGTTTGGCGCACCCCAGGTCACCAAGGATGGTGTATCGGTCGCCAAGGAGGTCGAGTTAGAGGACCCGTTTGCCAATATGGGCGCCCAGATGGTCAAGGAGGTTGCTTCGAAGACCAACGACGATGCCGGTGACGGTACGACCACTGCAACCGTATTGGCCCAGGCCATCATCGGTGTAGGTCTGAAGAACGTGACGGCAGGTGCCAACCCGATGGACCTGAAGCGTGGTATCGACCGTGCCGTAGCCACCGTCGTAAAGTCGCTGCGTGAGCAGTCGCAGGAGGTGGGCTCGGACTACGCCAAGATCGAGCAGGTAGCCACCATCTCGGCCAACAACGACTCGAACATCGGTAAACTCATCGCCGAGGCAATGGCCAAGGTAAACAAGGAGGGTGTCATCACCGTCGAGGAGGCCAAGGGCACCGAGACCCACGTCGAGGTGGTCGAGGGTATGCAGTTTGACCGTGGTTACATCTCGGCCTACTTCATCACCGACCCCGAGAAGATGGAGGCCCAGTTGGACAAGCCCTTCATCCTGATTACCGACAAGAAGATTTCGACGATGAAGGAGCTGATGAGCGTCCTGGAGCCGGTGGCCCAGAGCGGTCGTGCCCTTCTGATCATCGCCGAGGATGTCGATGGCGAGGCCCTCTCGGCACTCGTTGTCAATAAGTTGCGTGGCACGCTCAAGATTGCAGCCTGCAAGGCTCCGGGCTTCGGCGATCGCCGCAAGGAGATGTTGGAGGACATCGCTACGCTGACCGGTGCCACCGTTATTTCGGCCGACAAGGGCATGAAGTTGGAGGAGGCCACGATCCAGATGCTGGGTACGGCCGACAAGGTGACCCTGAACAAGGAGAACACCACCATCGTCGATGGTGCAGGCAACAAGGAGGCCATTGCCGCCCGTGTAGCCCAGATTCGCACCTCGATCGAGAAATCGACCTCGGACTACGACCGTGAGAAGTTGCAGGAGCGTCTGGCCAAGTTGGCCGGTGGTGTAGCCGTGCTCTACGTTGGTGCTGCCACGGAGGTGGAGATGAAGGAGAAGAAGGACCGTGTGGATGATGCACTGGCCGCAACCCGTGCCGCTGTCGAGGAGGGTATCGTTCCGGGTGGTGGCGTAGCCTACATCCGTGCCACGGCCGCCCTGGAGGGTATGAAGGGCGACAACGATGACCAGACGACCGGTATCCACATCATCAAGCGTGCCATCGAGGAGCCGCTGCGTCAGATTGTAGCCAACGCCGGTGGCGAGGGCTCGGTCGTAGTGAACAAGGTGCGTGAGGGCGAGGGTACGTTTGGTTACAACGCCCGTGACGACCGCTACGAGGATATGCTGGCCGCAGGTATCATCGACCCCACCAAGGTGTCGCGTGTAGCCCTGGAGAATGCCGCTTCGATTGCCTCGATGTTCCTCACTACGGAGTGTGTGCTGGCCGAGAAGAAGTCGGAGCAGCCCGCTATGCCGCAGATGCCCGCAGGGGGTATGGGCGGTATGATGTAATCATCCGTTGCAAAAGCCACTTTTTAGGGTCGTTCCTTCGGGGACGACCCTTTTTTGGTGCAGTTTTTGTCGTTTGATACCCCTATAAAACTGTATCGTTATGAGAAATCTGATCTATGGGCTGCTGCTGGCCCTTTTGCTCGGGGTCTCGGCCATCGCCGAAAGCCGCCCCACCACCCTCAACGACCTGCCGAAGGCGGCCCGTGACATCGTCGCCCGCCACTACCCCGAGGCCACCATCAGCCACATCGAGGTCGAACGCTCGATGGTCGGCCGTGAATGGATTGTCTATTTCTCGGATGGGGGCTACATCGAGTTCGACCGCAACGGCATTTGGAGCGAAGCCGAATCACGACGAGGCGTCCCCGCCACGCTCCTACCGAAGCCGATTCGCCACACCATCGACGAACGTTTCGAGGGGGTTGCCGTACGCCAAATCGAGCGCAACCGCCGAGGCTACGAGGTGGAGCTGCGCAACGGGTTGGAGCTGAAGTTCAACCACTCGGGAAAGCTGCTCGAAGTGGAGGACTAACCCACCGAAAAGGGTATAAAAAGGGCTGATAGTGACATAAAATAAGATGATTGAAAAAATGTTTGTTTTTTGAAAATCTGTTGTATCTTTGTGTAGGGAAAGGAAGAAAAAACCTTCCGACCCACAAACAGAAAACAAAAAAACACACTAAAAACAATACAACTATGTTAAGCCAGAAATTACACGATGCGATTAACGCACAGATCAATGCCGAGTTGTGGTCGGCCTACCTCTACCTCTCGATGTCGATGGACGCAGAGGCCAAGGGTTATAAGGGTGTTGCCAATTGGTTCTTCGTGCAGTGGCAGGAGGAGCAGGACCACGCCCGCATCCTGATGAACTACCTCAACGCTCGTGACTGCAAGGTGGAGCTCAAGCCCATCGACGAGGTGCAGACCGAGTGGAGCTCGGTGCTGGAGATGTTCCAGGAGACGCTCAAGCACGAGAAGGTCGTAACGAGCCTGATCAACAACCTGGCTGCCATTGCCGCCGAGGATCGTGACTTTGCTTCGTCGAATATGCTTGTATGGTTCATCGACGAGCAGATCGAGGAGGAGGAGTCGGCTCGCGATATGATCTTCGCCGCCGAGGCCGTTGAGGGTGACAAGTATGGTATGTATCAGCTCGACAAGGAGCTGGCCGCCCGCACCTACACGCAGGCTTCGCCCCTGGCAACGTCGGCCGAGTAAGGCTCGCAACGTCGCAAACAAAAAAAAGAGGACTCCCGTCGTGGGGTCCTCTCTTTTTTTTGGCTATCGCTGGCAGGTCTGCTCGAAATACTTTTCCAACACCAACAGCGAGATGAGTTTCTCACGCCGCTTGTCGAAGAACTGCTCCTGCCACTCGTGAGCGTGGCGGATGATGGCCTCGGCCTCGTCGGGGTGGTCGATGTAGTACTGCAGTCGCTCCTCCAAATCCGAGTAGTCGGGCTTGATGGCCACATAGTGGTAGTTGGGAATGAGCCGACCCTCCATATACCAGGTCTCATAGACCGGAGGGGGCATCACAGCCAACGAATTGGAGGACATCACCCACTTCAGGTTGGTCGCCACGTCGTTGCCCTCCAGACACATAATGAACTTATAGTCCAGGTGGTCGTACTCCGAAATATGGCCCTTGATCCACTCCTCCTTCACGACCGGAGCGTGGTTGCTCACGCCGATGTCGCACAACGGATGGCCGAAGTAACGCTCCACAAAGCGCAGGCGCACGACGTGGTTCTTGTGCGGGTAGTTGATGTTGGCACGGAAGATGGCCCGATTCTGCTTCTCACGAAACGGAATCTCGTCACGTAGGAACATAAAGTGGCGATGCTTGTCCATATTGAGCACTACGGCACGGCCTCGCTCACCGGTGGCGGGGCGGCTCTTGAGAATCGACGGCAGGTCGGGCACCTCGGTTACGTCACCCGGCTCGATGTTCCACAGCAGCGAATCGTCAAAGAAGCGGGTAAATTCGTAAGAGTCAAAGAAGTAGGCCGACTGAATCGTCCCCACTCGATGCTCACGGAGCGGCTTCAACCCGGCAGGGGTCGAGGGGAGTTTCTCGAGTTGGCAATAGTAATCGACACGGTCACGAATATACTCCCAATCGGGGCGTTGGCGAGCCTCACGCAGCAGCCCTTCGAGGCGGCGTTGGGTCACCCACTTGGGGGTAAAGTAACGCCAAAAGCCCCGCACAAAGTAGAGCGGTTTGGGGGCTTTGTGGTGAAATATACGGTTCCAAAAGTTCGGTTTCATACCACTAAGATACAATTTTTTTGGCGATACGCCACATCGGGTCACAAAAAAACCGAGAATCTTTCGATTATCGGTTTTTGATTCACGTTGCTGTCGCTTCCGTTACTCCTCCTTCGAGGCGGCCAGGGCGGCACGCAGCTTGGCGGGGAAGTTACCCTTGATGTTCTGCTCCATCGTGCAGATCATACTGCAGATGGCACGGGCCGACGACGAGCCGTGACCAATCATCACCGGAGCATTGATGCCGATGACGGGGGTACCACCCACCGACTCGTAGTTCATCTGCTCCCAGAAATCCTGCTGGTAGTAGAGCTTCGGGATGATGCGACCCAAGACGGGGCGCAGGAAGTTCATCAGACGGGGCTTGCCGCCACCCAACTTGAAGTTGATGCGGTACAACGCCTCGGCCATCTTCAGCACCGTGTTACCCACGAAGCCCTCGGCCACCACCACATCGGGGTCGGGACCGCCATAGGTACCCGTGAAGATGTACGACGACTCGACATTGCCCACAAAGTTGATGCGCTTATCGGCCTTCAGCAGGTCGTAGGTGGCCTTTGCCTGGGCGTTGCCCTTGCCCTCCTCCTCGCCGATGTTGAGCAGTGCCACTCGGGGGTTCTCGATCCCCATCACCGACTGGGCGTAGATCGAGCCGAGCAGACCATACTGGGCCAGCACCTCGGGCTTGGCATCCACGTTCAGACCCACGTCGAGAATCAGACCGCGACGGTTGATGAGCTTCGGGATGAGCGACGAGATGACGGGGCGAATCACACCCTCCACAGGCTTGATGACCTGCACCGAGCCCACGAGCATTGCACCCGTCGAGCCTGCGCTGGCAAAGCCGTCGATCTTACCCTCGGCCAACTGGTTGAAGCCCACCACGATACTCGAATCCTTCTTCGAGATGAAGGCCTTGGCGGGATGGTCACCCATCTCGATCACCTCGGTCGTGGCTACGATGTCCATCTTATCGGCCGGACAATGGTGCTTGGCGAGCAGCTCCAAGATGCGCTTTTGATCGCCAAAGAGGACGATGCGGCTGTCGGGGCCAATTTTATCGAGGGCCATCACGGCACCCTCAACGGCTACGTCAGGGGCGAAATCGCCACCCATCGCATCAATACCAATCTTTAACATAGCTTTCTTGTTTTATGTTTCTTCACCAATAAAAAAAGAGCCATCGCCCCACATTACGTGGCTCGTACAGCTCTTTGTGTGGAAGGAGCAGTGCTCCTCGGTTGCCTCGGATGCGAAAACCTAACATCTTCGGCACTCGGACACAGCGGCCCGAAACATTTACTCGGCCTTCTTCTCGATAGCCAACTTACCACGGTAGAAGCCGCACTCGGGGCATACACGGTGGTAGAGTACTGCGCTACCGCAGTTCGAGCAGGTTACAACCGTCGGAACAACGGCCTTGTAGTTCGTTCTTCTCTTATCTCGACGAGTCGACGAGACTTTGTGTTTAGGATGTGCCATTTTGCTTTTGTATTTATTAGTTTAACGTATCTATTACTGTTCTGTCATCTTTGCTTTGAGGGCCTCGAGCTGGGCATTCCAACTGCCGCTCTCCTCCTCGGTGGCCGACTCCTCGAGGGCCTCCTCCTCCCGCTCGGTAATGGTGCGGAAACGCTCCATCATCTCGGGGTCGCACTCCCCCTCGGGGTGCACACGCTGGTAGGGCAGCGAGAGAATCACACTCTCGTAAATATACTGCGCCAAATCCAGCTCCTTCTCCGAAGGGTGCAACCACAGCACCTCGCCGTCGTACTCATCAATCGAGTCCGAGAACTTAACCATCAGTTCGTCCTCGAAATCGATGGCGATGGGGCAATCGGCCAGGCAACGATCACAAGGGACCACCACCTCGGCTTCGATCTGTACCGTGCAGCGCAACTGCGTCTCGCTACGGTCCAACGCCACACGAGCCACACCCTCCGACGAGAGAATCTCCTCGTTTTCGTAGGCGGCAAAGAGCGCACCATCGACAGGAAATTCATAGTGATGAACCCCCTGCGAGAGGCCTCTGAAGGCGATTTTGTATGTATTCAACTCCGACATAGGTGCCTTAAGCGGGCATAATTAGTCCGCAAATTTACACAAAATTCAATTAATTACAAACTTTCTGCTGTAAGTTTTGTAAGATAAGTGGTTTAGAGCGGAAAAAATTGGCTCGTCCGAACGCTTGTATCATCTAATTAAATTTGTATATTTGTATCATCTATAACATCTATAATTGTGAATTTATGAGGAACTTTTTTCTTTTGAGCGCGCTGTTGTTGGGTTTTGCTTGGCCTTCGGCGGCACAAACCGAGGTCAAAGCAACCTCCACCGAAACCGAAATGGAGCAGATCGAAGAAGAGATTGTCGCCAACAAATTGCGTGTCGATTTCACCCTGCGCATCGGTTGCTACTTTGCCGATGGCACCTTTGGCCCTACCCCCTACAGCATGACCAAAGGGGGCGATTACCGCAACAATTACTCGGTAAGTGCCGGCTTCGAGGTCGATTTCTACCTCTGGAAGCAGCTCTTTGCGGGTATTGCACCCGAGGTGATGCACGCCAGCGGTGTCTATGAACGCAAGACGATTACGGGCGAGTTCAGCCGCAAGACAAAGCGCACCTCGCTGATTTTGCCGGTGGTGGTGGGCTACGATTGGGCCTTGACCGAGAAGATTCACCTGCTGCCCGCTACGGGGGTTGGATTCAACTATGTATTTTCGGGCAGTGACGCCTATCGCGACTCGTACAACCAGGAGAAAATCAACAAGTTGAAGGATTTGAAGGACATCGACCGCTGTGGATGGAATTGGATGCTCAATCTCGATGCGCAGTTCGACGAGGTGATGATCGGTCTGCAGTATGCCCTTGGATTGGATGAGTCGGCACCCAACTATTTGGTAGCACGCATCGGTTGGCGATTCTAACACCCTCCGCTTTAACCATGAACAAGAGCCACACCTTTACCCTTGAATTGCAGTGCAACGCCCCCGAATGGTGGCGTTACAACACCAATATGGCCTGCGTCACCTTCGACGAGCAGCAGAATCAGACGGGCTTCTACCCCATCGTGCAACGGCTGGCCGAGGTGGGCGTCAATCTTATGGAACGCCCCGAGGGGATGCAGCCCAAGCAGAAATTACGGGTCGAGAGCGGTCCTTGTGCCTATGCTGTCATCCAACTGCACATCATCCCCCACTCGTTGCCGCTCGATGAGGATGTATGGGAGATGAAGCCGCTCCCGGCGCAACTCAACGTCTGGATGGACGGCGAACTACACTCGACCAAGAAGCTCATGATCAACCGCTTCGGCGGTCTATCGCTCATCGAGGAGCTGCGTCCCAAAGCCGAGTAAAACAACCAAACACCGCCTTTCGATTGCCGATAGGCAACATACCCAAAAAGAGATACCGCCTTCGCAAGCCAAACTTGCGGGCGGTATCTCTTTATTGGGTACCTCCTACGGAGGCATCGAAAGGCGGTCAGCCGACGACACGGAGGGGTTGCCGAAAAAAATAAAATATAGACAATCCCCCTAAATCCCCCTTTGAGAAGGGGGACTTGGTCGCTTCGCTCCCGGGTGGGGCGAACGACCGTTGTGGAATTTTATGCTGACCTAATAAGTTTTTCCGTTTCCGTTCTTTCCTACCTTCTTAATTGGCAGGGATGGACGAGGCCTTGACTTTGAAGAAGTTGTTCGAGCCGGTATCCATCACACGGTATTCGGAGTGGTTACCCCACGAGGCGGGACGATCCTCGATCTTCATATCCTCGCCCGTATCGTTTGAGATGTAGGGCGAAATCAGCTCCTGCCACCCCTTCACACGCTTCACACTACCCTCCATCTTGAAGAGTTCGTCGCTGTTGCAGAGCTCGTTGAGCGCCTTGACATAGATGGCTCGCCACTCGGGATAATCCAGAATCTTGCGAATCAGCTTGCGGCCGTTATCGCCCCAATTGAGTGGATCCTGACGGCCTGCATCGATGATGTTCGACGTGCCGAGCGTGTTGTCGTAGTCGTAGGGAATGAAGAAGAACTTGTAGTCGTACTTGTCCGACGAGTTGAAGTAGATGTAGTAGTTGTTCTGGTTGCACCAGTAGTCGTCCCACATACCTACGGCCGCATTCACGGCATAGGTCTTCAACAGCAGCTCCACATCCGTCACCTGCTGAATCCAGGTCTTGAAGCTGTCACCCGTCTTGCCGTTGAGCTTGAGGATGAAATCGATGAGCTGCGCCTTGGCCGCAGCAAAGTTCTCGGTGTTGGTCTTCAAGACATAGGGGCGGTTGGTCGTGCCCGCCTCCTCGTCCGACCAGAAGTTGCTGTCGTTCGTGTCGTTCAGACCTGCCGGATAGCCACACTTCCAGAGGTTGTGGTCGGCCGAGCCGAAGAGCTCCAAGCGGTTTTTCAGGTACTCCTCATCGACCGCCTCCAGCATCTCATAGACGCCATAGTAGGCCTCCTTCTGATCCCCCTCGACGTGAATCCACAGACGGCTGTACGAGGTACGCAGACCCGCCTCGATGCCGTAGCGACGGAAGAGGTTGTAGCAATACATCTCACGCACATAGGTGGGGTCGTCCTTGCTCCACTTGAGGTGGATTTTTCGTACGCCACCCAACTCGTGGGCATCGTCCTTGACGAATTTGCGCAGGTTGAGCATAAAGTGGCAGTGGTGCCAATCGGCATTGTCCTTCTTGTGCATCTCGCCGCCATTGCCCTCGGGACGACGACGTGAAGTGTTGCCACGCAGACGCAGACCCGCATCCGTAAAGGCGTGTTGCTCGCCATTCTTGGTAAAGGTGGCATCGACGTGGATATACTCGTCGGTATTCTGGTCTTGGTCGTAGAGGGTCAAAAGGCGATTCCACTCCTCCACCGTCACCTTGATGTGAATCTCGGGCAGGGCCGTCAAATCGAAGATGTAGGCCAAGCCATCGGCCACCGCACCCGGATTGACGGGCTTTGCGTTCGGCTCCGTAGCCTCAAAATCGACCTCCGTATGGGCAAAGGGGGCCTTCGGCTCGCAGAGGCTGTTCGAGGCGCCGGGCGTAGGCACGGCTGCCGTGTACCACTTCGCGGCATCGGGATAGCGGGCTGCCACCTCGAAACTATGTTCGGGCGTATCGTCCCACGCATCGACGGCACGAGGCTTCTCAAATCCCGAATTGACAAAGTAATCGACCCGCTTGCCCGTCTTATCGACCAGCTCCAGCAGCAACGACTTCGCCCCCGAGACACCCGTAGCACTCACACCCAAATCGAGGGCCGAGTGGGTGATTTTGTTCCCCTTGCAACCCAGCACGGCAAAGCCGCCTGCCTTGAGGATGGTCCCCTCGGCGATGACAAAGTCGGCCGTCTTGTCGCTATTCTGCAGGTAGCCCTCGTTGTTCTTGAAAATTTTGTAACCCGAGAGGTCGATATCGCCCTCGGCGGGGTTGTACAGCTCGATATATTTGGCATCGGCATTCACCTCGTTGAAGAGCACCGCTCCCGCCTTCGGTTCGGGAGTGGGCTCCGGTTCAGGCTCCGGATTGGGCGTAGGCTGCTCCTCGCCCTGATCGGGGGGCGTGAGGTCGATTTCGAGTTCGTGATCGCCACAGGCCGTCATCAGGAGGGCTGTAGCCAAGAAAATAGAGAGAATGCGTTTCATAACTGCAAAGATAGGCGAAGTAAAAAACAATTCAAAACCTTTTCGTTATGCAACACCAAAAAAAAGAGTCCTCGTTTACCGAGAACTCTTTTCTTTTTATGCGGTTTCGCAGAAAAGACTACTTGTTGTAAGCCTTCATCACCGAGATCAGGTCGAGAACCTTGTTCGAG
Organism: Alistipes sp.; assembly: GCA_017436185.1. Next base: position 52,529 of record JAFSDP010000011.1, on the reverse strand, counting down.
TAACCCCACTCGTTGTCGTACCACGAAACAACCTTTACGAAGGTGTCGGTCAGAGCGATACAGGCCTTGGCGTCGAAGATCGACGTGCGAGCGTCACCCAGGAAGTCCGACGATACTACAGCCTCCTCGGTGTAGCCCAGGATACCCTTCAGCTCACCCTCCGAAGCAGCCTTCATAGCGGCGCAAATCTCCTCATACTTGGCAGGCTTAGCCAGGTTAACCGTCAGGTCAACAACCGATACGTCCAGCGTAGGAACACGCATCGACATACCCGTCAGCTTGCCGAGCAGCTCGGGAAGCACTACGCCTACAGCCTTGGCAGCACCCGTCGACGAGGGGATGATGTTACCGGCAGCAGCGCGGCCACCACGCCAATCCTTCAGCGAAGGACCGTCAACGGTCTTCTGCGTAGCCGTCGTAGCGTGTACGGTCGTCATCAGACCATCCGTGATACCGAAGTTGTCGTGCAGAACCTTGGCAATGGGAGCCAAGCAGTTCGTGGTGCACGATGCGTTCGAAACGATCGTCTGACCGGCATAGGTGTTGGTGTTAACACCGCATACGAACATCGGGGTCTTGTCCTTGGCAGGAGCCGACATAACTACATACTTTGCACCGGCCTCGATGTGAGCCTGGGCCTTCTCAGCGGTGAGGAACAGACCGGTCGACTCAACTACGTACTCAGCCTCAACCTCGTTCCACTTCAGATCGGCCGGGTTACGCTCAGCCGTAACACGGATAGCCTTACCGTTTACGATCAAGAGGCTCTTCTCAACGTCGAAGTCGATCGTGCCCTGGAACTGACCGTGCATCGTGTCGTACTTCAGCATATAAGCCAAATAATCTACGGGGCAGAGGTCGTTGATACCTACGATCTCATACTTGTCCGTCTGCGTCTGGGCAGCGCGGAAGACCATACGGCCGATACGACCGAAGCCATTGATACCAATTTTGATTGCCATAATTGTGTTGTTATAAATATAAAGTTAAACCTAAATAACCTTTGTTAATTTTTTCACAGCGCAAAAATAGCGGTTTTCGCCCGCATTTGCAAGAGTTTAATAAATTTTTTTAGAAAATTCCTTTCTCTTTTTTGCTCAGGAGGTTGCCCATTAGATGAGAACCTTCAAAATCACCTTACGCATCACACCTTCGCCTACCAGCGGAGCGTGGGCATCCTCGGGCATCAGAATCGTAAACTGACCCGGGCGCAGCGTGTAGTAGGTCTGCGGCTCATCCTCGAAGAACTGGATATCCTTCTCGGCGTTGAAGGGCTCCTTGGGGGCTACGAGGGTCGAACGATCGGCCCAGCCGAACGACTCGTCCACACCCGACAACAGAATCTGAATGTCGATGTACTTGTCGTGCACCTCCAGCTTGGCATCCTCCTTCTTCTTGAGTTCGCGCTCCTGCACATTGGCAAAGATGTTCTTGCCATCCAACTCGTGCTTACCATTCTCCATCTGGCTCCAATCTACCTGGGCGAAGAGTTCGAAGGCCTGCTTGATACGCGGCGAAAGGGCGTAGTAGGCCGCGCAGTTTTTCAATGAATCTAATACCATAATCGTTATAAGTTTTAAGGTTAAAGTTTTCGTTTTTGCAGTCGCACCAAGACGGGGCGGTGGTCCGAGAGGTTCACCTCGGGGGTCTCGTACGACAAGACCTCGATCTCCTTCGACGAGAGCACATAATCGATGCGCAGTGCGTTGAAGAAGCCTCGGAAGGTGTAACTATACCCCTCGCCGTGCTCGGAGAAGGCATCCCGCAAACCTCGTGCCATACGGCGGTAGGTGTACGAGAGGGGGGTATCGTTGAAGTCGCCGCAGACCACCTTCAGGCTCGGGCCGAGCGTGTCGATGTGGGCACGAATCGTATCGACCTGGGCGGCACGCAACACGCAGTTGTCGCTAAAACGCGAGGCGATGCTGCGCAGCTTCACCTCACGGGCCGTGTCCATCAGGTAGGCATGGCCCGTGAGGTAGTCGCTGTCAAAGACGGTGATGCCGGTCGATTGAAGGTGGTTGTTGATGACACGAATCGTATCCTCACGCACCACCATATCGGCCCATACCGAGCTGGAGGGCTTGAGCACCACGCCCGAGTTGATGATCTTATGGCGGGTCAGGATTCTGAGTTCACGAGCAGCCCCCTCCTCCAGGCCGAATTTGGCCTCGTTGTAGCTCTCCAAGACGGCCGACAAGCGGGCCGAACGGGTGGCCAATGCCCCATTCACCTCTTGCAGGCAGATCACATCGGCACGCAGCGTATCGAGCCAGGCGGCCAACGAGTCGGCACTGCTGTTACCCGAGTCGCTATAGAGGTAGCGCACGTTGTACGAGAGCAACGAGATGGCCGAGCGGGGGTAGCTGAACTTCGTATCGTATTTGCGTTGCAGTGCCTCACGACGGGCTTCGGGTCGCCAATAGAGCGAGATGGAGAAGAGCCCCACCACCACCAAAAGCGACATCGCCACGGCACGCAACAATCGCCATCGCATCACCCAATAGAGGGCCAGACCGACCACCGTGAGGTAGAGCACCGGGGCGATAAGTCCCAGCATCGGCAACGCCCAGGTATATTCGGGGCGAATGGCCGGCACGATGAGGGCCACCAATAACAGCACGGCCACCACCACCGACAAAAACGTCAGCACACCATCCAGGAGGGTCATCACCGGATTGCGCTGCTGCTTGCTGCGAGGCGTGTAGCCGCCATAATTCGAATAGTAGCGTTGGGCCATACTGTAGGGGATGTTAGAAGTAGATTTGGCCTCGTTTTTTCCAATAATAGAGCAACCCCAAGCCCCACAGCATACCGCCGATGTGGGCAAAGTGGGCCACCTGTCCCGTGCCACGCACTCCCATAAAGAGTTCGATGACGGCATAGATAATCACAAACCATTTGGCCTTCATCGGGATGGGCGGAATGAGCAACACAATCGTAGCGTTGGGATGCATCACGCCAAAGGCCAACAGCAATCCCATCACGGCACCCGATGCACCAATGAGTTGCAGGGGCAACTCACCCAGCACAATGGCCACCAGGTACTGCACAAAGGCGGCACCGATGCCGCAAGCCACATAGTAGGTCAAAAAGCGCTTCGACCCCAGCTCCCACTCCAACGTGCGTCCAAACATCCAGAGGGCAAACATATTGAAGAAGAGGTGCTCGAGGTTGGCGTGCAGGAACATATAGGTAAAATACTGGTAGGTATGGAACCAGGGGAAGCCCAGCCACAACGCACCAAACTCTTGGATGCGGTGACCGACGGGCAACAGGGCCTGGGCCATAAAGACCAGGATGTTGATCACAAGCAGGTTTTTAACCACCGGCGGGGTTTGAAATTGCGAACTGAATCCTTGCATAGGGCAAATGTACAATTTTTCTTTGGTTTATCCCAGCTTGTGGCGCAACTCTTCAACCGTTAGCGGCACAAATACGGCCTTTCCGTCGGCCGTGAAGCTGTACTCGGGGCTTTGAGCCAGGGCCTCCAAGAGGGCTGCAACCTCCTCATCCGTAGGCACGGCAGCCATTCGGCGGGCACCACTGCGGGCCATCAGTGAGGCGGCACGACGATGTAGCAACTCTTCGGTAAGACTACGCTCGGCAAAGAGTTTAATCAACTCGTAGATAACCCCCTCCAACTCTTCGAGCGAGAGTTCGGCCGGAATACCCTGCACCTCCAACTGCTCCCCTTGGCCAAAGCGGATGTCGAAGCCCAACGAGGCAAACTCCACCTCGTGCTCGGTCATCAGCGCAAACTCCTCCTTCGAGAGGGTCAGTTGCTCGGCAAAGAGCAGCTGCTGACTTATGGCCGACGAGCCGCTGAGCCGTTTCAGGTACCTATCATATAACACACGCTCACGCGCACGACGCAAATCGACCACCACCATACGGCCATTCATCAGGGCCATGGCCAGAGCACCACCGACCGCCATCGGACGCTCGAACTTCAACTCGGTTGATAGGTCGAGTTGCTGCTCCTGCGGCTCCTCCGCACCAAATTCGATGCGGCTCTCCTCCTCGAACGAGGCCATCTCGATGGTCGAAAACTCCTCCAAAGTGGCATGTTCATTGCCCTCGGACGAGAACTCCTCCCACTCCTCGGTCGGCAGCTGCGGCACAAACTTTCGGGACGAGCCGTGGGGACGCACCGAGGTATCCGACACCCCCTTCAACGGTCCCGTGAAGGGGACATCGAAGCCTCGGTAGTCGAGGTTGGGATCGGGGGCTGAGGGGTCGATATAGTCGTCGGCAAAGGGGTTGTAATCGGCACGGCTCACCGCTTCGGGCTCGCCATAGACTGCTCCCCGTTGCAGGATGGGAATCTCGACACTCTGTTCGGCATCGAAATCCATCATCGGCACCGAGCCAGACTTGGCCAACGTCTCACGCACGGCGGCGTGGACAATCTGCCAAACGGCCTCCTCATCGTCGAAGCGCACCTCGGTCTTCTTCGGAAGGATATTCACATCGATGCGCGAGGGGTCAATCTCCAAAAAGAGGAAGAAGGCGGGCTGGGTCGATTGAGGAATAAGTTTTTCGTAGCCCCGCATCAGGGCACTCACCAGGTAGGGCGACTTGAAGTAGCGGCCATTCACGAAGAGGAATTGGTCGCTGTTGTGTTGTTTGGCGGCCGACGGGCGACCGATATAGCCTCTGAGCGAGGCAATCGAAGTCGAGGCATCGACCTCCAACAGATTCTGCTTGATCTGACGCCCCACCAAATCGACGATACGCCCTGCCAACGAGCTGACAGGCAGCTGATAAACGGGGGCTTCGTTGGCATAAAGCTCGAACGAAATCTCGGGGTGACAAAGGGCCACACGCTGAAACTCCTGACGAATCTGACGGGCCAGCGTAGCGGGTTTCTTGGCAAAGCGACGTCGCTCGGGCACATTGTAGAAGAGGTTGCGCACCGAGAACTGTGTCCCTTTGGGGCAGGCAACCACCTCTTGGCGCTTTAGTTCGCCGCCGCAAATCTCAACCAACGTACCCAACTCATCCTCCGCCTGGCGGGTGCGCAGCTCCACCTCGGCCACCGCTGCAATCGAGGCCAACGCCTCGCCACGGAAACCGAAGGTATGGAGGGCATAGATATCCTCCACCGAGCGAATCTTCGAGGTGGCGTGGCGGTCGAAGGCCAGACGGGCATCCGTCGGCGACATACCGCAACCATCATCGACTACCTGCACCAACTCCTCACCGCTGCCACGATAATTGACCTTGACGGTCGTGGCACCGGCATCGATGGCGTTCTCGACCAACTCCTTTACGACCGACGACGGGTCGGCGACCACCTCACCGGCAGCAATCTGGTTGGCAACAACCTCGGGCAGTAGTTTGATTCTATCAGACATAGCTCCTTGTGGCGATTTTACTCTCCTTGGTAATCGTTCGGGACAACGGTGATGGGCTGCGCCTGCCACTCCAGGTCGCTGATGCCGCGCTGATCCAACTCGTCGGTTGTCTCACGGGCCTGCCAGGTGGGCAGTGCCTCTTCGGCACGCTTCGTTCCTGCCGTCTGGAAGGCGGCCACCAAACGAGGCAGCAGAATGGCAATGAGCAACAGCATCGCCACAGCACCCAACAGCAGCTTCCAAATCGGACGGCTCTGCGAGCGCTGCGACTCCTCACGGCGAGCAGCACGGGCATCACGTTGCGTGCGGATGTACTTGCCGGGGGTATATTCGGCCGTATCGTCCGAACGCTCGCCCCGCAACTCGGCACGACGCTGCTCACGGCGCTCCTTTTCGGGGTCGAAGTAGCGAGGGATGTAGTTGAAGGGGTTGGCGTGGCGCTTATAGGGTGAAAAGAGTCCCATTAAAAAAATCAGTGTTTAGTGAAAAAATCGGCGCATACGGTCAAAGACATTCTGGTTGCCGTCGCCCTCGGTCTGCTGGAACGAAGGCATCTGAGCCAACTGCTCGACCAACTTACGCTCCTCACTGGAGAGGCGCGAGGGGATGGCGATGTCGATGATAACCTTCAAATCGCCTCTTCCATAGCCGTTTACGTCGGGAAGACCCTTACCGCTCAAGCGCAGCACCTTGCCCGCCTGCGTACCCGGAGCCACCTTGATCTTGGCACGGCCATCGACCGTCGGCACCTCGACCGAGCCACCCAGCAGGGCGGTCGTCACGGGGATGGTGAGGTTGTGAATCAGATCGTTGCCGTCACGCATCAGTTCGGGGTTCTCCTCCTCCTCGATGAAGACCTGCAAATCGCCATTCACACCACCGTGGCGGGCGGCGTGGCCCTTGCCCGTAACCGTTACGACCATTCCCTCGGCAACACCGGCCGGAATCTGAATCTCAACCACCTCCTGGTCGCGTACCGTACCCTCGCCACCGCACTTGTCGCAACGCTCGGTAATCACCTTACCCTCGCCACCACAGGTGGGACAGACCGACTGGGTCTGCATACGGCCGAAGATGGAGTTCTGCACCGACACCACATAACCCGTACCGTTACAGGTCGAGCAGGTGGCGTAGGCATTGCTGTTCTTGGCACCCGTACCGCCGCACTTGTCGCAGGCGATGTTCTTGGTCAGTTTGATCTTCTTGGTCACACCCTCGTTGATCTCCTTGAGCGTAAGGCGCACCTTGATACGCAGGTCCGTACCACGATTTACCGTACGGCCTCGGCCACCCGACGAGCGGAATCCGCCCCCGAAGTGACCCCCGAAGATATCGCCGAACTGCGAGAAGATATCCTCCATCGAGAAGCCGCCAAAGCCGCCTCCGAAGCCGCCTGCGCCACCACCCGGGCCGCCCATACCGGCGTGTCCGAATTGGTCGTAGCGGGCCTTCTTCTCGGGGTTCGACAGCACATCGTAGGCCTCGGCGGCCTCCTTGAACTTCTCCTCGGCCTCCTTGTCGCCCGGATTCTTGTCGGGGTGGTATTTAATGGCCGCCTTGCGGTAGGCCTTCTTAATCTCGTCGGCACTTGCGTTGCGACCAACGCCCAGCACCTCGTAGTAATCTCTCTTCTCTGCCATACGTTACTCTCCTACCACTACTTTGGCAAAGCGCAAAATGCGCTCGCCCAAACGATAACCCGTCTGCACCACGTCGATGACCTTGCCACGCTGCTCCTCGCCGGCGTTGAAGCGGGCTACCGCCTCGGCCACCTCCTCGTCGAAGGGCAGACCAACCACCTCGATGGGGGTCACACCACGCTGCTTGAGGGCCTCCGAGAACTTCTGGGCAATCAGCTCCACGCCCTGACGCACGGCGGCCGCATCGTCGGTCTTGGCCATAGCAGCTACGGCACGCTCCATATCGTCCACGACGGGCAGCATTGCCAGCAGGACATCCTTACCACCGGTCTCGACCAGCTCCATCTTCTCGCGCAGCGTGCGCTTGCGGTAGTTGTCGAACTCGGCCTGCAGACGCACATACTTATCCTTCCACTCGGCTACCTCTCCTCGCAGGGCCTCGGCGGGGTCAGCATCTGCCACATTGGCAGACGCAGTAGCCTCACCGTCTGCCACATTGTCATCGGTCGGGGTGTCGGTCGCAGCCGACGAGGTGGTTTCCGCAGGATTTACCTCCTCCTCAACTGCCTCATTATAAGTCTTTTTCGTATCCATATCTTTTATTTTTCGTTTTCTCCAAAACATAATAGCACAAATTATATACCACCCTACCCGATGATGAAAATTGCCGGACGACGCTGCAGGTCGGGAAGCTGTGTTCGACGCCAATCCACCACCCGTTGCGTGCGCACATATTGGGTCGGCGAGGTCAAATCCATCGCAATCGTCAGGCGGGTCTCGCCTTGCAGGGTCTGCAACAGCTCCTCCACGAGCTTTTGGTTGCGGTAGGGGGCCTCGATGAAGAGTTGCGACTGGTGCTCGGTGTGGGCTCGGCGCTCGAAGTGGCGAATGGCCTTCTGCCGCTCACCCCCCCTTGACGGGCAGGTAGCCGTTGAAGGCGAACGATTGGCCGTTCAACCCCGAGGCCATCACGGCCAAAATAATCGACGAAGGGCCGACCAACGGCACCACCCGAATCCCTCGACGGTGGGCCGCCTCCACAACCAATGCTCCGGGGTCGGCTACCCCCGGCACGCCCGCCTCCGAAATCACACCTGCCGAGCGACCCGCCTCCAGCGGAGCCATCATCTGCTCGACCGCCTCACCACGCACGGTGTGCTCGTTCAGCTCAACAAACTCCAGCGTGTCGATCTTCAGTCCCAGCTGCGCCTTCGACAAAAAACGACGGGCCGAGCGGGTGTTCTCGACAATGAAGTAGTCCAACTGCTGCATCACGCTGCGGTTGGCCTCGGGAAGCACCTCCCACGGCGTGGTCTCGTCCGAAATCGGACAGGGAATCATATAGAGCGTACCTTTCTCCACCTTTTTTACCTTTTAATTGATATAGACGCGCTTCACACGGGCCGAAATCGAGGTCAGCACCTCGTAGGCAATCGTTCCGAGCACCTCGGCCATCGCTTGTGCCGTGTGACCCGGCTCGGCCGAGAAGATGACCACCTCGTCACCCTCACGCACCCGATCGCCCAACGCCGTCACGTCAATCATACAACTATCCATACATACACGCCCGACAATGGGGGCCTTCACCCCTCCCACCAACATCGACCAACGGCCATTGCCCAGGCGGCGATCCAGACCGTCGGCATAGCCGATGGGGATGGTGGCAATCAGGCGTTCTTGGTCGGCTCGGCCCTCACGGCCATAACCAACCCCTTCGTTGGGGGCAATATGTTTAAGTTGCACGATGTTCGTTACAAGGGTTGAAACGGGGCGTTGTCCCGCCTCCCAGCCATAGCCGTAGAGGCCGATGCCGAGGCGGCACAGATCGTATTGCGCCCTGCCGAAGCGTACCATCGCCGCCGAAGCGGCAGCGTGGCGACGCACCCGATAGGGCAACGCCTCCATCAGGCGGGAGGTCATCCGCTCAAAGCGGTCGAGCTGCAGCTCGGTAAACACATCCTCGGTCGGCTCGTCGGCACACGACAGGTGGGTAAAGAGGGTGGCCACCTGCACCTCTTCGCAGCGCAAAAGTCGCTCGATGAGCGGCTCAATCTGCTCCTCCTCGAAGCCCAAGCGGTGCATTCCCGTATCCAACTTCAGGTGGATGGGATAGCTCTTCACGCCCCCTCGTTCGGCGGCAGCCACAAAGCTTTCGAGGGCGTGGAGGCTGTAAATTTCGGGTTCGAGGCGGTACGAAACCATCTGCTCGAAGCTCTCCTGATCGGCATTGAGCACCACGATGGGCATCGTAATACCCCGCTCACGCAGCTCGACACCCTCGTCGGCAAAGGCTACGGCGAGGTACTCCACCCCTTCGTGTTGCAACATACGGGCCACCTCGAAGTTGCCTGCGCCATACGACGAGGCCTTGACCATCGCCACCACACCGACCCCCTCACGAAGGTGGCTGCGGAAGGCATTGAGGTTTTGACGCATCGCCTCCAAATCGACCTCCAGGCGGGTCGTGTGGCTCTTTTGGCTCAAGGCGTGGGCCAGTTTCTCGAAGCGGTAGTGGCGGGCACCTTTAATTAAGAGGGCCTTGCCTCCCAATCCCGAGCGGTCGAGGCGGGCAATGCAGTCGTCGGTCGAGAGGTAGAACTCCTTTTGACAATCGAACAGCTCACCATAGCGGGCGATATGCGAGCCGATACCCACCAGGCGGCTTACTCCGGCTCGACGCAACATCTCAGCCACACGACCATAGAGTTCGCCATCCGAGAGGTGGCTCTGGACAATATCGGAGAGGATGACCACCCGCTCACGCCCTACGGCCACCTCGTGAAGGTAGTCCAAGGCCATCGAGAGGGAGTTTAGATCCAAATTATAGGCATCATTGACCACCAACGAGCCCCCGATACCCTCCTTTACCTCCAGGCGCATCGCCAACTTGGGCACCGCCGAAAACGAAGGGCCGGGCCATCCCATAGCCAATAGGAAGGCCTCGACAATCTGCCCGTTGCGGCGGGAGGCCTCACCCCCCACCAACTCCATCTCGGGCGGGGTCACCGTCGAGGCATCGATCAGGTGTGCCCGCTGCGAAAAGCGGCTCTCGATGAGTTGTGCCAAACGGGTGTAGTGGCTGTGGTAGATAATCTTCTGGGCCGAACGTGCCAAGATGAGTTTCTCGGAGGCCTTCTCGTCCATCGACGAGAAGAACTCCTGATGGGCATCGCCCAGCGAGGTAAAGATAACCACCTCGGGGCGGATGATGCGCTCCAGACGCTCCATCTCGCCCGGCTCGGAGATTCCGGCCTCGAAGATGGCCAGCTCCTCATCCCCCTCGAGCATCAAGACCGAGAGGGGGACACCGAGTTGCGAATTATAGCTCTTGGGCGAGCGGTAGAAGCTCACGGTCGAGGGCAACTCCTCGGCAATCCACTCCTTGATGACCGTCTTGCCGTTCGAGCCGGTGATGCCGACCACCACGCCGTGAAAATGGGCACGATGGTAGGCGGCCAACTGTTGCAGGGCCTCGATGGCATTGCGCACCACCACGCAGCCCATATCCGCAGCCAACTCCACAGGGCGTTCGGTCAGAAAGGCACGCACCCCGCGACGATACATCTGCTCGATGAAGAGGTGCGAATCGTGGTGAGCACCGTGCATAGCCACAAACAGCGGTGCGGCACCCAGCTCGCACGACAACGAGCGGCTGTCGGTCACCACCGACCGAGCCACGCAATCTACGCCTTGAAACCGTCCGCCCGTGATGGCGGCAATCTGTGATAAGCGGTAGTTCATCGTTTTTGTTGGCTTTTAGGAATTGTGAAAAGTTACTATCGTAATGCCCGCTCCGCCTCGGTCGGCGTGTTCGTCGGCCACGGTGGCCACCTCACGCACCGTACGCAGGTAGCGGCGAATCTCCTCTTTAAGTGCCCCCGTGCCCTTGCCGTGCAGGATCGTAACCGACCCGACGGCCAGCATCGTGGCATCGTCGATAAAGTCACGCACCTCTTCGAGCGCCTCATCGACACGCATACCTCGCACGTCGATGTGGTCACGGAAACTCAATTTACGCTCCGAGATACCCGACGAGTAGGTCGTTCGGGCGGTGGTCGGGCGGGTAGCCTCACGGTACTCGCTGTTCGAAACCACCGTCAAGAGGTTGCGATTGACCGTCGTGAGCATCTGCCCGAAGGCCACCTGTACCCGCTTGCCCTGGATGGCCTGCACCACGCCGACCACCGCTTGGCCCACCATCTTAACCTTCGAGCCCACCACCACCTCCTGCGGTTTGGGTTGCTCCACGATGGGCGTTTCGGCTGTCTGCTCGCCCCGCTGGGCCTTGCGCTCCTCACGGCGCTTGCGGCGACGCTCGATGCGCTCAATCTCACGCTGCACCTCCTCCTGACGGGCGGCGGCATCGGCCTCCTCGATGCGGGTGCGGAACTCCTCCAACTCGCGACGTGCCAGGCGGGTCATCTCCTTCTCGGCCTGCGCCTCACGGATGGCCTTGATGGTCTGCTCGATTTGGCGGTTGGCCTCGGCAATCATCGCCTGCGCCTCCTCCTTGGCTCGGCGCAGAATCTCTTGGCGCTCGGCCTGAATGCGTTGCAGTTGCTCGGTATAGTTCTGCTCCAGCTCCTCGACCTTGCGGTCCGTAAGGCGGATGCGATCACGTTTCTGCTCCCAATAGTGGCGGTCACGGGCAATCTCACGCAGCTGACGCTCCAGATTGATGTGGTCCGAGCCGGCCTTGTCGCCTGCACGGCGAATCAACTCCTCGGGCAGCCCCATCTTGCGGGCAATCTCCACGGCAAACGAACTGCCCGGCTTGCCCTGCTCGAGGCGGAACAGCGGACGGATATGTTGTACATCGAAGGCCATTGCACCATTCGAGATGCCCTCGGTCTGCGATGCGTAGTATTTGATGTTGGCGTAGTGGGTCGTGATGACGCCGTAGCATCCCCGCTCGAGAAGACGCTCGAGGATGGCCTCGGCGATGGCTCCGCCGATGACCGGCTCGGTACCCGAGCCAAACTCATCGATCAAGACCAACGTGTGGGGCGAGGCGCCGGCCAACATCTGTTTCATATTACTCAGGTGCGACGAGTAGGTCGAAAGGTCGTTATCCATCGACTGTTCGTCGCCAATATCAATCATCAACGAGCGGAAGACAGGCAGTTCCGAACTCTCGGCCGCAGGGACCAAAAAGCCGCATTGGCACATATACTGCACAATGCCCGTCGTCTTCAAACAGACCGACTTACCGCCGGCATTGGGGCCCGAGATGACCAAAATATGTTTCGTGCGGTCTAGCTCCAACGACAGGGGGACAATCTCACGCCCCTGCTGCTTAAGGCTCTGCTCCAAAATCGGATGGCGGGCCTCCTTGAGCACCAACCTATCGTCGAGCGAAAGGATGGGCTTCACGCAGCGATTCTCGATGGCCCAATCGGCCTTGGCACGCAACATATCGACGTGGCTCAGGTAGTCGCCCGAGGCCTCAATGAGGGCCGCTTCGGGGCGCATCTGCTCGGTCAAAAGCGTCAGGATGCGGACAATCTCACGTCGCTCGGCATACTCCAACTCGCGCAACTCGTTGTTCAGCTCGACCACCTCGACCGGCTCGACATAGAAGGTGCGACCCGTAGCCGACTCGTCGTGGATGAAGCCCGCCAACTTGCGTTTGTTGGCCGCCGAGACGGGAATCACCGTCTTGCCGTCACGCACCGAGAGTTGGGCATCGCTCTCGACAATACCCGCCCGCTTGGCCGCCTGCAGAACCTGTTGCAGACGTTTGGCCGCCTGGCCCTCGCGCTCACGGATGGCTCGGCGAATCGAGAAAAGTTCGTCAGAGGCCGAATCCCGCACCTCGTCACGCTCATCGACCACCCGCTCAATCTCGGCCACCAATTCGGGGAAGGACTCCACCCCTCGTGAAAGGCGATAGAGCGCGGGATAGGCCGCTTGGCGATGCTCGACAAAGCGCACCACCGCCCCGACCGTGCGCAACGCACGACCCAGCGTAGCCACCTCGGCTACATCCAAAAAGGTGCCCTCGATGCGCATCTTCTGCACCAACGGCTCAATATCGGGATAGTCGCCACCCGGAAAGTCGTACTCCATCAGCCTGAGGCTGCGCATCTCATCGGCCAACGTCAGGCGTTGCTCAATCTCACGGGGCGAGGTCGAGAAGCCTTCGTCGGCTATCAGACGGCGGGCCGAGGCCATCGTACAACGGGCGGCCACCTGCTCACGCAGGCGGTCGAAACCGATTTTTTGTTCAAAGGTGGCGGGGTAGATCATCGCTTCGGTTAATTGGCTTTGGCAGCCGCCTTGGCGGCCTTCTTCTCGGCCTTTTCAGCCCGCTTGGCGGCACGTTTCTCGGCCTTCTCTTTCTGCTTCTCGGCATCCTTACCGAAGACCGAGAGGTGCACATAACGAGCCGGATTGGCCTTCAAATCGGCCAACAACAGCGAAAGATTCTCGCTGGCAGCCGTCAGGTTGTCGTACATTTGCTTGTCGTTAAGAAGCTGACCCAGTGAGCCTTCGCCCTCGTTGAGCTTCTCAAGCAGTGCCGAGAGGTTCCCCACGGTCGAGGTCAGCTCCTCGGCAAAGTGCTGCTCGTCGAGTTGCGCTACGAGGTGATTCACGCCACCCAGCAGGCTGTCCACCTTCGGGGCGCTCTCGCCCAACATCGTCGAGAAGGTGGTAAGCCCCTCCAACATCTCGGCCAGCTGTGCCTTCTCCTCGCCCATCAGGTCGGCCATATCGCCCGAAAGGGTATTCAGATGGGCCATCGTGCCGTTCAGATGGGCGGCATTCTGCTCCAAGATGGTATTCAGGTTGTTGAGCGTGCGGGTCAGCGCATCCGATATTTCGGCAAAGCGGTTTTTGAAGAAGTCCAACTCCGAGCCGGCCATCGACATCAGGTCGGGGGTGTGGCTCGAGGGGATGGTATCGCCTCGCTCGAGGTACTCGGGGCTGTCGCCCAGCACAATCTCGATGGCCTTGCCACCCATCAGCCCATCGCTGAAGATGCGGGCCTCCGAATTGCGGGGGATGCGATACTCGCGCTTGATGGTCAGGTGCAACAACACCTCGTTACGGAGGTTGGGGCTCAACTCGATGGCCGTCACCGTACCCACCTTCACGCCCTTCATCATCACGGCCGAAGCCTCGGCCACGCCGCTCACCTGATCGTAGGCAGCTACATACTCCACGTTGCGGGCAAAGACATCCAACCCACTCAAAAAGCGGATGCCGCCCCACGCCAACAGAATCATCGCAACACCGAAGATTCCGATTTTTGCTTCACGTTTCATCTTTTATTCCTTGACTGAAATTTCTTCTTTTTCTATTTGTTTCCCGTCACCGTGCGGCCCTCCGAAACGGCCACCACAAAGGCATTGGGGAAGGTTTTGCGCACGGCCGAGGCGGCTCGTGAGGCCTCGGCACGGGTGGCATATTGACCCACACCGTACTTATAACGGTAAGTCCCCTCGCCTTGGTATTCGTGCACACGACCTCGGTAGCTCTTAAACTCCTGTGCCGTGCGCGAAAGGCTCTTCTTGGAGGCCATCACCTGCACCGTGTAATAGCTCTTCGGGGCAGCGGGCTGCGAAGCGGGCTTTTTGGTCTCGGCCTTCGGAGCAGCAGGCTTCTTCTCCTCTACCTTCGGCGCAGCGGGCTGCGGAGCGGGAGCAGGGGTCTGGTCGGCCTTCTTGGGCGAATAGAGGCGGGGGTTGTAGAGTTGAGGATCCTCCTGCTTGGGAGCTTCGGGTTTCGGCTCGGGTTTCACCTCCGCCTTCGGCTCGGCTTTCGGCTCGCTCGGAGCGGCACTCTCTTGGGCCGAACGCAGACGCAACAGGTGCAGCGAATAGTCGCCAACGGCCTGATAGAGTTCATTCACAATGCGGTCCAACCCCTTGTCCGACTTCAGGTAGGCCAAATCCTCCTTGTTCGACATAAAGCCGATCTCGGTCAGCACACCCGGCATATTGGTGGCATAGAGGACACGCAACGGCTGTTTTTTCACGCCACGCGAGGGGCGACCTGCCGCCACATAACGCTTCTGGATGCAACGGGCCAGCGTTTCGCTGTACTCGCCGTAGGTGAATTGCAGGTTTTGGATGTAGGCACGCACGATGGCCGCCTCACGCTCGTTCGACATATCCAACAGGTCGTCACGATTCGACGAGAAGAGGGCCTCCTCGTTGTACTGCTGCTCCTTGGGCGTCTCACCCATAATGAGGGTCTCAACCCCTCGAGCCTTGGTCGAGCGGGCCGCATTGACGTGTACCGAGAGGAACAGATCGCCCTCGGCAGCGTTGGCAATATCGGCACGGCGCTGCAAATCCTCGATTTTGGTCGGGGCGAGGGCCTTGTCCGAGGTGCGGGTATAGACCACCTTCACACCGGGCATCCCCTGCTCGATCTTCTTGCCGAGACGCTGCACCACTTTGAGCGTAATATCCTTCTCCTTCAGGCTGCCATAGACCGCACCGGGGTCGTTGCCGCCGTGGCCGGCATCGAGCACAATGACACAAATACCGTGGGCAATTTTTTCCTGTGCCGCAACGTTTATAACGAGTGCAAAGAGCAGGATTATCGATAAAAGAATCTTTCGCGCGCGCATTTTTAGAGGTCGGATTTTGATGCTATCTGCAAATTTTAACTATCTTTGTCCGGCCGAAACCCCGCCAAAAAAGGGCGCAAGGTGCTCCCCGGAGGTGGTTTGCCGACTTTGTCGGCAAAAGTACGGAAAATTTTCGGTTTTTAAGCGTATTTTGGAGAAAAGAACCATAAAATATCTCGTTTCGATGGCTGTGGTGATGCTGGCAGCCCATCTGGTCTTTGCCTTCCCGAGGGCAAAGAGCCTCGATGTGCTTCGCATCGAAGATTCGCTGGCGGCCGTGCGGAGCGAACAACCCCTGTCGGACACCCTCTCGGATAGGGAGCGTCGCCGTCTGCGTCGTGAGGCACGTCGCAACCGCACGCAAGCCCCCCAAACCGACACCGTGCAGCCCGATACGATGGTCATCACCATCGACACGTTGGCCGCCGAGCAGCAAGACTCGGCCCGCCAACCCCGCCCCGCAGGCAAATTCCTCGACGACCCCATCACGGGTAAGAACAGCGACTCGCTGGTCTATGACGTAAAGAATAAGTTGGTCTATATCTACAATCAGGGCGACGTAACCTACCAGGAGTCGAACCTCAAGGCCGACTTTATGCGTATCGATATGGAGTCGAAGTTGGTCTATGCCTACGGCAAGCCCGACTCGGTGGATGGCAAATGGA
Source organism: Alistipes sp. (assembly GCA_017436185.1). Next base: position 36,283 of record JAFSDP010000011.1, on the reverse strand, counting down.
CCACCACCAAGCCCGAGTACAGCGAGGGCAGTGCCACCTATGCGATGGACACCATCACCTACAACCTCGACACGGGCAAGGCCAAGATCAAGGGCGTAGCCACCCAGCAGGGCGACGGCTGGCTGGTGGGCGGCTCGGTAAAGAAGATGGCAGACAATGTCATCAACATCGAGAACGGTAAATACACCACCTGCGAGCAGACCGACCACCCCCACTTCTACTTGGCGATGACCAAGGCAAAGGTGATCCCCGGCAAGAAGGTCATCACGGGCCCCGCCTACCTGGTGCTCGAGGATGTGCCCATCTACTTCCTTGGTATCCCCGAGGGTTTCTTCCCCATCAGTTCGGGGCCGAAGTCGGGTCTGTTGATGCCCACCTTCGGTGAGGAGTACTCGAAGGGCTTCTTCCTGCGTGATTTGGGTTACTACTTCACCCTGAGTGACCACGCCGACCTGGCCGTTCGAGGCGGTTTCTATACGCTCGGCTCGTGGGAGGCATCGGCCGCCTCGCGCTACATCAAGCGTTATAAGTACAGCGGCAGCTTCAATATGCAGTATTCGTCGATCAAGAGCGGCGAGAAGGGCGAGCCCGACTATGTCAAGCAGAAGAACTTCCGCATCCAATGGTCGCACCAGCAGGACCCCAAGGCCAACCCGGGTACCACCTTCTCGGCCTCGGTAAACTTTGCCACGAGTGGTTACAACCGCTACTCGGCCACCAACCTGAACGACATTCTCTCGACGCAGACCAACTCGTCGATTGCCTTCTCGAAGAATTGGGCCGGAACGCCCTTCTCCTTCTCGGCAAATATGGCCGTGTCGCAAAACTCGCAAAATCAGACCATCTCCGTTACGCTGCCGACGATGGTCTTCAACGTCTCGCGCGTCTATCCCTTCAAACGCAAGGAGAAGGTGGGCAAAGACCGCTGGTACGAGAAGATTTCGATGCAATATACGGCCAAGATGACCAACTCGGTATCGACTACCGAGGATGAGATTTTCTCGAAAAAGACGCTCGAGAATATGAAGAACGGCATTGAGCACTCGCTGCCCGTGTCGGCCTCGTTCAACATCCTGAATTACATCAACTTCACCCCCTCGTTCAACTACAACGAGAAGTGGTACTTCAAGCGTCAGGAGTATGAGTGGAACCCCGTAACGAACCAGACCGATACGCTTCCGACCGACTACGGATTCTTCCGTCTGTACAACTACTCGCTCAACGCCTCGGCCTCGACGACCATCTACGGTATGTTCGACTTCACCAAGAAGAAGAAAGACCGTAAAATTCAGGCCATTCGCCACACCATCACCCCCTCGATCGGCTTCTCGTATGCGCCCGACTTCTCGGATCCGAAGTATGGCTACTTCCGCACCCGCCAGACCGACTCGACGGGTCGTGTGACGACCTACTCGCCCTACGCCGTGAATGCCTACGGTGTTCCCTCGGCAGGTCGCCAGATGTCGATGAATATGTCGCTGTCGCAGAACTTGGAGATGAAGGTGCTCTCGAAGCGTGATACGTCGGGTGTGAAGAAGATTAAACTCATCGATGAGTTCCGTCTGAGCGCCTCGTACAACTTCCTGGCCGACTCGATGAAGCTCTCGACCATCCCCGTATCGTTCCGTACGACCCTGTTCAAGAACTTCGGTATCAACTTCTCGACCACGCTCGACCCCTACCGAGTCACTCCGCAGGGCCGTCGTATCGACAAACTCTTCTTCCCGGGCCGACTCACCTCGCTCGGTTGGTCGTTCGGTTACACCTTCAAATCCAGAGAAGACCGCTCACAGACGGCCATCAACGATATTACGAGTATTCCGCCCGAATACCAAAACCCCTTCTACGACCCCTATGGGCATATGGACCCCGTCCTGAGACGACAATATATGACCCAGACCTACTACGACTTCTCGTTGCCGTGGAACTTTGGTTTCAACTATGCGGTCAACTACTCCATCTCGTATGTCAATAACGGCACGACGGGCTACCGCAAGAATATCACCCAGACCGTAGGTTTCAACGGCTCGGTCAATCTGACCCCCAAGATGGGTGTTACGTTCCAGGGCGGTTTCGATATTAAGGAGCGTAAACTGACCACCTCGGCCATCTCCATTACGCGCGACCTGCACTGCTGGCAGATGTCCTTCTCGTGGATTCCCTTCGGCTTCCACCGCAGTTGGAGTTTCAACATCGGTGTGAAGGCCGCCTCGCTGCAAGACCTTAAGTACGACAAGTCGCAATCGATGTACGACAATATGTACTAACGTATAGGATACCTACAAAAACAGGGAACCCCAAAAGGGCTCCCTGTTTTGTTTCAAGAAATTCTGACGGTTTCTTTTACTCCTCGATGGCCTTGTAGAACGAACGACGCGTACCATTCATAATACGCAGCGTGCGGGGGATGATGTCGCCCAACTCGGGGCTCTCGTCGATGAGCTGCTCGACAAAGACGGTTACGCTGTCACCCCAGATGCAGGTCTTCGAGACCTTCATATCCATATTGACCGTGTTGATGGCCTCCAAAACAGCCACACGATTCTCGGCCGTTACGTCAAAGATGTTGGGCAGAGCGATACGCAGGAACTGACTGTCATCCTCGTCGATAAGCACAGCATAGCTCAGGCCATCGGCCTTGAATGCGATACCAAACGGCGTCTCCTGGGGCTGAAAACCCTCCTGACGCAAGAAATTCATCACCAAATTTTTCATAGCGTTATTGTTTTAAGGTTAAGATTGTTGCGTTTTGTAACCAATGGGGCGACGGGTGGGCGTCGTGGGCGTGCCACCCTCGTTCTCGTACTGCTGACGCAGGCGCTCATACTCGGCAATGGTCTCAACCGAGAGTGAACGACGGGCACAACTGAGCGTCTGCTCCATCAGCTCCTCGCCGATGAGTTGGTCGGCAAAGGCGGCCGTTGTGGCGGCATCATTGACCAACTTGGCAATATCGCTGGCTGTCATATTGTTCGACAACTCGGCCAACTTATCCAGGTCCAAATCCTCGGCACAGGGGCGACCCTTGAGGTTGATAGCCAACATCCCCTTGCGGGCCGCCGTGTCGGGCATCGGCACGAAGACGTGCTTATCCATACGGCCTGTACGCAGTACGGCGGGATCAATCATATCGGGGCGGTTGGTCGTGCCGATGACAAAGACACCATCCTTACCGCAGTTGTTGAGCTGGGCCAACAACTCGTTCACCTCACCGGCCTGGTGGTTTGAACCGGGGCCTGCCTGGCGGTTGGGGGCGATGGCATCGAACTCGTCGAAGCAGATGACCATCGGGGCGTGTTTGCGGGCATCGTTGAAGAGCGAGCTGATCATCTGCTGCGAGCCGTGCACATAGGTCGAGGCCAAATCCGAGGCCTTGACGAGCGTAAACTTAAAGCCCGTCTCCTCGGCAAACTTCTCGGCCAGGAAGGTCTTACCGCAACCCGGAGGGCCATAGAGCAGCATACCGTTGGGGATGGTCAGGCGATACTTCTCGGCACGCTCCTTATCCTTCAGAATACCAATCACGTGGCGGTGCAGGTAGGCCTTCAACTCCTCCATACCGGCCACATCCTCGAAGCCGTTGCCGCCCTGACGCATCGTGGCGGTGTGGAGCTGGCGACCATCCTCGGTCTGGGTGCGACGCTCCTCATCCGAGTCGCCCGATTTCTTACCTTCGGTCGGGAAGCCCGAGCGGGTGAGTTTCGGAATGGATCCACGGCGCACCGGCATATTACCCGCCAGGGCATCACGGAACTCCTTGAGACTCGAGAAACGTTGCGAACGACCGCTCAAAGCGACAGCGATAGCCTCACGTACCGCCTCGGGCACCTCCTCCTTGGCCTGGGCGGCCGGGAAGGCAATCGGCTCCTTGCGGGCCTTGCGCAGGGCATCACGCACCTCAGCAAGCGACATACCTGCCGTCTCAATCGGCCAAGGCATCCACCCATAAATCATTCGGTAGAGCAACACGCCCACCGAGAAGAGGTCAGTCGTCGGATTGTAGATCCCCACAAAGGTCTCCGTAGCGCAATACATCGGCTCCAAATCCGAGGTCTGGAAGGGGGCCGAGCCGCTGCAATGGCGGGAGGTGTGGCCCATATCGATGATGCGGGGGTGCAGATCGCCCTCGCTATCCTTGTCGAACATCACGTTGCGGGCAGTCAGGTCGTTGTGCACGTAGCCTTGGTCGTGCATATATTGCAGACCCTCAATCACATAGTCGATAATCTGCAATGCCTCGCGCACCGAGAACTTACCCTCTCGTTGCAGACGCTCCTCGACCAACTCGCCTTGCAGGAAGTCGGTCACCAGGTAGTCGCAACGCTTGCCATCGACATCGTGGCGACCCGAGGCGTGAAGCTTCGTAAAGGCCGGGTGGCTCAACCGGTGGCGCACCTGCAACTCGAGCGGCTCACCCTCATCGGTGAGCAGCGAGGCGGGGTGCTCCGAGCTGCGAAGCAGTTTCAGAAAGAAGGATTTTTGCTCACGGTCGGTGATGCGGTAGGTTTCGGCCAGCGCACCCTGCTTAATGAGGTACTGGACGGTATATTGACCCAGTTGGTCATTCGGTTTCAACAGGCTCATAGTCGGGTAAAATTTGATAGAATAATACAAATATACAATATAGATAGCGAAAAAGCAAAATTTCTAACACAATTCTGCCTCGTCTATACCGTATTCGGCCACCGTGCGACCCGTGCCGTAAGGGTTAGAAGGGGTAGCCCACACCGAAGTTGAGGGCGGTGTTTTTCCACGAGAAGTTGTGAATCCACCGTTCGCCTGCGGGGCGGTTGGGGTTGTGGAGCTGAATACCCCAATCGAGGCGCAGCACGGCAAATTTGATGTCGAGGCGCAGACCCAGACCCGTATTGAAGCCCAACTGTTTGTAGAAGTTGTCGAAGTGGAAGACAGCCTCCTCAGCATACTCATCGGGGTTGGATTTAGTGTACCAGATGTTGCCCAGGTCAAGGAACGTGGCACCGTGGAAGATGCCCCAAATGGGGAAGCGGAACTCCAGATTGGCCTCCAACTTCATATCGCCCAGCTGGGTCGGGAACTCGGCGTTGGGGTCGGGTACCGAGCCGGGACCGAGCGTGCGGGGTGCCCAGCCACGCATACTGTTCGAGCCGCCCGCATAGAACAAGCGGTCGAACGGAACAGCATCCGAATTGCCGTAGGCGTGGGCCAAACCGCCGTAGATGCGACCTGCAATGGCGGTCTTCTCACCCAGCACGATTTTGCGGCTCAGGCTCAAGTCGGCACGCACATACTGCGAGTAGCGGATGCCGAAGATGGTGTAGTAATCCTTGTCGCCCCGCTTGTGCGAGAAGAGGTGCTCCAGCCCATCGATCAGGTTGCCCGCCGACTCGAAGTTGAAGCGGATAAGGGTGGCATTTCCCCCCATATTGCGACGTTGGCTGTTGAAGGTGTAACCAAAGTTCAAACCTGCAATCAGCTGCGTCTTATAGCTGTTAATCAGATACATATTTTGCGTCTGACTGAGGAACGTAGAGTCCAGACGAGCCACATTGACCACATTGATGTCGATGGGGCGCAGCGTGAAGGAGGAGTAGTTGCGGTTGCTCCACTGGTAGGCCAAAGCGGCCGAGGTCAGCGTACGCCGATAGTAGGGGCGATTCTGGAAATTGACCGAGGCTTCGATTTTGGTCTTGGGCTGCACCAGACGGCGGTAGTAACCATCGCCGGGCAACAAGAAGCGGGGGAAGGTCAGACCGGCCGTCACACCCACCTCCGAGGCACGACGCATCTTGGCATCTTTGGCCTTCATAAACTCGTAACCGCCCGTGAAGGAGATGTCGAGCGCCTCGGCACCACGGAAGATGTTGCGGTTTTGGTAGCCCACCGTCGCCTTCAATCCGTAGAAACTCGAGGTGGTCGAGCCCTCCAATTCGAGCTTGACGCTCTGTTTGAGGGTCGGGGTGCAGAGAATATCGCAACCGAGACGTCCCTCCTCCGAGTGGCGCACCTCGGTGGTCATACCCTTCTCGTCGTAGAAGCGGATGGTATCGGCCACCATCACCCGTTCGGGTTGCTCGCTGAAGGAGATCTTGGCACTGCGGAAGTAACCCAATGCCATCAGATCGGAGTAGGTGCGATTGACCTCCTCGGGGCTGTAGAGCGAGTCGAGGGTCAGCGAAACGGCCTGACGCAACACCGAGGGGCGCAGGTTGAGCTTCTTATCGTAGAGAATCTTCAGCCCTCGGTAGTCCATCGTGTCGAGCACAGGGTCGCTGTCGAGCTGATTCATCGGGTCGAAATCGGGGCGCACACGCACCTCCGAGAGGCGGTAGAGGTGATTCGGCTCACGCTCGGCCTCGCCTCGGGCCGTATAGCCCGTCAGACGCTCCTTGACGACCATCCGCACATCGACCGTGCGATTCTCGGCCAGGGTGTCGGCCACATATTCGATGTTGCCGACCGTAAAGTTGTAGTAGCCCAGATTTTTCAGGTACGAGGTCACACGCTCACGCTCGGCATCCAACTGCGTGATGTCGAAAATTTGCCCCGGACGCAGCAACGTATTGACCGTGTCGGCCAGGATAAGCGGCTCCAAGGCGCGGTCACGGAATTCGTAGTCGATGCGGTCGATGTGGTACGGCTCGCGCTGACGCACCCGATAGGTCAGCTTGGCACGCTTGCGACGCGAGGTGGTATCGACCTCAAACGACGAGGAGGAGCGGAAAAAGCCCTTCGAATCCATAAAGATCTTCAGGTTGGCGGCACTGCGGCGGGTGTAGTTCATATCGAGCAATACCGGCTCCTCGCCCACCTTGCGTTTCCAATTGTTCCAACCGTTGTGTTTGGTCGAGTCGGCCTGTTCGTAGAGCCACACATAGAAATTGACACCCAACAGACGACGGTTGGGGGTCTGGCGGATGAATTTTTCGAGCTCCTCCTTCGGGATGCGCTCCCGTCGGGGGGCCTCCTTATCGCTCTCGACCCGCACCCGACTCAAGAGGTATTCGCCCTTGGGAATGTTGCGTGTGACGCTGCACGACGACCCCAAGAGGATCACCGCACAAAGCACCATCACGAAACGCAACATCTTCATTGTCAGTCGATTTTAAGACTATTGATTCATAAATCCACGCTCACGAAGCAGTGTCAAAAGGGCGCGCGAGATGGCCAGGTTGTCCTCCTTCACGTAACGACGCTCGGTGAAGATGCGGGCCAGGTTGGGCAGGTTGTTCTCGGCCAGCAGCTGCTTCGTCAGCTCCGACTCCTCTCGCTCGGCCCACAGCTCGTCAATCTCGGCCGAGGTGTAGTCCTTGTACTTCTCGAAGTGCACCACCGCATCCATCGGCAGACGGTCCGTCAGCTCGGGGTGCTCGTTGGGATAGCCCACAACGAGCGTCGTGATGGGAATCACCCCCTTGGGCAGCTCCAGCGTCTTCACGATCTCGCCCGCCGTGTAGAGCGTCGTACCCAGGTAGCAGATGCCGAGGCCGTTATCCTCGGCGGCAATGGCCAGATTCTGGGCAGCCAGCAGAGCATCGATGGCAGCGGTCAGAAACCAGGCGAAGTTGTCGTAGGCCGGCTCGGCCTCACGCTGCTCGCACCACATCGAGAAACGGTGAATATCGGCACACACCGTCACCACGCAGGGGGCCTCGACGACCATCTGCTGTCCGAAGTGCAACGGCAGGAGCTTTTGGCGCATCGCCTCGTCACGGGTGACGATGAGCGAGTAGAGCTGCATATTGCCGCAGGTCGAGGCACGCAGCGCCGCCTCCAACATCTCGGCCAGCACATCATCGGGAATCGCCGTAGGTTTGAAGCGGCGAATCGAACGGTGTTTCAAAATCGTGTTAATCATATCGTTATGCTTCGTTTAATGAACGTAAAAATTGGGCGTAAGCCTCCACCTCGTCGGTGCGGATGAGCTCTTCGTCGGCCAGCGACACCTCGCCCGTTTCAAAATCAATGCCGACCTCGCCCTCGGCCTCAAAGGTAGCATTGCCCGAGAGGGTCGTTACGATGCCCTCGGTCGTGGTGCAGCAACAACGCACCATTCCACCTCGGTTGCGCACCTCAATCTCCTCGCCCATAGTGCAACGCCCCGTCAATACCGAGGCGGTCGAGGAGGCGGTCATCGCCGTGCCACACGAAGGGGTGAGCCCCACTCCACGCTCGTAGGTGGCCACAAAGATGCGGTTCGGCCCCTCGCAGCATACTAGGCTGACATTCACACCTCGGGGCAGCAACTCCTTAAGCTCCTTCACCCGCTCACCCAGCCGAGACAAATGGTCCAAATCGACGGCCTCGACAAAGGCGACCAAGTGGGGATTGCCCAGATTGAGGTAGGTAAAGCGCAACGCCTCGTCCAACGCAGGGATGGGCTGCTCGATAAAGCCCCCTTCGGTGGTCAAACTCGGCACAAAATCGTCGGTCGCAAGGCGAATGTCGATGGCCACCTTGCGGGTGGGGATATTGCCCCACACGGGCTGCTCGATGGAGATCGGATGACGCTTGCCGCCCGACCACAGGGGGTAGGCGGTCTGCCCCTCGGGGAGGTAAATTTCGGCCAAACGAGCCACACAACGGATGCCGTTGCCACACATTTCGGCCTCCGAGCCGTCGGTGTTGAACATACGCATTCCATACTCCCCGCCCCGACGCACGAGCAATAACAGCCCGTCGTTGGGGGCTGCCTGACGGCACAATTCGGCCACCATCGGGGCAGTAAACCGCTCCAATTGAGGCGATTTCACCGCATCGAACAGCAGGAATCGGTTCCCCGATCCGTGACAGAGGATATAGTCGAAGTGTTGCATCATTTTCGTTTCGGTATCGGCACAATAGCCATTTTAACCTTCAAAAATACAACTTTCAAGTAAAAAAAGCAAATTCAACCCCGTTTTTTGGAAAGCAGAAAGAAATTCAGAATGTAGAATTTAGAATTCAAAATTATTTTTTGGGATGGTGCGACCTGAATAAAGAACTTAAAGAATTTAACGAAATTAAAGATATTAAGGATTAAGTCTGTTTCGTTAATCTCGTTAAATTCCTTAAACTCTTAAATTTCCTTATTCTCCCCTCCTTTGCAGCACGGGTTACAAAAATGTAACCCAGCCTATTGTGACCTATGGGACCTATAAGACCTATGGGTCGTTATAAGGTGCTGACCTAATCCCCATAGCGACCTAAAATGACCTTAAAAGACCCATAGCGACCTTATCAACTACCTACCCAAAAGAAACGGGGGTCGTAGCCATCGCCACAACCCCCAATTAAGTTCTTCACAAGACCCACAAAGATCCTTGTATATGTTTATTTATTATATCTTTTTTCGTAATTCTCAAGTGCAACTTTTTTCCTCACTTCGGGATCATCAAAGTCGAGCGTATAGGCGTTCAAAACCTTTTCACGACAATCAACCAAACGGCACACAAAGAAACGCTTCTCTTTAGAGTCAACATCTTCACAAATCAGCACATTATCGACGTGAGCCACGATTTTCGCCCAAGGAACCACCTTGCCGACCATCTCTACCACCGCATTGTCGTAAGCATTGTGTGTGCAAAACCACTTACCGGCAAGTTCCCACTGCGAATCATCAAACTCAAAACAATGACGGAATGTATTGTCATCCATCAATACGCAATACGCACAGCCGCCACCTCCAATCAGCAGTTCGCGTTCCCATTTGCCATCTTCGCGTTCGTAATAACGAAGGTTGGCGTACCCCCCATCCAACACCTCTGTTTTTAGTCGCTCATTGAGCGCTGCAAAATCAATCTCCGTGGCTTGCGATACCAAATAGTCAACGCCTTCACCTGTCTGAAGCAACTCTTCGGTCGAAAGGGTGCTATAATCAATCTGCTCAAGCGAGTCCTCACACGCCACTAACGCAAAAGCGGCAAGCAGTAAAAATAGATACTTTTTCATAATCATTTTTGTTAGTTTGTAAAGGGACTATTTTACTAATTACAAAGTTAGAAAAAAAGTTGAACAACAATGCTTGGTTGGGCCATTTTTTCTTGACTCTACTCTATAAATGCACAAAGGGGCGAAATACTGCATCGGGAGAGTAACTTTTTTTTGATTTTTTGGGGATTTTGCTATAAGTCGCTTAGTAACCTTATCAACGCTCCTCTCCAATTTTGAATTTTGCATTCTACATTTTGAATTTGTTTTGTACCTTTGCCTCAACAAACCTTGAAATCTATGGTAGAGAAGTTTATGATGGCCGGTGAGACGGCCCTGCATATCTGCGATTCGGAGAAAGGCGAGAAATGCGTGGTGCTGCTGCACGGCTATCTGGAGTCGCTGATGGTGTGGGAGGATTTCATTCCCCACCTCTACAAGCAGCTGCGTGTGGTGACGCTCGACCTACCCGGACACGGCATCTCGGTGGTCAATGGAGAGTGCCACACGATGGAGTATCTGGCCGATGTGGTGGCCGACCTGATGGCCTCGCTCGGTGTGGAGCGTTACACGGTGGTGGGCCACTCGATGGGCGGCTATGTGGCGTTGGCCGTAGCCGAAAAGTACGCCGACCGATTGGATGGTGTGGTGTTGCTCAGTTCTACGCCCAACCCCGACACGGACGAGAAGCGGGAGAACCGCCGTCGTGAGATTGAGTTGGTCAAGAGTGGCAAGAAGGATCTGCTGGCCCGTGTGGCCCCCGAGGCGGGGTTTGCCGTGGTGAATCGCCCCCGAATGAAGGATTACATCGCCGACCTCACCGAGCAGGTACACCTGACCGAGGAGGAGGGCATCGTGGCGTTGCTGAACGGAATGATCGAGCGCAAAGACCAAAACGAGATGCTTCAGAAGTCGGCTGTTCGTCAGCTCTTTATCCTCGGCAAGCAAGATGGTTACATCCCGATGGAGGTGGCCGAAGCGATGGTTGGCCGCCATCCGCAAGCCGAGGTGGCCTGGTTGGAGGAGTCGGGACATATGGGATTTTTGGAGCAGCCCGAGGCTTGCGCCGAGGCGTTGTTGAAATTTATGGGAATCAACCCCGAAACGCTTGACCAACCCGAATAAATTTGCTATATTTGCCCTTGAAATTGTAACAAACCAACTAAACGAAACAGTCTATGGAATTTACCGGTACCGTATATAAAATTATGCCCGCTACGGAGGGCACCTCGGCTCGTGGTCCCTGGAAGCGTCAGGATGTAGTCTTCGACTACTCGGACGGCGGCCAGTTTACCCGCAAAATCTGCGTCACCTTCTTCAACCGTCCCGACGATGTAGCCAAGCTGCGCGAGGGGGCCGAGTATGAGGTTTCGGTCAATATCGAGTCGCGTGAGTATCAGGGGCGTTGGTACACCGACATCCGTGCTTGGCGTCTGCAGCCCAAGCAGGCCGAGCAGGCTGCCCCCGCACCCGCTCCCGCCGATATGCCCCCCTTCCCCACCAGTGAGCCTTCGTACAGCAGCGCTCCGGTGCAGGAGGTGGACGATCTGCCCTTCTAACGGCAACCGACCAAGAGGAAAAACACGTATATGCTTTGGCGTATGCGTGTTTTTTTGTATATTTGTGAAGACCAACACCCTCCCAATGAAACGACTACTGCTGCTCATTGCCCTATTCTCGCCCCTCTGCCTCTTGGCCGAGGAGCGCACCATACACTCCCCCTCGCGTACCCTTACGCTCACCGTGACCCTCGACGAGGGCGTGCTGCGTTACCATATCGAGGCCGAGGGGGTGCGGCTCTTGGAGCCTTCGCCCGTAGGTTTAAGGACCAACCACAGCAACTTCTGCGACTCGCTCTCGCTCATCGGCTGGCACGAAAGCCACATCGACACCCACTACACAATGAGCCGCACGAAGGCTGCCGAAAGCCACTACCGAGCCAACGTGTTAGTGGCGGAAGTGGCGAATGCCGCAGGGCGCAAAATAGCCGTTGAGTGGCGAGTGGACGACCGCAATGTCGCTTTCCGCTACCTGCTTCCGAAGGATGGCGCCGAGGCCTCGGCTCGCATTATGGAGGAGCGGAGCGGCTTCCGTCTTCCGACACAAACCACCACCTTCCTCACACCGCAAAGCGAGGCGATGGTGGGTTGGAAACGCTCCAAGCCAAGCTACGAAGAGGAGTACGAGGCCGATGCACCCCTGAACCAACCCTCGCAATTCGGACGAGGCTACACCTTCCCTGCCCTCTTTCGGGTAGGCGACCGAGGGTGGGTGCTCCTGAGCGAAACGGATGTCGATAGCCGCTACTGCGCTTCGCGACTCTCGGAGTGCCACGACGGCCTTTACACCATCTGCTTTCCGATGGCGGAGGAGAACGACGGCAACGGCACCTCGGAGCCTGCTCTGGCCCTGCCCGGCACCACCCCTTGGCGCACCATCACCGCAGGGTGCACACTCCACCCCATCGTCGAAACCACCATTGCGTGGGATTTGGTCGAGGAGCATTATACCCCCTCGAAGGAGTTTCGATTGGGGCGCAGCACCTGGAGCTGGATCATCTGGCAAGATCCGAGTATGAATTTCGACGACCAATGTCGCTACATCGACCTGGCACAGGCAATGGGCTACGAATACATCCTCATCGATGCGGGCTGGGACCAACAAATCGGCTACGAGCGGATGCCCGAACTCTTTGCCTATGCCCGTGAGCGGGGTGTGGAGCCGTGGTTGTGGTACTCGTCGAGCGGCTACTGGAACGACATCACCCAGAGTCCCGTCAATCGGATGGACAACCCCATTCGCCGCAAGGAGGAGATGCGTTGGCTTCGTGAGCAGGGGGTGCGTGGCATCAAGGTCGATTTCTGGGGCGGCGACAAGCAGGAGACGATACGCCTCTACGAAGCGGTATTGAGCGATGCCAACGACTACGGGTTGATGGTCATCTTCCACGGTTGCACGCTGCCTCGCGGTTGGGAGCGAATGTATCCCAACTTTGTGGGCAGCGAGGCGGTGCTGGCCTCCGAGAATCTGGTATTCAACCAGATCCACTGCGACCGTGAGGCCTTCAAGGCGACCCTGCACCCCTTCATTCGCAACACCGTGGCCTCGATGGAGTTTGGCGGTGTGGTGCTCAACCACCGCCTCGACCGCTCGAACCAACGGGGCACCATCCGCCGCACGGGCGACACCTTCCAGTTGGCTACGGCCATCCTCTTTCAGAACCCCATCCAAAATTTTGCCCTCACCCCCAACAACCTGGAGGATGCACCCGCCCATTGCATCGACTTTATGCGGCGTGTACCCACCACTTGGGAGGAGGTGCGCCTCATCGACGGCTACCCGGGCCGCTATGTAGTCTTGGCTCGTCGCCACGCCTCCGGGTGGTGGATTGGAGGGGTGAATGCTACCTCCGAGCCGCTGGAGCTGACGGTAGAGCTGCCTGCCGAGATGCGCTACGCCGACCTCTACTTCGACGATGCGAAGATGCAGCCCCGACTCCGCCGAGTGAAGATAAACCCCACCCAAACCACGCTGACCATCCAACCCAATGGCGGAGTGGTCCTTATCGAGCGAAACAACTAAAAAACAGATAACCGATGAAACGTTTTTTCACCCTGGCAGCCATTGTAGCCGCCACAACCCTCGTGGCTGCCGAGCCGCAACGACTGGTGGTCGATGCCTCGGCCAAAGGGCATCCGATTGCCGAGACGATGTATGGCCTCTTCTTCGAGGACATCAACTATGCCGCCGACGGTGGTCTCTATGCCGAGCTGATCAAAAACCGCTCGTTCGAGTTCGACCAACCCCTGATGGGCTGGCGCACCTTTGGCAATGTGACGCTCTGTGAGGATGGCCCCTTCGAGCGCAACCCCCACTACCTGCGTCTTCGTTACTCGGGTCACCGAGACATCCACACGGGTGTGGAGAACGAGGGCTACTTCGGCATCGCCCTGAAGGGCGGCGAGGAGTATCGTTTCTCGCTCTGGGCCCGCACGTTAGGCAATGGTGAGCAGGTGGTTTCGTTCAACATCGTAAGCGACGACTATTCGCTCGAAAACACCGTCATCCACACCACCCCCATCCGCATCACCTCGGAGGAGTGGCAACGCTACGAGGTGATCGTAAAGGCCCCCTCGACCGTGAAAAACGGGCGCATCCGCCTCATCCTGGAGCAGCCCGTACCCCGCAAGCGACTGACCAACATCGGAGTCGATGTCGAGCACCTCTCGCTCTTCCCTGTCGATACCTACAAGGGGTGGAAAAACGGTCTGCGCAAGGATTTGGCCGAGGCATTGGCCGACCTCAAGCCGGGCATCTTCCGCTTCCCGGGTGGCTGCATCATCGAGGGCACAACCCTTGAGACCCGCTACCAATGGAAAAACTCGGTCGGCCCGGTCGAGAATCGCCCCACGAACCAAAATCGTTGGCACTACACCTTCCGCCACCGCCTCTTCCCCGACTACTTCCAATCCTACGGTCTGGGCTTCTACGAGTATTTCTGCTTTGCCGAGGCGATGGGTGCCGAGCCGCTGCCGGTGGTAAGCTGCGGTCTGGCGTGTCAGTTCCAGAACGACTCGACGGCTCACTGCTCGATGGAGGAGTTGCAGACCTATATTCAAGACGCCCTCGATTTGGTGGAGTTTGCCAATGGCGACCCCTCGACCCCCTGGGGTAAAGTGCGTGCCGAGATGGGCCACCCCGCTCCCTTCAACTTGAAATACCTCGGCATCGGCAACGAGCAGTGGGGTGAGGAGTTTATCGTGCGCTTCGAGACCTTCGTCAAGGCGGTGCGGGAGCGTTATCCCGACCTGCAGATCGTTGGCACGTCGGGTCCCTCGGCCTCGGGCGACAGGTTCGACTACCTGTGGGAGGAGATGCGCCGTCTGGATGTCGATTTGGTCGATGAGCACTACTACGCCCCCGAGACCTTCTTCACCGAGAATGCCGACCGCTACGACCGCTACCCCCGCAAGGGCCCGAAGGTCTTTGCCGGCGAGTATGCCTGTCACGGTGCCAACGGCAAGAAGTTCAACCACTACAACGCCTCGCTCTTGGAGGCCGCCTTTATGACGGGTCTGGAGCGCAACGCCGATGTGGTGCGTATGGCCACCTTTGCCCCGCTGCTGGCCCACATCGAGGGGTGGCAGTGGCGACCCGACCTGGTGTGGTTCGACAACCTGCGGATGATGCGTTCGACGAGCTACTACGTGCAACAGCTCTACGCCACCAACCGAGGCACCACATCGCTGCCCATCACCCTCAACGGAGCAGCCCCTGCCGGCAAGGAGGGTCAAAACGGACTCTACGCCTCGGCCGTCATTGACGACAAGGCCAAGTGCTACATTGTGAAGGTGGCCAACCTGCTCGACGAGCCTCAAACGGTTGCCATCGAGCTCAGGAAGTTGCCCCGCCGCCGTCAGCTGACGGGTTGTGTGGATCGTATCACCCTGAAGTGTGACGATCCGATGGCCGAGAATACGCTCGATGCTCCCGACCGCATCCGCCCCGAGGCGAGCCACGAGCACTGCACCTCGTCGCTGATCACTACCGAGCTGAATGGTCGCAGTTTCAGTGTATTGCGCATTCCCTTCGAGTAACCGACTTTGGCTAACCAAACAATGAGGGCTGCCCCACAATGGAGCAGCCCTCTTCTTGTATCTTCAGGTCCGAGATTATTCAACCGTCTCATCAACGATCTCGGCCTCGGGAGCGTTCTTCTTCACCGACTCGATGCCGTTGTCGCGAGCAGCCTCGCTCGAGTACATCTCGCTCGTGCCAATCACCTGACCATTACCGGCCTTGAGGTTGAAGTAGGGAGCACCGTTCTTGGCCTCCTTGCGCTCGTAGCGACCATCCTCGGGGGCATTCTTCTTCACCGATGCAATGCCGTTCAAGCAGGCAGCCTTGGTGGTATAGCCCTCGCTCGAGAGAATCACCTGACCGTTGGTGGCCTTCAAATCAAACTGATACTCGCCGTTCTTACGCAGCTTAATCACAAATTTTCCCATAGTTGTACATACTTTAAGGTTCAAAAAAAGAGTTATAACAAGACAAATATAGTCAAAAATAATTATTTTTGTTACACGAAAAGCAAAAAAACGTAAAACCCACATTTATGAAATTCGCAAAACTCTTTATGACGACCCTGGCCGCACTCGCTCTGGCAGCCTGCGCATCGAGCACCGACACCGAAGATTGGCCTGTACCCGAGGCACCGATCTCGGAGATGGACTACACCCCCACCGCCACCACCTTCACCCTCTGGGCCCCGACGGCCGAGGAGGTCGAGGTGCGCCTCTATGCCGACAACCAGTTGCAGGAGACGCTCCCCCTCTCGCCCATCGAGGCGTGCCAATGGCGCACCACCAAGCAGGGCGACCTGAAGGGGATGCACTACGCCTTTCGCGTGAAGATCGGGGGCGAGTGGCTGGCCGAAACGGCAGGTATTGCCGCCCGTGCCGTTGCGCTGAATGGCACACGCGGTGCCATCATCGACCTGCGTGACACCGACCCCGAGGGGTGGAGCGAGGATGTGCGCCCTGCGCTGACGGCTGCCAACCAAATTGCCGTCTATGAGCTGCACTACCGCGATATGACCATCCACCCCACGGCCGGCAGTGCCTACCCGGGCAAATACCTCGGTCTGGCCGAGCGTGGCACCCGCAGCCCCGAGGGGCTAACAACGGGTCTGGACCACCTGGTAGAGCTGGGCGTAAGCCACGTGCACCTGTTGCCCACGGCCGACTTCGGCTCGATTGATGAGACCGATCCCCAACTCAAGCAGTACAACTGGGGCTACGAGCCGCAGAACTTCAACGTTCCCGAGGGTACCTACTCGACCAACGCCGCCGACCCCGAGGCCCGCATCCGTGAGTTGAAGAGCCTCGTTCAGGCGATGCACAAGGCGGGGCTGCGTGTGGTGCTGGATGTGGTCTATAACCACACGACGAGCGTCGAGCGTTGCGGCTTCGAGCTGACCGTGCCGGGCTACTTCTACCGTATGAATGCCGACGGCACGTTTGCCAACGGCTCGGGTTGCGGCAACGAGACCGCCTCGGAGAAGGCAATGATGCAGAAATACATCGTCGAGTCGCTGGAGTATTGGGCCAAAGAGTACCACGTCGATGGCTTCCGCTTCGATTTGATGGCCATCCACGACATCGAGACGATGAACTTGATTCGCAGCCGTCTGTCGGCCATCGACCCCACCATTCTGCTTTATGGCGAGGGTTGGGCCGCTATGGCTCCCGCCTACGACGAGCAGCAGCTCGCCTTCAAACGCTACACCTACCGTATGCCGGGCATCGCCGCCTTCAGCGACGACATCCGCAACGCCCTGCGTGGCACGCTCGACTGCAAGACGGGTGGCTTCATCCACGGCGTGGCAGGCAACAACGAGGGGGTTAAGTTTGGCATTGCAGGCGGTGTGGAGCACCCCCAGGTGGCCCACTCGGAGGCCGCTTGGTGCGCCGAGCCGACCCAGCATATGAGCTATGTCACCTGCCACGACGACCACAACCTGCGTGACCGTCTGGAGGTTCTCTCGCCCGAGGCCTCGGAGGAGGAGCTGCTCAAAATGGATAAGCTGGCCCAGACGGCGGTCTTCACCTCGCAGGGTCTGCCGTTCATATTCTGCGGCGAGGAGCTTTATCGCACCAAACAACACGTCGGCAACAGCTACAACCAGCCCGACGAGATCAACGCCATCGATTGGGGCTTCAAGCAGCGTTACAACAACCTCTACAACTATTATAAGGGGCTGATTTCGTTGCGCAAGGCCCACCCCGCCTTCTGCTTGGCCAAGGCCGAATTGGTCAAAAAGCACCTGGAGTTCCTCCCCACGGAGTGTGCTTCGGCGGTCGGCTTCCGCCTCAAGGAGTTGGAGGGGCTGGATTCGACCCGTGAGATTGTGGTGCTGCTGAACGGTGCCCGTGAGGCCACGCAGTTCACCCTCCCCGCAGGCGACTACCGCATCGTTGCCAACGGAGAGGAGGTCAATCCCAACGGCCTGGGTACGCTCACCGTAGGCGATGCGCCGGTTGCCGTTCCGCCCATCGAGGCCCTGATTCTGCTTGCCGAGTAGATTTTGGCACTACATAAATCCCCCGCTTCCCGAAAGAGGCGGGGAATTTATTGTTAAGAGGTCACGAGTTCGGACCACATAAACAAAAAAAGCAAACGCCACCAAAAGGTGGCATTTGCTTTTTGAGCTGTTGACGAGGATTGAACTCGTGGATGCTGGCATCCACCTTTTTTATATAGACAATCCACCCAAACCCTCCTTTGATAAGGAGGGCTTTAGAGGTCACGAGATTCACAAACGACATCATAATACAAAACGATAGATGCCACCCGTTTGGATGGCATCTGTCGTTTTGAGCTGTTGACGAGGATTGAACTCGTGACCTCTTCCTTACCAAGGAAGTGCTCTACCACTGAGCTACAACAGCAACGTTTCCTCGTTTGAGTGGTGCAAATGTAGGGAAGAAAAATGAATTATCCAAAAAAAGCGGCTTTTTTCGTAAATATTTTCTATCTTTACTCGATTTTATAACCCAAAAACGATGAAAAAGATTCTTATTGTAGGTGCAGGTGGCCAGATTGGCTCGGAATTGACCGTTTACCTGCGTAACATTTACGGCAACCAAAATGTCGTTGCCACCGATATGCGCGACTGCAAAGAGTTGGGCGCCGACGGTCCCTTCGAGGTCCTCAACGCACTCGACGCAACGGCGATGGCCTCGGTGGTGGCTCGTTACCAGATCGACACCATCTTCAACCTCGTGGCCCTGCTCTCGGCCGTGGGCGAAAGAAACCCCCAGATGGCCTGGGCCGTAAATATGGGTGCCCTGAACAACTCGTTGGAGGTGGCTCGTCAGCACCACTGTGCCCTCTTCACCCCCTCGTCGATTGGAGCCTTCGGCCCCACCTCGCCCAAGGATGGCACACCCCAGGATACGATTATGCAGCCCACGACCATCTACGGCATCTGCAAATATACGGGTGAGATGCTCGGCAACTACTACTACCAGAAGTTCGGCGTCGATACCCGCTCGGTGCGTTTCCCGGGCATCATCTCGAACGTAACCCTCCCGGGTGGCGGCACGACCGACTACGCCGTCGAGATCTACTACGAGGCCATCCGCTCGGGTCGATTCACCTGCCCCGTGCCGTCGGATGTCTATATGGATATGATCTATATGCCCGATGCGCTGCGTGCCTGCGTCGAGCTGATGGAGGCCGATCCCGCCCGTCTGAAGCACCGCAACAGCTTCAACCTCGCCTCGATGAGCTTCACCCCCGAAATCATCTACGCCGAGATCAAAAAGCGTATGCCCGACTTCGTGATGGACTACGACGTCGATCCGGTGAAGAAGGCCATTGCCGAAAGCTGGCCCAACTCGCTCGACGACACCTGCGCACGGGAGGAGTGGGGTTGGAAGCCCGAATGGGACCTCTCGTCGATGACCGACGATATGCTGATGCACATCCGCCAAAAGCTCGGTAAATAGCAATGCGCAGGCTGATGAGTTGGGTCGTGGGCATTGTCGTGGTGCTGGTGGCGGCAGCCATTGCGGGAGGTTGCTACCTCACCGCCTTTGCCTTGCGCCCCGAGGTCGATCGAACGGAACAGTGCTTTATCGACTCCTTCAACGAGCACCACCCTGCGCTGCAATCCTGGTTTGAGGCGTTGCGCCACGAGGGTAAAATCCAAGAGGTGACCATCACCGCCCCCGACGGCACGCAGCTTCACGCCTACCACATCGCCGCCGATACCGCCTCGCAGCGTACGGCTGTCTTGGTACACGGCTACACCGACCACCCCTTCGGAATGATGCAGTATGGGTGGATCTATCGTGAAAAACTCGGTTGCAACCTGCTGTTGCCCGCCCTGCGCTTTCACGGCAAGAGTGGCGGCGACCATATTCAGATGGGGTGGCGCGACCGTTTGGATGTGAAGCAGTGGCTCCATCAAGCCGACTCGCTCTTCGGTGCGGGGCAACAAATCGTGGTGCACGGCCTCTCGATGGGCGGTGCTACGGTGATGATGCTCTCGGGCGAAGAGGATCTGCCCACATCGGTGCGTTGTATAGTCGAAGATTGCGGTTATATGGGGGTGTGGGAGCAGTTCCAAAAGGAGCTGAAGGAGGATTACCACCTCCCCTCGTTCCCCGTGTTGCACATCGCCAACCTGGTGTGTCGGATGCGTTACGGTTGGGATTTTCTGGAGGCTTCGGCCCTCGAGGCCGTCAAGCGTTCGACCCTGCCGATGCTCTTCATTCACGGTGGCGACGACCACTACGTGCCCACGTGGATGGTTCATCCGCTCTACGCCAGCAAGGAGCAGGGTGATAAACGCAAGTGGCTCTCGCCCGAAGCGGGTCACGCCGACGCCTTTGTGGACCACCCCGAGGAGTACACCCGTCAGGTGGTCGAGTTCTGCGAAGCTCATCTCTAACCGTCGCACGAAACACAAAAAAAGCGGAGGAACGATTCCTCCGCTTTTTCTTTTCATCGGCACTTATGCGCTACTCCACGCAGGCAAAGGCGGCCTCGAAATCCTCGATCAGGTCGTCGGCGTGCTCCAGACCTGCCGAGATACGCAGCAGGGTCGGGGTGACACCTGCCGCCTTCAAATCGGCCTCCGAAAGCTGCTTGTGGGTCGTCGAAGCGGGGTGCGTGATGACCGTAATCGAGTCGCCAATCATCGTCATATGGGCCGCCAACTTCTGCGACTCCACAAACTGCACCGTACTCTCCAACGTACCCTTCAACTCGACAGTAAAAACAGCCGACGAGCCGAAGCGGAAGTATTTTTTGGCGTGCTTGTAACTCGGATGATCCTCGAAGCCCACGAAGCTCACACGCTCCACCTTGGGGTGCGAGCGGCAATACTCGGCCAGGCGCCACGTCGTCTCCACCTCCTGCTTAACACGCAGCGAGAGGGTCTCCAGACCAATCATCATCAGGTAGGCATCGAAGGGCGAGGGGCAGCAACCGAAGTCACGCAGCCCATCCACACGACACTTCACAACAAAGGCGGCAGCACCGAAGGCCTCGTAGAAGTTCAGGCCGTGGTACCCCTCCGAAGGGCCGTCAATCTGGGGGAATTTGCCGTTGCCCCAGTTGTAGTTGCCACCATCGACAATCACACCGCCCATCGCCGTGCCGTGGCCGTTAATCCACTTGGTAGCCGAATCGACCACGATGTTGGCACCCCAATCGAAGGGGTTGCACAGGTAACCTGCCGCACCAAACGTGTTATCGACCACAAAGGGGACATCCTGACGCTTGGCCACCTCGGCAATGCCCTCCAAATCCAACACGGCGCAGGTGGGATTGCCCATACTCTCGACATAGATAGCCTTGGTCTTCTCGTCGCAAAGGGCCTCAAAATCGGCCGGCTCTTCGCCTTGGGCGATGCGCACCTCGATGCCCAGGTTGCGCAGTGAGATGCGGAACTGGTTGTAGGTACCGCCATAGAGGTAGGGCGAGGCAACGATGTTATCACCCTGCTTGGCCAGGGCCGTGACGGTCAAAAGGATGGCCGACATACCCGAACTTACGGCCAACGCACCCACAGCCCCGTAGAGGGCGGCGATGCGCTCCTCGTAGGCCGACGTGGTGGGGTTTTGCAGGCGGGTATAGATGTTGCCCCCCTCCGACAGCTCGAAGAGGCGGGCGGCATAGTCGCAGCTCTTGAAACGGTAGGCGGCCGTCGGGTAGATGCCTACACCACGTGAGCCGTTCTCAATCTGCGGGTCGAGCCCGGCGTGAATCTGGCGGGTCTCGAAACGGTATTTCTTGGTATCCATCTACAAGGGTTTATACAAAGGGAATCTTGACCACCTCGGCCTCGATCAGTCGCTCACGAATTACCACAGCCACGTGGGTACCCACCTTGGCGTAGGGGCTCTTCACATAGCCCAGGGCGATACCCTGCTTCAGGCAGGGCGACATCGTACCCGATGTAACGACACCAATCTCCTCGCCCTCCATCGTGGCGAGCGGGTAGCCGTGACGAGGCACACCGCGACCGATGAGCTTCAGACCCACCAGCTTGCGCTCCACGCCGTTGGCCTTCAGGGCCTCCATCTTCTCACGGTCGATGAACTGCTTGCCCTCGGCAAACTTGGTAATCCAACCCAGACCTGCCTCCAAGGGGGACGTCGTATCGTCGATGTCGTTGCCGTACAGGCAAAAACCCTTCTCCAGACGCAGCGTATCACGCGCACCCAGACCGATGTTCTTCAGGCCGTACTCCTCACCGGCAGCCCACAGCGCCTCCCAGAGTTTGTCGCCATCCTCGTTCGCTACATAAATCTCGCAACCGCCCGAGCCCGTATAGCCCGTAATCGAGAGAATGGCACGGCAACCTGCCACCTCGATGTGGCGGAAGGTGTAGTACTCCATCTCCTCAACCGGCTCGGCACACATCTTCTGGACAATCTTCATCGCTAAAGGACCCTGAATGGCCAGCTGGCAAATCTCGTCCGAGGCGTTGTAAAGCTCCTTGCCGGCCTCCATACCGAACTGCTTACCCTCGGCAACAATGTGGTCCCAATCCTTGGCGATGTTGGCGGCATTGACGCACAACAGGTAGCACTCCCCATTGACACGATAGACCAAAATATCATCCACGATACCGCCACGACCGTTGGGCATACAGGTATATTGTACCTTGCCGTCGAAGAGTTTCTCTACGTCGTTCGTGGTGATGCGCTGCAAAAGGGCCGTAGCCTGCGGGCCCTTGACCCAAATCTCGCCCATATGGCTCACGTCGAAGACGCCTGCCCCCTCACGCACAGCCATATGTTCGGCGTTGATACCCGTAAACTCGATGGGCATATTATAACCTGCAAACTCGGCCATCTTGGCTCCATTTGCGATGTGGTACTTGGTAAAAACGGTAGTTTTCATAGTATTTAGGTGTTTTTTCGTTTCTCTTACTTCTGCTCCTCCGCAGCGGGGGCGGCAGGACGCTCCTTGCGCTTCAAACCGAGGCGGGGACAACGTTTGAACTCCTTTTCACGGTCGAAGAGGTAGCGGTAGGTGGTGTGCATCTTGTGGCACTCGGCACCTGCGTAGCTCGTCAGCATACGGTTCATCACGGGGTTGAAGTCGCCAATCCAAGCCATCTCGATGGTCTTGTATTCGTTCTCGGGCGACTGCACGAAGGCGTGGTAGCGCGACATAATGGCCGACTCGACACCCTTGCCCTGGTAGTCGGGCGAAATACCGAAGATGATGCCGAAGACACGGTCGCACGACTTGCGGACCTTCAGGTTCCAAATCAGCTGCAATTTCTGCCACCAGCCAAATTTACCGTTAAACTTGTAAATCAGGCGGTTCAGGTCGGGAACGGTCACAAAGAAGCCAATCGGCGTGTCGTTGTGGTAGGCAAACAGAATGATGCGGGGGTCGATGATGGGTTTCAACATCTGAAGCATCTGCTGTGCCTCCTCCTTCTCCATCTGCTTCACGCCCGAGAACAACGACCAAGCCTTGTTGTAGATCTGGCGGAAGGCCTCGGCCATTTCGGGCATACGCTTCGGATCGATGGGGTCGATGTGGTAGGCCGGATCGGCCAGCAGGCGGGCGGCACGGTCGTGGATGCGCTGCGAAGCCTCGGTCTGACCCACAATCCAATTGTAGGTATGCTGGTTGAAGTAGTTACAAAAGCCGAAGTTCTCGAACAGCGCCTTGTAATAGGGGGGATTGTAGGGGTTCATATAGAGGGGCTGGTACTCGAAACCCTCAACCAGCAGGCCCCACCAATCACGGCGTGCACCAAAGTTAATCGGGCCGTCCATCGCCTCCATACCCCTCTCTTTGAGCCAATCACGGGCAGCCGTGAAGAGCAGATTGGCTACCTCCTGGTCATCAACCGACTCGAAGAAGCCGCAACCACCCGTCGGCTGCTCCTCGATGGAGGCCTGCTGGCGGTTGTAGAAGGCGGCAATGCGACCTAAAACCTGTCCGGCATGGTTGCGAACCACGAAACGAATCGCCTCACCCTCGGCAAAGAGTTCATTTTTGGCAGGGTCAAAAACCTTCTCGACATCTGTGTCGAGCGGGCAGACCCAATTGGGATAATCGGCATAAAGCCCCTTTTTGGGGAAGTCGATCCACTCACGAATCTGGGCAGGAGTGGTCACAACCTCCAACGAAATACTTGGTTTCATTCTATTTTTTTAGATAAAGATATATTTCAGTACAAAGAGGATGGCCAGCAGTATCGACACCACCGGAATCTTCTTGATTTTACCGCAACAGATATTCACTGCCACATAGCTGATCATACCCAACAAAATACCGTCCGAAATGGAGTAGGTAAGCGGCATGGCCACAATACATACGAAGGCGGGAATCGACTCCGAGAAGTCGTTGAAGGGAATGTTGCGCACGGGCTCCAACATAAACAATCCCACAATCACCAGCACGGGGGCGGTGGCTGCGGCGGGAATAGCCAGGAACAGGGGCGAGAAGAAGAGGGCAACGGCAAAGCAGCAGGCGGCTACGAAGGCCGTCAAACCGGTACGTCCGCCCTGCGTCACACCCGAGGCACTCTCGACGTAGGTCGTCGTGGTCGAGGTGCCGATGCAGGCACCTACGGTCGTGGCGATGGCATCAGCCATAAAGGCCTGCTTGAGGCGGGGAATCTTTCCATCCGAGCCAATCATATCGGCCTTGACACAGACACCGACCAACGTACCCACCGTATCGAACAGGTCGATAAAGAGGAACGTGAAGACGACGGCCAACATATCGAGCGTAAAGATGTGATTCCATTCGAATTGGAACATCAGCGGCTCAATGGAGTGGGGCAACGAAACTATCCCACCCCACTGCGTGATGCCCATCGGGATACCGATGAGGGTCGTAACCAGGATGCCGAGCAGCATGGCGCCACGCACATTCTTGGCCACCATCACGGCCGTGATAATCAGACCTATCAAGGCCAACAAGGCACTCCCCTTGGTCACCTCGCCCAGCGTCACGAGCGTCGCCGAATTATCGACAATCACACCCGCATTCTTCAGCCCCACGAAGGCGATAAAGAGTCCGATACCTGCTCCGATGGCGTTTTTCAACGCGCCGGGAATGGCATTCACAATGGCTTCCCGCACGTTGGTAACGGTGAGCAGAATAAAGATAAGACCCTCAATCAAGACGGCCGTCAGGGCAAACTGCCACGAATAGCCCATACCCATACATACCGTATAGACAAAAAAGGCATTCAGCCCCATACCCGGAGCCAGAGCAAAGGGGAGCTTGCCCCACAGAGCCATTACCAACGTACCAACGATGGCCGCCAGAGCCGTCGAGGTAAAGACGGCACCACCGGGCATACCCTCCAACTCCTTAAACATATTGGGATTGACGGCCAGGATGTAGGACATCGTCAAGAAGGTGGTAATACCGGCCAGCACCTCGGTGCGCACATTGTGTTTCGTGGAATCGAACCCGAAGAGTTTTTTCAACATAGGGGTTAGTGATTGACGGTTATTGTTGTTGATTCATTTACAGCTTAGAAGGTCCACTTGGCAGCCACCGTCGGAATGGCATAGAAGCCCTCGGCGACAAAGTTGTTCGACAGCTCCAGCTCGGTACCGATGCTGAGGTTGATGTTGTTCCACCCCTTGATTTTGTTCAGGTTGAGCCACAACTGCGGCTCGGCCAGAAGAATGTGGGTCGTACCCTGCCAGGGGCGACACTCCCGCCAAAAATCGACAAATCCCGAGAAGGAGCCCCACCCCTCGGCAAACGAGATGCCCCACACACCCGTAATCTGGAAGTTGGCCGTAGCACGCTCGCCATCGGCATCGACCGTATGGGGGATGTGTTTGTACATCACCGACAACGACCAGGTCTTCGAGAAGTCTTTCGAGTGGCCCGAGTAGGTCAAACCGGCCAGGTAGGCGTCGTTGTAGCTGCCCACCTCACGATTCAGACCGCCGTTGTACTCCACGTGCAGCGACAGCCAATTCCACTTCGACTCCTGCCAGAAGTTCAGTTCACGAGCAATCTCCCAATAGGCACCGCTCACACCATCGTCGTAGTCCAAATCGACAAAAAAGAAGGTTGAGCCGAACTTGTCGGGACGGAACATCTCCACGGTGGTGGTCAGCGTGGCACGTCCATCCCGGTCGGCCGTGTCGTCCAATTCGCTGTAAAGCGAGCGTCCGAAATCGTAGTGCAACTGCACATTTTGCGCCAGCGTCGGCACCGAAAAGAGCAACAGGGCAACCCACAGTATCTTCTTCATGGTGTTTCGGGATTAGTTTCGTAGCGTAAAAATACTATTTATTCCCCACACGGCCAATAAAATCGAAAAAAAATAGCCGACCAAAACGATTTTTGTGTATATTTGTTCTAAACAACCCCACCGTAGAACTATGCAACAATCGCTCGAAAAATACAGCTCCGACAATGGGAAACACACCCATCGCTTTATGAAGTACCGCATCCACCGCATCCTGTTGGTTTGCTCATCGTACGACGGCTATATTTTGGAGGAGGATGGCCATATCGAATCGCAAATCAACCGCGAATATATGGATCTGAACCTCTCAAACCCGCCGGCACTGACCCGTGTCAGCTCGACCAAGGAGGCATTGGAGTTGTTGGAGAACGACCCCTCGTTCGACTTCATCCTGACGATGTACAACATCGGCGAACCGGATGTATTCGCCTTTGGCCGAATGGTCCGTGAGCGGTGGCAGATTCCGGTGGCCCTTTTGACCTCTTTCTCAAAGGATATCTATCGCCGCATCGAGGAGCAAGACCGCTCGGGATTGGACTACATCTTCTGCTGGCACGGCAACGCCGACCTGATTATCGCCATCATCAAACTCGTGGAGGATAAGATGAATGCCGCCGAGGATATCGAGCAGGGAGGCGTGCAGGCCATCCTGTTGGTCGAGGATTCGATTCGTTTCTATTCGAGCTACCTGCCCGAGCTGTATAAGTTGCTGCTGCTGCAAAACACCGCCTTTTTGAAGGATGCCTACAACGAACAGCAGCAAATCTTGCGCAAGCGTGCCCGCCCGAAGGTGCTGCTGGCCACGAGCTACGAGGAGGCTGCTACGCTCTACGACCGCTACAAGAAGAACCTGCTGGGTGTCATCTCGGACGTAGGTTTTGTGATGCACCCCAACGATCCGCCCGCCACCGAGCGGCTGGATGCCGGCATCGAGCTGTGCCGCTACATCAAGGGCGACAACCCGCTGATGCCCGTGCTGCTGCAATCCTCACAGACCGATTTCCGCTCGACGGCCCATCAACTCGGTGCTGGCTTCATTGCCAAAAATTCGAAGACGCTCCTCTCCGAGTTGCGCGACTTCATCACCGCCGAATTTGCCTTTGGCGACTTCATCTTCCGTGACCCGAAGACGGGTGCCGAAGTGGCACGAGCCAAGGATTTAACGGAGATGCAGCAGATGATTGCCTCCATTCCACAGGCAGCCTTCGAGTACCACACCTCGCAAAACCACCTCTCGAAGTGGCTCTACTCCAGAGGTTTGTTTGCGCTGGCCGCCTCTATTCGCCAATACAACAAGAGCCACTTCTCCTCTACCGAGGAGCACCGTCGCTCGATTGTCAATGCCATTCGCGACTACCGCACCCTGCTCGGACAGGGCGTCGTGGCCCGCTTCGACGCCTCGACCTACACCGATGCCGTCGGCTTTGCCCGCATCGGCGAGGGTTCGCTGGGTGGCAAGGCACGTGGTCTGGCCTTTATGAACTCGATGCTCATCAAGCACCGCCAATACGACAAATTCCCCGGCGTGCGTATTCTCATCCCCCGTTCGGTGGTCATCGCCACGGAGTATTTCGACCTCTTCATCGCCCAAAACGGCCTGGAGCCGATGCTCGAGCAGGAGTTGAACGACGAGGATATCCTGGCCGAGTTTGTCGCTTCGACCGTGCCGCTGAAGCTGCAAGAGGAGCTGAAAGCCTACATCCGCACGGTGCGTGCACCATTGGCCATTCGCTCGTCGTCGAAGTTGGAGGATTCTCACTACCAACCCTTTGCAGGCATCTACTCGACCTATATGATCCCCTACACATCGAACGAGGATCAGATGTTGCGTCTCGTGCTGCGTGCCATCAAGAGCGTCTATGCCTCGGTCTTCTTTGCCGAGAGCCGTGCCTACATCCAGTCGTCGCAAAACCTGATTTCGGAGGAGAAGATGGCCGTCATCCTGCAAGAGGTCTGCGGTACGGAGCAGGATGGACTCTATATGCCGACCCTCTCGGGCGTGGCCCGCTCGATCAACTACTACCCCATCGGCGACGAGCAACCCGAAGAGGGCGTCTGCAACATTGCCATGGGATTGGGTAAGTTGGTGGTCGATGGAGGTCGCACGTTGCGCTTCTCGCCCGGCTATCCGCAACACGTGTTGCAAACCTCGACGGCCGAGTTGGCCCTGCGTGAGACCCAAAACGAGGTGCTGGCACTCGATTTGAACCCTGCCGCCTTCCGCTCGTCGATTGACGATGGCATCAACCTGCGCCACTTGCGCCTCACACAAATCGAAAAGTTGCGCCACACGAAATATGTCACCTCGGTGTGGGATCGGGACAACGAGCGTATCTCGGACAGCCCGTTCGACAGCGGACGAAGAGTCATCACCTTTAACAACATCCTGAAATACAATACCTTCCCATTGGCCGACATCGTTTCGGACATCCTCCGCATCGGTGCCGAGGAGATGCGATGCCCCGTCGAGGTGGAGTTTGCCGTCAATATGGATGTAGCCACCGGCGAGGAGCGCATCTTCAACCTGCTGCAAATCCGCCCCATCATCGACAACCAGGAGAACCGAGCGGTCGATTGGAGCGAAATCGACCCTTCGTCGGCCCTCGTCTATGGCGAACAAGCACTCGGCGTAGGTCGTATGGGCGACATCCGCGACATCATCTACGTCAAGAGCGAGAAGTTCTCGTCGCTCGTCACCGAGCAAATCGGGGAGGAGCTGCTGACCCTGAACAACCAAATGCGCGAGGAGCGTCGGGGCTATATCTTGGTCGGCCCGGGCCGCTGGGGCTCGTCGGACCCCTTCCTCGGCGTACCCGTCAAGTGGGGCCATATCTCCGAAGCGAAGGTGATTGTCGAGTGCGGCATCCGTGAGTTCGACATCGAGCCGTCGCAGGGCACCCACTTTTTCCAAAATGTCACCTCGCTCGGTGTTGGCTACCTAACCATCAACCCCTTCCGTGGCGAGGGACTCTTCTGCAAAGAGGAGTTGGATCGCCGAAAGGCCA
This sequence comes from Alistipes sp., assembly GCA_017436185.1. The sequence continues at coordinate 7,123 of JAFSDP010000011.1, read as the reverse complement.
TCTACGAGGGTGAATACCTGCGTCGTGTGAGCTTCGATGAGCCGCTGGAGGTCATCATCGACGGCCGCTCGAACCGAGGAATCGTGCTTGAAACAAAAAAAGAGTAACAGTTGAGCAAAAAAGCGAAGAAAATATAACAATCTTTCGGAAATTTTGCTATATTTGTAATAGAAACCTTAAAACTTAAAACTTCATATTATGAACGTTAATCAACTTATGGCAGACCTCGAGCGCCGTCATCCGGGCGAGAGCGAGTACCTGCAAGCCGTACGTGAGGTGCTGACCACCGTCGAGGAGGCTTACAACAAGCACCCCGAATTTGAGGCCAACCGCATTGCCGAGCGCATCGTGGAGCCTGATCGTCAATTCACCTTCCGCGTGACGTGGGTCGATGACAAGGGGACCGTGCAGGTCAATACGGGCTACCGTGTGCAGTTCAACAACGCCATCGGTCCCTACAAGGGCGGTTTGCGTTTCCACCCTTCGGTAAATCCCTCGATTTTGAAGTTTTTGGGCTTTGAGCAGATCTTCAAGAATGCCCTGACGACCCTCCCGATGGGTGGTGCCAAGGGTGGCTCGGACTTCAACCCCAAGGGTAAGTCGAACGGCGAGGTGATGCGTTTCTGCCAGGCCTTTATGACCGAGTTGTGGCGCCACATCGGCCCCGAGACCGACGTTCCGGCAGGCGACATCGGCGTGGGTGGTCGTGAAATCGGTTACCTATATGGTATGTACCGCAAGTTGGCCCTCGAGAATACGGGTGTACTGACGGGCAAGGGTCTGACCTACGGTGGCTCGCTGATTCGCCCCGAGGCGACGGGCTACGGTGCGGTCTATTTCCTCTGCCGAATGCTCGAGCAGCACGGTATGCAGATCAAGGGACAGCGCATCGCCATCTCGGGCTTCGGCAACGTGGCCTGGGGTGCCGCCAAGAAGGCTACGGAGCTGGGAGCCAAGGTAGTAACCATCTCGGGCCCCGACGGTTACATCTACGATGAGGCAGGTCTGGATGAGGAGAAAATCGCCTATATGTTGGAGCTGCGTGCCTCGAATAACGACATCGTGTCGCCCTATGCAGAGCAGTTCCCCGGTGCAAAATTCATCGCCGGACGCAAGCCCTGGGAGGTGGCTGTCGATATCGCTATGCCCTGCGCTACGCAGAACGAGTTGAATGGCGAGGATGCCCGTCAGCTCCTCGCCAATGGCGTGAAGCTGGTGGCCGAGGTGTCGAATATGGGTTGCCGTCCCGAGGCCATCGAGGCCTTTATCGAGGCGAAGGTACCCTACGGACCGGGCAAGGCGGTCAATGCCGGTGGCGTGGCCACGTCGGGTCTGGAGATGACGCAGAATGCCCAGAAGCTGAATTGGACCGCTGCCGAGGTGGATGCCAAGCTGCACCAGATTATGGATTCGATTCACACCGCCTGTCTGGAGTATGGTACCGAGGCCGACGGCTACATCAACTATATGAAGGGTGCCAACATCGCCGGCTTTATGAAGGTGGCTAAGTCGATGGTGGAGCAAGGCATTTTGTAAATTCAAAATTTAGAATGTAGAATTCAAAATGGGGGGTTGTGGCTTTGGCTACGACCCCTTTTTTCTTTTTTTAAGGTCGCCATAGGACCTACAGCGACTTATAGCGACCTTATCTGATAAATCTCTAACTCTGCATTCGCATTTTGAATTTATTTCGTTAACTTTGTTCGTATGAAACACCTACTAACCTTATGCCTGGCCCTTGCGGTGGCCATCAACAGCTCGGCGCAACTACCCGAGCGAACGGCTGCGAATGTCGAGAAATACAAAAAAATCTGCCGCACCCACATCTACAAAGATATGCGTGGAATGTATCGTGAGGCGGGTGGTGCCCTCGTCTATCCCTTCCTGGCCCCGGGTAGCAACCAATACCTCGATATGTTGTGGGATTGGGATTCGTGGCTGAGCAACATCGCCCTGCGCCAAATCCTGCTGGAAAACGGCTCGAAAGCGGATCGCCAAGAGGCCCTCAAATACGAGCAGGGGTGCGTACTCAACGCCCTCCACTACGGCGGTATGGAGGGATGGATTCCCATCTGGATCGAGCGTAACGCCCCCTCGCGCGAGGAGATGCTCCGCACACGCAACCCCTGGAAGAGCAATATGCACAAACCGACCATCGCCCAGCACGCCGCCTTCATTGTGCGCACGATGGAGGGCGATGCCGAGTGGCTGCGTGAGAAGTTCTACCACCTCCAGGCCTTCGTGTCGTGCTACCTGAACCACCATCGCCACCGTCCAACGGGGTTGATGTATTGGCAGACCGACGAGGCCATCGGCGTCGATAACGACCCCAGCACCTTCTACCGTCCGCACGGATCGTCAGGCTCGATTTACCTCAATGCGCTGATGTATCGTGAGTTGCTGGCGATGGAGTACCTGGCCGACTGCCTCTCAATGCCCGAGATAGCCGACCGCTATGCCCGTGAGGCCGAGGAGCTAAAAAAGTGCATCCGAACGCATTGCTGGGACCCCCGTGACGGCTTCTATTACAGCGTTGATCTGAATCTGCTGCCCGTCGAGAAGCCCGAAATTGAGGGGCTGCAGCCGGGCGATCTGTACCTCCACGTCGGACAGCCCCGCACGTACGACTGCCTGATCCAACGTTTCAGCGTCTGGAGTGGTTTCCTGGCGATGTGGGCAGGCATCGCCTCCGAGGAGGAGGCCGCCGAGATGGTCAAGCGCCAATACCACGACACTCGCTCGTTCAACGCTCCGGCCGGTGTGCGTACCCTCTCGCCTCTCGAGAAGATGTACGACCTCCGAGCCAGCGGCAACCCCTCGTCGTGGCAGGGGCCCATCTGGATCAATGTTAATTATCTGGTTTTCCGAGGGTTGGTGCGCTACGGCTTCAACGAAGAGGCCCGTGAATTGGCCGAGAAGACCATCCTGCTGCTGGGTCGTGACTACGAACGTCACGGTGCCCTGCACGAATACTACCTGCCCGAAAATGGCGAGCCGGTGCTGAATAAGGGATTTCAGAATTGGAATCTATTGGTGCTCAATATGGCCGCCTGGCTGGATGGCAAAGAGGTCGTAACAGAGTTCTAAAAAAGCAAGATGCGGGGCGTCAGAAACGCTCCGCATCATCTTTTACACCCGCTTCGTCGGCCAACTGCAACAGCTCCAAACGTCGAGCCTTGGGGCTTACATTCTGTTGAATGACCAACAGATAGGAGTGTCGAATCTCGGCACGCAGCTGCTCATCGGTCATTGCCCCCACAAAACGAATCGAGTTCCAATGGCGCTTGTTGAAGTGAAAGGCGGGCAACACCTGCTGATAGCGATCTCGCAAATCGATGGCCCGATCGGGGTCACACTTCACTACAAAACCGATGGGATTATCCAACCCCACAATGGTAAACATCCGCCCCGCCACCTTAAAGACCAGCGTCACCTCATCGAACGGAAACGACTCCTCGACCTCGGGCAACGATAGGCAAAACTCACGAAATTCAACAATATCCATACAACAAAGATAAGAAAAGTGCGGAGATAAAGGGCAATAAAAATTAAAAACTAGTTGTGCTGATAAGGTCACTATGGGTCGGTATGGGTCATCTAAGGTCGTTACGGGAATAATAAGAATATTATGAGTGATGGGAATAACGAAAAGACAATCACATTATTCCCATTACTCCCATAGTTCCCATCATTCCCATCAACCACCTTCGTTGCAGCACGGGTTACATTTTTGTAACCCACACTTATAAGGTCACAATAAGTCACTATAGGTCATTTCAGGTCACGATTGAAGTGTGTCATTCTGAACGACAGTGAAGAATCTCCATCAGCACGGCGTGCCAGAGGGAATTTAGGAGTGGAAAGTGCAACAAAAGGGAGGGTTACGCCGTTATATAATAAAGGTTGATTATGATGAAACGCATTTTACTATTCTTACTGCTGTTCTTCTCCCTGACTACGAATGCTCAACGGCTGACTTTTTCCTCCGAATTGGGCTATTTTAGCAACGATGAAAACATCAACTCAATCAAGAAGATGTGGGCAAGCTACATAAACGCAGTAGCCGCAGAGAATGACACTACTCCATTTTGGATAAAGGGAAGTAGCGACATTCTGCTTGGAACGCATAAGGACGGGCTGCTAAACACCTACAATATCCGCCGCCTTACGGATGAAATCTACGAGATTAACACGATCGCCTATTACCCTCACCAAGCCATAAAAGGGGGATTGATCAACTCTATTTATAAAGTTTGCGCACAAAAGACCGATAATGGATGGCGTTTAATGAACTATTTCGACGCAACGAAAAGCCGCTATGCGTCGTACCTTGTTGGGCGTGTAGATTTTTATATCGGTCACGGCGTTGTCGCCGACCAAAAAAAGATGAAAGAGGCGGCTCGATTTGCAGATTCATTTATTCGCAACTACGATTTGGACAAGGAAACTCGTATCACCTATGTTGCAGCAGGAAGTATCGACGAGTGTTCGGCGATGATTGGGCTGATCTATACGCCAATGCGGTCGCATAAGCCATTTGCAGGTCGAACAATCAATAACCTGATTCTCTCTACACGGTTCAACCATATTCATGAAATCGTACATGCTATGATGTTGCCACGCTATCCCAATGCCACCTTATTTATGCACGAAGGAATAGCAACCTATTACGGCGGAATGGCCGAACAAACGTACAAGGAGATAAAATCCATCGCAAAGAGTTACGTCGAAGAGCAGAATAACGATTTAAGCAGCGAAGAATCTCTTAACGTCACATTAGGAAACGAGAGACAATTATCAAACGTTGTAGCTGCTGCAATCATCGAGTTCACCTTAAAAAAGGGCACAGAAAAGAATGTGCTGCAACTCTTTGAAGCCACAACATACGATGAGGTATTCACTCTGCTCGGCATTGAGGAAGAGCAACAATCACTCTTCATTCGTACGCTATTCGAGTAGGCATACATCAGCTCAAAGATTGAGAATAGAGTTGCGCAATTGGACAAGGTAGTAAGCTCCTTAAAGTCTCCACATTTGCAGCCCGGGTTACATTTTTGTAACCCACACTTGTAGGTCGCTATAGGTCTTATAGGTCTTATAGGTCGTTATAAGGATTAAGGCAAGATCATTAAACTCCTTAAACTCATTAATCTTCCTTAATCTTACCTATCTATCAGCCTACTAAAAGTTCCCCTCATTAGAATGTTATATATAATATAGGTATAGCGTTATGGGAGCTTAACTTGGCTTGCACTTCGTGCAACACTCTGGCAATGCTTTCACTATTTAATAAACCTGCAGTGTTTCAAAAATGCCGAAGATTGCCCTGGCATATTTAGCTTAATTTCGCTTGTTTTATTTCAAAATACTCCTAACTTTGTAAAGTTCGTTTTGTATTCTCATTCAACCAAACCTAATTTCTATGTATGTCTATTTGATGACTATCCCGGACTCGATTAAGGGAATTAGCGATAAACTCAACATTAAAGCGTTGCTATGTAACAAGAGTTGGATAGTATTTAATGAGGAAGGAAAGAAAATTGTTTTTATCTTCCAGAAGCGGGGCGATATGATTATATCGAAAAATGGCGTTGTTACAAAAGGCAAATGGGAATATATCAATAAATCATTGATTTTAGAGGGCGAGGACACATCCTTACTGCTACATCCAACATTTGAGAACGATATGCTCTTTATTCTGCAACAAGACGGAACCGACTACCACATCATCCTAATCAACGAAAGCCGATGTGATGAGTTGAAAATGAGGACACTTGAAGCCATTAATAATTATTTGGACAGCACCTCTAAAAAATCAAATCCAGAATATCAGTTACAGCAACAACGAAAAGTTGAAATGGAGAGAGCTATAAAAGCTAAACAAGAAGAACTATGGGAAATCAAAGCCCGTGAAGCTGCGAAAGAGGAACTTGAGCAACGCACTAAACCCATTCGCCGAAAGAGGAATTTTGTTCTGGGGCTATGGGTAATGCTCTTCATTGCGAGTATTATTGTAAGTGTCATACTTGCAGAAAATGGAGAAGAATGGAGGGTGAAGCTAAGCGTTGTGAATATAATACTATTCTTTACGGCTCCATGTTTGATAATGGGTTTTGGGGCTACAATTGAGTATTTGGAAGATGAAATAATTGAAAAGTACAAAAAAAAGATTAGGTTATCGTCTGAGGAAATAAAAACCTTTAAGTTAGACTTAGAGGTTGAACCAGAATCAGAGTCAGAGTGAGTGAATACACGTGGCCACAACTAAAAAACAATTCATAGGAGTCTAAGTTATAGGGGTTGTATCATTTGCAAGTAATTAAATCGCATTTCTAAAGAGACTATATGGCCTTGGTACGGCGGTGAGCTTAACTTGGCTTGTGCTACGCACAACCCTCTGGCTGGTGGCGGTTCGGAAGAGCGGGTTTGTGCCAAACAAAACAAACAAAGAGCGAGTCGTGCATTCATTTTTTGATGATGCCCACTCGCTCTTTCTCTGTTTGCAGTACCTGCCTACGCTCTTCGCTCACCTGCTGCCGCCGTCCTCTGTTACACAGAGCAATTAACCTCACCCACATCAATAGCACTACGGCTGCTCTTAAGAGAGTAGGTAGCCACCTCTTTAAGGAGCAGACAGAACCAGGACAGTGCACGACATTTTTTTTGTTTATAGCACCCCGTCCGAGAGACTTGCTCCGCTTTATTTTTGCTTAGAGTGCATCGTATGCTGTGCAAAGCAAAGAGGTGATGATTGGGATAGTACGTCTGTACAGCCCAATCATCACCTCGCGTCTTGTGCAGCAGACGGTGTGCTATAAACAAAAAGAAAAGGAGCAAACCCTTTGGGTCTGCTCCTTAAAGAGGCGGCTACCTACTCTCCCACGGGAAAACCGCAGTACCATCGGCGTGAGTGAGCTTAACTTCTCTGTTCGGAATGGGAAGAGGTGGAACCTCACTGCTATAACCACCTAAAAGAACGTGCGCTTCAATTTATCGAAGCATCTCGGAGTAATCTGCCGAGTCAGTATAGCTTGACATCATTTCGGATGTGAGATAAAGTTTATTTGTAAGAAAGCCGTTCGGGTAATTAGTATTGCTCGACTTTGATATTACTACCTTTACA
>JAFSDP010000010.1 GCA_017436185.1 Alistipes sp. | reverse complement strand
GTAGTCATAATTCGCGCCAGAGTAGTCATTGCATCAACCCCTAAATCAGCAAGTTACGGTGGCAACAAAAACAAAATGAGGAAGTTACCTTTTCGTAACTTCCTCATTCTCAGCGGAGAGAGAGGGATTCGAACCCCCGGACCCGTGAAGGTCAACGGTTTTCAAGACCGCCGCAATCGACCACTCTGCCATCTCTCCGAGCACACAAAAGTACGACCGTTTTTTTGTTTTGCAAAATGTTTCCTCTTTTTCTTTTCTTGCGACCCTTTTTTTTCTTGCCACTCGCCGAAAAATGACTATCTTTGCATAAGATGTCCTTTATACGCTTTGTGCCGTGAATAAAACCCAACTCATCGAGGCCATGGTCCTCGACTCCGACCTGACGAAAATCGAGGCTCGCAAGGCCGTCGATAGCTTGATTCGTGTTATGCAGCAGACCCTCGCCGAAGGCGACCACATCACCCTCTCGGGGTTGGGAACCTTCTCGGTTCACCACCACGCCGAGCGTATGGGACGCAACCCACGCACCGGTGCTGCCGTGCCTATTCCGGCTCACCGCAGCGTGAAATTTCGTTCACTTGTCGATTTAGATTAAAACCAAACCATTATGCCACACATCTCTGAACGTGCCTGCTTGATGCCGGCCTCTCCCATCCGAAAACTCGTTCCCCTGGCCGAGGCGGCCAAAGCCCGTGGCATCAAAATCTACCATCTCAACATCGGTCAGCCCGACCTGAAGACCCCCGAAGTGGGTCTGGAGGCGTTGCGCAACATCGACCGCACGGTGCTCGAATACAGCCCCAGCGACGGCTATCGTTCGTTGCGCGAGAAGCTGGTCGAGTACTACAACCAATATCAGATTCGCCTCTCGGCCGACGACATCATCGTCACCACGGGTGGCTCGGAGGCGGTGCTGTTTGCCTTTATGTCGTGCCTGAATCCGGGCGACGAGATCATCGTTCCCGAGCCCGCCTACGCCAACTATATGGCTTTTGCCATCTCGGCAGGTGCCACCATCCGCCCCGTGGTTTCGACCATCGAGGAGGGCTTTGCATTGCCTGATGTGGCGGAGTTCGAGAAGTTGATCAACCCCCGCACCCGAGGCATCCTGATCTGCAACCCCAACAACCCCACGGGTTACCTCTACACCCGTCGTGAGATGGACCGCATCCGCGACCTGGTGAAGAAACACGATCTGTTCCTCTTCTCGGACGAGGTGTATCGTGAGTTCATCTACACCGGCTCGCCCTACATTTCGGCCTTCCACCTCGAAGGCATCGAGGAGAATGTGGTCTTGATTGACTCGGTGTCGAAGCGTTACTCGGAGTGCGGTATCCGCATCGGTGCCCTCATCACCAAGAATAAGCAGGTGCGTGAGGCGGTGATGAAGTTCTGTCAGGCTCGTCTCTCGCCCCCGCTGTTGGGCCAGATTGTGGCCGAGGCCTCGATTGACGCCCCCCGCAGCTACTCGACCGAGGTCTATGAGGAGTACATCGAGCGTCGTAAGTGCCTCATCGACGGTCTGAACCGCATTCCGGGCGTCTATTCTCCCATCCCGATGGGTGCCTTCTATACGGTGGCTCGTCTGCCAGTGGATGACTGCGACGACTTCTGTGCCTGGTGCCTTTCGGAGTTCGACTACGAGGGCGAGACCATTATGATGGCTCCCGCTTCGGGTTTCTACTCCGAGCCGGAGTATGGCCGCAACGAGGTCCGCATCGCCTATGCCCTGAAGAAGGAAGACTTGCAACGTGCGTTGGTCATTCTGCGCAAGGCATTGGAGGCTTACAACAACCGCAACTTGTAATAGCAACAAACGAAAACCTAAAACCAATATGAAACGCTTTTTTCTTACCCTTTCGGCATTGCTTCTCGGCCTGACGGTTTCGGCCCAGATGCTGCCCTATCAGAATCCCGCACTCTCGAACGAGGAGCGTGCCCGTGATCTGGTCAGCCGTATGACCCTCGAGGAGAAGGTCTCGCAGATGCAGAACGGCGCCGCCCCCATCGACCGCCTCGGCATCCCCTTCTACGATTGGTGGAGCGAGGCACTGCACGGCATCGCCCGTGCCGGTCTGGCTACCGTCTTTCCGCAGACCATCGGTATGGCCTCGTCGTTCGACGAGCAGCTTATCGAGGAGGTCTTCACAGCCACCTCGGATGAGGCCCGTGCCAAGTACATCCAATTCATCAAGGAGGGGTCGAGAAAGCGTTATCAGGGCCTTTCGGTCTGGACACCCAACATCAACATCTTCCGTGACCCCCGTTGGGGTCGTGGTCAGGAGACCTATGGCGAAGACCCCTATCTGACGACCCAGCTCGGTTTGGCCGTGGTGCGTGGTCTGCAGGGCGATCCCAACGCCAAGTTCAACAAACTGCACGCCTGTGCCAAGCACTATGCCGTGCACTCGGGGCCGGAGTGGAATCGCCACTCGTTCGATGCCAAGAACATCTCGAAGCGTGACCTGCGCGAGACCTACCTCCCCGCCTTCGAGGCTCTGGTGCGTGAGGGCAACGTGAAGGAGGTGATGGGTGCCTACAACCGCTTCGAAGGTGACCCTTGCAACGCCAGCAACTATCTGTTGGAGGAGATTCTGCGCAAGGAGTGGGGCTACAAGGGCATTGTCGTATCGGACTGCGGTGCCATCCGCGACTTCTATATGAAGGGCCACCACGAGACCCACGCCGATGCGGCTGAGGCTTCGGCAGCTGCCGTGAAGGCGGGTTGCGATTTGGAGTGTGGCTCGAGCTATGCGGCGTTGGTCGAGGCCGTGAAGCGTGGTCTGATTACCGAAAAGGAGATCGACCGCTCGGTGGAGCGACTGATGGTGGCCAAGTTTGAGATGGGTCTGTTCGAGAAGGAGGATCCCTACAACATCCCCTATTCGGTGGTCGATTGCCCCGAGCACCGTGCCCTGGCCAAGGAGATGGCCATCAAGAGCTTCGTGCTGCTGCAAAATCGGGACGACCTGCTCCCGCTTGACAAGGCCAAGAAGGTGGCCATCGTAGGCCCCAATGCCGACAACGAGGAGATGCAGTGGGCCAACTACAACGGTATTCCCTCTTACACCATCACCCTCAAGGAGGGTCTGGAGGCGTTGCTGCCCAAGACGCAGGTGATCTACGAGCAGTTGTGCGGCCATACGGATGTGGGCACCTACCAGACGCTCTTCAACGAGTGTTCGTACGGCGGAAAACCGGGTTTCAAGGCTACCTATTGGAACAACCTCGACTTCGAGGGTGCGCCCGCTGCCACGAATCAGGTGACCCGCCCGATGAGCTTCGACACGGGTGGCAATACGGTCTTTGCACCGGGTGTCAATTTGTCGGCCTTCACGGCACGCTACGAGGCTACGTTCAAGCCCGAGAATACGGGTCGTGCCGTCTTCCGCATCAGCTCGAACGAGACAGTGCGCATCTATGTTGATGGCAAGCTGCTGGCCGATAAGACCAACGTGAAGAATACCGCTACGGTGTGCGAGTTTGAGTATGAGCTGGGTGCCACCTACGACATCAAGATTGAGTTTGCAGGCTACCGCCGTCGCACGGATGCCTACCTGAATCTCGATATGGCCGAGGCTGTTCCGCAGGATATTCCCGCCTTCCTGAAGCGGGTGAAGGATGTCGATGTGGTCATCTTCGCCGGTGGTATCTCGCCCCGCTTGGAGGGTGAGGAGATGGCCGTAACGGCTCCCGGATTCCGTGGTGGCGACCGTGACGATATTGAGTTGCCGGCCATCCAGCGTGAGACCATCGCCGCCCTGAAGAAGGCCGGTAAGAAGGTGGTGCTGGTGAACTTCTCGGGCTCGGCACTGGCGCTGGAGCCCGAGACCGAGCATTGCGACGCCATTCTGCAGGCCTGGTACCCCGGTCAGGAGGGTGGTTCGGCGTTGGCCGAGGTGTTGTATGGCGATGCCGAGCCCTCGGGTAAGCTGCCCATCACCTTCTACCGCAACGTAAAGCAACTGCCCGACTTCGAGGACTACAATATGGAGGGCAAGACCTACCGCTACTTCGAGGGCGATCCGCTCTTCCGCTTCGGTCACGGTCTGACCTATACGGAGTTCTACTACGGCAAGCCCCGTGCCGACCGTTCGACGCTCAAGATTGAGGGCAACAAACCTATCTATATCACCGCTCCGGTGGGTAACATCGGTACCCGCCCCGGTACGGAGATTGTGCAGCTCTACATCCAGCGCCCCTCGGACAAGGAGGGTCCCATCCAGACGCTGCGTGCCTACCGCCGTGTGGAGTTGCAACCCGGTGAGTCGAAGATGGTGGTCTTTGCGCTCGATGCCAAGGATTTCGCCTGGTTCAACCCCGCCACGGAGCGTATGGAGCCGCTGAAGGGGCAGTATGTGGTGCGTATCGGCCGCTCGTCGGATGTGGAGAGCCACCGCACGTTGCGTGTCACTTTGAAATAAAAATGCTATCTTTGTGGCGTGCGGCTCGGCTGTCGGCTCGGCGCCACAAAGCTTTGGCCCTATAGTTCAAGGGATAGAACGAGGGTTTCCTAAACCCTAAATTCGCGTTCGAGTCGCGGTGGGGCTACAAGTTTCAGCCATACTTTCCGTGCGAAAGTATGGCTGAAACAATTAAAAATTAAAAATTCAAAATTAAAAATTCAAAATTGGAGGGCAGCGCTGGGTAACTTTGCCTGAAAATTGCAAGCAAACAAGTTATGGAGTCTTTACGAGAACTTTTCAAGATAGGCAACGGCCCCTCGTCGAGCCATACGATGGGCCCGAAGCGTGCTGCCGAGCAGTTTGTCGAGCGTTGTGGGGAGGCGGACAGCTACCGTGTGACCCTCTATGGGTCGTTGGCCGCTACGGGTAAGGGTCACCTTACCGATGTGGCCATCCTCTCGGTGTTGGAGCCAAAAGCCCCGACCGAAATTGTCTGGAAGGCCGATGTGGTCTTGCCGTTCCACCCCAACGGAATGCTCTTCGAAGGGCTGAAGGGGGGCGAGGTAATCGACAGCTGGCAAATCTTCAGCGTGGGCGGCGGTGCGCTGGCCAACGAGGAGACGAAGGATGCCCCCAAGCTCCACATCTATCCCTTCACGACCATCGAGGAGATCAAGGCCTACTGCCAACGTGAGGGCAAGACCTACTGGGAGTATGTCGAGGACTGCGAGGGCAAGGATATTTGGGACTTCCTGGATAACGTCTGGACCGTGATGTGCGACACCATTCAGCGCGGATTGAACAACGACGGTGTGCTGCCCGGTGGCCTGAAGGTGGCCCGCAAGGCGAGCAACTACTACGTCAAGTCGCAGAGCTACGCCGGCTCGCTGGCCTCGCGTGCCCGCATCTACGCCTACGCCCTGGCTGTGGCCGAGGAGAATGCCTCGGGAGGCGTGGTGGTGACTGCCCCGACCTGTGGGTCGTGTGGTGTGATTCCCGCCGCCATCTACCACCTGGCCACCTCGCGAAACTTCACCCGCATCCGCATCTTGCGTGCCCTGGCTACGGCCGGTCTGTTTGGTAATGTGGTAAAGACCAACTCCTCCATTTCGGGTGCCGAGGTGGGGTGTCAGGGCGAGATTGGCGTGGCCTGTGCAATGGCCGCCGCCGCCGCTTGTCAGCTCTTTGGCGGTACCCCTTCGCAGATCGAGTATGCCGCAGAGATGGGTCTGGAGCACCACCTCGGTCTGACGTGCGACCCCGTGTGCGGTCTGGTGCAGGTGCCCTGCATCGAGCGAAACGCCATTGCCGCCGCCCGAGCCTTGGATGCCAACACCTATGCCACCCTTTCGGATGGACAGCACCTGGTGGCCTTCGATAAGGTGGTGGCCGTGATGAAGGAGACGGGTCTGGATATGCCGAGCCTCTACCGTGAAACCTCGGAGGGTGGCCTGGCCAAACGCTACCACGAGTAGAGTTGCGCCGTCAATACATAAAAAAGGAGATAGCCTATCAGACTATCTCCTTTTTTGTTGTGTAAGAGCAGGTTAGCAGGGGACGTTCTGCAGGAACTGCTTGATGTTATGCAGCACCTTTTCGCTTAGGCGGTCGAAGGCCTGCTTGGTGCGGCCCGTCGAGACATTGACCGTACGCACCTGCGGATGAGCCATCAGTTTTTCACCCCCCAAGGCCCCCAGCGTATCGCAGTAGAGGCGGTTTTTGGGGTTGCGTTCGAGCCATCCGAGCATCGGGGCCTCGTCCCAGGCGGGCGACAAACCCGTGTTGAAAAGCACCTTCTTGCCCTCCATCACCGCAAACTCCTCGTCGTGGAGCAGCACGGTGTTCTTGTTCAGGCAGCAGAAGATGAAATCGTTCTCCTTGAGAAGCTCCTGCAAGGGCAGGAAGCGGTAACCCTTCTCGGTAGCCCACGCCTTCTCGGAGCGGGCAAAATAGCTAATTTCGCCCCCAAAGAAGCGCATCGCATCGGCAATCATACCTCCCGACTTACCCAGTCCGACCACGCCGACCTTCAGGCCCGTAATCTCACGAGGCATCTCCTCCCAGGGCTCCTCGCCAAAGCCGTGCAACAGACGCACCACCTCGCTCGTCACCCACTCGACCACGCCCTCGTCGCCATAGTCGCGAATGCCCGTTACGGTGATACCGCGACTCTCGGCATAGCGAATATCGACGTTGGCACTCTCGGGCGAGTACAACGAACAACACATACCCACATAACGGATGTTGGGGCACAACTCCATTGCGGCACGCTCCAGACGTGACGTGTAACTCAACAGCACGGCATCGGCATCGCCCACACGGCGGGTAATCTCCTCGTCAGAGGAGGGGATGTCGTCATAGAGGATTACCTCCTCGGCAAGGGTGTAAAGCTCCTTCTCGGCCGAGGGAATCAGGCTCACCGGCTCGATGGCTACCAATTTACGAAATTTCATACTTCAAAGGGTTATTTCTCCTTCTGCAACCAGGTAATCGAGGCTTGGTTGAAGAAGTCGTTGTTATCGACATTGCAGACGTGTCCGGCGTTGGGCACGATGACCACCGAGGCATAGTCGGCCGAGACCTGCGCCGCCATATAGACCGGGGGCAGGAAGAGATAGTCGCCCTCGCCCATCAGGTAGAGGGTGGGAATGGAGAGTTGCTTCGCAAAGAGACGACCCAGACGCCCCGTGATGTTGTCGCTCAGGGTGAGCCAACGCAGAAAGTTGTCGAACGAGACCTTCTTGGCGTTGCGCAGGAAGAGCTGCATCGACTTTCCGTAGCGACGCTGCGGGATGATGGCCTTGGCGATGCACCACTTCAAGATGCGGTAGGGGATGATGTGCTTGCCCCAGTCGGCCAGCTTGAGCAGCGTGCGGGCCTCCCAGCCCAGCTGCGTTACGGCACCGGCCAATACCAGTTTGGAGACCCGCTCGGGGTGCTCCTCGGCGATGACACGCACGATGATGCTGCCCAACGAAAGCCCCATATAGTGGGCCTTCTCGATTCGAAGATAATCGACCACCTCCATCACCTGCTCGGCGGCCCGCTCGAAGCTGAACTCCTTCGATACGATTTGAGCCATCGAGCCCCCGTGGCCGACCAGATCGACCAACAAGAGGTTGAAGTGACGGCGGAAATCGCTAATCTGACGATACCACACGGCGCTACTGCCTCCTGCCCCGTGAATCATTACAATCCAAGGGCTTTCAGGGCTGTGTTCTATGGCTTTATAGTGCAACATTGCCTGCAAAGATAGTATAAAAATTGCAGAAAACCACATATCTACAAAAAAAGCGACCCAAATTGAGGTCGCTTGTTCTGTGAAAGTCAGTACAGTCTTACTCCTTGATCTTGGCCGACAAGAACTCACGGTTCAGGCGGGCATTCGCCCCCTTGGCAAGGGGGATGGGGGGATGTGAAAAACAATTGGGCATCGGCTCATATCGCCCACACTGTACAACAAAAAAGCGACCTCAATTTGAGGTCGCTTTTTGCATTCAATCGAATGGGATTACTCCTTAATCTTGGCCGAGAGGAACTCACGGTTCAGGCGGGCGATATGGGCAATCGAGATACCCTTCGGGCACTCGGCCTGGCAAGCACCCGTGTTGGTGCAGTTACCGAAGCCCAGCTCGTCCATCTTGGCAACCATCGCCTTGGCACGACGGGCACCCTCAACACGACCCTGCGGCAGCTTGGCCAACGACGATACGCGGGCAGCCACGAAGAGCATTGCCGAGCCGTTCTTACACGTAGCAGCGCAAGCACCGCAACCGATGCAGGCAGCAGCATCCATCGACTCGTCGGCATCAGCCTTCGGAATGGGAATAGCGTTGGCATCGGGCACCGAGTTGGTACGTACCGATACATAACCACCGGCCTGGAGAATCTGGTCGTAAGCACCACGATTCACCACAAGGTCCTTCAGCACGGGGAAGGCAGCCGAACGCCACGGCTCGATGGTAATCGTATCGCCATCCTTAAACTTACGCATATAGATCTGGCAGGTCGTAGCGGCCTGACCGGGACCGTGTGCGAAGCCGTTGATGTGCAGCGAGCACATACCGCAGATACCCTCACGGCAGTCGTGGTCGAATGCCACAGGCTCCTTGCCCTCGTGTACGAGGTTGTTGTTCAGAATATCGAGCATCTCCAAGAACGAGGTGTCGGGCGTAATATCCTTAACCTGGTAGGTCTCGAAGGCACCCTTCGATTTTGCGTCCTTCTGACGCCATATCTTTAAGGTGAAATTCATAATTTCTGTGTTATTAAAGTGTTGTACGTCAAAAGTTTATTAGTCCTTGTAGTTGCGCTGTGCACGGTGCGTGAACTCGTAGTCCAGCATCTCCTTCGTCAGCTCGGGCTCCTCGTCCATACCCTTATACTCCCAAACGGCAGCATAGGCGAACTTGTCGTCGTGACGCAGGGCCTCGCCCTCCTCGGTCTGGTGCTCCGAGCGGAAGTGACCACCGCACGACTCCTCACGGTTCAAGGCGTCGCGAGCCATCAGCTCACCCAGCTCCAGGAAGTCGGCCAGACGCAGCGCCTTCTCCAACTCTACGTTGAACGAATCGGCCGTACCTACCACCTTCACGTCCTTCCAGAACTCTTTGCGCAGGGCCTGAATCTCCTTGATGGCACGCTCCAGCGACTCCTTCGTACGAGCCATACCTACGTTCTCCCACATAATGTGGCCCAGCTTCTTGTGGATGTCATCCACCGACTGCGAACCATTGATCGACATCAGCTTCTGAATCTTCTCCTTCACGGCCTTCTCAGCCTCCTCGAAGGCGGGGGTATTTACATCTACCTTCGGAGCCTGAATCTTCTTCGAGAGGTAGTCACCAATCGTGTAGGGAAGCACGAAGTAACCGTCGGCCAGACCCTGCATCAGGGCCGAAGCACCCAGACGGTTGGCACCGTGATCCGAGAAGTTGGCCTCACCGATGGCATACAGACCGGGGATGGTGGTCATCAGGTTGTAGTCCACCCAGATACCGCCCATCGTGTAGTGCACGGCGGGGAAGATCTGCATCGGCTCCTCGTAGGGGCTTACGTCGGTAATCTCCTCATACATATCGAAGAGGTTGCCGTAGCGCTGCTTGATGATATCCTTACCCAGACGCTCGATGGCGGTCTTGAAGTCGAGGAATACGGCCAGACCCGTCTCATTCACACCGAAGCCTGCGTCGCAACGCTCCTTGGCGGCACGCGAAGCCACGTCACGGGGAACGAGGTTACCGAAGGCCGGGTAGCGACGCTCCAGGTAGTAGTCGCGATCCTCCTCCTTGATGTCCGAAGGCTTGAGCGTACCGGCACGCAGGGCCTTTACATCCTCCAACTTTTTGGGAACCCAGATACGACCGTCGTTACGCAGCGACTCCGACATCAGCGTCAGCTTCGACTGCTGCGTACCGTGCACCGGGATACAGGTCGGGTGGATCTGCGTGAAACAGGGGTTGGCAAAGAAGGCGCCCTTCTTGTAGCACTGCCATGCGGCCGATCCGTTCGAGTTCATCGCGTTGGTCGACAGGAAGAAGACGTTGCCGTAGCCGCCCGAGGCGATCACCACGGCATGCGCGCCGAAGCGTTCGATCTCGCCGGTGATCAGGTTGCGGGCCACGATACCGCGGGCCTTGCCGTCGATCATCACCAGGTCGAGCATCTCGTGACGGTTGTAGCTCTTCACGGTACCCTTGGCGATCTGGCGGTTGAGCGAGGCGTAGGCGCCGAGCAGCAGCTGCTGTCCGGTCTGGCCGCGGGCGTAGAACGTACGGCTCACCTGCGCGCCGCCGAACGAGCGGTTGTCGAGCAGTCCGCCGTACTCGCGGGCGAACGGGACGCCCTGGCCGACGCACTGGTCGATGATGTCGTTGGCCACCTCGGCCAGGCGGTATACGTTGGCCTCGCGGGCACGGTAGTCGCCGCCCTTGATCGTATCGTAGAACAGGCGGT